>JBGSKO010000059.1:0-50871 GCA_041741155.1 Saprospiraceae bacterium | reverse complement strand
GCTCCTTTTCACCGATACCACCCTGAACTACGAGGCGCTGGGCAACAACACGTTCCGTTTCCAACTCGGCGCCATGCCGCAAGGGTATTGCCAAAACCTCATGTTCCGGGTGTATGTGGATTGCGACAGCACCGTACTCGGCCAAACGGCCTGCATTTCGGCGCACGTGTACCCAGACTCCTTGTGCATTGAACCGCCCGGCTGGTCGGGCGCAGAAATCCAGGTATCGGCCCGCTGCGAACAGGACACTGCTTTGCACTTCGATGTGACCAATACCGGTCCGGTGCCCACACAGGGCCTGCACTATTTCGTGATCGAAGACGACGTAGTGCTCATGGAAGATAATGAAATCTATCAGCCGGGCCAAACGCGTTCTTTTTCGCTGCCCGCCAACGGACACTTCCGCCGCTTCGAGTCGGAGCAGGAGCCGGGGCACCCGTTTTCCATGCAAGTGGCCGCCTGGACGGAGGGCTGCGGTGGTTTCCAGAACGGCGGTTTCCCGAACTGGTATTTCCTGAACAACGGCATCCCGTCGCAGGATGTGTTTTGCGGCGAACTCGTGGGTGCATTCGATCCCAACGACAAGCAGGGCTTTCCGGTGGGCTACAGCTCCGACCGTCTGGTGTCGCCGAATACCGACATCGAGTACCTCGTGCGGTTCCAAAACACCGGCACCGCGCCGGCCCATCGGGTGGTGGTGCGCGACACGCTCTCGAAACTGCTCGACCCGGCCACCCTGCGTATGGGGCCTACTTCGCACCCGGCCACCTGGACGCTGGACGGCCAGGGCGTGCTAATCGTGACCTTTGCCGACATCAACCTGCCCGACAGTACTGCCAACGAGGCGGCCTCGCACGGCTTCTTCTCGTTCACTATTGCCCAGAAACCCGACCTGCCCGACGGCACCGTGATCCACAACACGGCCTCCATTTATTTCGATTTCAACAGCCCGATCCATACGAACAAGACCCGGCACCAGATCGGCAGGAATTTCATCACGGTAGCGATTTCCGATCCCAAAGCGCCCCTGACCAACGTCCGTGTTTTTCCCAACCCGGTGACCGAGACGGCATTGCTGACGTTCGAGGGGCTGCCCGAAGGAACATACCGGTTCGTGCTGACGGATGTTTCGGGGAAAATTGTACGCGAGGAGCTGTTGAAAGGTAATGCGCTCACCCTGCACCGAGAGCGTCTCGCGAGCGGCGTGTACTTTTTTCAGATTTTGGACGACAACGGAAGAAATGCCGGCGCGGGTAAGGTGTTGTTGCGGTAGAATTTTGGGTTAGAACGTTGTTCGCGCCTGCTGCCCGAAGATGGTGTACCCGACGGCCACGAAAAACATATTGCCGCTCATGGCAGGATTGCCCTTGTCCAGATTCAACCAGCGGTGCCCCACGCGCACCCGGACACCGTGGTACGAGCCGGCAACACTGTTTTTGCCCGCAGGGAATTTGATGTCGGTATGCAGGGCAGCCTGGTAGTGCCAGCCTCGAAATTTGAAAAACTCGTAGTACTCCGGGGCGTCCGTCTCCTCGTCTGTTGGCGGGTGGATGCTGCTGAAACCGCCTCCGATGGTTGGGAAAATGCGTATGCTGGATTTATTGATGATATCGTAGCCGAGCTCCAGATCGCCGGAGAGGAATGTGGAAGGATCGTCTTCGGGCCACTCGTACCTGTTTTGCACCACCGGGCGTGCCAGCCGCTGACCGCCTACGGCAAATCGGAATGCACCTGTAAAGCGTTTTTGCGAAAAAAAGAGCGCCATGTCAACACCGAAAAGCGGACGCAAAGAGCGCTCGAGTTCGCCCGACCAGCTGCCGTTCAAAAAAAGAATATCCAGCCCGAGTCCCCAGTTGTCGGGAGGAGGCGTGTGGTACATTTTGGCCCGAATGAAGGCGGCAAAACGGGATTTAGGGTATGCTTTTAAAAAGCCGTCCAGTTGTGCATCGAAGTCCTTTTGCGCTTGCTCATCCACGTTCAGGCGCAAAAGGTAGGACACGAGCAAGGAGGCGAAAGCGCGTTCTTCAGCCGAAAGCCAGGCTTTTCGGACCTGATCAAAGAGGTAAAGCCGGTCTTCGAACAGCCTGGTATCGAGGCGCTCGAAGAGGCTGTCTTTCGGTGGCGATATTTTGTACAGGGCAATTTCCTCAACGGCGCTGTTGTGGCGCTCGACCTCCGAAAACAGGGGCGCGTAGTTTTCCAGCCACAGGTAGATGAGCCAACGTTCGTCCCAGTACAAGGCGAGGTAACCGTTGTCCTCCAGTCGCCGAAGGGAATCGGCCCAAAATTGGACTTCCGGGCGATCATTGCGCTCGAAGGCCTGGATCAGTTGCCTGCGGCACTGGCTGATATTGATGTCCTGGGTAGGCAGACTGTCGGTTTGGCCGGTGGCGGCCAAGGGTGCGAATGCGACCAAAAAAGCGAAAAGAATTTTGTGCATAGTTCTTTAGATTTCTCCTGAAAAAACCGCTCGGGCCGGTCCGCAGAGCCAGATATCCGAGAAAGTGCCGTCGGGGTGGGCCTGAAACCGCACGCTCAGGTCGCCCCCTACGGCTTTGACGCGTATTTCGTGCCGGCCGGTTGCCTCGTTTTGGCGGGCATGGTGCGCGAGGGCGGCAGCGGTTACTCCTGTTCCGCAGGCCAGCGTTTCGTCCTCTACGCCGCGTTCGTACGTTCGGATCAGCAGGCCTTCGGGGGTTTCCTGCACGAGGTTCACGTTGATGCCGGCGGCACGGAACTGCTCGGAATAGCGCACAGCGCGGCCCTCCTGCACCATATCCAGCCGGCTAATAGATGGTTCGAATCGGATATAGTGCGGCGAGCCGGTATTTAGCACAAACGCCGGGTCCAGTCGCTCAATATGCTGCACATCGCTCATGTGCAGTTCCACCCAGTTGTCTTGTCCGGACGAGGTGGTCACGACCGCTTCGTGCGGGCCGTCAATAGCCAGAAAGTGGTACTGTTCGCGGGCGATACCGACGTGTCGGGCAAAGGCGACAATGCAGCGTCCGCCGTTGCCGCACATACTGCTCTCCCGTCCGTCGGCGTTGAAGTACACCATTTCGAAATCGAAGTCCGGATGTTCCTGCAGCAGGATGAGTCCGTCGGCGCCGATGCCGAAATGCCGGTCGCACAAAAAAGCGATCCGTTCGGTATCTTCGCGTTGCAGCCATTGCTGCCGGCGTTGATCCACCAGAATGAAATCATTGCCGGCGCCCTGGTATTTCCAAAAGTTCATAGTCGTGGTAATTAGACCAATTGGTTCGATTGTTTCGATTGATTCGATTAGACCGATTGATTCGATTAGACCGATTGATTCGATTGATCCGATTAGTTTGATTGGGAAACAGGGGCGAAAATGCGAAAGGAATACGCATTTCAACACAAGGTTAGTTATTTCTGTTGTGCAAAAATATCGTTTGGCGCTCTATGGGTAACTTGTGCGGTTTTCCGCCCCTGTTTCCCAATCAAACTAATCGAAAAAATCGAATCAATCGGTCTAATCGAATCAATCGAAAAAACGGATCAATCGAATCAATCGGTCTAATCGAATCAATCGAAAAAATCGAATCAATCAAATCAATGAAAAAAACGCTCATCCAATTATTCGCGGTTGCGCTGACCAGCGCGTTTTTGTCTGTTTTCATGTACCGCCAGGTGGAAACCCCGCAGCGTGTGTTTTGGAACACGACCGATCCGGGCGACGTGCGTTACGCCAGTTTGGTGGACAAACTTTTTAATGCCCGTTCCACCAGCGCATTTTTTTCGGCTTCGCCGACCAATTTTACCACGGCCGCAGAAGTATCCACGCCGGCGGTAGTCAACATCCGCGCCCTGATCGAATCGGAGGGCGACGGCGGCATCTGGAGCCGTTCGACCGTGACCGGGTCGTCGGGGTCGGGGGTCATCATGTCGCCCGATGGTTTTGTTGTAACCAATCACCACGTCGTGGAAAACAGCCAGGATATCAAAGTTACGCTCGCCGACAAGCGGGTGTACAAGGCTACGCTGGTTGGTTCCGACCCGTCCACCGATATTGCGCTGCTGCGCATTGAAGCCTCCGACCTGCCGTTTATGGTATTCGGAAACAGCGACTCGGTGCGGGTGGGCGAATGGGTGCTGGCGGTGGGCAATCCGTTCAATCTGGAGAGCACGGTTACTGCCGGTATCGTGAGCGCTAAAGGGCGGAACATCAATATTTTGGGCGGAGCAACGAGCATCGAATCGTTCATCCAGACCGATGCTGCCGTAAACCCCGGCAACAGTGGCGGCGCCCTGGTAAACACCTTCGGCGAATTGATCGGCATCAACACAGCCATTATAACCGAATCGGGCAGCTACGAGGGTTATTCGTTCGCGGTGCCGTCCAATCTGGTACAAAAAGTACTCCGCGACCTGCGCGAATTCGGGGAAGTACACCGGGCATTTCTGGGCGTGAATATCGAGGATCTGGACAGTGAAATGGCCCGCGAAATGGGACTCCCGAATGCCGACGGCGTGCGTGTCACCCGCGTCAGCAACAACGGCGCGGCAGAAAATGCCGGCCTGCTGGCGGGCGATGTGATCGTGAGTCTGAACAAAGCACCCATCCGGCGCACCCCCGAACTGCAAGAGTATATCGGCCGCTTCCGTCCCGGCGACCGCATCTCGGTTGAGTACTGGCGCCACGGTATCCGCCGAAAATCCGACGTGCTGCTGCGGGATAAAAATAACTCCACGGTATCTATTTTGCGGGCCAGCGGCACCGAGTTGAGCCAGGAACTCGGCATCGAACTGCGCGAACAGTCCCGCGAAGAAAAACAGCGAACACGGATCAAAGGCGCCATGATCGCCAGCGTGCGCAAAGGCAGCATCGTGTATGAAACCAACATGGCTCCCGGCTTTATCATCACCAGCGTCAACGGAAACCGGGTGTCCAACATGGTCGAAACGATTGAGTGTATTCGGGGCGCCTACAACCATGTTGTATTGGATGGCTACTACGAGGGAGAGCCGGACCTGTACTCGTACCGTTTTCGGAAGGGTGTCGGGCGGTAGTAGTGTACATTTCATCTGAACCTCGGAAAAGCAACGTAACTCCGCGCTGCATTGAAGTCCAGTGTGCCGGCCGGAGGTTCTCGGGAAAAATTCTCCGTTATTTTTGCGGATAGTCCGACCTTGGCCACCCTTTCCCGCAAGGGGCTATTACCCACCAAAACAGCGCAGTACATGTCGCACGACGAGATCGAATTCATTCCGCCCTTTTCCGAACCTTACGAAGGTTTTGTTGAAACCCCTTCCGATGCTGTTGACGTATCCCCCGTACAAGCGCGGGCGGAGCGCGTCAAGGCCCAGATCGGTCAGGTAATCGTGGGGCAGGAAGAAATGCTGAACCAGATGCTGGTAGCGCTGTTCACCGGCGGGCACGTGCTGCTGGAGGGTGTGCCGGGGATTGCCAAAACGCTGAGCGCCAAATTGCTGGCCCGCACCATTGCCTCGGAGTTCAGCCGAATCCAGTTTACGCCCGACCTCATGCCTGCCGACGTGGTGGGTACTCCGGTGTTCAATATGAAAACCTCGGAGTTCAACTTCAAACCCGGGCCGATCTTTTCCAACATCGTACTCATTGACGAAATCAACCGCGCCCCGGCCAAAACCCAGGCGGCGCTGTTCGAGGTCATGGAGGAATTTCAGGTAACCGTGGACGGCCACACTTACCAGATGGGTAGTCCGTTTTTTGTACTGGCTACCCAAAACCCTATCGAACAGGAGGGCACCTACAAACTACCGGAGGCTCAACTCGACCGCTTTTTGTTCAAAATAATTCTGGACTACCCCAGTCTGGAGGAGGAAAAAAGCATCCTGCGCCGTTTCCGAAACGACTTCACCGGCGCCCTGCGGGATACTGTGGGAGCTGTACTTGCGCCCGATGAAATTGCCGACTGCCGCCGGCGCATCGAGCAGGTATTCATCCGCGAGGAGCTGCTGGACTACATTGCCGCCATCGTACACAGCACGCGCAACAACGGCGACCTGTTCCTCGGCGCCAGTCCGCGCGCGTCGCTGGCACTGATGAAAACGGCCAAAGCAGTCGCCGCCATCAACGGTCGCAATTTCGTGACACCCGACGATATTCGGTACGTTGTTTTTCCTGCGCTCAACCACCGCGTGATCCTTACTCCCGAACGGGAAATGGAGGGCTACCACGTGCGGGAAGTACTCGAGGATTTGGTGAAGAAGGTGGAAGTGCCGCGGTAGCGACAAGGGGCGCTATTCGATCTCGGAAAAAACATTCGAAATGCATGTACCTAGCTTGAATCCTCCGGAAAACTGTCCCTCCTGCGGGGCGACCTTCAAGGGCAAGTACTGCCACAAATGCGGCGAAAAGCGGGTGTCGGCCAAGGATTTTCAATGGCGCAAATACGCGCAAACACTGGCCGAGCATTTTTCGCATTTGGACTCCAAAGTGCTGCGTTCCCTCCGGGCTTTGGTGTCCAAACCAGGCTTTTTGAGCGCCGAGTTTGTAGCCGGGCGGCGAAACCTGTACATCAAACCCCTGCAACTATTCCTGCTGCTCAACCTCGCGTTTTTCCTGTTCTTCGGCGACAACGATATGTTTTCGCCCAAACTGAAGTGGGTGTACCATTCCGAATCCGAATCAAAAATATGGAGCGGCGAACGCCTCAAAGACCTGACCGACGCTTACGCAGCACGCGAACAAATCTCGGTCGAAACAGCCATCAAAACCATTGACGCCAAAAGCGCCGGCCTGACCAAAGTGCTGCTCTACCTTTTTGTGCCCCTGCTTGGGGCGCTGTTTTTCGCGCTGTTTTTCCGGCAAAACCCTTACTTCCTCTGCCATCTGATTTTTGCCACGCACTGGTTCGCCTTCCTGCTGTTGTTGCTCATGGTTGGGGGGTCGTTGATTATTCTGCTTTTTCAGGTGAAAGGTATCCTGCTGCTTACGGCTTTTCTCGTCTTGTTACTGCCCTTTCACCTGCTGGCTACCCGGCATTTTTATGGCGGTCATTGGGCTTGGCTCGTTTTTAAAACCCTGGTGTTTTTTGCCGCGTTTGCCGTGTTGTTCCTGCTTTACCGGGATTTTATTTTGTTTATGACCCTGCGGTTGTTGTAAAAAGATGCCGATTGCCCAAAATCAATTGTCAAAGCAGTTTCCGAATCCGCTTTGTCGGTCCCGGGCAAATGGCATTGTGGCAATTCATACAAGCCGTGGCCATCACTTTGAAATATTCCGGAGTCTCGGCCGGGGAAGCGTTTTTCAGCATCCGGAGGGTTTCGAGGTACGAAACAGCGAAGGCTTTGTATTCCGGCGATGCCGCTTTTTCAGGCTCGGTGGCGGCTGCAGTCAGGATTTTTTCCGCATCCACGGCCCATTCCGGCGTATGGCCGAGCGCAATTTTTTGCCTGGCGGTTTCGGCTTCTTTGTACAGGTCGTTCATCAGAACAGCCAGTTCGCTGCTGCCATTCGGGTTGGTGTAGTTTCCAGCGGTGGTATTCGAATCGTCCGTAGCGCAGGAAAGCGCGAGGATGGCGGCGGCGAGGGCAAGCGCAAAGATTTTACATTTCATAGCATGCAAATTTAGGTGATCTGTGTTCCTAATCCGGGTGTGCCAATAGCCTCTTGAGTCAGTATCTTCTTCACCACGGCAATTTGCCCCAAGTGGTAGTGGATGTGCTCAACTATACCGAGGAGATTCCGGATATAGTTGCCGTATTTGGGGTCGGTGAAGTCTTCCCAGAGTTTGCTTTCGGGCAATTGTTCGATCAAGCCGGCGAAGGTATCGGCATCGGCCCAGACCTTGGCCAGCATGTTGTCCCAGTCTTCCTGCGAGCGGATCGGAGGATGCTCGAAGCTGTATTTGTCCTTGGCGTCAAGCGGGCCGCCCTGCAATACTTTCGAGACGGCACTTACATAATAACTCAGGTGGTAAACCAAGGTGACAATGGTATTCAGCCCGTGCACCTGCGTGGTGGCTTGTTGCCAGGTGATGCCTGCGAGGTTATCTTTCAGGTTGGATGTCGTCCAGTTGCCGCCGAAGTAAACCTCCCGGAAGTGCTTGGCGATTTGTGCGGGTACTGTCATGATTGATATGGTTGTGTCTGTGATGATTTGGCACGCGCAGCGCTTGATTCAAAATCAAACATGCTGGTCAAATAAAACAGCATTCCCGTCAGGGTCCATTACAATGAAACTTGCTGGACCGGAAGTGTTCTCGTCGGCTTCCTTTTCGAGTTTGATATGGTTGTTTTTCAGCGCGCGCTGAATGTCCCGGATATCATCAAACGTCTCTAATTTATTGGCGTTTTCGTCCCAACCCGGGTTGAATGTTAGAATGTTGTTTGGAAACATACCCTGAAAAAGCCCGATCAGAGCATTGCCGTTTTTCATGATCAGGTAGTTTTTACTTAGTTCACCTGCATAGACCGAAAAGCCCAGGTTTTCATAAAACTGTTTGGAGGCCTGGATGTCCTTGACACTAAGGCTGATTGAAAAGGCGCCTACTTTCATTATTGCGTTATTTTAGTTACGTATTCGAACATGTTTAATTGACAAATTCTGCGTGAAGTCTGTGTCTTGAGTCTGTGTAACGTCTGTGTGAAATGTCTGTGTAACGTCTGTGTGAAATATTCTAAGCACCATGCTGAATGCGATAATTTCACACAGACGTTACACAGACTCAAGGCACAGACGCCCACAGATTTTAAACTCAAATAATTTGTGCCACATACTTATTTGAGGAGACAAATGATTAGAAAAACGAGGAGATTTTCGGAGCCGAATCTTGGGTTCGCAAACGTAGGAAATGGCACTGGATTCGGCAGGTTAAATTTCGCCGAGCGTTACGTGGGCCTCACAATCCGACGCCGTTTTTGATTTTTTCGGACAAATCGCTCACGAAGCGGGCCATCGGTGCCCCGTCCAGCACATCGTGGTCGAGCAGGACGGTCAGGTGCAGTACCTCCCGGACCACGATACGGTCGTCCACCACCACAGGTTTTTTCACCACTGTGCTGATGCCGAAACAAACCGGATGTACGGACGCGGGGATGAACCAGCCGCTTGCTGAGCCCATCATGCCAATGGACGTGATGGCCACATTGCCCATCTTGCTGAAAGCGAGATGCGGGTGCGCCAGCAGGTAATTCCAGAAGAAGCGCCGGGCAAATCCGGGGAGCAGGTAGTACAGGCGTGCCAGCCGTCCCGAGCGTTTTTGCAGCACGATGTCCCTGGTTGTGAAAGGCGTGGTTTTGGCCTCGCGGATTTGTTCGGTGAGTTCCGCTGCGCTGCGGGCGTCGGCCTGTTCGAGCACGAGGGGAACGGGGATGCGCTGCCCGTCCAGTTCTTTTTCAACGATCAGGGAGACGTTGATGTCCTCGAAAATGACCAGCCGGCGTTTGCCCAACAGGTAGGCGGCTGCGCGTTCGTGTTCTTTCAGAGTCAGGCTGATGACGTGGATGAGCCAGGCTGTAAACGACACCCGGTCGCCCTGTTCCCGGATTTTTTCCCTGCCGAGGGTCACGTCTATTTCCAGCAGGGCGACCACATGGTGTTTCCGCTTGCCGGCGCCGAATACGTCGAGTGTGGCGATGCGGTTGCGGGGGAAGGTGTGGGTGGTGAATGTTGTCATGGTATTTGAGTGACTGCTTAACTCTACCTACGGCGATGCATTTTTTACCACAGATTTTTCACGGATAAGTCTGTGTAACGTCTGTGCCTTAAGTCTGTGTAACGTCTGTGTGATATACTCATGCACAATGCCTACGGCGATGCATTTTTTACCACAGATTTTTCACGGATAAGTCTGTGTAACGTCTGTGCCTTAAGTCTGTGTGACGTCTGCGTGATATACTCATGCACAATGCCAAACGCGATAAATTTTGCACAGACGTCACGCAGACTTAAGGCACAGACGTCACGCAGATATTGTCAATTTTAATATATCCGAGTACTTGAAAACCTGACTACCGTCGTACGCGAGTACCAAGCAGTAATCGCCCGGCACCACCCGCTGCTCTTCTTCAAAAGCACTCCAGTCGAACGGAAGCGACAGGGGCCAGATACCGGACTTTGCCACTGGATCGGCAGGCCGAATTCGCCTGAAACGCCTCGATTTCGCTCCAAACGTTGAGGAGGTATTGCCCGCCATAACTCAAAAACAGAAACTATGTAATATATCTGAAATTAAGAAACGCTAAATATGCACCTTTGCAGATTGCTCCCTTAAAATTCTAAATTAATTCAATCACACTTTTTTGTCTTATTCAATCTAAAGTAATCATGAAAAGAAAAGCACTACACGTTGTAACGGCCGTTACGCTCCTGTTTTCTCTCCCAAATGTAATTTTCGGACAGGCACCTTTATTAGGAACTACCAGAAACTTTGCACTCTTTACCGCTGAGGGGGCATTTAACAATATCGGTGCATCAACCATAGTTATCGGCGATGCCGGAACCCACGTGGGCGATTTTAATGCATTTCCACCGGGAACATTGGTTGGTAACAAACGTAAAGCCGACACTTTTACTGCGCAAGCGGCAGCCGATGTGGATATCGCTTACATGGATTTGGCCATGCGTGATTGTGACACCGTTCTTGGTGTGACCATGGGGGGTGTCTTCCCACTTACACCAAGAGTTTACTGTACTGGCGGCGCCACAACATTAAATGGCAATTTAACTCTGGATGCTCAGGGTGATCCTGATGCTATTTTTATTTTTCAGATAGGCGGTGCATTTGCGACGGGCGCATCAGCCCAAGTACTTCTCATCAATGGCGCCAACTTGTGCAATGTGTATTGGCAAGTAAATGGTGCATTCGCTTTAGGCGGAAGTTCTCTTTTTGTAGGCACTGTCATTGCTGAAGGCGCAATAGACTTGGCGCCCGGAAGCGTACTCAACGGCAGGGCGCTTTCCACCGCAGGCGCTATCTCCACCGAGGACAATACTGTCACCATGTCCCTCTGTTTAGCCCCATCCATTATTTGCGCTGGCGACGTTTTGGTTTCGTGCGACGACCTGGTTCCTTCCCCGGATGTTGCTTCGGTCTCCGTGACCACAACCTGTCCAGGCGCTTTCTCCGTAACATTCGAAGGGGATGTGGTTTCAAATCTAAACTGTACAAACCAATACACCATAACTCGTACATACCTCGTGACGGATGCCTGTGGCGAAACGGCTACCTGCGCGCAAACAATTACGGTGGACGATCAAATACCACCCACTATCACCTGCCCAACAGATGTAGCGGTGTCCTGCCTGAATCTGGTGCCCTCCGACGAGTCGGCCTCCATCCAGAAGTCCGACAACTGCGGCGGCACCGTCACCGTCTCTTTGCTGAACGATTTAGTCTCCGGTCAGGTTTGCCCTAATAACTTCACCATCGCCCGCACCTACCAGGCCCTTGATGCTTGCGGCATAACCGCAACGTGCGCACAAACAATCACCGTGAACGACCAGGTACCGCCCACTATCACCTGCCCGATAGATGTTTCGGTGTCCTGCTTCAATCTGGTGCCCTCCGACGAGTCGGCCTCCATCCTGACTTCCGACAACTGCGGCGGCACGGTCACCGTCTCCTTGCTGAACGATTTGGTCTCCGGTCAGGTTTGCCCAAATAACTTCACCATCGCCCGCACCTACCAGGCCCTTGATGCTTGCGGCATAACCGCAACGTGCGCACAAACAATCACCGTGAACGACCAGGTACCGCCCACTATCACCTGCCCGATAGATGTTTCGGTGTCTTGCTTAAATCTGGCGCCCCTTGACGAGTCGGCCTCCATCCCGACTTCCGACAACTGCGGCGGCACCGTCACCGTCTCCTTGCTGAGCGATGTGCCCACCGGACAAATTTGCCCCAATATCGTCACCATCCTCCGCACTTACCAGGCCCTTGATGCTTGCGGCATAACCGCAACATGCGTACAAACAATCACCGTGAACGACCAGACGCTGCCGGTGATTACCTGCCCGCCCGTCACCTCGCCAATTCAGTGCGCTACGCCAGTTTTCCCACAGGCTACAGCCACCGATGATTGCGCGAGCAATCCAGACATCACGTTTGTTGACGTTACCACGCCGAACCCGCAGGGATACAGCGTGACCCGGACTTGGACGGCCACCGATGATTGCAATAATTCTGCCGAGTGCAGCAGTACAATAGTTGTGGAGGACAGTCCGTCGCCGACAATCACCTGCCCGACTTCGGTACCCAATCTTTTGGCAAACGCCAACTGTCAGGCTATACTCGGCGATTATACAGCATTGGTATCCCCATCCAATGGTTGTGGGGGTGGCCCATTGACAACGGTTGTACAGTCACCGGCGGCTGGCACTATTGTGAATCCCGGTACTGTAGCCATTCACCTGACGGTGAGCAATACTGCAGGGCAGAGTGTCGAGTGTACCTTTAATGTTAATATCAGCGGAGGGTGTAATTGATGCAAAGCGAATGCGCCCACTCGCGTTGTACGGGCGGCTCTTCAGATGAGGGGCCGCCCGTTTTTAATCCAAATGGCGCCAGCCTTCAGCGGCGATTTCCGCACCACCTCCCGACGGTTCAGCAGCCAGATAACGACCGTAATAGCTGTATTGACCAAGCGCGAAGTGCCGATCATTGCTTAATTGACGGCGTGACAATAATGCGTGCTACGCTTCTACGGCCAAGCGGTTGAAAACAAAAAGCCTGCCCGACACGGACGCCGTCGTAGGAGAGTAACAGTTGGTACTCGCCCGGCACCACCCGCTGCTCTTCTTCAAAAGCGCTCCAGTCAAACGGAAGCGACATGGCCAGATACCGGACTTTGCCATTGGATCGGTGGGCCGAATCCGCCTGAAACGCCTCGATCAACGCCGTTTTCTGCGCTTTGTCCACTTCCTGGAGGAACAAGGGCCGGGGCCGTTCTTTTTGGAGCAGGCAAAAATCCAGGTCAATCAACCCGGGTAGGACGGCATCGTCCGGGTACTGCCGTTGGGCAAAAACCAGAAGCCGCTCGTACACATTGGCAATGGTGTACCGGTGAAATTCGTGCCGTTCGGCAAAGCACGCACCGAGGCCCAGCAGAAAATCAAAAATGCTGTAGCGGGCGGTCACATATTTCAACGTCCGGGTAGCGCGGGGTTTGTTCCAGTAGAGCTCCAGCGCATGTTCGACCAGTTTCAGTTGCGCGAGTTCGTGGCGGGAGAGGTAGTTGCTTTCGATGACCTCGTAGGGTGGTTCGGGGTCGAAAACAAACCCGTGCTGTGCGTATTTATCCCGAACCGGGGTGCCTTTCAGGAATTTTAAAAAACCCATTTGCAACTCCGGCGCAAACAATGGGAACACCGATTCAAAACTGTACTTCACGTCGTCCCAGGTTTCCAGCGGAAGGCCGACGATTAGGTCCAGGTGCATTTCCACCTTGTCGGCAAGCGCCTGAATGATGCCTTTTGTTTTGTCAAAATTCTGCTTTCGACTCACTTCCAGATTCGCTTTTTGGTTGACGGTCTGGATGCCGATTTCAAAGCGAAACAAGCCTTTGGGCACGTGCTCCTGAATGAATTGAATGATGTCGGGGTGCAGGATGTCGGCGGTGATTTCAAACTGGAACACGTTCTGCGGACGGTGATGCTCCAGAATAAACCTGAAAATATCCAGCGTAAAATCCCGCTTCATGTTGAACGTGCGGTCGAGAAATTTGATGACTCGGCCGTGCTGCATCAGGTAGAGCAGGGTTTCCTTGATGTGTATGTCGGGCAGGTACCGCACCTTGTTGTCAAGGCTGGCCAGACAAAATTCACATTTATAGGGGCATCCGCGGGACGTTTCCACGTACAAGACCTTGTTGGCAAGCGTTTCCGGAGGGTCGTGGCGCCAGGGGCGGATGTCGCGGTATTGTTCGAGCTCGAAAATAGCCGGATCGGAAAAATACCGGACGGCTCCGTCGGGTGTTTTGCCGACCAGATTGGGCAGGTGGTCCACGTCGGGCCAGGCGTATAAAAAGGCACGAAAAGGTGTTTCCCCTTCACCGGTGATGATAAAATCAACTTCCGGTCGCGCAATGACGTCCTGCCAGTCGTAACTCACCTCCGGGCCACCAAGCAGCACTTTTATGGAAGGGTTGATGGCCTTTATTTTTCGGGCAGCGTCCAGGGTTTGGGTGATGTTCCAGATGTAGCAACTGAAGGCAACGATCTCAAAATCGGCACAAAAACGGGCTATTTCGTCCCGATCCTGGTTGATCGTAAACTCCCGCCACACCAGTCCCGGCCAGTCCCGGTTCAAGTCGTAGAGCAGCCGGATCGCCAGGTTGGTATGGATGTATTTTGCGTTGAGTGTCGTGAGCAGCACCTTCATGGAACTGCAAAGAACGTAAATTAGATACGGAGGGCGCACACCGACTGGTTGAAAACAGAAGCGATAGACGATTATTAGCGCGGGAGTACATTAGCACGCTCCCACAACAAATCAGTCTCTTCGATTATAATTTTTCGCCCTTTGACGATGATGGCTCGGGCTTCTTTCAAGACTTTCAATTGTCGGATAAGATTTTCGGTGGCTGTGCCGACATAAGAAGCCAGGTCATTACGCGAAAAATTGAGCACCATCACATATTGCGGGTGTTCATTGAATTTTTCGTTCAGCACCAATAAGGCAAGGGCTACTCGCTCCTGGACAGGTTTGTGCGCAAACACGCTAATTTTGTTAGCAAATACACGAAACTCATGCCCCAGGTAATACAAGAATGCGGCATTTAGTTCGGGTGATATTCTCAAAAAATCTTCAAAGTAGTAGCGCGGGATGCAATCAAGAACACAATCGTCAATGGTTTCGATGAACACCGGGCTGGGCTCGTCGCACACGATGGAGCGATGTCCAAACACCTCGTCTTTTCCGAGAAAATAAATGATTTGTTCTGCACCCGCATTGTTGATTATGTACACTTTGACCCGGCCTTTTCGAATGATATACAACGACCGGGGATAGCTCCCCTCGCTGTATATCAGTGTTTTTTTTGGGCAAGTGATGACTTGTGACACGGCTTGCATTTCGCGCCATAAAGCTGCCGAGATGCTCTCCCAGAAGGGCGGAGGCTTGAAATAATATTTGCGTATCTCGGCTTGTTGTTGCACGTCTGTAATCGCGTGTTAATGCTGGAGCTGCGGCAAAAGTAACAGAAATCGCTTGGCACCTCCCATATAAAACGCGCCTTGCCAGAGGTCGCTCGTTTTCCAGGGCGTGTCGGTGTTTCTCGGCGTATTGTTCTCGCTGGGGTCGTCTTCCACGATCGGCAACATGATCGCGGGAGTGGTACGCACCTATATCGCCGACCGTGACCGCGCCCAGCGGAAAGGTACGCAGCCCGTGTCCGTCGCCGGTCGCCCAGCAGAGCCTCTCCGAACAGGATGAGTTACCCGTTTTGGGCTGCAGCCGCGTGGATGTAGCTCAGCATTTTGGCGATTGTTTTTTCGCGGTCGAGCCAGACCGGAGCGATTTGGGCGATGGCAATGGTAAGGCGTCCGTCCATCGGATTTTTCATTTTGAACAATTTAAGCGCTAAAATAGGCGATCATTTCTTCAATTTTGCCCAAACCTGACCCCCGTCAGGTTTTGATTGCTCCAAGGCCCCGACTTTTGTAGTGTCAATTTTCACACGATAAAACATTCGACCATGGACACACTTACGATCCGACATATTCTCGTCCCTATAGATTTTTCCGCCGCATCGCTCAATGCGCTGGATACTGCGGTGGCTATGACCAAGCGCCATGCGGCAAAACTGACCCTGCTACACGTCGTCAACGAAAGTATTTTGTCGTACCACCATGCGGACGTGCTGCCCATTACGTCTGCCATTCCCATGATTGAAATGATGCGCGACGAGGCCCAGGAAATGCTTCGCCAAATTACGGACGACGTGATCGAACAACACGGGATTGAGGTACAGGGGGAAACGACGCAAGGATTTGTTCCCTCTGAAATCTGCAAATCCGCCGAACGCTTCGGGGCCGATCTGGTGGTCATGGGCACGCACGGGGCTTCGGGGTTTCGCGAGTTTTTCATGGGCACCAACGCTTACGCGGTCGTTAAACACGCGCCTTGCCCGGTGTTGACCGTGCCACCCAACGGAAAATGGGAATCGTTTTCCCGCATATTGTTCCCCGTGCGCGATACGCCGGGCGCATTGGAGAAATACGATTTTTTGCGCAAAATCATCCGGCAAAACAAAGCGGTGCTGCACGTGCTCGGCATACCCGACACGAACAGCCCATCTTCAGAAAACTGGGTGGAAAAAAGTATCCTGAAACTGAAGGACAAGTTGCGCGACGATGAGGTGGAATGCCAAACACAGCACTTGAAGCCAACCGAGCAGGTAGCGAAAGAAGTGCTGCACCTTGCTCAAAAAACGGACCTCATTGCCATCACGGCCACATTAGACTATGGTATCCGCGACTTTTTCGTGGGTCCCTACACCCAGCAAATCGTGAACCACGCCCAAGTGCCGGTTCTCAGCATTCGCCCGGCCAAATTGCCCGCCGATGCACAAAAAACCGTACAGATCATACGGGCCGACTACGGCCCGATGTTGCTAAGCCAAGGCCTTCCCTTGCGCACTTCCCTACGTTTAAATGTCGAAACGCGATGAAGAACCTTTATTTCCGAATCTTGAGCAAAGCGGTAAACCATTATACTGAAAAGGGCTATACCTTCCCTTTCTGTTTTTCATCTGATCCGCTAAGCCCTTCCTCTTGGATCATCGTAACGGTACACCGATTCGAGGGGTTTTCAGATCCTTCGGACAATGCAGTACTGTACATCCTCGAACATAAAAACGGGTTGGATAAAGGCATCGTCATTGACGCTTACGGGCCTGAAAACGACAACCATATCACTAGGTTTTTGAGCGATGTCCCGCGAAAATTTCCGATGCAGTTAATACATACCGAAGCACAGCGCCCTTCCCCTCATGTCTGAAGTGGCGGATGTTGCTGTGCGTAGCGATCCTTCGATTTTTTAACGTTTGAATCCTTGTCATGAACACGACTGCACAGCCCCACAAACTAAATGAACTGCAAGCCACGGCCATCTGTGGCAACGATATTAGTTCTTCCTGCCTCTACGTATCGGCCTTGACGATACTTTATGCTGGGCAGTTTGCCTGGATTTCACTGCTCGTTGTGGCCGTCGTACTCTTCCTCTTTCGCCGTATTTATGGCGAGGTAGTGGGAGCATTACCGCTCAACGGTGGTGCGTACAATGCCTTGCTGAATACCACGTCCAAACAAATGGCCTCGGCTGCCGCCTGTCTCACCATTCTGTCCTATATGGCCACGGCGGTCATTTCTGCCAACGAAGCCATGCACTACCTGCACAGCATAGCACATGGGCTGCCAATCGAGGCGGCCACGGTGGCGCTGTTGGCGATCTTCATGGGACTGGCCCTGGTGGGTATTGGCGAGTCGGCAATCGTAGCGGTAGTGATTTTTATCACGCACCTGACTACGCTCTCGCTACTGGTTTTGGCAGGCGGGTGGTTTTTGTTTTGGCACGGCGGCGCCACGTTTGCGCTCAATTGGCAGCAACCGTTGCCCGGAGCGAGCGGGTTCGGTACGGCACTTTTCCTGGGATTTTCGGCGGCCATGCTGGGCATTTCGGGTTTTGAGAGCTCTGCCAATTTTGTGGAAGAACAACAGCCGGGCGTATTCCGAAAGACACTGCGCAATATGTGGGCGGTGGTGAGTTTTTTCAACCCAGTCATTGCGTTGCTCGTGTTATGCATCATCCCTTTGGCGCAGGTGGGCGAGCACCGGGAGTCGCTGTTAGCATTCATTGGCCAAACGGCCGGGGGAAGCTGGCTGGGAATGCTGATTTCGGTAGATGCCGTGCTGGTGCTGAGCGGAGCGGTGCTCACCTCTTTCGTGGGAGTAACCGGTCTGATTGAGCGCATCACGCTCGACCGCGTGTTGCCTAATTTTTTTCTGGCCCAGAACCAGCGGGGGGTAAATTACCGCATCGTGGTGGCCTTTTTTATCCTGTGCGTGTCGGTGCTTTTTGCCACAAAAGGCGACCTGGGCGCATTGGCCGGGGTCTACACGTTTTCATTTTTAGCGGTAATGGCATTGTTCGGGCTGGGCAATCTGCTCTTGAAAATTAAACGCGCCAAACTGCCGCGACCGGTGCGGGCGCATCCCTTGGCGGTAGTGGTGGCCATTGCGTGCGTGACGGCGGCATTTTGGGGAAATATGCAGATCAACCCTGATGCGCTCTTCACCTTTATTCAGTACCTACTGCCTGCGCTGGGCTTCTTTTTTCTGATGCTCAACCGGGGCCGCATCGTTCGGGTGCTGCTCTACGCGATTGATTACCTGTACCGCCCCGTGCGTCGCTTTGTTGTGGTCAGCAGCCATTATTTGAAAACAATGCTGGAAAAAATCAACGCCCAGGAGTTTGTCTTTTTTACCAAAGGCGACGATGTGGCGGTGCTTAACCGGGTGTTGCAGTACGTGGAAACCAATGAAAAAACAGGCCGGCTAAAAATCGTGACGGTTTTAAAGAAGGGCCAATTGCTCAACGAAGCCCTTAGGAAAGACCTGGAGGTGCTCGATAGAGCCTATCCAGAGGTTCAGATTGAATATTTGGAAATCGAGGGCGTTTTCGGCCCCGAGCTAATTGCAGCGCTTTCCCAAAAATGGGGCATCCCCAAGAACTTCATGTTTATCGGTTCGCCCGGCGACCGGTTTCCTTACCGGGTATCCGAACTGGGCGGAGTTCGTTTGATCATATAATGTCTTAAAAACAAACGAAAATTAAACGACGAACTGTTCCGTTTTCAAAGGGCTGTCATTACCGTCGGCAATGTTGTAGTCCTATTGCTCCTTTTGGCCGGCACCTATTTTCCTGTTTATACTTTTATCGGTAGTTCCGAGCCGATGTATGCGTGCCCGAGCGTTTTCAAAAGGACGCCAAACTTCGTTTTGCAACTGATTAGTCAGGGTCCTCGGCCTCATCCTCGCGCTGCAATCTTTCGGCGTGAACCCAAGCCGTCTGAATCAGAAAACCCATACCTGACAAAAAAATATAGACAAAAGTCTTAAACCTGATTTCGATCAGGTTTCCGGCGCGCATTTTCCCTGACCTTTGTTGTAATTGCAATATACCAACACCAAAATCGGCACCCTGTGTTGTGCGCCATTTTATGTTCCGGCAAGGGGCCTGTTTGTAATCATTTTATCGAATTATTTACACTGCTTTTGGGGCTTTCCTTAAAAAGTCTGTTCATGTTTAGCATGCCAAAAGGCTCTTCTGAAATGCTTCTGAAGTCATTCAAACTATATTTTTTATGAAAAACTACACGATTCGAAAAATAATAACTCCCGCTATTTTTCCCATAAAAAACAGCACCGCTACCGCGTGGTCGGAGCGATTATCCAGTGTTTTTAAAGCTCAGCTCTTGATTTATGGCGCCATCAGGGCCAATAACAACATAGACATGGCCCTTTATGGGAAAAAAAACAACGATTTAATCAAATCTGCGATGGCTCAACTAAAACAGTTGGGTAGCCATCTTCCGGGAGCGTATTCGATCAAATATCTTCTGGATTCGGGCAAGCACTGGCGCAATTTGGTAAAACAAATGCGCTACGAACACACCGACCTGTTAGTCGTTGAAATGCCGGCCAAAGGCATTGCTACACCGGGCAGGCTCGCCGCGCTGATGTATAGCAGCCCATGTCCCGCTCTGTTTGTTCGCGAGGACATGCCGCCCGTCATCCCTAAAAAAATACTGGTTCCCGTGCGAATAAAAGAAGGTCTGGATCAAAAAATACCTGCTGTGATCGCTTGGGCCCAACGTTATGGATCCGTGGTGCACCTCTCCGCTTTTATCTCAAACACCAATTCTGTCAAGGAACAAATTAGCCTCTATAGCCTGATTGAAAAAATGGCAAACAACTTGCGTCAGGCAGGAGTAGCGGTGGAAACGGAATCTGTAAACGGCTTTCACTTTGGCACCACTATCGTGCATCGCGCCAAACAAGTCGGCGCGGATATTATCGCCATTGGGGTGGAACCGGCCAACTATATTTCACGCTTGTTTACCAAAATGATAGGCCCCTATTTTCTGGAAAAATCATCCATTCCAGTATTGGCCATTCCGCTGATAAAACCCGCCAACATGCTGCCGAGTCCTGCTCTAAGTGTGCGTACCTCTGACTTTGCGCCAAGTCATACGTAACGTTGCTCGTGCTTTTCATCAAGCGATACCGTCATTCCGCCGGCCTCCGAAACACTCTTTTTTTATCAAACCCGATTTATAGAACACCTTGCCAATTTGTTACCCTGTGCTCATTAGAGCATGTTGGGGTGGCATCCTGCAGCTAACTGTTGCTACTCGGCATCGTGGCAATCGGAATTACACCGTTGGTACGCTTTAGTGCTGTTTTCTATTATTGTAGGGCGATCATTTTGCCGTTGGCGCGTTGTTTTTTCAGGTCTCGGACTTCTGCTTCCAACGCAGCAATATGCTCCCGCTGATGTACTGCTTGTTGCCTGTAAAGTCCACAAAAGCAAGGGTTTTGGGGTCCAGCACTTTTACGAAACCCGGTGGGCCGCCCCGATGCTGGATGTAGGGATAGCCGTTTTCGCCGATGGAAGCCATGAAAAAATGGTCCTGGTCGGCGATGAACGTAATTTCATTGGCATCCAGACCGCAGGTGACGTGCTGCTTTTCCATGCGCTCATAAGCGCGGCGGCGGGCGTTGGTTCTCCATTTTTGTTCGTATTTTTTTGAAAACTGATGTTGTGTATCGCACATACTCTTGTGCTTTTTTATCAAAACCGCTGAACCGGCGTTGGTTTCCCGAGGAGGTAGCAATTCTTCCCTGATTTGAGTTTCCTTCCCGAAACTCACTGGGCGACACGCCCTCCTGCGCCTTGAAAAAGCGGCTAAACGTCTGCAAGTCCTCGTAGCCAAGTTCGTAGGCGATTTCTTTCACCGGCAGGTCGGTGTAGCGCAACTGCCGTCAGGCTTCGAGCATTTTGCGCTCCTGAATGAGTTGCAACGGAGTTTTTGCGCCGAGGCGGGCAAAAAGGTTGGAAATGGTTTTGGGCGATTTGTGTAGCATATCGGCGTATTCCGCTACCGTGTGTTTGGTTTTGAAGTGCTGCTCCACCAAAAAATTGTACTCCCGAATGAGGTTCATCTGGATGCTTTCTGCCTCCATGCCTTCCATTTTTTGGGCCTTGTACAGCCGGGTACTGAGGATGAACAGCCGCTTGAGCATCATTTGCAACATCTCAATTTGCAGGGAGTCACGCGATTGCATTTCCAGAGAAAACATGCGCCACAGGAGGTCAAATTTTTCCAGTTCTTCGGGAGGGATTCGAAAAACGGGCAGGTTAGATGCGCCAAAGAACAGGATGCCTTTGCAGCCCACCTCGCTGTCGCGGTCAATGACGCAGAAAAAAGGGCGGTTGAACCGCACTTTGCGCAACGAAGATACTTTTTGGGCGCTCATCTTGTGGAATTGAGTGAGACACACCACTTCATTTTGCTGAAAAGTGTAATCCTTGCCGTCAATATTCAGGCGGTTGCCGTCCGCCATCATCCAGAGCAGCGACTGCCCGCTGGGGGCGGCTTCATTAAGAGGTTTCCTGTCTTTTCACTAAATATGAGGATAAAAACAACCTTTTACATTTCCGTTACATCGTTTTACACGCAAAAAACCGCCCGTAGCCGGCCCATCCGCACCTTTGCCGTATTGTTTTACCAACCAAGCAACATCATGCAAATCCACCTCTTCGCTTTTTTGCTCTTTCTTCAAGCCTTTTTTACTTGTCAGCAGGCTCCGGAAAATGTCCAGTCCCTGGCGGCAGCCAACATCCGTTTTCAGGCTATGGACTCCATCCGACTGGACCCCGGGGTAATCCCGCCATTAGCAGCCAATATCGTCTATAAATCCATGGACGGCGGACAGTCGTGGCAGGACGTCAGCGCGGGACTGCCCGTAGATGTAGAGATATTGAGCGTTTTTGCGGACGACAGCGAAGTCATTTTGGGCGCCCAAAAAGGGCTGTACCGCAGCACCAAACCACCCGTAGCCCAGGGATGGGAAAAAGATTTTTTCCCGGTTGAAAGAATCACTGATATTTCCCGCGGTTGGGCCGGGCCGTATGTCTCGAGCTACGATATCGGGGTTTTTCAGATAGCACCCGGTCGGGGCATTTGGAAATCCATGCACGACGCATTGAAGAATAAGACGGTGCTCGCAGTGTTGGAAACCCCGGACAGAACGCTTTTCGTCGGCTGTGACAGCGGTATTTATAAATCCACCGACAGCGGAAAAACCTGGAAACAAGTCTTTTCGGAAGGGATGGTGTCCAGTCTGACCCTGGCGAATGGCGTGCTGATCGGCGGTGGTTTTCGGGGCATACTGCGTTCCTCCGACGGCGGCGAGCACTGGGACTGGGTGCTGACCGAAGACGGTATGGCCCTCCATACAGGACTAATCGAGGGCCGGTTCGTGGCGATCACCAGCGGTCTGGGCCCTCGGGGAAAGGAACATGCCGATCCCTTGGGTATGGCGGCAAACCGGTTGCGCACCTCTTCCGACGGCGGCAAAACCTGGGAGCGCATGGATGCAGGACTAACACAGATGCTGCTCCGTCAGGCCTTGTCCAACAAGGAGTACCCGACCGGCCGGCCGGCAGCCATCAACGCCATTAAAGAGGTGGGGAAGCATCTCTTTTGCAGCCTCGACGCCGGAATATTCCGCTCTGCAGATGGTGGCAAAACCTGGGACCTCGTGTTCCCTTCCGACGGTAATAAGTCGTTTAGATTGGCAGTGTCGGGCAACGTAATTTTTGCCGTTTCCGTAAATGCGGGGTGCTGAAAAAAGGAATTGCAGCGCGTACGGTCGGCGTGACGTGGAGTCACGCCGACAGTATGCTCTACCGTTTGAGCCTGCTTTCATACAAGCTGATCCATTCTTCCGGAGTCATCTGTTTGGCTAATTGCCCAATCAGGGCGTACGGAATCTGATCCATTTTTTTAAACCGGATACAGCTTTTGCCCATGTCCAGCCGGGTAGAGCAATGTTTGGGGTACTCCGCGACAAACCAATCCAGCAGTTTTTGATCGGAGTAGATGCCCATGTGGTACAGGGCCACGAAATTTTTCTGGGAAGCAATACTCAGGAAAGGCAAGGGCTGCTTCGGGTCGCAATGGTATCCGCCGGGGTAGGTGGCATGCGGTACCACGTAGCTGATCATGTCATATTGAATCCGCTCTTCGAAACCCTCCGGAAGATTTTCCTGGATGACGCTTCGCAGCCTGGAAATCGCCTGTTGCCGGTCGTGCGGCAGTTGGTCTATGTACTCGTCGGGGGTGTTTGAGAGGATGCGCATGGGTATGGATTTGTTTTTATTTTATGTCATTGGAACGCTCCAAAGTGCCAGAGAATACCAGATGGGTCGTGCAAAAAACACTCGCTTCCCCAATCATACTGTCGAATTGGAGTGAGTCTTACACCTGGATATTTAGTTGTCAGATCCAACGCTAAAAGTTCATTCCAATAACGATCCACATCATCAACTTCTAAAAAAATCATGGAATTATCTACCCAGTCCTTGACGTACGCATCTTGCAGATAGAATCCTACATGCTCTGTGTGGAAATAGGACATATTATGCGCCAAAACACTTTCTTGAAATCCCAGGTCCCGGTAAAAACACCTCGACTGTTCAAAGTTTTTAGCGCCGATGAATGGTCGAATGGATGTAGCCTTATGTTCCATTTTTCGTTGATTTTACGTGCGAAAGGTAGTACGACCTTTTTGCCCGGACAACTCCAATCAATTCATTTTGATCTCTATCCCCCCGCTCTGCTTCTCAAACCCCGACAACGAGTACCCGAACGTAAGCAGGAAATACCGCCCCAGTGTATTACTGCGCTGCTGCTCCACATAGTTCAGGCTGCTGCTCCGGGTGATTCCCTGATTTTGTGCCAGCAAGTCGAACACCGACAGGCGAACCCGCGCACGGTTATTTTTCAGGAAATAATGCGTCACGCCGGCCCGCAAAAGCGGTATGGCGGTGCGCTCGCCGAAGGCCTCTTCGGAATACACCGTGTAGTCAAACTGCGTTTCCAGCATCCATCTTTTTACGGGCGTGTAGCGTACTTCGCTGTACCAGGCGTGGTTGGTGTACTGCTGATTCAGGTCTGCACTGACCGACCAGTCGGTACTCGTGGTGTTGAGCCGGATACCCGCCAGGGCGTCCACCTTGTCCTTGTTCCGATTTTCAATGGAAAAATCGAGGCCGTTGCGCCAGTCGCGCACATCGTTGCGCACGTCGTTCACAAACAGGATGCGCTGGGTACGGCTGGAGTTGAGTTGTACTCGGAATTTCATTTTCAGCGGACGTATCGGCGCGCTAAACTGCAGGCTGCCGCGCAGAGCCATTTCCCGCGCCACGTTCACAGGGGTGACGGTGCGGCGCAGCAGGGAGTCTATCGTGGTGGCATTGGTGATTTTGTCCGCCGTGTAGGTGCCGGTCAGGTTGGCAAAAAACGAGGTGAACGAAAACTGGTCGTACAGGAAATAACCCGTCCGCAGTTCATGGGTGTACTCGGGCTGCAAGTTTGGGTTGCCGATGTAGATATTCAGCGGGTCGGCATTGTTTACCACAGGCTGCAACTGTTCCGGCGACGGCTCCGTGAAGCGGGTCGTGTAACCGAAATCCAGGCGGTTGGCCGTGGCAAATTCGTAGTCGCCGAACAACGCGGGCAGGAAGCGGGAGAACCGGGCATTGAACGGCAGGTTTTCGCCCACTACGGTGTTTTCGAGGCACGACTGCTGGAACGCCACGCCGCCGGTGACCTTGTATTTTTTGCGATTCACCATCAGGTTCACGCCGGCGCGGTCGTAGATGTAGCCCCGGCGGAAGTGGTTGGACAGGGTTTCGTTGCGCGTTTCGCCGACCGGCAGGAGGTCGAAAAAGTCGCGGCGATTGTCATTCGTGTAGTTTTGCCGGGAGGCATTCAGTTCGAGGTAGCGGCGGCGGCCCAGCGGCTCGGTGTACGTGAGCGCGAGACCATACTGCTCCCCACCGTCGGCTACATCCTGCCGCTGCCGGATGGTGTCGGATACGGCCGGTTGCGAAAAGAAGCGGTTGACGGCGAACAGTTGACCGTCCTGTTGCCGGTCGTTCAAACTGAACGAGCCTTGCGCCACGGCAGCGCGACCCGGTTTGCGGAAGCGCCGGCGGTACTGGAGCGAGGAGCGGAGACTGTAGTTGTCGCCCGCACTCCGGTAATCGCGCCCGCCTTCGTTTTGCAAATCACCAAGGTTGTTGAATGCCGCCGTATTGCCGCGACTGTCGAAGGAGGCAGCGTTGAGCCCGCCGTTGGCGCGCAAAACAATGCTTTGAAACGAATCAATTTTGTGGCGAAAATGCAGACTGAGGTTGTGGCCAAAATTGCGGCTGAGTTGGTCTTCCGCCTCCGTGGCGGTGAAAAGTCCCTGCGCACCAAGGTTTTCGCGGGTCGTGCTTCGATCCAGGTCGTTGCGGAAACGGTTGACGAAGTAGCTGGCTGTCAGTTCGGTATTTTTGGAAAAATCCTTTGACCAGTTCAACCCACCCGCCAGCGAGGTGCGGACGCCCTGCACACCCTGGCCGGTGTTCAGCGGGATGCCGCTGTCGTCGCCACCACCGATCTGGATACGTCCGCCGCCGCCCGACATCATGGCGCCGATACCGCCCATAAACTCGAAATAATCATCCATTGAAAAGCCCTGCTGATTGGTGTTGTTGGCCATGCCGATGACCGAGAGCCGGTCTCCGGGGGTAAATCGGTTGACGTTGAACTTGCCTTCGTAGCGGCCTTCCGTGCCGGCGCCGACATCGGCTTTGCCGAAATACCCGTCTTTGTGGCCCTCTTTGAGTTTCAGGTTGATCGTGCGCTCATCCTGCCCGTCTTCGATACCGGTAAACTCCGCCATATCCGATTTTTTGTCATAGACCTGCACCTTGTCCACTGCCTCGGCGGGCAGGTTTTGGGTAGCGACACGGGTATCTTTTCCAAAAAATTCCTTGCCGTCCACGAGCACGTTTTTCACATTTTCGCCGTGGGCTTTCACCGTGCCGTCGCGCTGCACTTCGATGCCGGGCATTTTTTTAAGCAGTTCTTCCACGGCATCGCCGGGCTGTACTTTGAACGCCGCAGCGTTGTACTCCACTGTGTCGCGGCTGATGCGCATGGGGTCGCGCTCGGCACTGATTTCCACGGAAGGCAGCACTTCGGACGAAGGCTCCAGCTGGATGCTGCCGAGATCCAGATCGGTCCGACCCTGTTCTACAACCACCGGCTGCCAGTGGGTCGTGTAGCCGAGGTAGGTGACTTGCAGCAGGTACGCGCCGGCGGTTTTTGCTTTCAGAGAAAAACGCCCCTGATCGTTAGCGGTTGTGAACGCATGCAGCACGGAGTCCTGCGTCATCAGCACGATGGTAACGGCGGGCAAGGCTGCGCCGGCGTTGTCCTGGACAACGCCATGCAGTACCGTTTTTTGTCCAAAAACGGCGCCGCAGAATAGAGCAAAGAGGATTAGAAGGATGGCTTTCATAAAAAATAGTTGAGATAAGTTGAGAGGGGTTGAGATAGGTTGAGAGGCGGTGGGAGGCTGAAATCGTCGCCAGACGAACTTGTTCGTCTGGCGACCGAGTTGGCGACCGAGCATGTTGCCATTGTCGCCTGTACGAACTTGTTCGTCTGGCGACCGAGCGTTATAAACTGCTTTGCGCCGTGTTCGGGTCTTTTGACTCCGTACAAAAACAATTGATAATCAATTGGTTGATTCGGAGGGCCAAAGACCCGCGAACGACGTTTCAGGGAAGACCCGCGCAGGCGGCGGGACACGTTTTTCAACCCATCTCCACCTAATTCCGATCTTCCGTCCGAATAATCATCCGCACGCCCTTGCCGTTTCCACCCATTTCTGCGCCCATTTCCTTCATTTTTTCGGCCTCGATAGCCTTGAATTCTTCGGCGGTGACCTGTTTGCCCTTGGTGGGCTTTTCGATGGTTACCACTTCTTTTAAATCCACCGCAGTTACGACGACTGTGCGGGTTCCGTTGTCAATATCCAGTTCGAGAATAAGGCCGGGCAGCATGCCGTAGCCGCCGGGGCCGGCTTGTACAGGGATTTGCGGGGTAAACCACGCGACCACTTGCTCGGAGGAGTCCTGCAACAGGGCTTTTTGGCATTCGTACGTACCGATCTTCCTTTTCTCACCGGTCAGTTTCCACTTGCAGTCGCGTGCAGTACCGGTAACGAGGAAATCGCGACCGAAGAACTCTTTGCGGTTGATCGTGGTATTTTCTTCCAGATCGGAGAACAGGATATTTTCCGGGTGTTTCATCACAAACTTCATCGCGTTCCCGTCTTCTTCATGCGCCACCTCCACGTCGCCCTCGCCCTTGGGGCCGGTATCTTTGTACAGCGCAGCACTTTCGTTGAAAACCAATATTTTGGTGGCCGACATGGAGGGCGGGATCATTTTTTTGAGGTTTTCGTCGGCGTCGGGCATGTCAATTTTGATCTGAAGGGTTTCCCGGTAGGTCACCTCGCCGGAGGTGTTTTGGGCGGTGAGCAGCCAGGGAAGGAGGATGAATGTGCCGAGCAGAAGGAACTGTTTCATATTTTTTGATTTTAATTTACAGGTAATTGAATGTGGGACAAAGGTAGATCGCCGTCCAGTTGGCTCAGGTTAACGAACCTTGATGCAAGGTTAATTAAGGTTAACACGCGCTTTTTGTCCAAATGAAAGCCGCTACTTTTGACCCGGAACTTCGCAACCCGAACCAAGTATGCGCACCGACCGCTCCTTTCTTTTCGCCCGCGTCCTGATGACAACCAGCCTGCTGCTGCTGGGCTGCTCGCTGGCGTGGTTTCTGCACCGGACCTACCGCGAGGAGGAAACTGCGCTTTCCCGCGAGGTAGGTTTTGTTTTTATCAACACGGTGCGAAACATCGAAGGGGGATTGCTCGATAAGCTCGTTTTCCAGCGCGGACATACCGCAGAAACCGAACTGCCAACACTCAACGGGGCATTTCGCTCCGACTCGTTGAAGGTGATGACCTTCATCGGGCGCGAGGAACACATAGTGGATTCCGGCGATCAGAAATTCGAAATACGCGTAAGCCGCACCGGTGGCGCCGAGATGCCCGCCAACGAAATCCAGGGCTCCATTTCCATGTTCATCGCCATGAGCGGCGACAGTATGGTGCGCGGCCCCGGACACCTGCTGGATACGGCAGCGTTTCTGCCGCGCCTCCGCACCGAGTTCGACCGCGCCCTTGTAGCGGCCGGGCTTCCCGTGGAACACCGCATTGGCCGCATCGAGGCTGAGCCGGATGAAAAGGCCCGCGTATTGAGATCGGGCATTTATACCGACTTGGCCAGTGGAGAGCGTTACGGCGCTGAATTGAGCCGTTACGAGTTGTATTTACTACAAAAAATGCTGCCGCAAATTCTGTTCGCGCTGTTGCTCTTCGGCTGTGTGGCGCTGGCATTTTTCTTTGTGTTTCGAATGCTGCGGGCGCAACAGCGGCTGACGGCGTTGAAAACCGAATTTATCCAAAACATCAGCCACGAGCTGAAAACGCCCATCGCTACCATGAGCGTGGCGCTCGAAGCCCTGCGCGATTTTGATGCATTGAAAAATCCCGGCCAGACCAAAGAGTATCTCGATATTTCACAACTGGAATTGCAACGCCTGTCCCTGCTCGTGGAAAAAGTGCTGGGCATCGCCCAACTGGAACGCGGCGGCCCAACACCGGCAACGACGGTTTTTGACTTTTGGGAATTGACCACCGAAATTCTGGCCACCCTGCGCCTGCGCTTCGAGCAAGCCGGCGCTACAGTCCTGCTGGAAGCCGACGAAGCTGATTTCCAAATCAAAGGCGACCGCCTGCACCTCTCCGGCGTGTTGTACAACCTGCTCGACAACGCCCTGAAATATGGCGGCGAAAAGCCCGAAATCCGGTTGTATCTCCACACCGAGGCAGCGAAAATTATCCTGCGTGTAGAGGACGACGGCCCCGGAATTCCGCAAGAGCACCGCGCGCGCATCTTCGAGGCGTTTTTCCGGGTCCCTTCGCAAGCCGGGCACCAGGTGAAAGGCCACGGCCTGGGGTTGAGTTACGCCGCCAAAGTGGTGGATCAACACAGCGGCACCATCGCGCTCGCCGATGCGCCCGGACTGGGCGCCGTATTCACTATTAAACTGCCCACCCATGTCTAAAATCAACGTTTTATACGTGGAAGACGAGCCTTTTTTGGCCAAAATCGTGCGGGAGTCGCTCGAAAGCCGCGGGCTTGTGGTGCGCCATCTGCCTGATGGGCGCGGTGTCGTGCAGGTGTGTGCGCAGTTTCGCCCCGATATCTGTGTGCTCGATGTGATGTTGCCGTACGACGACGGGTTTGCCGTGGGCAAGGCCATCCGCGTGCAGTTTCCGCAGATACCGATTATTTTCCTGACGGCAAAAGACCAAACCGAGGACGTGCTCGAGGGTTTCGCCTCCGGCGGAAACGACTACGTGCGCAAACCTTTCAGCATGGAGGAACTGATCGCCCGGATCCACAACCTCGTCCGGCTGCATGGCGGTGAAAAAAATGCTTCCGGGCCTGCGGAACCAATCGCGCTGGGCCGTTTCCGGTTTTGTCCGCTGCGACAAGAACTTCAATTCGACGACAACATCCGCCGCCTCTCGCACCGCGAAACCCAGCTGCTGGACCTCCTGTGCCAACATGTCAACCAACCCGTGCTGCGAAAGGACATCCTCGATGCGCTCTGGGGCAACGACTCGTTTTTCAACTCCCGCAACCTTGACGTCTATATCGCGCGGCTTCGGGAGTACTTGCGCGACGACGAACACGTGCAGATTATCACGCTGAAGGGAGTGGGGTATCGGTTGGTTGCTGCAACTCCCGGTACCGGTGGACTTTAGTCCGCCGCCTCTCCGTGAAGCGGCGGACTAAAGTCCGCCGGTACGGACTCACAAAATTGCCCGGCTGCGCCGCAGTTCATCCCGGATGCCCGGCTTGAGCCGGTCGGCAGCCTGCATGAGCATATCGCTGTCGGGGGGGAAGGGTACGGGCCGGTTGCCGATGCGCGCGCGGGAATCTTTGCTCAAGGCGCGCTGGTCGCCGCGGAACGTGGATGCGTAGTGTTCGAATAAAATTTCGGCGCCTACATCGCCAACGTGCACACGGGTGTTTCGGGCGGCATCAAAAATTTCCAGTATCCCCGTCAGGCGGGCCGCTTTGGTCTGGAACGCCTCCAGTACATCGGCCCGGATGCGCACGATACGCGGCGTTTTGATGTCGTTTCCGGAGGTGTCTTTTTTTACGTTGCCGCGGTCGTCCAGTACATAATCCCAGCCGTCTTCGATTTCTTTTTCGTCGGTGTACGCGCGTTCGTTGATACGCTCCGGGCTGATGTCAATTTGCCGGATATTGAATACCACGCGGTAGTCCACCGGGATTTTAGGATCTGCCTTGAAATGATAAGCTTTCCAGTCGCTGTCGAGGTCGGAAGCGCCGAACGCCAGCACGCGGTCGTTGAAATCGCGGGGCAGGATCTTGTTGCTTTCGTTGCGCACCTCAAACAGGATGTGCGTGGTACCGAGGTTGACGGCGTCACGCAGGAGAGCGTCCTTGTTTTTGTAGCTTTTGAAATACCGGCTTTCGAGGTCTTTGAGCAAGCGGTGGGCGTCGCGCGCGGCCTTCCGGTCGCCGCGGTCGGCCTGGTTGAGCAAGTCTTCGGCGCAGACGTACAGGTACTCGGCTGCTTTTTCCCGGCTCTCGGCTTCCATTTGGGCAATACTGACAAACTCGATTTTGGCGCGGTAGCCGTCTTTGGATGTCAGGGGCAGCAGCGGAGCCACGAGGTTTTGGCGGCGGGAAATCTGCCGGTGCAGCGTATTGATCCGTTCCCAGTTTTCGGGGCGGTCAACCGCAGCGAGATTCCGGGCGGTATTCAGGTCGCGGGCCTGGGCTTTGGCAAAAGCAAGTTCCAAACCTTTCACCAAGTCGGTTTTCTTCTTTTTCTTGCCGCGCAGTTTTTGAACGGCAAAGGAAATAGCCCCGTCGTAGTCGCCACTTTCGATGTAACGTTGCGTGGTGCGGCAGGCAGGGAGGAGAAAGGTCAGGGCCAACAAGAGGAGCAGAGCGGAGGAAAGACGAAGGTTGGTAAACATGGTTTTCGTTTTTGTACTATACATTATGGACAGGAAGAACTCGATTTTAACACACCGGAAAAGAGGCAAACACCGTGCACCACAACGATAAATGGCATCAGCACGATCAACCTTCAAAAAACTTGACCGAAAGTTGCGGCGCCGGGCTGCACCTGTTTTGATAAAAGATGTTAGGGTAGTTTGAAAGTTTGTTAAAAAACTGAACGGCTCGTAAAAGCCTGCAAATGAAGTTTAAATCTGTAACATGGAGAAGATAACCGAACGCTCGTCGCGGTACCGACACCTGGAAAAAATGACTGTCGGCGAACTGCTGGCACACATCAATGCGGAAGATAAAACCGTGCCGCTGGCCGTGGAGCAGGCGCTTCCCCAAATCGAGGCACTGGTGGAAGCCATTGTCCTTCGTATGCGCGAAGGCGGGCGGTTATTCTATATCGGTGCCGGTACCAGTGGACGCCTCGGCGTTCTGGACGCTTCCGAAATTCCGCCCACATACGGCGCGCCGCCTGGTTGGGTCGTCGGCCTCATCGCCGGCGGCGACAGCGCCATCCGAAAAGCCGTGGAGGGCGCCGAAGACAGCATCTCGCAAGCCTGGCAAGATTTGTCGGCGCACCAGGTGGACGCGCAAGATGTTGTCATGGGTATTGCGGCTTCTGGCACCACCCCCTATGTGGTGCATGGTCTGCGCGCCTGCCGGGAGCGCGGTATCGCTACCGGCTGCATCACCTGCAACCCCGGCGCACCCGTGCTGGCGGAAGCCGACTTTCCGGTGCTGGTGGTCACCGGCCCCGAATTCGTGACGGGCAGTACACGCATGAAAGCAGGCACCGCCCAAAAATTAGTCCTCAACATGATCTCCACGGCGGTGATGATCCGGCTGGGTCGGGTACAGGACAACAAAATGGTGGATATGCAACTGAGCAACGAAAAACTCGTGGACCGCGGTACACAGATGGTCATGCAGGCTACCGGGCTGGATTACCAAACCGCACAACGCCTGCTGCTGGAACATGGAAATGTACGCGAAGCCGTGCTGGCATATTCCCCGAAATGACGCGTCACTCGACCAGCAGTTTTTGCGTTGCTCGCCGGTGTCCCTCCTGTCGAATTTCCAGTAAATACAGGCCCGGGGCTACCGTGGCGGGCATTTCGAGTGAAAAACGAGGAATTGTGTCGGGGGCTTTCCAGCTGTGTACGAATTTCCCTCCGGCATCCCAAAGCAGACATTCAAGCGCTCGCGGGGTGTTTTTCGGGAGTTGCACCTGCAGGATTTGTCCGGGACGTATCGGGTTTGGCGAATATAAAATACGCCCTTCCGGCTCCTGTTCCGGGTTTGTCCCGGAAACCATATTGACCAAAAAACTATCCACCAACAAACATCCGGCGGCATCGGCAATGGTAACTGTGTACGTACCCGGCGCGAGCTGCGCGATAAACGGGCTGGTATCGCCGGCACTCCAGGAAAACGCGTAGGGCGGAATGCCACCCTCCACCAACAGGATGCTAACCGAACCGTTGGCGCCGGTGGACGGGATAATCACAACAAAATCTACCAGAAGGGAATCCAGCACGGTCAGGTTCAGTGTGCGGGTGCTGTCGCAACCGTTTTCGGCGGCAAATACATTGGTGAAAATGCCCGTCGCGGCGTAGCCCTCGAAAGTTTCCCCGGCGCAGATGGTTTGGGAAATACTGGTTTCGTTTGGCGGCAGCACCGTCAAACTTAGCGTGCGGGTGCTGTCGCAACCGTTTTCGGCGGCAAACACATCGGTGAAAATGCCCGATGCGGCGTAGCCCTCGAAAGTTTCCCCGGCGCAGATGGTTTGGGAAATACTGGTCTCGTTTGGCGGTAGCACCGTCAGGTTCAGCGTGCGGGTGCTGTCGCACCCGTTTTCATCGGCAAATACATCGGTGAAAATGCCCGATGCGGTGTAGCCCTCGAAAGTTTCTCCGGCGCAGATGGTTTGGGAAATACTGGTTTCGTTTGGTGGCAGCACCGTCAGGTTCAGCGTGCGGGTGCTGTCGCAACCGTTTTCGGCGGCAAATAAGTCGGTAAAAACTCCCGATGCGGCGTAGCCCTCGAAAAATTCCCCGGCACAGATGGTTTGGAAAATGGCGGTGGCCACCGGCTGCAGCACCGTCAGCAGCAACACGCGAAAACTGTCACAATCCGTCCCGATGTCGAAGCGGTCAACATACTTCCCCGTTTGAGAATACCCGAGCAGCGTATCGCCTTCGCAAATAATAGCTGTGACTGAATCATGCGGGAACGTGTTCAAATACGGCGAAACGATGCAGGTGTCACGGTTTCCACAACCTGTGAATGCGTTGTACGCGTGAAAAATATAGGTGCCGGGCTGGTCAATTCGCGGGTGTCTCTGGTTTGGCGTGTCCAGTATATTTCCGTCGGCGGTATACCAGAGTACCGACACGATACTATCCGAAGCAGGTGCGCCATTGAGATAATTGATCCCGCCGCAAATGATGGCATAATCGGAGCCGGCGTTCACACTTGGCGTCGAGTTTTTGGCGAACGGCACATAAATCGTGTCCCGGCTGACACAGGTACTGACCGAGTCGATGACGCGAACATAATACGTCCCGGCGGTTAACACTATTTTAGTCGGGTGGTTGGAGTACCCAAAATTTTCATACGCCCAACCTACAGATGCACCCGGCGGGATAGTGTCCACACAAAGTTGAATGTTACCCATATTACACGGCGTACAATCCTGCGCCGTTACCGGCAGCGTATTGATTTGCGGTGCCGATGCATTCACGGTGACCGGGCAGCGCAGCCCACCGCCCGCCGTCGTGAACGTGTACTCCCCGGCCTTAGGCACCAGAATTTCTTTTGAACTGCCAAAAAAACTGCCGCTTCCGCCGGGGCCACTCCATTCGGTTTTGGACCCGGTAGACGTCACCAGAATCCGGACGGGTTGCGGGTTGTTGCAGTCAAATGTATCCAGAAAAGTGGCGGTGATTTCATGCGGTTCCTGTACCTCAAACCACTCCGACACGAGCGTGCTACAGGTACTGTCCTCGTAGAGGTACTGTACCTGGTAGTGTCCCGGGGCGAGGGCAGTCAGGTCAACAAAACCATCGGGACTTACAGACGGGCCAAACCAGATGCCGCCGGCGGGTATCCCCCAGAACATTTCCGATTCTTCCGATTGGCACAGTGGTGGTATAGGCTCGATGCTGACCGGGAAATTGCACGGTTGGGCGAATGCCTGAAGTGACGCAAGGGTAAGGCCGGCAAAAAGCAGCGTGCGAAATAGAGAAGAACGCTCCATGGAAATCAGGAAATTTTAAATGTGTTTCCTGTCAGATTCAATCGGGCTGTTTTCCGCTGTTTTCAAACTTTAAATTCCAGCATAAACCGCCGCACCTCCGCCTGGAACTCGGCCTCGTCATTGCCGTCAAATTCTACTTCGGCCGGCAGGACGTATATCGGAAGGTTTTGTTTCCACAGAAAATCGGCGTGCAGTTCGAGGCGGGTGGCGTCCTTTTCGGTGGTAAGGATGATTTTATTTTGGCCGGACATCGCCTCGAAACGTTTGCGCACCGTATTCAGGTCGGCCTCGTCGAAGTAGTGGTGGTCGGAAAATTCAAACGCCTGCACGGAGCGTACCGTGTGGCCGAGGTATTGCAGCAGGTAGTCCGTATTGGCAATAGCGCTGACGAGCAGCACGTCCGTTTGCAAATCCAGCGGCCGGCGCAGGTCGGGGCGAAGCATATCGTACGCCAGGCCATAGCGGTACTGGGAAAAAAAGACGCGTTGGCGCGGGAACGGATCAATTTCCCGGAGCATATCGGAGCGCTGCTTGTTGGTCAGGTTGGCGGGGCACTTGGTGACGATGATGATATCGGCCCGGCGGTACTCAAAACGGCCCTCGCGCAGGCGTCCGGCGGGCAGCAGCCAGTCGCGGGTGAACGGGTGACTAAACTCCGTGAGCAGGATATTGAGTCCGGGGGTAACGGCCAGGTGCTGGAACGCATCGTCCAGCAGGACACACTGGGTTTCAGGGTTGCGTTTTACGAGTTCCGGCACGCCGAGCGCGCGGCTCTCGCTGACGCTGATGGGGACATTGGGAAATTTTCGTTTGAACTGCAGCGGCTCGTCGCCCACCTGTTCCACGGTGTCCACCACCGTAACGGGCAGGTAGCCGTGTGTTTTGCGTCCGTAGCCGCGGCTCAGTACGGCAACATGAATGTACTGATCCAGCCAGCGAACGAGGTACTCGATGTGTGGACTTTTGCCCGCGCCGCCCACCGTCAGGTTGCCGATGGAAATAACCGGCAGATCAAACCGAACACTCCGCAGCGCACCAATGCGGTACAACACGTTGCGGATACCAATCCCCAGCCCGTACAACAAGGCAAAAGGCAGCAGCAGAATTCGGATGACTATATCGTCGGACACTTTTCAGTTTTGAGTTTCGAGTTTTGTACCGCAGAGGCGCAGAGACGCGGAGAAAACATACTGGTAGAAAAAATGCTGCGTCCTTGCGGTAAAAAAAACCTTGCGCAGCAAGTACAAGTAAAAAAAAAGCCCCGAGGGATATGCTCCTCCGGGACTCCTGCTTTTACATTCGACGTTTAAAATCTTGCATTTAAACTCCGTTTTTGTGGTACCTCCCAGAATCGAACTGGGGACACATGGATTTTCAGTCCATTGCTCTACCAGCTGAGCTAAGGTACCATGCTCGTAAAGCGGCGGCAAAGGTAACTGCGCTCTGTTCAAAACAACAAGTAGAAGAGATATTTTTTTTAGCAAAACGAGTTGACTACTTCAATCCCCTTACTTTCGCCCACATATTGGTCACACTTTGGGTCAATTTTCGTGTTGTATACCTCAAACTCAAATCTCAAAACGAATCATGCGCCAGATATTTGCCAATCTTCTTGCCGCGCCGTTTGTGGGCGGCGCCTTGTTTTTTCTCTATCTCTCCTGGAAGGACAGCGACAACGCGCCCGGTATCATTCCGTTTGTGCTGGTGGCCGGCCTGATCTGGGCGTTCGCTCCGCAGATCAACTGGTGGTGGTATTCGCGTCGCCCGCCGGCGCTGTCTGCAGGGCTGCAGAATTTACTGGAGCGCTTCTCCGGTTTTTATCGGCGCCTGGATGCCGCCGGACAAAAGCGTTTCCGCGACCGGGTAGCATTGTGCATGATGGGTACGGAGTGGATGCCCGTGGCCTGGCCCGATGAGGCGGTGCCGCCGGATGTACAATTGGCCATAGCAACGCAGGCGGTTACCCTGACCTTCAATCGCCCGGCGATACTCTTCGACAAGTTTGAAAAAGTAATAGTTTATCCGCTGCCGTTCCCGTCGCCGGAGCACGATTACCTGCATGCTTCGGAATTGCATCAGGAAGATGGCTGCCTGCTTTTTTCTGCTGAACAACTGATGCCTGCTTTTTTTCAGCCAGGAACGCTCTACAACATCGGCTTGCACGAGTACGCCAAGGCGTTTGTGCTGACGTACCCGGCCGAGACGTACCCCGATTTGTCTGCGGAAGATACCTGGACCAGGCTGCAGACCATCAGCCTGATGTCCCGCGAGCATATCGAATCGGTCATCGGGATGGCCGGAGTGGAGCCGCTGCCGGTGGCGATACACCACTATTTCACCTTCCCGGAACAGTTTCGCGCAGTACTCCCCGAAAAAGCAGTCGCGCTTGACCGGATTTTTAAGCCGTGACAGTCGCTCCAACCCTCTCAACTTTTTTCTCAACCCTCTCAACCGTTTTCTCACCCCCCCTCAACCGTTTTTCCCAATCCCCCTCAACCGTTTTTCCCAATCCACATGCTTTTACAAACCCGTGGTATTGTTTTTCGCACGCTGAAGTACGGCGAGACAAGCGTGATCGCCGATATTTTTACCGAAGAGAAGGGGCTGCGCGCCTTCATCGGCGGAGGGGTGCGTACAGCCAAAGCACGGATGCCGTTTGGGCTGTTTCAGCCGATGATGGTCGTGGACCTGGTCAGTTATTTCCGCGATGCCGACGAGCACCTGAACCGATTGAAAGAGATGCGCGCATCGGAAGTGTTCAGCCAGATTCCGTTCGACATCCGGCGCGGTGCTGTAGCGTTGTTCATGGCGGAAATATGCCGCAAGAGCATCCATGCGGGCGAGGAAAACCCGGCGTTGTTCGAGTTTTTGCTGGACAATCTGCGCTGGCTCGACAGCACAGAACAGCCCATCGCCAACTTGCACCTGCATTTCCTGCTACACTTGTCGGGCCATCTCGGTTTTCAGCCGGAAGGTGAGCCGGCGGCCGCCGAGGTGTTTTTCGATCTGCAGGAAGGTGTGTTTTTGCCCACACAACCTATGCACGCCCAGTATCTGGAACCGGTACAGGCGATGCCCTTGCTTGAACTGCTGGACAAACCCGTGCACCACTGCCATGAGGTGGCGCTATCCCGCCCCGAGCGCAAAGCCCTGCTGAACGGACTGCTCCGGTTTTACCAGTTGCACGTACCGGGATTCTCCGATATACACACCCCGGATATCCTGGAAATGGTGCTGGAAGGATAGTTTTTTATTCCACCGCTCGGCACCATCGTTCTACACCTCGGCGCCAATGCGGAATATCCAGCCCGAACGCGGCTTTGATTTTCGATTTATTCAGCACGCTGTATGGCGGTCGGGGCGCCGGCAGCGGGTAGTCTTTGGTCTCGATGGCATTGACCCGGCAGGGCAGGACCAGGATGTCCACGATAGCCTGCGCGAAATCGTACCAACTGCAAACCCCCTCGTTGGAGTAGTGCCATAGCCCGGCTACGGTCGTGGGCGCCAGTTCCTGATGCTCAATTTTTTGGATAATGTGCAGCACCGCTTCGGCGAGGTCGGGCGCATACGTGGGCGTACCCACCTGGTCGTACACGACGTTCAGCGCCGGGCGTTCCGCGCCGAGGCGGTGCATTGTGCGAGCGAAATTATGCCCGTCGGGCGCATACAGCCAGGAGGTTCGGATGACCATGCCCAACAACGGATGATGCCGCAGCACGGCGCGGTCTCCGGCCAGTTTGGTGCGGGCGTACACGCTTTTGGGACGAACGGGCGTATCCTCTCGCAGGGGCGTATTCTGCCGGCCGTGATAGACATAGTCCGTGGAAAAATGCACCAACGGTACACCATGCAGCGCACAGGCCTCCGCGATATTTTTGGCGCCGGCTACATTCACCTGACGGGCGCGGGCCGGTTCGCTTTCAGCTTTGTCCACTGCGGTGTAGGCCGCGCAGTTGAGGCACCACGTGGGTGCATTTTTTTTAAAAAAAGCAAACACCTCGCGGCGATCGGTAATATCCAGCTGCCGGGAATCGGTGAACAGGAATCGCCAATTCGGGTGCTGTGCCGCCAGGTTTTGGAAACACCGGCCGAGCTGACCGTTGGCGCCCGTGATGAGCAGCGTGGGTGTTTTTTGCAGAGAAAAATTCATAAAATATCAGGAAAGTGGGCAAACGGCTAAATATGATCAAACTTCGAGCGCGATGATTTCCCGAATACTCGCGTACACGGTTGGTTCCGACGCGAGCCAGGCTTCCGGCTCTACCCAGCGGATTTCCTCGATATCTTCTTCCGTTTGTGGCACAGTATCGGTATCAGCCGTTTGCATACGGTACCACCAGGTGCATTTGAGGATACGCGTGCCCTTTTCGCGGTACGTATGCCAGGTATGTGCGAGGAATGGGCCGAGGGTCAGATTTTGCAGGCCGGTTTCCTCCTGTACTTCGCGCACAGCAGCTTGTTCGGGCGTTTCGCCGGGGTCAATTTTTCCTTTTGGCAAATCCCAAAACCCGCGCCGTAAAAATACAAGCAGCCGTCCGTCGGGATTGGTGACAAGGCCGCCGGCGGCATCAATACGTTCAAAACACGCGCAGAAATCGGCCCACAGCCGCTCGGTGTCTTCGCCATAGAGTACGACTGCCCGCACCGAGCTGTTTTTTTCCAACAAATCAATAAACTGCCGGATCTGTTTTTTTTTGCCGAGGTAGGGTGCGGTGAACACATCCTTGGCCGGCAACAGCCCCAATTGACCCACACTTTCGGGCGTGCCCAGAAAAACCGGGATGCCGTTTACATAGACTTTGTACTTTTGCTCCGAACTCATTGCGTTGCTTTTACCGCCAAAAGAACGACTTTCTTTCATGATGCGCGATGAATGATGCGCGATGAATTTTCAATCTATTGTAAATCAGAATATTGAAATTCCCCAACACCAAACTTCCAAATCCGTCTCAAACGCCGCACCGTATGTACCAAGCCGCTGAAGTTGCCCGCCGCCTGTTGGAAATCAAGGCGGTCAAACTCAATCCCCGCGATCCGTTCACTTGGGCATCGGGTATTTTGTCGCCCATCTACTGCGACAACCGTATCTCTCTTTCGCACCCTGCAGTTCGCACCTTTCTGAAAAATTGTTTGGCAGAGCAATCCCGGACGTTCGGGTCGTTCGATGTCGTGGCCGGTGTAGCTACAGCGGGCATTGCGCATGGCGCCCTGTTGGCCGATACGTTGGACCTGCCGTTCGTGTATGTGCGCAGTAGCGCCAAGGACCACGGGCGGCGCAACCTGATCGAAGGCGAGATACATGCCGGACAGCGGGTTTTGGTGATCGAAGACCTCATCAGTACCGGCGGCAGCTGCCTCGTCGCAGCAGAAGCCCTGCGCGAAGCCGGGTGCGAAGTGGTCGGCGTGCTGGCTATTTTTCAGTACGGATTTGAAAAAGCGCGCACGGCGTTTGCCGCCAAAAACCTGCCGTTTGCAACGCTGACCGACTACAATACCCTCGTGCGGGAAGCTGCTGCTTCCGGCTATATAGACACACAAGACCAACAAATTTTGGAGCAATGGCGCGAAAACCCCGAAGGATGGGGTGCGCTGTATGCTTGACGGAACCTTCAAAATTTAATCGGATGCACGTGATCACGCCCAAATCTGAAGAATTTCTCCGCCGCTACCTGAATAATGCCAGCCCGACCGGTTACGAAGCCACGGGCCAAAAACTGTGGCTGCAATACCTCGAACCGTATATTGACGAATGGAAAATTGACAACTACGGCACCGCCTACGGCATCATCAACCCCGGGCAGGATTACCGGGTGGTGATCGAAGGCCACGCCGATGAAATCTCCTGGTTTGTCAACTACATCACCGACGACGGCTTTCTGCATGTCATCCGAAACGGCGGCAGCGACCATGTCATCGCTCCATCCATGCGGGTGTTCGTTCACATCCGCAAAGGCGGTATGGTAGAAGGTGTTTTTGGCTGGCCGGCCATTCATACCCGCACCGACAAAGACTCGACGCTCAGCCCGGCTTTGGACAATATCACGATAGACGTGGGCGCCAAAGACCGCGATGAAGTGCAAAAAATGGGCATCCACGTCGGTTGTGTCGTCACGTTTCAGGATGCATTCACAATCGTCAACGACCGCTACTACTGTGGCCGGGCGCTCGACAACCGTATTGGCGGGTTCTGCGTAGCCGAGGTGGCGCGCTTGCTCAAAGAGAACAAGGACAAACTGCCGTACACCCTGTATGTCGTCAACTCCGTGCAGGAGGAGGTCGGCTTGCGCGGCGCCGAAATGGTCGCACAAACGATCCGCCCCAATCTGGCTATCGTGACCGACGTGACCCACGACACACATACGCCGATGATCAACATGAAAAAACACGGCGATATCCGCTGCGGCAGCGGCCCAACAGTCACCTACGCGCCCGCCGTGCACAACAAGTTGCTCGACCTCATCATCCAAACCGCCGAGGAACACATCATTCCGTTCCAGCGCGAAGCGGCCTCGCGCTACACGGGTACGGACACCGATGCCTTTGCATATTCCAATGGCGGTGTACCCTCGGCGCTCATTTCCCTGCCCCTGCGCTACATGCACACCACGGTGGAAATGGCGCACAAAGACGACGTGAACAACCTCATCCGGTTGATTTACGAGCTACTCAAAAAAATCGAAAAAGGACACGATTTCCGGTATTTTAAAACGCTCTGAGCCAGGCTTCACTCACGATTGGTTGCACCGTCAGATTTTCGAGTAACTTTGTGTATTAATTTGATTCACATGGATGTAACTTCATTGGCTACTGCTCTGCCACTCCGAACCACCGTCGGTGGAAAAATCTGCATTGGAAGCACACGCGTGACATTAGATACCGTTGTTGGCATTTTCAAAAACGGGGCAACTTGCGAGGAAATCGTTTATCAATTTCCAGTACTCGAATTAGCAGATGTCTATGCCGTGATCAGCTTTTATTTGCGCAACCAAACCGAAGTAGATCAATACTTGTCGGAACAAATGGTTGAAGTGCTTAAAATTCGGAGTGAAATCGAGCAACGATTTCAAATAGTGGCCATTCGGGAGCGCCTTTCCAAACGCCGGCAGGCATTACAGTCAACTGTCTCTTGATGCGTTTTTTGACCGACGAAAATTTCAACAACCACATTTTTCGAGCATTGCGGCTGAAGAACAGCGCATTGGCAATTGTCCGGGCACAAGATGTGGGCCTGTCGGGAAAAGAAGATCCCGAGGTTCTGTTATGGGCATTGACTGAAAACCGCATCTTGCTGACGCATGACGCAAGAACCATTCCCGCGCTCGCCTTTGCTCAACTTAACACCGGGCAAGCCATACCAGGGATTTTTATCGTGCCCTGGAATACCCCAATCGGGCAGGTGGTGGACGATATACTGCTCATCGCTGATTGTAGCGAACAACATGAGTGGGATGGCCATATCCACTATTTGCCATTGTAAGTATTTTAAAACGCTGTAAGCCAAACTGGAGGGCAGATCAGCCTGATTCCGAGAACATATTTTCCGTTGAAACGAAAGCCAATTTGATATTTTTCCGTCCTTTGCCCCGAACTTAACGCTCCAGGCGCACACAAGGCGCCTTCCGGGACAAATCCAGCGCCGTTTTTTTCCGCCCCCTCCGTCACAAAAAAATCTTTTGGATTTTTTTGTGACGGAGGGGGCGAAAAAAAACGGCTTACCAACACGTATGTACGCCGCCTGTCAAGTCAGCATAGCGCCTCTGCGCGCCCATCCATCCGACAAGAGCGAGATGGTATCGCAATTGCTCTTTGGTGAAACCGTGGAAATCACCGATTCAAAAGACGGCTGGCGCCACGTCGTGTGTGCGTGGGACGGTTTTGTCGGCTGGGTGGATGCCAAACAAGTGCGTACGCTCACGCCCAGCGAGTACGACGACTACCGGGAACACTCCTCCGTCAACCTTTCTCTTGTGGAGGGCCTCATGGCTGCCGACCACTTCATCCCGCTTACACTGGGCGCAGCACTGCCCCGCTACGACGGCCTGCGCTGCCAACTCGGCGACCTGTCGTTTCAGTTTTCCGGCCCGGTGGTTACGCCCGATCAGGCGCCCCGCACCGGCGAATGGGTTGCCAAAATTGCCCGACGTTACCTGCACGCGCCCTACCTCTGGGGCGGACGTTCGCCGTTCGGTATTGACGCGACCGGCTTCACACAAATGGTCTTCAAAATTGCCGGTATCCGCCTCCTGCGCGATGCCGGGCAGCAGGTCACCCAAGGCCGTACCGTGGATTTTATGGAGCAGTGCCAACTCGGCGACCTGGCTTTTTTCGACAACGGAAAGGGCGATATCGGGCACGTCGGCATTATCCTGCCCGATTGTTACGTCATCCATGCCTCCGGCAAAGTGCGCATTGACAAACTGGACCACTTCGGAATTTTTAATGCAGAACAAACACGCTACACGCACCAGTTGCGCGTCGTGAAGCGGCTGCTGCCCGATGCGCCGGGGCAAAGCGTACGCACAGCAAAAACAACTGCCGAAGACGAGCTTTTTAACCAGGCGGCGCTGTTCGATTGACCCACGCTTGCTGAAAGTCAAAAATGTCCAGTAATGTGGAACGCGGCATACCTTTGACCAAAAATTTTCCTTGTCGAACACGATCCTGAAACTCGCACGCCTGAACGGCCGCCCGGAAGTTTTTCATTCCATCCAGGGCGAGGGCAAGAGCATGGGCGTGCCCTCGGTGTTTGTGCGGACCAGCCTGTGCAACCTCCATTGTATCTGGTGCGACACGGATTACACCTGGAACTGGATCGGAACCCGTTTTCCGCATGTGAACGACGAGCGGCCCGGCTACCAAAAATTTGACAAAAAAAGCTGGATAACCGAGTGCAGTACGGACGAAGTGGCGGCCCTCGTGTCCGCCTATCCCTGTCAGAATGTAATCCTTACGGGAGGCGAACCGATGTTGCAACAACCCGCCCTCGCAGCGCTGATGCAGCACTTGCGCCGCCTCAATCCGGCCTACCGTTTTGAGGTGGAAACGAACGGAACACGCGTACCCACATCGGAATTTGAGAGCAGTATTGACCAGTACAACGTGTCTCCAAAGCTGGAAAACAGCAACAATCCGCGCAAACTGCGCGAGAAACCTGATGCGTACCGGTATTTCGCTCAAAATCCAAAGGCGCATTTCAAATTTGTAGTGGCCGAAAAAACCGATCTTGACGAGGTGCTCGAACTCCAAACCCGCTACGCCATTGCACCCGAAAAAATCTGGATTATGCCGCAGGCCAGTAACCGGCAGGCACTCGCCCGCCGCCGCCGCCAACTCGTGGAGGTATGCAAATCACACGGCTTCCGTTACACAGACCGACTGCACGTGCAAATCTGGGGCAGCAAAAAGGGGGTCTGAGAAACTTAAGTTTGCAATCTTACACCCTCAATCCTCTCAACCTAACTCAACCATCTCAACCTAAAACACAACCAATATACAACATCATGGACTTAGAACAAGCAAAACAAGGTACCAAAAAATGGCTGCGGCGCGGCCTGTGGATTGCGCTGGCCGGGCTTCTGCTTTTTTCAGTGGGCTATTATTTCTACCGTACGTACACCATCAGCGAGGGTACCCGCACGGGCACGCTGGTGAAAATCTCTAAAAAAGGTGTGATGTTCAAGACATTCGAAGGGCAGTTGCACCTGGCCGGCAGTATGATGATGTCACAGCAAAGCACCTGGGAGTTTTCGGCCAAAAACGCGGAGGTCTATGCAAAACTTCAGCAATTCGAAGGAAAAACCGTGCGGTGCCACTACAAACAAAAAGTGGACGCGTTTATGTGGCAGGGCGACACGGACTACATCGTGTACGAAGCGGAAGCGGTGAAGTAAGGCGGAAGCGGTTCCGGAACATAGACTTTCCAGGTTTAAAAACCTGGAAAGTCTCAAATCTCCCGCGGTTCGGCCCCCGACATCGGCGCCTCGAAACGCGACGTTAACGTATCCATGTCGAAATAGTCCCGGAAAAACTCGTCGCACCACAGGCACACGTTTTGCAAATCCTCCGTGCGCGCCTGCGCGAATTCCCGGCTGATACCCACCGTTTCGCCCATGCCCAGCGGGTCGCCTTCGTTGATTTTTTGGAACACCGGCGACTGCGCCACACGGGCCAGCACATCGGCCACTTTTTCGCACCGGGCATCACCCATGGCTTTGTAGGTGCCCGGGCAGCAGGGATTGATGCGCCACATCTGAATCGAGATTTCTTGCGGAATACCCGCAGCGCCGGTCAAAAAGCCGATTCCGCCGGACAGGATTTTACAAAAGTTGTGCGCCGGGTCGCGTTTCCAGATATCTTTTTCCAATGCCCGCCCGCGCGCCCAGTTGCCGCCGAGCCACATGTCGTCGGTGGCGCCCCAGTAGCCCCAGCTGAGCCGGGTGCCCTGCACGAGGTAAGTTTCTTTCTCGATGAGCGGATCTTTGTCGTCGCCGTTCACGCCGCGGGACTCGAACAGGTCGGCCAGTTCGAGCAGGCGCGCACCCGAGTGTTTGTGGTAGCGGTCTATGCTGGCTATATCGAAGCGGGTCACACCTTTTTCGATGAGCGTGTCGAGGATTTCTCCGGTCAGCAAGTCGCCGTTGGTTTGCAACATGATCTGGGTACGGTCGGCGTAGCGGTCGCGCAGCGCGTCGAGGATGCTGTACAGCAGTTTTTTCTCTGCCAGCGGCTCGCCGCCGGAGAGAATGAGCCGGTCAATCGAATCCGGCAGATTCCCGATGACTTGCAGGCATTCTTCTTCCGGCATGCGTTCGCCTTGCGGGCCGGACAAGTTGTAGCAATGGTCGCACTTGTCGTTGCAGAGCTGCGTGAAGACCCAGTAGAGTGATTCGCAGTGGTTGTAGGTTTTCATGGTACGAGTGTATTCCAAAAATTGATTTCCGCCTGCATACCCGTGCGGAGGTCGCGGATGAATGCGTCGAGGTGCTCGAATACCTGCAACCGACCGTTTTCCAGGAGCGACAACCGGTCGCCCATACGCACGGCTTCCTTCAGGTCGTGCGTGACAAAAACGGCGGTGATGTGGTATTCGGCGGCTATTTTTTTAAACAGTTGCTGCATTTCGGCGCGGGTCTCTACGTCCAGGTTGCCAAACGGCTCGTCGAGCAGCAGCACCGATGGATTGATGATGAGTGCCCGGCCAAACGCCGCACGCTGGCGCTGGCCACCGCTCAGTTCTCCCGATTTTTTCCCGGCATGGGCGCTAAGGTCCAGGTGTTCGAGCATACGGGATGTTCGTTCGCGGACATTCGATGCGGTCTCGTGGCGCAAGCGCAGACCAAAAGCCACATTTTCGAAAACGGTCAGGTGCGGAAATAACAGCGGTTCCTGATACAAGTACACCGCGCCGCGCTGCTGAGGCGGCTCGTGTTCCACGTTGCGCCCGCCGATGTGGATGCTGCCGCTGTCGGCGTCGAGCAACCCGGCGATGATTTTGAGCAGGGTTGTTTTGCCGCAGCCCGAGCGCCCGAGCACAGCCAGCGTTTGGCCGGTCGGCAGGTCAAACGACAGGTCCGTCAGTACCGGTGTTCCCGAAAAAGCCCTGGAGATATGTCGAACTTCGATGGCCACAGCGGTCTAAAATCCGGGGTTTAGTGTCGTGCGCAGAGGCGCGGAGGCATTGTCGTTGTGCTGCCAGTAGGCGTCCAGGAGGATGTTTTTCAGCGTGCCTTTGCTCATCAGGTTGCCGTTGTCGGATTCCTCCCAGCCGAGGATACGGTGCGGAAAAGCCGTCTCGAAGCGGATACCCAGTTGCCGGGGGATATTGGTGTACACCAGCCGGAGGATGCTTTCGGCGGCGCCTTTTTCTATGACAGTAGTTGCCTCTTGCGGGAGCAGCGGCTTGTGCTTGAACCGGGTGTACACCACAGACGGCAGTACCATCAGCTTTTTGGAGGCTAAGGCTTCCGGGTTCAGACGGACCAAGGTCCAGATTTCATCTTCCAGCAGGTCCGGCACGAGGTTCGTCTCGGCATCGCCTTCCTTTTCAAAATAGGAAAAAGCCTTGACGTTGTACCCGCCGGAGGTGGCGTTGCACTGCACAAAAACGTGTCCGCACCAATCCTGGATGGTCGTCGTGGTTTTTTGGGTGCGCATGTTGTCCGTTGCTGTCGGCGTAAAAACCGACTGCATCACCGAATAATCGTAGATGCCGGTTTGGAAACGGCGCAACGCATTCAGTTTCAATACCGGCACGCGCTCGTCGCCCGGCTCCGGTGCGCCATCGAGTTTCACCTGCTTGTTTTTGGAAAAATCTTCGGTGACAAACACCATGACCTGACCACCTTCGCGCAGTTCGCCGTAGCGTTCCTGCAGCACGGTGTACGAACTCACCTCGGCTTTGCCCTGGTACCAGTAGTTGGATTTGGCCGGGGGCAGCGTTACTTTTTGGTCCTCTGTTGGTGATTCTTTGGGCGTGTTTTGCCGACAAGCCGGCAGGGCCAACAAGGCAAAACTGAACAGATACAGCGTATTAATTTTCATAGTTGTGTAGTTAAATGGTATCTCGAAAAACAATTTTTTTATTGATAAAAAGCAAAACAGCCGGCGGGAAAACCAGCAGACAACTGCCGATGGCTGCGAAATAAGGGTTTGCCTCGCCGATAAACTGCCATACCATGACCGACAACGTGGGCACTTGTCCCAGCCCAATGACCGATGTCAGGCCGTAGTCGAACCACGATAACAAGAACGACTGAAAAAAAGCCGTCAGCAGGGCCGGCCTGGAAACCGGGATCAACACCCGGCGCCAGGCATCGCGGGGGGTACCGCCAAGGGTCAGGGTCAGTTGCTCCATAGCGCGCAGCCGCTCGTCCCAATGGGTAGAAAAAAACAATATGCCAAACGGCAGCAGCAGCAGAACCTGCGCCAGCAACACCCCCGCGATGGAACCGCTAAGGTCGGCTTTCAAAAAGAAGAACTGCAGACAATAGGCATAAATCACAGGCGAAAACGCAAACGGCAAATAGGCAATCGCCTGAAAACGCGCCCGCTTCGAGTGCCCGGCAATGATTTTTCCCAAAACAAACCCGCCGACCGTAACGATAGCCGCCACACCTGCCGATAACAAGACCGACAGGCAAAGGTTGCCGCCGATACCACCGGCGGCAGACAGCGCCAGCCGCCAGTTTTCCACCGAAAGGACCGGGGGAAGCACATCGGGATACCGCCAATGGTCGGCTACCGACAACAGCGGCAGGTACACAAACGGCAGTAGCAATACCGTCAGGAAAAGCGCGAGCAGCAGTTTTTTCATGAGCGGGTCATCCGGTTTATGCGGCGAAAAATCCACCAGGCTGCCAGCCCGACTACGCCGGCATACAACAGCGTGAGTGCGTACGCTTGCGGCACATCCGCGAGGTTGAATTTGCGAAACTTCTGGGCGATCAGCACCGAGATCATTCGGGGCGACTGCCGACCCAGCAGCAGGGGCGCTTCGTAGGCGCCAAACAAAAAAATGCCGCTCAGACCCAGGTTGGGCAATGCCCGCAGCAGCAGCACCGGCGTCGCCACGCGCCAAACGGCTTGCCGCCCGGATGCCCCGAGCGTGCGGGCCATTTGCAGCAGTTGCGGCAGGTTCTCGGCGCGGCGGTATTGCAAAAAAAGGATAGTGAAGAAAGGTGCGGTCAGCGCGACCAACGTGGCTGCGACGCCGATGTGCCAGCGGTCGTTGATCCATTCCGGCGCGTGTTCGAGGTCGGCGAGCAACCCGAGTGCTACGCCGATGCGGGCCACCATGCCCGATTGCCCCAACCACTGAAATGTCAGAAACGCCGCCGTGAGCGGCGGCACGGCGAGCGGCAAATAGACGAGGTAGCCGGGAAGTCCGCAGTCCAGCCGGTCGCCCCAGGCAAGCACAACAGCCAGCGCCAGCACAGCGGAAATGGCTACCACCGCAGTCGCCATGCCGGCGCTCAGCAGCAGGGAAAACCAGGTTTCGGACGCCGCCAAAACGGAGACCCAGTGCATGGTTGTAAATCCCGACGACAGCCCGCCAACCAACCCGAAACTGTACGCCAGCGCGTACCCCAGTCCGGCAGCAAGCGGCAGCAGCGTACACGCGAGGAACACGGCGATGCCGATCCGGTTCAGGTTTTTGGGAGCAAGCAAGCGGCTGTGCATGGTATGCTACTGTTCAATTACTTTTTTTCGAAAATCCTCGTAAAGCCGGATCATGTACTCCGGCGCCGGCTCGCGCAAGGCTTTGTCCTGGATCGTTTCGCGACTCGGTGCGTAGCGGCGGCCCGGAACGGCCCGAAACCGCTCCTGCCACTCCGCCGGAAGTTTGGGAATGGATAAAACGGTGCCGTCGCCCCAAACGGCGGGGCTGAGTTTGTGGAGCTGTGCCTCGGGCGAAATCAGGAAATTGGCTACCAGCATTGCGCCGGCTTTATTGGCCGACCGGGCGGGTATGCCGATGAAATGCGCGTTCTGGATGGTACCGGAATCGAAAACATAAGCCCGGGCGGTGTTCGGAAAAATGCCTTGCAGGATTTTGTTGTCCACCTCGTTGTCGTTGTTCGAGAAGGTGAAATCCAGTTCGCCGTTGGCAAACATCTGGTGCATGGCAGCCAGGCTTTCGGGAAAGGTTTCGCCTTTCCGCCAGAAAAACGCCTTGTTGCGGTTGATGAAGTCCCACAGTTTACCGCTCAGGTCGGCGTATTTTTTTTCGTCAAATGCGCCGTCGAGGACGTGGGCATCGCTTGCGAGCGCGATCATCCAGGATTTGAACAGGGTCATGCCCGTGAATTCGTACGGGATGGTAAACTTCCCCGGGTGTGCCCGGACCCAGGTTTCGAGATCGGCTAAGGTGCGCGGCGGCTGCGGGGTGCGCAAGGTGTCGTAAATGGCGGCCAACTGCACGTTACCCCAGGGGCACTCGTACCCTTCGGTTTTTTGCTGAAAATCGTAGCCAATGAAGGGGTTTTCAAAATCTATGTACTGCGAATTGGGTAGTTTTTGCGCGAAGGGGCCGTACAGGGCTTCTATCTGGCGGAGCTGAAAAAATGTTTCGCCGTTGATCCAGCACAGGTCCAGTGCGCTCGTGGTTTTTCCGGCTTCCTGCTCGGCGAGCAAGGTTTTGACGATTTCCGTACCCTGGCCCGGCGCTATTTGCAGGCGGATGCCGTAGCGTTTCTGCACCTCCGGCGCCACGTACTCGCGCACATAGCGGTTGATGAGCGGGTCGCCCTGCCACATCATCCAGCGCACGGTGCTGCCCCGGGCTTGTTGTTCGAGTTCGGCCCAGGAAAGGCTGAGCGGGTCGGGGGCGTTTGAATGATTGCCGCTTTGCGTACAGGCGGTAAGTAAAAACAACCCCAATACGAGGGAAAAAATCAGTTTTGGCATAACAGTCTTCCAACACTTGAACTCAAAAACGTAACGCCTTAGCTCGACTTTATCACATTCAGGCAGGGGCACCTTATTGACAAACAAATATCTGTTTTTCCGAATCATCATTAAATGCTTCTTCTTTAAAACCTCCAAACTTGTGAATAACAGTAAAACCAATCCATTTCAAGTATGAATCTAATTCTTGAGGAAAAAACATTCTCATGTCCAGATTTTGTATAGAATGAAATGCACCATTTATAAAATAATGCCATTCTATGCGATTAATCTGAGTTTTAGTTTCATATCGCATTGTCTGCTTTACCAAAACTTCTCTTCCATCGCTGGTTGTATATGCAGCAATTTCTTTTTCTTCTTTTTCACCTTCAACAATAAATTGAATGTTCGGATTAAAGCAATCAAACAGAAACAATCCCCCTTCTTTGAGATGTTTTTTAACAACATTAAATGCCTTAAATAAATCTTCGTTTTTATATAAATGATGGATTGAATTAAATGGAATAAAAATAAGGTCGTATTTATTTGGCAAGTCTAAAGTTCTAATATCTGCTTCAATAAACTCAACTACTAATCCTCCTTCGGAAGCTTTTACTTTTGCTTGTTCAAGCATTGAAGAAGTGTAATCTACCCCACTAATATTATATCCATCCTTTGCAATCGGAATAGTAAGTCTGCCTGTGCCACAACACAGCTCAAGTATACGGGCATCCTTGTTTTTGGGCAGCCACCGCTTGTAAAATTGCAAATCAACTATGTTGGTGTTCATTCCATCATAAATATTCGCGTCATAAATTATACCCAGCGGAAAGTGGTTTGCGAAAAGTTAGCATAGTTTAATTTTGCATGATGATTCACCTTGATGAGGCTTTGTTGCATGAATCCCAGCCTCCCCGGCCCATGCTACCCAATCGGCGGATCCGGGCCTACTTTGGC
>JBGSKO010000058.1:0-28385 GCA_041741155.1 Saprospiraceae bacterium | reverse complement strand
GTAGCGGCGGGTTTTAACCCGCCGTACACTACGACGGGTTAAAACCCGCTACTTCACGAACGTTGTTTTCGGGGGTTTAAAACCCGCCGCTACGGTAAGCGTTGCAAAACTACCTTTTTAGTCGCACTCCCTGCCCCCGTTTGCAAACGAATCATATATACTCCTGAACTCAGCCATTCGCCTGCGTCGGAGCGGCCGTTCCAGGTCGCCGCATTCGGGCCGGCAGCCGCCGACACCGGTCGGCGCACCACTTCGCGGCCTTGTGCATCCGTGACCGTCAGCGTCACCTCCTCCGCCTTCGGCAAAACAAACCGAAGTGTCGTCTCGCTGCTGAACGGGTTGGGTTGCACATCGAACGCCAGTGCGGCGCCGAAGTCCTCCTCGGTACGCGTTGTTTGCAGTTCAAACGGCACCGGATTATCAATACTGCCCTGGTGCTGGCCGGGAGCGAAATACATCGTTTCCGTCAAATCCTGCACCGTGCCGGTAGCGTCGTCGTAGAGTTTGAAGCGCAGCAATTCGCCCGCCGTATTCGCGTAGGTCGTCAGGAAAAACAGGTGCGCATCCAGCGGCTCGATGTAGATCGCCTGTGCCGTACCGCGCACGTCGCCGCCGACAAAAGCGGCGAGTTCCATGTTGCTCGTGGTGGCGTTGGTGCCGTTGGCGCGCAGCATACCGATCAGCGTATTGCTGTGTTCGTATTGATTGGGGGCTAAAGCCCAATGATGAGTGATGAATGATGAATGATGAATGTCCGTTTCGTCGCCACGACCCGCAACACTTCCGCCGGTGAGCGGACTCGGCGGCGGCGGGTACGTCAGCGTACCGGCCTGGGCCAGTTTAATCTGGTAACCGTTGGGCGGCGACATGTACTTCAGGTTGCCCACCCAACCAAAGGTCGGGTTGATGTACTGCGCAAACGAATACTGGCTTTTGACAATATCGCCGATTTGCGCCGGCAACGAAGCGAGCGCGTCGTTGATCGGCAGGGAATAGTTGGGCACATACCCGATCCAGTTCCAGCCGGCCACCACCGGGATGTTTGTCGTGAGCGGGTCTATCGGCGTGCCCTGCATGCGCAGCGTATCCTGCACATCGGCCCGGTAGATGTACATCGTGGTGTTGTTCAGGTTGTTGAGCCCCCCAAACCAGCCGCCGAAATATTCTGAAATGGCCGTCTGGCTCCGCATCAGGTCGTTTTCCGGGTGTTTGAGCGAAGCGAGCGCGGCGTTGAGGCTGTTGTCGGGGAAGGCCAGGTTGAATGAAATCCAGTTCCAGCCGTAGCCTAAGGGTACCTCACGCAACAACAGGCCGCCCGTATGGATCACCTGCGGGTTGATCGGTATGCCGATCACGTTGTCGGGCTGGAACGTAAACGGTTCCACTACAGAACCGTACCGTTGGCACGCCGAGGCATCCCATACTTCCATGCGCAGGGGCTTGAGCATATCGCTCGGGTCGCCATGTACGGTCAGGTAGGCTAACCACGCGTTTACCTGCGGCACAAACTGAACGTTGGCACGACCGCGGAATTCGTCGTCAATAAATACTGCGACAATATCTTCAGGGTCTGTCGAAAATACGCCCTCAATGTTGACTTTGAGCACCATGCCCATGGTGTTTTCAAACTGGGCGAGGTTCACATTGCCGTATGGCGGGCGGCATACCACGCGCACCCCGATGGGCAGCGGCTCGCTACCGCCCATGAAGAAGGGATTCTGCCCGGTTTGGGTTTCCAACACGATGGTGTCGGACCAGTGGCCAAACGCCAGCGTAGAGTCCACGGTAAAACTGATCGCGCGCATTTCGTTGGGCGCCAGGGTCCCCTGGTTGGGCACTACGCGCACCCAGTCGGGTGCACCGAGGATTTTGAACGGCGCCGGGTAGCCGCCCCGGTTGTGGATGTTGGCGATGCCGGTTTGGGATTCCTCCTCGAATTTCGTGATGCCGAGGCTGTCGGTCAGCCAGGCGAGTTCGTTGCGGTCCACGAAAAATTCCCAGTCAAGTGCGCCGCCTTTATTACCGATCAGGTCCTGAATGCCGCGAAGTTCAGCCCGCACGATGCGGTTCTCAAAGAACTCGTTGTTGAACGTCGGGTCAAAAACGATCTTGTTTTCGTAGCAGGTCACGTTGGCGCCAATCAAGGTGTTTGTGGTGGCATCATACAGGCCTACGTTCCGTTTTAGTCCGATGAAATCCTGTTTCAACGAGTCGCAATTAACATGCTGATTGAACGTGAAGGAAATCTCGTCGCCCACGTTGAACACGCCGTCCGAAGGTTGCGGAACGCCCACCAGACTCGGTGGTTCGCGATCTATACGGCCCTTGATGATTTCCGAAAAACCGGGCATGTCCGAGGCATCGCCGGTACATACAGCCCAGGCGTGGATTTCGTACGGACCGTCGGACAACAATGCCGTTTCCCAGGTGAACTGGGTAAAATCGGGTTGCAGCAGCAACGTGTCGGGGTTGGGTACCCTGAAAGTGTCTGCTTGTGCATTGTAAAAGCCCGACCATTTGGGATTGTATGCTTCAAAAATGCCGGTCGGAGTGGGCAGGTTGATCCAGGCGCCGTTGCCGTCGGAACGGCGGTACTGTACCCGGATCAGTTGAAAATCGGGTGAGTTCAGGTCGTAACCCGACACGGTGATGCGGCGCGTGGTTCCAGGCTGGAGTGGGTCGTTGGTCACCACCACCCAGTTTTGCTCCGGTACATTGATCTTCACTTCGCTGCATGGGCGGATAAAATCCACGCCGAGATCAATGTAAGAGAAAAATTTCGGGTCGCCGGCCAACGGCAGCGATAGCGCGAAGTTGCGGGCCATTTCACACTCCGATACCAGCGCGACACGCAGGCCTTCGTACTCGTAAGCCACCGGCCCACGCTCCACGGTGAGCGTGATGGGCGTAGAGGTTCCGTACGGTACGATGTACTGTATGGTGTTGTTGTTCAGCTGCTGACCGTTCAGTTTGAGGATGGCGCCATCCGGGTTGTTCGATGCTATGGCGGTAAAGCCATACGTCCAGTCCTCATTGGAGGCGCTTAAGTTGCCGAGGTTCAGATTGAATACCGCCGGTTCATTGGCCGGCACATTGACGGCCGTGAATTGAGAGCCGACCCCGAGTTGCAGGTTCGGCCCTTCCCGGTTGGCACTACCGGGTTCCCAAGGGCAGGAGGACTGGCCTGCCCGCAGCCGGAACACCGGTGTTTTGTAAATCGAGTCCATCGCCACATCTACCGTGAAGGCATCGCCGGGGTCGTCGTCCTTGAGCGTGTAGCCGGTAGTCAGACCCTTTTCGGTGCCGTTTTCGGTTTTCCAGGCATTGCTGGACTTTACGAGTGCGTTTATCTTGAACTTCGCGCCTACATTATCAAACTCAAATCCGAACGTGGTGCCGATTTTCGAATCGGTATTTACGCCGTTTTGATCGCTGTTGTTGGTCGTGGTATCGGCAGTTTCGGAGTACTCATACTCCACGCCCGCGTCGAAGGAGAGGTTGCGGATTAATTTCGCTTTTTCCTTGAGGGTGTCGTTCCGGGCAATGATTGCCTCCCACCGGCTTATGGACTCCAGGTAGTTGGCTCTATCAGCGGAATCAACGCCTATACTATCCGACAGGGCCGTCAGATAGCGGATGACATTATTTTCAATATTGAACTCGGAGTAGATGAACGTGGTGGCAAAGTTGCCCGGCTGCACTTCGGTGATCTGCTTGACATCCACCGTGCAGGTGTCGAACGAAACCTTGTCGGCAAACCCAAAGATCAGGTTGATCGCCTCGCCCACATACAAATCGCCGCCGCGTTCGCCGCCCACGATCAGGTCGCCATCACTGGTAGAAATTTTATTGTTGAAACTGACGCAGGTCTGGAACGAATTGGAAGTCACCTTTTTATAAGTCACTTCGGTTTCGATGTTTGCCTGAAAATCCGGATCCACCGTGATGACCTTGCCCACGCCAAATGGCGCCACGACAAATACAATGGTCGGAGCAACTTCGATCTCCACACTTCCACTTACGCCGGTCTCCACTTCCATCGAAAGTTCCGTGGTCTTGCACACTTTTTCGGTCTTTTCAATATATGACGAACTGCCGTCGCCCGGCGGATCCCGCAGGATAACGGAGGGCATCATGGGCATCATCGTTGTAAAGGTGTTCAGTTTATTCCGAACGCCGGTCACGATAGCCTGTTTGACCAAACTGCCGATGCGCCCCGCCGGTACGGAGGTGGCGATGACCTGCATGGTCTTGATGTACGGCGGTGAGGGGTTGGGATTGCCCACCAGAAACTTGTACTGCAGGTTGCCGCCGCTCATGGCCGTATCCAGGGTTAAGTCCGCAAATCCGTTGATGATTTGAATATTGGCAGTGTCCAAATAGCATATCCCGTCGTCCGACGGTGTGGCGATGTAGGTTTCCTTGACCCGAATGTTTACCGTGACGTATTCGCCTTTGTCCAGCACAATCACCTCGGGGCTGCAACCCGGCACGGGGTCTAAGCCGCTGGAAATTTCTACTTCCGGCGGCGCCACATAAATAAAGTTAATGATCGTATCGGACTTTGTCAGGTTCACCGTGGAGCCGCCCTGTACCTGAAAAGCGGTTTTGACGTCCGGGTCGGAGTGTTCGATGACGGAAACAGTCATTTGTTCGAGCGGTGGCAGTTCCAGAAACTCAAATTCACCCTCCTGGTTGTCTATGGTAATGGTTCGGGTCAAACAGCCATCCACCGAGCGCACTTCCACGACACACACCGTGCCCTGGTTTTGGGCATCGCCGGCGGGCGCCTTGATGATGGATTTTTTGCAATCCGGCTTGCTGCCGCCGGCTACCTGGCCGCTCACCTTGCGCGTGGTCATGTCGTTGAACAAAATACCGGTAATGGGGGTGTTCACGTTGCTCACCTGCCAGAATGCCGGTTCAAAAACGTGGTCTTCAAATACCGGGCGAAGCTCGGCGGTGGTGCCGGGGTCGAAGTCAATGGTGAATTTGCCCGTGGAGTCCGTGTAAATGCGCGGGGAGTACGACGCGCCGTTGACCAAAATTTCCACGTTTGGGGCAAAACAGTCGGTGTTTTTATAGCGGACGAAGCCGGTAACGGGTATGGCCGAGCGGTCCAGAAAGTCCACCTGGTCCACCGAAGTTACACTCGGGTTCAGGGTTACCTGCCGGGTGACGGGGGTAAAAATGTGCGGCGTGGTCATCTGCCGGGCGGCGAAGGGGGTCCAATCGGCGCCGAAGTTGGTGCCGAAGGGCAGCAATACCGAGCCGCTGTTGTTCAGGCGGTTGCCGTTGCCTTCGTTGATGCCGAAGTAGACGCGCAAGCCTTTGGCCTGCATGTCGCGCGGGTTCTGGAAGTGATCGAGAATCGCGGTGGTGCTCAGGGTAGTGTCGTACAGCGCTACCTCGTCTAGGAGGCCGCCGAAGTGGTCGGTACGACTCATGCCGCTGGGGCGGGCGGCGAGCATCCAGGGTTCGGCCGGATCCGACCAGTTGCCGGTAATGCCCAGGAAGGTGTGGCTTCCGAGCGCAACGCCGTTTTTGTAAGCGGTCACCAACAATTCGTTGTCGGTAAGCGTGGTATCCAGGGTGAATGCCAGGTGCTGGTACCCCATGCCGAGGTTGCCGAAGTTGTGTTCCTGGCCGTTGATGTAAAACCACAGTTCGTTCGTCAAGCCGTTTTGCTTGAGCAGGAGGCGGAAATCGTTGCCGGGCCAGCGCTTGCTGAGTACGCATTGGTCGCCGTTGGGGCCGGCGCTGTTCACCCACAGCTCCAACGTGGCTTTGGGGGTCACGGAAAAGTCGGGCAATTCGGCATAATCTGCTTCGCTGCGCACAAACTTGAGTGCCCGGTACATGTAAAAATCCTTCATCGGCTCGGCTAAGAAGGTCGTACCGGTGCCGTAACTGGCCGATTCGATGCGGTAGTAGCCGTCCTGGTTGGTCTTGCCCATCGTGCGTACGTTCGGGCGGTCTAACTTGAAAGTGGAACCGCAGAGGTACAGTTTGTGGCGCTTGATGATATCGAAGGATTTTACGCCTTTTTCCTCGTCGAACTTCCAGTAGTGGGTGAGGTTAGGCGTGAGACTGGAGGCCGTTCCCATCATCACCTCGCCAAAATCAAGTTCGTCGAGGCGGCGGTGGTAGATCCGCACCTCGTCGAGGCAGCCGGCCCAGCCGCCGAGGCCGGTTCGACTGCCGAAGTTCAGTTCGGCGGCGGAGGGCAGCAGGGTCATCGGCGCCAAGGCAATGAGTACGCCGTCGAGGTACAGCCTGCCTTGTCCGTCCTCGTAGGTGAGGGCGATGTGGTGCCAGCCGTTTTTGGTGCTGTCGGGGAATGTAGCAGAGAGGAACGGCGCGCCGGTTTCGGTGGTGGCCACCTCAACGCCTTTGTTGCCGCCGCTGTCCACGGCCCGAAAGTGGAGCGGGAATGGCGCGAAAGCTGCCACGCCGGCATTGGCGGTTGCCGAATCGGTTTTCATCCAGAACGTCAGCGTCCAGTCGGCGCCGGAAGCGGGCAAAAAAGGCATTGTGGTGGAGTCTTGCTCTGCAAAGGCGCCGTCGGTGGGGCCGAATTTGGCCGAAAAACCCTGCAACGGAGTGAGCGCCACGAGTACATCGGGCACGGGGCTGCCGCTGCCGGTTTGTACCCAGCCGGTGACGGTGCCGTTGGGCACCTGAAAGCCGATGGCCCTGCCCGGCGAGCCTTCGCCGTACAGGTTGATGCCGCGCACTTCATAGTTGTAGGCGATGCCGGCGATGACGTTGAAGTCGTTGTAGGTGCGGATATTGTTGCCGACGTTAGCTAAAAAAACGCCGTCGCGGTAGATGTTGAAACCGTCGTTGGGCGATGGTCCGAGCGCGTCAATCTCCCACGTCAGCTGGATGCGGTCGAGCAGGTCGCCCTGGGTCGCCGTGAGCGCCAGGGCAAAGGGCGGCAGCAGGTAGCGGGAGTAGAAGCCCAGGGAGGACGTTTGCTCCAGGCCGTCGAGATACCCCACAAAGGTTTGGCCAACAGCCAGCGCCATTTTGTTCTTTTGGCTGGTCAGGCGGGCTTTGCTGCCGTAGTTAAAAAAGGCAGTGCCGGAGAAACCACTCGTGTCTATAGCTGCTTCGGGGCCGCAGGTAACCTGGGCCGACAAGGGCAGTGCACAAGCGGCAGATATGAATAGAAAAAGTAAACGCGTATAAATCAGGCGCATGACCATGCTTTTTTTGTGTGACTATAAATACAAGGAGTGACGGGGTGACTGGCAGTCACCCCGTCACGTACGAGAGGTTACTTCACCCAAACCTCGATCGCACCAACGGCAAATTGTTCATTATCCTGGCCTTCGTCGTTGGAGTAACCAAAGTACACCCAGAACGGCGTGGAGCGCCGGGCGATCATGGTGCCTGTTGTCCATTGGTCCGAGGTATTGGCGGGTACGTTATCAAAGTCGCTGGCAGTTCTGAAAGGGTTATAGTCGTAATTCCAGGTACCCGAGTGATGCTGCGGGTGCCAGTCCCAGGCAATCCTTATTCCGCTGCCGGACGAGTTAGTGGCAAAAGCACTAAAACCTACGGAGGCGCCATCTCCAAAGTCCCAGTTGCCAATAGCAAAAAACTTGAAGACCACTTTGACATACGTGTAGGAGCCGGGAGGAGAAAATGATTTTTTGAAAACGTGGTCATTGGTAGACGCTTTGAGCGCCCAACCGGCAAAGTCGCCATAGTTCACGGCCGAGGCTGCGGAAACTGCGCCATTATTCCAGGCGCCGTTCGTTCCGCTCGTCGGGGCCGAAACGAACCATCCATTGTTATCACCGCCTTCGAAGTAGTCCGTAGCCACGAGGCGCCAGTCGTTTTGCCCGTTGTACGACAGGCTGCCGACGTTGTTGATGCCAACATTGTTGGCATTCACGTTTCCGGCGATGGCCACCGTGTCGGGTTTGACTGCCAGCACCTCCGCGTTGTTGACATACAGGGAAACTCTTCCGTCGGCGGTAGAAAACAGGCCGCTGTCTTTGTCGCCGCTGTTGCCATTGAAGGCATAGCCGTTGTTGTTGGCGCCGTTCAGGCCGGGCGTGCCGCCGCGGGCCAAGTAGCCGCCTACGGCGACCACGCTGTGGGTGGTGGGCAGGTTGCCGCCTACCACGAGGTTGGTGGCAATGCGGGCGCTGTCGGCGGTTATGGCTCCGCTGCTGGGAAACTTGTTGTTCACGCCGATCAGCGAAAGGGCATACGGCGCGGAGGTGAGCAGCACACGTGGTGTCAGTTCCGTAGAGCCTACCGTGACACCGAGGTAGTAGAGTTGGTCAAATGCCGCTGTGAGCGGCGTGACCGACCCGAGCACAGCATTGTAGATACCGCTATTGACCTCTACACCGGCCTGGGTTTCCTGCCAGACGATAGAACCTCCGGTCTCCTGGGTATATAATTTGAATGTCAGGCTGTACGTCCCGTCGTCCACGGCCACACCGTTGGATTTTTTCAAAATGCCCTGAATACTGAGCGTCGGATTGGCTTGGGCCTGCAAGTTGTTTGTTGCAAAAATACATACGCCAAAAAGGAGCAAATACGCCAAACGAATGGAAGTGCTTTTCATAAAAATGACTGATTTAGATTTTTTTAGTTGGCCCAAAGGCGATGTTTGTTTAAGCGCCGCGCTTGGTGTTTTCACCAAGTGCTACCGAGGGCGAGTGCGCTTGGTGAAAACACCAAGCGCGGCGGGAATGTCACCCCGTCACTATGGTCACTTGACCCATATTTCGATACCGCCCACGGCAAAGTTTTCGCCGTCCGCGTTTTCATTATTGGCATAGCCGAAAAACACCCAAAACGGGCCGGAATGCTTGCCGATCATTTCTCCGGTAGTCCATTGATCCGAGACATTGGCCGGTATGGCATCAAAACTGCTGGCGGTACGGAACGGGTCGTTGTTGTAATTGTGGGTGTTGGAATGGTGCTGCGCGTGCCAGTCCCATCCGATCCGGATGTCGCTGCCATTGGGATTGTTCGAGAAAGCGGCAAACCCTACTGATGCACCATCGCCAAAATCCCAGTTTCCGATGGCAAAGAATTTGAAAACGACTTTGATGTGGTTGAAAGAACCGGCGGGGTTGAATTGCTTTTTGAACACCTGGTCGTTGTTGCCCGGTCTGATGACCCAGCCAGCTATTTCGCCATAATTGACTGCGGTGGCATCGCCGGCAACCGGATTAGCCCAAGCACCGAACGATTGGCCCGCATCCGGATTGGAATATTTCCACCCGTTGTTGTTACCGCTCTCAAAATAGTTGGTTTCCACTAATCGCCAGGTGCTTAAGCCGTCGTACGAAAGGTTTCCGGTAGTGTTGATGGCCACGCTGTTGGCCGTCAGGCTTCTGGCGACAGTAACTACGCTATCGGTAGCCGTCAATTTCTCCGAGTTATTGGAATACAGAGAAACCCTCCCGTCGGCGGTAGAGAACAGGCCGCTGTCCTTGTCGCCGCTGTTTCCCTCAAAGGCATAGCCGTTGTTGTTCGCGCCGTTGGCACCGGGCGTACCGCCGCGGGCTAAAAACCCGCCGGTGACCACTACACTGTGTGTAGTCGGGAAATCAGAACCAACAACGAGGTTGGTCGCCACCCGAGCGCTATCGGCGCGTATGGCTCCGCTGCTGGGAAATTTATTGGTCGTACCGACGAGCGACAGCGCATAAGGCGCCGAAGTCAGCGGGGTGCGCGGCGTCAGTTCGGTGGAACCAACCGTAACGCCGAGGTAGTACATTTGATTGAAAGACAACGCATCGAGCGAATTTGCCGGTCGTCGTCCCAAAGTAGCGCTGTAAATCCCGCTACTCACTTCGACGGTATCAACATCGGTCCACAAGGCAATGCCGCCTGTTGCCTGATCGTACAATTTGAAGGTAATGGTGTACATTCCGTCGTTCACCGCCACGCCGCTGGCTTTTTTCAAAAGGCCCTGTACGCTGAGCCTTCTGTCAATTTGTGCGTGTACTCCGGTGGACGTAACAAGATTCAGGAGACTAAAAAACAGGAAGGATACCCAGAGGGTAGCGGTTCTTTTCATGAGTGTGACCGAGTTTGTTCGTGTATGATTGTTGGAATCAGCCTGCTTTGCACAGGGTTTTCCCAAAGACGATGCAAACTTACGCCTTATGTACTGCGCCGGCAATCACATTTTGATGTGATACCGAGGCTCTACGGCCGCTCCTGTATCTTTCGGACAAGCTCGCTTTTGCTGTTGATTTTCAGCGCTCTGTAGATGTGCATGATGTGGCTGCGCACGGTATCAAGCGAGATACCGAGCCGCTCGGCAATCAGTTTGTAACTCAGACCGGCCACTATGCCCTGCACGATGTCGCGCTGGCGCGGGGAGAGTGCCGCCGCATCAAGCGCATTGGGTTTGGGCTGAAAATGCGCAACCACCTTGCGCGCCACCGACGGCGACATATACGCTCCACCTTGGCGCACGGTGTGCAGCGCCTCCTGAATCGCTATCAGCGGGGTTTGTTTTACAATATAGGAACACGCGCCGGCACACAGCGCGGCAAAAATCTGGTCGCTGTCTTCGAACGTAGTCAGAATCACGATTTGGACCTGCGGCAACCGCTCCCGAATGGCTGGTATGCCTGCAATACCCGTCATGCCCGGCAGCTGAATATCGAGCAACAACAGGTCGGGATCGGGGCGTTCCGGCTGCTCCAACTGCTTCAGAAATGCTTCCACCGAACCGGCCGCAGCATGCAGCTCGAAGTCCGGGTCATTGCCGAAAAACGCCTGCAGGCTTTCCCGAACCAGGGTGTTATCCTCAATAATGGCCAGCACGATTGGTTCCATCCGACAAAGGTAGGAGAAGGTTTCTGGTTGGAAGGGTTTACCTTGCTGCCCAATTCATTTGGGTTGATTTACATGGTCGCAGGTTACACGATTATTGATTTTAGAAAGTTTCCAATCCTGAAGCATTCCGGCGTTCGGATTTATGATAAGGGGAGCCGCAGCATTTTTGCCCTCAAAATAGGGAAGTATATTTGTACTTATTCAATTACACTACGGCTCCCCTCCCATTTGGGGCTCGCGATTACCCACAAGTTGATTGAAGGTTTTTTAATGTGTTTATTACAGATTACGTGTATTTTGAAAAATATCACGTTGCTCTGCGGTGGCCCCACCCCCAACCCCTCCCCCAAATGGGAGGGGGGCTACATTGAGCGTTGTCGGTTCATTTCAAGTCGAAAAGCCAAAGCATCTCAACTATTGGGTTCTACAATTTCCGAGGGCAAGCTCCCCTCCCATTTGGGGGAGGGGTTGGGGGTGGGGCCGCAACGAAGCGCGATCCGCTCTTCCCGGGAAACCGCTCCTTTTTACAGGATAAAAGTTCCGGGAGGGCGTCTTGCTGCCGCACTCTTCCTGCTCCTCCCCTTCCTGCTTCCCGCCCAGCCAGGCCCCAAACCCGGTACACTCACCACCGAAGACGGACTGGGCTTTCGCAAGGTAACCTCCGTGACGCAGGATAACCGCGGACTGTTGTGGTTTGGCACCTCGCAGGGACTGGAACGGTACGACGGGATCAATTTTGTGCGCTTAAACAGCAGCAAACAAGCGGATTTCCCCTTTCCCGGTGGCGAGATCTTTGACCAGGCTCCACTGATCCTCAACGACTCTACCATCTGGCTCATCGCAGACGGAAATCTGCACGCGCTTGATCCGCGCACCTTCGCCTCCAAAAATATTTCAACGATAACCGGACTGCGCGGCAAGTTCTGTTCCCTCCGGCAAGGGCCCGATGGAAAGATTTGGACCGTGTTGGACGACGACCGGCAGCAGCACCTCCTGTGTCGGGACGCCAACGGAACGTTTCGTCAGGTGGCCTCCTCCGAACGGCTACGCCGATCCTTCACGTCCGTCGCCACAGACACCGCCGGCAATGCCTGGTGGAGTACCAATACCGAAGGCTTGCGCTTGTTCAGCCCCGACGGCACGCTCCTGCATGCGATTAAACCCGATAGCTTCATCTGGTACGGCACCAAAATGTATTACACCCCCGTGTTCGCCGACCGCCGGGGACGCGTGTTTCTTTTCCCGAAAAGCACCTACCAAATCTGGCAATACCACCCGACGAAACGCCGCCATACCTTGGTTGCCGACAGCCTCTCCTCCCCTACCTACTCCGCCCTTGAAGACAGCCGGGGCAACATCTGGTTTGCGCAACACAAAAGCCTGATATGCTGGAACACCGGGACCGGGAATTCCTGGACCAATGTTACCCCTGCGATAGACAAAGCGCTCCAGTTTTCTAAAATTCACACCCTGTTTGAAGACCACACCAGCTTGCTCTGGGTATCTACCGACAATGGCCTGCTCAAACTGCCCATCAGAAAACAGGTGTTTCAAAATTACTTCTCCGTCCCGGGTGTACCGTGGGGTAATGCCCTGCGCGGAATTTTTCAGGATAACGCTGGCGATATTTATTTTTTCTGCGAAACCGGGCAGCAGGGTTTGCACCGATTGGATACCCGAACGGGACAAACCCGGCCGGTTTTCCCACTCCCGGGCGCCCCGAATCGCGACTCGATGCTCGACAACGCTCATTTTTTTATCCTTGACAAACAAACCAATACCGCCTGGACGCTCACCGACCAACTCCTGCAGATCAACCTGAACAACGGCGCTTGTAGCGTGGCCGCTGATGTGAAAAACCTCGTAGAAAAAGGTACCCGACACCCGTTCGCGCGATTGCACGACGGAACCTTTATCCTTGGATACACACTGGAAAAGCTGGCCGTACTCGACCTGAAAACCGGTAAACAACACCGGCTGAACGCATCCTTCCGCGCCGCTGAACGGGACATCAATACCAGCTTTTTTTTGGAAAACAGCGACCGATCCATCTGGGTGGGTACCACAAAAGGTCTGTTCCGAATCAGTAGAAACGGCGCCGTACTCGACCGTTTTTCCACTAAAACAAACCCCGCGCTGAGCAACGATCACCTGCTGGCGCTGCACACCGACGCCGTCGGGCAACTCTGGATCGGCACCTTCGGCGGCGGGCTAAACTGCCTGACCCCGGCGGACAAACAGCGAAAGGCAACCATCCGGGTATTCAACCGTGCCGCGGGACTTTGCGACGACAATGTGACGGCTATCCTCGAAGATGATGCGGGCAATATCTGGGCAAGCACTTACAACGGGCTGGCATGCTACCGGCGTAAAGCGGCGGTTATCCAGAATTTTTTTGAAGAAGACGGGCTCCCCAACAATGAATTCAACTATGCCGCTTTTCTGAAAGACCGATCCGGGCGGCTTTGGTTTGGCGGCATGAATGGCGCGGTCACTTTCAACCCGAAAGCCCTTTTGGCTGCTCCAAAAAATCCCCCCCTTGCCCTGACTTTTTTTTCCAAATTCAACGCGAAGCATGGCGGGCTTGAAAAAACACAAATCACTGGCGGAGAAAACCCCCTCCTGCCATTTGTTTTGGGACCTAACTATAATTGGTTCGAGTTCGGATGGACACTGCCCAACTATTTTAAACCCGCCAAAAACCAGTACCATGTGCGGATGGAAGGGTTGGAAAACGACTGGAGTTTCCTCGGCAATACGCCTTCTGTGCGCTACAATCGATTGCCTGCCGGCAACTATGTACTGCACATCAAAGGGGCCGACAGCAAGGGTAACTGGAGCGCAGGAGAACTGACCGTCCCGATCACGGTGCGTCCGTTTTTTTACCAAACCTGGTGGTTTTATCTCCTCGTAATCGCCCCCGTCGCAGGCCTCGTGTTTTGGGCAGCCCGCTTCCGCTACCAGCGCCGGCTCGACATGGAGCGTATGCGCACCCGCATCGCCAGCGATCTGCACGACGAGGTCGGCGCCATGCTCGCCGGGTTGGCCATGCAAGCCGAAGTATTGGAAATGCAAGCCGGGCCGAACGAGGCTTCCCGGCTGCGCCATATCAGCAACATCAGCCGGGCGGCAGTATCGAAAATGCGCGACCTCGTGTGGGGCCTCGACAGCCGGCGCGACCGGGTGCGGAACCTGCTGGAACGGATGCAGGAGCAGAGCGCCGAAATCCTGAATCCCGCCGATATTGCCTGGCAGTTGGACCTCGGCGACCTGCCGATCGAAAAGAAAATCCCCGTGGACGTGCGCCAACACCTCTTCCTCATTTTCAAAGAAGCCCTGACCAACATCGTGCGCCACAGCAAAGCCACAGAGGTGGTGGTGCGCTTCGGCAATTTTGATGGACGCTTCGAGTTGTCTGTCCGCGATAACGGGCCGTTTCAGGAACCCAAAACGGCAGGCACCGGCCTCGGGCTGGCCAACATGGAGATGCGCGCGCGCAAAATCGGTGGCCGGCTAACCGTGCAGCACAGCGCCGCCGGGTTTTGTGTCCGTTTGCAAATGCGCGCGATTTAGAGGCGGTATCGGCGGGCACACTACGCGCAAACCGGCAAGACCATCAGTGTGGTGCATCAGGCGGATGGAGCGCGCATCTCCGCCACCATATCCCGCACAGATGTTTCAATATCCCGGTATTGTATCCCGAGTTCCCGGATGCCTTTAGAGTTGTCGAATCGAAGGGGGTAGCCGACGTTGTTGCGCACGAAATCAGGTGTCAGTCCAAACAAGGGGCCCAGCAGGACCGTGAGCCATTTGGGGGTGGTCATAAACGGCAATCCAAGGCGGCGCCCTGAAGCTTTGGCGATCAATTGCCCGATTTCCAGGACGGGCATTGCTTTGTTGCAAATGATGTACCGCCCCTGCGCTTTTGGGTTTTGTTCCGCCGACACGTGCGCCTTCGCAACGTCGCGCACATCCACAAAACCGAAATTCAAATCGGGTACGCCGGGTTTTGTCGCCGCAGGGCCTGCTGTATGTCGGCGACGTGAAGATGGGCGCTGCGGCCACTTTTTCCCTGCTTGGTCGCGCCAACAGTGGAAAGGAGCGCATTTGAACAAGGCCACGGCCTTCGTAAACAAGGTGTTGGACAAACACCGCGTCCGCCGGTATCTGAACGTGGAACTGCTCCTCAAACGTTTCAAGCCCGTCTGCGCCGTTTGGGTCAAACTTCCCGACGAGAGCATTTCCGTCACAATCTTGCATTTCGACCCCATTCACGCCATCATCCTTAATCTGCTGAGATGCCCTGACGATATCTATATTAGGTGCGCCAATAATTGCTTCCAAAATTGTCAATGAACTTACCCTGAATTTTAAGCGAAATGGGTGCTCCGAGGTCGTCGCAATTTTGATGCGTTTGCCCTGCCGCCTCCCATGAGACGGACACGGATTCTTTATTCGGAGTTAATATTTTTTACTTTTGAGCGAACCAAGCACCGGTGTGCTTCGCCCGCTACATTCATCCACATAAACATGTAAAAAATGAGAACATTCTACCTTGCCGTTTTCCTCCTCCTGTTCGCGCCCGCCTTCGTCCGCGCGCAAGCCATTTCCATCAACACCGACGCCGGCAACCCCGACCCCGTCGGCGATTCTTGACGTGAAAAGCACCGACAAGGGCGTACTCGTGCCCCGTATGACCACGGCCCAGCGGACCGCTATAGCCGCGCCCGCTACTGGCCTGCTGGTGTACGACATCTGGACCAAAAGCTTTTGGTTTTTCGACGGTGCCGCCTGGACCAACATGAGCGTTGGCGGTGGCGGTACGCCCGCCACCTTCATCGCCGACACCGACGGTAATACCAAAGTACAGACCGAAGAAAGTCCCGACGGGCGCTACAAAAAACAGGTGCAGGAAAATGTAAAAGGGCTGGATTTCATCCGGCGCCTGCGCCCGGTCACGTATAACCTGGATGTGCGCGGCCTGAGCATCCACTTAGGCGAAAGCACACCGGAAGGCGGCAGCGTAAGTCGCGGTGTGCCGAAAGACCAGATTCGCTACACCGGCTTCATCGCCCAGGAAGTGGAGGCGGCCGCGCGACAGGCCGGGTACGATTTCTCCGGCGTGGACGTCCCGCAAAACGCAGGCGGACTCTACGGCCTGCGCTACGCGGAGTTCACCGTGCCGCTGGTGAAAGCCGTGCAGGAACAGCAAGTGGTAATCGAAGCGCAGACCGTGGAAATTCAAAAACAAGGAGCCGAAAATGCCGCACTGAAGGCACAACTGGAAACGCTGAAAACCCAACTCGACGCCCAGTCCGCCCAACTCAAACAGATCACCGCTGCGCTGCAAACGGCGGGCATTGGCGTAGGAAACTGAGCAATGGAGCAGCCGTGCAGAAAACTGGCGGGTTAAAACCCGCCGATACCGCCCCTAAATCGCACGCAACACAACCGGACACAAAATCCGGTTGCGTTGTGCTCCAGGGCGCCGGCTACCGCACGCTCCGCACCACCTTTCCCCGCGCCAGCACTTCCCCACCCTGTTGAAGGGTGAATACATACATACCCGCCGGCAGGCTGCTCGCGTCGAAGGTGTAGTGTGTGCCGCTGAAACGGCCCGTCAGCACCGGTTGCCCGGCCATGGACCAAATCGTGCAGGTCAGTTGTTCGTCGGTACTCATGCCGCCTACGGTCAGGTTGGCCCATCCGGTCGTGGGATTGGGGGCTACGGTCACCTCGATTTGTGGGCGCAGCACCTCCACCGATTGGACAAGAATGAAATTTATGCCGATCGTGTGCAGGGTTTGGTTGGTGATGATCGGCGCATTGTTGTCGAAATAAATGGCCGCCGTATTTCGGATTTGAGCGCTGATGGGCAGATTGGGCCGCTGCGATACACGGAATTTCACAAAACCCTGTGATGCCGCATCGCCGGCGGAGGTGTCGGGCAGGTAAATGTTCGGAAAACGGAACACCACCACGCCGTTGTCCTGCATGTCGAACTGGTACGCGTGGCTGCTCGCACCGGGCCGCACGGTGGTTGGGTCGAGGAATTGTACAGGCAGCGTGTCGCGGATTTCCACATCAATAGCCGGCGCCGTACCCGTATTTTGAAACCGAATGACGTATTCCAGATCAGTGTTTTGACCGATGTAATGCGCGTCGTCGTAGCCGCGCGGGAAACCGTTTTTGTCGTTCGGGTCGTAGGAGTTGACACTTTCGAGGCAAAAAATATCCACCCATGGTTCCGCATCGGGCAGGAAATACTGGTTCACATAGCCGATGCTGAAGGTGTCGCCCCCGGTCACGCAGCCTTCCACCCAGGCCACAGCTTGTTCGGCGTTCGGGAATCCGGCGGCCTGCTCGGCTTCGAGACGGAAAAATGACCCGTCGGCAGGGAAGCTGCGCAACATCTCTTGTCCGGCATCCAGTTGGAACGAACCCGGCCCGGGCATGCGCAGTACGTTGTCCTCAATCACGATATAGTCCAGCGCCTTGGTCATATTGCCGCTGCCCACATTTCGGATGCGGAATTGCACTTCGCCGCCGGTGCACCCGGCTTGCACTTCGATTTCGGAGCCGTCCCAATCGGGGCCGGGCAGGCGGCAGTCGGTGTTGGGAAAGGCGCGGGCTTCGGAACAGTAGGTGGTGCCAAGGGGATCATTGCAAGGAGCCGTGAAGTAGATGTGCAAGTCGCCGCAGAACTCCGAGGGCAAGTCGCCGAGCTGGAAGGTATACACGTTGCCATTGACGCCGCTCGCTGGTTGGGAGGTGCCGGTGACCGACAGCGCCGGATCCACCGTGATTTCTATGTAGGCGTTTTCGGCGGTGAGGGCGCCGTTGTTGCAGTACCGCACCGTGTATGTGGACGGCATGCACGGTCGAATCCCGGCAGTCGCGATATCCACTTCCATGATCGGGCAAGGCGGGAGGGTGTCACAAATAAGGCCCACCGGGATAAATGCTCCAACGCTGTTGTTTGGAAACAGGATGAACTGACCATCTTGGCACACTGTGCGGCAGTTCTGCCCGTCGCCCGGCACATCGTATGCACCAAAGAACGTGCCCTGGTATTCGGTGGTCAGACTGTTGAGATCGTCTATACAGAAATGTCCGTCGGCATCGGTTTCGCCGTTGAGGTAGATTGAATCTTGTGTCACGGGGTTAAAAAAGCGCAGTTCCACAGGCCAGTTGGCCATGCCTGGCTCGTAGTCGTCCTTCCGGCAGTCGCCGTCGTAATCGAAAAACAGGATGCCGCACACGCTGTCCACCGGCTGCGGATCAAGGCGGGTCAGGTAGTCCACGTCGTTCAGCGTGTCACCCGCCGGCACCGTCACGGAGAGCGTGTCGGCACAGGGAATCCAGCCGGTGAACATCCACGGGTATGTACGTTGGGCTGTCAGTTTGAATACTCCTGGGGGCAGTGCGAGGAACCAGGAACCATCATTCCCGGAGTTGACTTCCCATGCAAAGCCCTGTTGGTCGCGCGCAGTGACGGTCCAGCGTTCCAGCGCCGTGTCGGCGGCATTGGTCGCACAGTCCGCGTTGAGGTCGTGCAGTACCCGGCCACGCAGTCCGGCGGTGTAGTCGTTTCCGTCGGCATCGGTGCGGATGATGCGGGGCAGCGTTTCATGGATGCCGATTTCGTAGGTGCGACCGCCGCCTGCGTTGCAGCCGCCATCGGGCAGGGCTTGAAGCGAAAACGGTTCAAAAAAGGTCAGATGCCGGCTGGAAAGCAGGTTGCCCTGGGCGTCGAGGCGCAGCAGGTACGTGGAACCTTCAACTGGCTGCGCGGGGTTTTCGTACCAGGCGATGGCCCAGTAGCCGCTGCCGTCGGGCAGTGCGGTTACCGTTCGGAGTTCCTGAAATCCGGGGGTAGGTGCGTTCCCAGGCTACGTTGAAATTCGGATCCATTTTGACGAGGTATGCCAGTGTGCCGTCGCGCATGCCGGCCATAACGAACTGGCCATCCGGGCAGGCGGCTATCGTGCGGGCAAAATTGTGAAAACCGGGATCGTGATCAAAAGAGGCTTCCAGCGCGCCGGCGGCCGAAAAACGGGTGACGCTGATTTTGGACGTAGCGTTTGGCGTGGGAGGATACAGATAGCCTAAGGCAATAAAACGACCGTCTTGCAGGCGCTCCATGCTGATCGTATACGCCGAATCCGCTCCCCAGGTTTGCTGGTCCAGCACTGATCCGGAAATGTCGGTTCGATACATACGTTGCGGCGCCCCCCCTGGTGGAACGGGTGCCCTGCTATACACCATAAATCCGCCTGAATAGCTTTTTGCCGCTACGGCAAGTTCACCGGCAGCGGTCACCGGTTTGTTCCAGAGGATTTGCAGGTTTTCATCCACACGGAGTAAAAAGTGCCTCCAGGAATCAAAATCCTGCCCCTGCCGGTGTTCGTAGAGCACAGCATAACCGCCATCGGGGGTAGCCGTCAGATCAATTGCGCGTTCGTCGGCGCCGAAGTCAAAGTTGACGCGTTGCTGCAATGTGCCCGCCGCATCCAGCCGCAGCAGGAAAAATTTGGGCACACCGCCCCCGGCGTTCCAGGTATCTTTCACGAGGGCAATTGTACCCCCGTCGTTCAGCGGCAGCGTCCGGATGACCGCCGGGTTGTTGCGGGATTCAAAACCCGGATACGTCCGATCCCAGCCCTGCGCGAACAGGGCAGTACCGGAAAAGATGGCGATCAGGGTAGCGAGTAACAGGTTTCTTACTGTCATAGCGAGATGTATTTACGGGTGTAAGCAGAAAGCGATTCGGGAAAATGTCCGGTAGTATGGTCGGCCAGGCACATTTAGTTGACTTTTTCTGGTACAAAAGTGCCGACAACGTATCCAACCACAAACAACACTTTTCTACATTTGTCAAAAAGTAAAATCAAAACTTTGCGTGACTAAATGCTTGACAACAAACTGCTTTATCTGTTTCAAAATCTTACCGGAGTAGAAAAACGCGAATGCACGAATTTCCTGCAAAGCCCGTATTTCAACCAACGGGACGATGTGCGGCACCTTTGGCGCATTCTCGTTGCGGCCAAAGACACCGCCGCCACGTTGACACCGCAGGCGGTTTGCGCGCAAATTTACCCGGACGCCCCGTTCGACAACTCGGCCTGGCGACACCTCCAGTCGTTCCTCGTATCCCGTATCGAGGATTTTCTCGCTCAACGCGCCGGTGAGCGCCGGCCCCTGCTGCACGACCTGCACCTCGCCGAGGTCTTTCGGGAAAAAAAACTGACCAAGCCCCTCGCACAAACGCTGCGACGCGCCGACGGGAACCTGGAAAAACTCGCGCGTGACCACGAGTTTTTTCACTGGAAATACCGACTGGAATGGGAAAAGTACGCTACCGTAGAATCGAATACCCGTACCAGCGACAACAACCTCGGCGCCGTAGGCCATGCTTTCGACGTGTACCTCGTAGCGGGCAAATTGCGCCTGGCCTGCCTCACCGAATCGCACCGGGCGGTGTTCAATACCGAATACGACCCCGGATTTTTGCCCGCACTGCTGACTTATCTAGAAACCAGCGCCCTGCGCACCGAGCCGATCGTGGCACTGTACTACCATTGCTACCAGGCCCTGACCACCGGTGGCGAAGCCGATTTTCGCGCTTTTCGCGGATACCTGGAACAGCAGAGTGGCCAACTGCCCACCGCCGAACAACGTACATTCCTACTGCTGGCGCTCAACTACTGCATCCGGCGGCTCAACACCGGCGAGCAACAGTACGCCCGGGAGGCTTTCGACCTGTACCGCGTAGGCCTCGATACCGGCGCCTTGCTCGAAAACGGACTTCTGAGCCGTTTTGCCTACAAAAACATTGTTGCGCTGGGCCTGCGGCTCGAAGCGTTTCCCTGGGTTGAAACCTTCATTCACGGCTACGAGCCGTTTTTGGAAGAAAAATACCGGGCCGCCAACCGCGACTACAACCTGGCGCGGCTCTTTTTTGCCCAAAAGAATTACCGCCGCGCCATGCCCTTGCTCGCGCAGGTGGACGAGAGCGACCTGCTGCTCAACCTCGACAGCCGTATCATGCTACTCAAAATGTACTACGAAACCGGCGAATGGGATGCTCTCGACGCGCTCATCTCCAGTTTCAAAATCCTCCTGCTGCGCAAAAAAAAGGTGATTGGCTACCACCAAAGTCACTACCTGAACACCCTGCGCTATGTCCAAAAACTTACTCGTCTGAATTTTAATGACAAACCGGCCGTGGCAGCATTCCGGAAAGAAGTGTCGGAAAACAAGGCCGTGATCGAGCGGGAATGGTTACAGGGTTTGGTGACGGGCTGAAACCACCTGCTCGCGCAAGGCATCATACCGAAAGTGCACAATTTCTCCAGAAACAATCAATTCGATCACGCGCTCAATCACCGGAAGCGGAGCAACAAACCATTCGCGGGGCGTATAGCGCCGGCCTTTTTCGTCGAATACGTCCGCTTGCAGGCAAACGGCGCCGAAGAAGTTGTGCAGAAGCTGCTCAAACCGCTGCGGATTGAGGTTGTAGCACTTGAACGTACTGACAAGCGTCACTTCCGCCATCAAATAGGTCGGCTCTTTCACCGCATTCTTGATGCGCTCTTCTACCAGCGTGGTCGAGTAACCAATCTTGTACAGGTTTCGGAGATTTTTCAACTCCGGTTTCTGGCTCTTGGAGCGCAAAATGTAGATGTAGCCCGTTTCCTGATCAGCCTCGGTGACTGCGTTGAAATTTTGGGCCAACTGCTCCGCTACGACGTACTCGTGCTCCGAAACTGCCTTGCCGTTGGTCAAAAGCGCCTTATAGAGCGAACGATACAGCATGTTTGATTCCGTGCCATTCTCAAAAATTACATGCGTCCGGCCATCTTTTCGGACGCGCGCTCCACTATTATATGATTCCGCCTTTTGTTCCACATCGGCTTTCTCCAGAAAAAGCAATATCCCGTTGTGGATGTAAAAATGACCTTCCCGCAGGTTGTCTTCCTTAAACGGCAACAACGTCCGGGTGCCTTCCGACAAATCTTTTTGAACAGCCTTGAACCTGAATTCGTACGCCTCAAAATCCGTACAAGCCCTGCGCTGCGCCACGAAATCCGTTTCGGCGCGATCAGCAGCGTGGTGAACGTGTTTCATATCGAACAGTGCCGTTGCCGTCGCATCGTCCTCAAACAGGTTGAACAGGTCATCGGAAAAGATGTCGTTCAGTGTAGCGACAGCCCCACCGCCATCGAAGGGTACATCCGGCAATGCCATTTCCAGCAACCCGTACCGGTCTGCCGGTTTCAGCAGTTCGACCTTGCGCGGGTCGCTTTGCAGGTTTCGGAGGCGCGCCAACAACTGGTGTTCTTGCACCCCGCCATCGCCGGCAGGCAGTCGCATATATTTTTCCCAAAAGGTCAAAATTTCCTGAAATGCCGCCACCAGGCGGTCGTCCATGCTGCGAGCGGCCGATGCAGCGGGCTTCACGTGCAACAAGTCCAGCGGATCATCCGCGAAAATGGCATCTAATGCCGCCTGCTTTTTATCCCGGCTTTCCATGGCGTTTATTCCGGATTTTGAGCGGCGCGTTTCCGTTTTTCTTCTTTCAACCAAACCACGCATTCGGCCATGCGGCGTTCGAGCGGTTCGGTGGCATTCAGGCTCGGTTCGCGGCTGTGCTGCTGCACAAATGCCTTGATCTTCGGCCACAAAATCTGCGCCTCCTCGAAGTCCATCGTTATCCGCGTGGCCTCGATGGTTTCCTGAATCACTTTCAGCACTTGCGTCGTCACCGATTTGGAGAGTATTTCAAATGCTTTCTGAAACGGGTTCACGGAGTCAATCAGGTCAATGTGCAGATCGTCAATATTCACAAACTGGTTGGCCATACGGATAAACCGCTTGTCGCCCTGCTCCACGATTTCGCTGCTCCGCACCACCGAATCCACCACCACATACTGCCGAACCTCCTCCACTTCCGCTTCCGAAAGTTCCGGGTATTTGGTCTGGATGATTTTCGGAATCAACACCCGGTTGATGACCTCCGCATCCACGTTACCGGGCATGGCCTTGAGCATCGTGTTGTCCTGCAAAATAGTGGCTTTCAGGTCGTTCAGGTCGGATTCCACAATGTCGCGCACGCGCTGCGAGCTCGGCATTTTGAATCCCCTGATTTTGATTTCTCCCGGCTCGGCGCGGTCTTCGTCGGAGAGTTTCGTTTTGAACTGGAAGGTCGGCGCCAGCACCTGTTCCATGAGCAGTGAGGCCGTGATGGCTTTCAGCATGTTGTTTACTGAAAGCCGAACCGCGTCATCGGCAGCGTCGGGTTGGGCGATGAGGTTGGTGAATTGCGCATGCGCCTTGTTCGGACTGTCGCGGGTCGCCCGCCCGATGATCTGGATGATTTCGGTCAACGAACCCCGATAGCCTACCGTGAGCGCGTGCTCGCAAAACGGCCAGTCGAAGCCCTCTTTGGCCATGCCGAGCGCAATGATCAAGTCCAAATCCCCGGCGTTCTTCATTGTCCGGAGGTAACCCACGATGCGCTCGCGGGTTTTCGGGTCGTCGTTCACAAGGTCGGCTACGCGCAGGATGCGGCCGTCGCCCTGCCGTTTCACAGAAATAATGCCCGTAGCCGGGTCGGTACCCACTACCTCGCCGATGCTGTCGAGGATGGTGTCCACTTCGCGGTATTTGTCTTTCAGCGACTCCCCGGAGTTGACGTTCGGGATGTGGAGGATGGTTTTTTTGTCGGTATCCAGAATCTCCGAAATAGCCGACGTGTACCTGCCCTGATAAAAATGGTAGCCGATGCCGAGCGACTTCAGGTGCTCGTATCCGTTGAGTTGTTCGTAGTAGTTGTAGGTCACTTTCGTGAAACGCGCTTCGTCGTCGGGGTGCAGCACCGCCACGGTATCGCCCCGAAAATACGAGCCGGTCATGGCTACGACGTGTGCCGTCGAGCGCGTCATAATACCCCGCAGCAATTCGCCGAGGCGGTTTTCCTCGCTTGCGCTGACGTGGTGGAATTCGTCAATGGCCAGCAGCGTGTGGTCAAAATCCGTGTCCGACATTTCCTCGTAGGCAAAACGCAGCGTGGCGTGGGTGCAGATCAAAATGCGCTCCGGGCCGGCCATAAAGTTTTTGAATGCCTGTACCTTGGTTTTGCTGCCGTCGGAACCGGGCGTGCAGAGGTTGTACTGGTCATTGGGTTGCCAATCGGCAAAAAAGCCTTGTTCGGTCAGCCGGGTGGGGGAAAATGATGCGCCGATGGAGCGCTCCGGCACCGCCACGATGACCTTCCGCAGTCCCTGCCGCTCCAATTTGTCCAGCGCCAAAAACATCAGCGCCCGCGACTTTCCGGAGGCGGGCGGGGCTTTCAGCAGCAGGTATTGTGCCGAGCGGGCAGCAAAAGCGCGGGCCTGCATGTCGCGCATACCGAGCGCATCCGTGGCGGCGCTTTTACCCGTTTGGGCATAGTGGACGTGTATCAGGTCGGGCATTTTTTGGAAGAATAGGTATTGGTGGAAAATGTATTGGGGGGGGAGTTGGCGGCTACTGCAGTCGGCGCAAAGTTGGCCATTTTCTGTCAAAAAACCGCCGGCGTCTTCCAGGATATGCGGATCAAGCCGGGCCAACGATTCCATAAACGGCGCAAACTTATTTTTTGCTCTTTTTCAGGCTTTTTTCGAGTGCTTCCAAATCCAGCCTGTCCGCTTCCTGCGCTTCTATGGACTTGCGCAGGGCATCGAACGAGGCGTAGATTTCGCCCACCTTTTCCTCCATTTGCGTATGGCTGACGGTGCCCGCGCTATTTAAAACCGTGAAATCATTGGAAGTCAATATCCTGTCCACGCTTTCTTTCCAAAAAGATATAGTGATGTCCTGCCGGTTTTTGACTCGCAATTCGGCACTTTCCAAAAACACGGTCACGAGGCGATTCAGCGTATCCAGTTCACCTTCGTTGAGGTAGTTTTTGGCAACAAAAATGTCCTGCTTCCGCACTATGGTTCCTTTCCAGGAGGTCAAAGCCATGTTCGGCTCCTCGGCGTTGGCGCGGGACAGGATTATTTCTGCCGCTGTCTGACCACTCACGGCGTACAGCAACTTGTTTTGCGTCTCGGCAAAAAACATCTGGGTGGATTTGTCGGATACATCGTAATCGCTGCTGAGCGCAAACAGGTCCCGCACCTTTTGATAAAACCGCTTTTCGGAGGCGCGGATATCGCGGATGCGTTCCAGCAGTTCATCAAAGTAGTCGGGGCGGCCGTCCGGGTTTTTCAGGCGGTCGTCATCCATCACAAAACCCTTGATCATGTAGGACTTCAGGTTTTGGTTGGCCCATATCCTGAACTGCGTACCGCGCTTGCTCCGCACCCGGAATCCAATTGCCAAAATCATATCCAGCGCGTAAAAAACAACGTTGTATGCTTTGCCGTCGGCGGCAGTTGTAAAGTAGTTCTTTACAACTGAATTGGCATCCAACTCTCTCTCATCCAGGATATTGGCTATGTGTTGGCCAATGTTTTGCTTCGAGGTGTCAAAAAGTTCTGCCAGTTGGCTTTGGTTCATCCAAACCATGCCGTCTTTGGCAAACAGCGTCACCTGCGCCTTACCGTCGGGGGTGTTGTATATGATGATGGATTGTTCTTCCATGGTATATTGGATCTGCGTTTTCGCGTTTTTTCAAAAAATCAGCGGGATGTCTCCAGACCTTCCGGTTTGCCAAACCTGAAAGGTCTTCGCGCCTCACCGCTTCTTCCGCTTCCCAGCCCCCGCAAACAACGTGCCCCGCGCCTGCTCTTCCTGCAGCATCTTTTCGTACAGCCGGAACAGGTATTCCAGCCGCTCCTCGTCGCTGCCGAATGGCTCGGCACGGTAGCAGCGCTCCACCGCCACATCCAGTTCCCGGTGCGCCGCGCGCAGGCCCTCGGGCATTTTTTTCGGGTCGTACAACTCCGCCAGGGTCTTTTCCGCGTGCTGCTCCCGCTCCGCCAATACCTGATAGACGTGGTGTTGCAAGGTCGCCTTTTGGGCAGGGGTGAGCGGGGGCATGGGGAAGGTGTTGTAGCACAACTGCGCCGAATAGCGGTAGTCGGTTTTTATCCTGCCGCCAACTGTACCTACCCAGGCCATGTGCATCCGGGAGGTGAGAATGGCAAAAATCCAGGGGTCAGCATCGTAGATGGCATTGGCCGCATCTGAAATGACTGTTTCCGGCCCAAGAAAACCCATTGGTATATAGTCCCTGCTTTCGGAGGAATGACGCGGAATAATTATCGAATTGGTATCACTATGAACTGAATAATAAAATTTATGAGGTGTATCCGCCATTCCGCGTGTGCTAACCTCCGTACTTTTTGACCTAAATTCTTTAACTAAATTCAATCTTTGGGCAATTGGTTTTATCGAAAGAGATAACTCCAAATTCCCATCTGTGATATAAAGGCACCATCGTTCCAACCCTCGAATAAACTCCCTTGAACCGACAAATTTTCGGAAAAGGGGGTTGGCCTCGGGATGATTATTTAAAAGTTGTTTCTTCTCTTCGGTTGAAAAAATCAGGTGCCCATTGTCCACAATTTTACTCCCATAGTTCATTGTTGGAATGTCAGATAGGGGTCTCATTCTTTTGCCAATGATCACAACGGAACCCGATGTCAGGTAAGGCGAAATACTATTGATAATCTGAATTTTATTCTCAGAATATAGCCGCTTTGGAAAACTGGATTTCTTTCGGATACCAATAATTGTGCAATATACCCCGGCATTAAATTTGGCATTATTCCCCCATTTGAAAGATTGATAGGCAAAAGAAATTTCGAGGTTTTGGCTAAAAACAAATGGCCACAAAAGTAAAACCTGTTCTCCCTGGCAAATCGAATTGGTAGTAACAAATGCAAATTGAGCGCTGCTGTTCGAGGCATATTTTGAAGCCAAAATGAACCAGCACGCGATGTAATCCAGGTCTTTGTATGAGCCAAAACCTCTGGCTACACGGGCCAAATCTTCTTTTTGTTCTTTATCCTGTACATAAGAGCCGACATACGGCGGGTTCCCCAGCACAAACACCTCCCCGCCATCCTCCGGTATGGGGCACACGGTTTTCCAGTCGAGGCGGGTGGCGTTTCCGTGGGTGATGTTGCCGGAGGCGAGCAGGGGCAGGGCGGGTTTGGTGCGTCCGAATTCGGCGAGGAAGGCCTGGTTCATCTGGTGTTCGGCTAACCAGAGGGAGAGCGTGGCCACTTCCTGGGCGAAGTCGTCCAGTTCGATGCCGTAGAAATTGGCGAGGCTGATGTCGGAAAACAGGAACTCGCCCAGCTCCCGGAAAAGGAGCATTTCGAGCAGCCGCAGTTCTTTGTAGGCGATGATGAGGAAATTGCCGGAGCCGCAGGCGGGGTCGAACACGCGGATGCGGCAGATGCGGCGGTGGAGTTTGCGCAGGCGTTTCGGGTCGCCTTTGGCGGTCTGGAATTCGTTGAGCAGTTCGTCGAGGAACAGGGGCCGGATGACTTTCATGATGTTGGGCACGCTGGTGTAGTGCATGCCGAGGCCGCCGCGCTGGTCGGGGTGCACCACGGCCTGAATCATGGAGCCGAAAATGTCGGGGTTGATGGCCGCCCAGTCCAGGCTGCCGCAGTCGAGCAGGGTCTGGCGGCTGCGCCGCGAAAACCGGGGCGCGGCGTACTGTCCGCGGAACAGGCCGCCGTTGACGTACGGGAATGCCGCGAGGTAGTTGGGCAGTCCGGCGCGCTCGTTTTCGGGTGTGTTCAGCACCTCGAACAGTCGGTCGAGGTAGGGGTCGAGGTCGTCGCCTTCGGGCTGCGTGTGGCTTTCGAGGGCTAAGGTGAACTGGCTTTTTTGGAAAATACCGGTGTCTTCGGCAAAGAAGCAAAAGAGCAGGCGGGACAGGAACACGTTGAGCGCGTGGGTGGCTTCTGGGGTGTCGGCGGGGTTTTCTTTGGTGATTTGGTCGTACAGCCGGGCCATTTTTTCGGCGGCTTTCACGTCGGCTGGGTTCTCGGACTGGTAGGTGGCTTTTTCCATGCCGGCGATGGGCAGGAAAAAATCGAAGCACTGGGGCAGGTCGGCTATGGGCGTGTCGAGGGTGTCCGAGGTTTTGGTATCCAGCGCCAGCAGGGTCGTTTCATTGGCCACGAGCAGGAAACGCGGTTCGTGTTTTTTGGTTGCCGGTGCATTTTTTACCGCGTGGAACAGGGCGTGCAGGTCGTCGTCGGGCGCGGCGGTTTTGAAAAAGAGTTTCTTTTTCCAGACGACCTCGTCCGCGTTTTTGGAGCGGTTGAGGTTGCCTTGCCGGAGTCGGGCGAGCGTGGCCTTCGGCGTATCGAAAGCGGCGAGCAGGTCGTACAGAAAATCGGCGGGCGCTTGCGGCGATTTTTGGGCCAGTTCCTGGACGAGTGTTTCGATTTGGGTGATGTTCATGGTTTATTGCCTTTTTGCAGATGCAAAAGTAGCAGAAAGCGTACCGGAGGGTAGCATCGCCGCTTTTTTTTACACCAATGCGGGGGCGACTACCGTCACCCCCGCATTGCAGCGGGTTTTAACCCGCCGTACACAACGGC
>JBGSKO010000057.1:0-27891 GCA_041741155.1 Saprospiraceae bacterium | reverse complement strand
GAAGGCGGCGGCATCCTGCAGGCTAAGGTTGAAGTCGCGGGCCTCGATGCCGATGGCCAAGTTGTCAAACTCGTTTTGAACGCCATCGTTCGCGGGTCGTATCAGCATGTTCGTGAGCGCGTTGGGCGTGCCGGGGTTGCCTTGGAGCCAGAAACCGGCCAACCCGCGCGCGGTGCTGTATGGCAGGCCGAGGGCGGGCAGGATATCCTCCTCGGTTTCGAGGCAGCCGAGGCACTGCAAGGGCGGGTCCGAGGTAAAACGATTGCCCTCGAAGATGGGAAATGGCAGCGGACTGCTGCGCAAATTGAAGGCCCCATCGGTGCCGCTACCTGCCGTCCAGGTGAACGCGCAGGGCGACTGGGCGGCAGCGCGGCGGGCGGTGAAGAGCAGGCAGAATAGCATGGCGGTCAGTGTATATTTAGTAAGGATGCGTACACGACCGAAAGGTACGTTGAGGAGCCGTTGGGGTAAAAGGAAATTCCCCCCCCCCCGCCAAAAATGGCTGATGTTGTTTCATGTTTGATTGTTTTTTAAAAATGAACGAATGGACAAACGGGCTTTTTCAGGTTGGGAAACATCGGCCGACGATTTCCTTGTTACAGACAGCCAAGATGGGGATGTGCTTTCGATATACCAATGAGAGCGATACATTTATAGAAATTTAATATGAAAAAAAGATGCTGATAACCAGCCTTTTAATTCCGTTCTTTGTGCAATTATGCAACCGCTACCCACCCTTTTTCTCGACCGCGACGGGGTTATCAACCGGCGCACTGTTGGCGACTATGTTCGCCGCCCGGCAGATTTTATTTTTGAAACCAATGTCCTGAAGGCCTTGCGCCTGCTGGCCGGCCACTTCGGGCATATCGTGGTGGTGACCAATCAGGCCGGTGTGGGCAAGGGCCTGATGTCGGGGGCCGACCTGGCTGCCGTGCACCGGAAAATGCTGGCGGCGGTACGGCGGGCCGGCGGGCGTATTGACCGGGTGTACCATTGTCCGCACCGCCCCGACGCGGGTTGTTCGTGCCGAAAACCGGGCACCGGCATGGCCTTGCAGGCGCAGACGGATTTTCCCGATATCAATTTTGAAAATGCCTGGATGGTGGGCGACTCGCGCTCCGATATGCAGCTCGGGCAAGCGCTGGGCATGAAAACGATTCTGATAGACGGAAAGGAAGAGGAAGCCAAGGAGCTTGCAGCGTTGGCGGTAGATGGGCGTTTTGCGTCGCTGTGGGCATTTGCGGAGGCGTATTGCACTGCGTCTCTGCGGTAAAAAACCCGCTAATCAAGCCGGGCGAGTTCCCGGTATTTCCAGTACGTTTCCAGCGCGGCGATACGGCAGATCGTCCAGCCGGCGCGGCCGTCGAGGAATCCGAGGCGCAAGAAGTAGTTTCGGACAAACTTGAAGGCGGGATTGAACGCGATATTCCACCAATGGGCTTTTTTGCCCTGGGCCTGCATGGCGCGGGCCGCAATGCGGGCATATTTTCCGGCGCGTTCGTAGTGTTCTTCCACCGTGTAGTAGCTGTAGTGCAGCAGGTCGCCGGCGAGGTGGCTGCTGCTGCTGCCCGGTTGCATTTCCACTTTATCGTGCGGGTTGGTGCCGGCCCAGTGCCCGATTCGGCGGTCGAACAGGCGCAGTTTGCGGTCGGGGTACCAGCCGCTGTGGTTGATCCATTGGCCACAATAATTGGTTCGGCGGTTCATGGTGTAGCCGGCGGCAGTCGGGTTGGTTTTTACCTGCAAGATGGATTGGCGCAGCGTGTCGCTGAGGGCTTCGTCGGCATCCAGGCTGAGTACCCACGGGTGCAGGGCCTGTTCGAGTGCATAGTTTTTTTGTTCAATGTGCCCGGAAAACGGATGCTGTACAAATCGCGCACCCTTTTCCCGGCAAATTGCCTCCGTGCGGTCGGAGGAAAACGAGTCCACAACCACTATGTCATCGGCTACGCCGGCGAGTGCATCCAGACAACGCCCGATGTTGCGCTCCTCGTTGTAGGTGATGATGACGGCGGAGAGGTGCATTTTGGGTGGGAAGGTTAGAAGGTTAGAAGGTTGGAGGGTTAGAAGGTTAGACGGTTAGAGGGTTTGGGCGCCCTCAGGGATGGGCCTGCCGCCAGGCCTTGACCGCTTTGCGTTCTTTTGTGAAAAATGTTGCCGGCGCGGCAACCAGGGCTTCATCGAGTTCGCGCATGCCCGGTCGGAAGTCCGTGTCGGGGTTGAAAAACCATTTGTCGAGCGCTTCTACAAGTTTGCAAATATTCAGGCCGTCTGTTTCCTGCGATTTTTGAAAACTCTGTCCGGCGTAATGCCCCCGGATTTGCCCGGCCAAGCGGTGGATGCTTTGCTCCAGAGCTGCCTCGAAACCGGCGGGGCGTTCTATGCTATGGTCGGCGGTGAAGGGGTAGAGTTCCCAATGGTCGTCTTCCGCCGAGAGCACGCGCAGCAGATCGGCCTGCCACTCGGTGCCGGAAGTGACTTTGACGAAAGCGTTTCGCCGCACGCCGGATTTTTCAGAATGGCCCGCGTACCAGAGTTCCTGAGCGGTCGTATCGGCTATGAAGGACACGCGGTTCCGCTCCTCCCAGTCCGGGCGCTGGTCGTCGTTTTCGATGCGGGCGGCGAGGTTGCGGGCCTGTACTTGCTTGTACCCCCAGTAGAGCGACAAGCAAAAGGCTGCGTTGAGGCAAAACGCGATTTTCATAAACAGTTGGGCCTTGTAGGGTGACACGGACGGCGCCAGGTTGGGATTCGCGAGCAGGACCGCCGGCATGAGGCTCAGCAGCGGCCACCAAATGACCCCGTGATGCTGAAAAATCCAGCGCATCCAGAACGGAAACTCATCGGGCAGTCCTATACGGTAACTCGCGCAGGCCATTGTTGCGACGCCGAAAACCAACCAGCCGGCACCGATGAGCAGTTTTCCGCCGATGCCCTGGCCGGGTGTCCAGGCGAAACCACCGTTGGAACCAATAGTTATGGTGGTCAACAGGCTTGTAACAAAAAGTGCCAGACCGAGGAAAATGAAATACCAGGCGTAGCCCACGCCGTAGTCGCCGCCCGGCGGTTTGATTTTGCTGAACTGGATAAGAGCGAGGTAAACAATGAAAGTCAGCAGAAGGGGGATGTTGGCCAACATGGTATTTATCTGTTTATTAAGGGGGATGCCGGAAGCGGAGTCCTTATTGCCCGATTAGAATAGGCGCTGTTTTGCCGTTGCCCATGATGATGATTTTGGCGTTGGGCGAAGTGACGAGTTCTTTTTGAACCTTGATTTGTTCGTACTGGATCAGTTTGTCGGTAAGGGAGGCGGTGAGGATGCGCTGGTAGTCAGCGATACCCTGGGCCTCCACGCGTTTGCGGTCGGCTTCCTGGCGCTCCTTGTCTAAGACAAATTTCATTTTTTGCGACTCCTGCTCGGCATTGATCTTGGCCTCAATGGCGGTTTTGACCGACTGCGGCAAGTTGATGTTTCGAATCAGGACCTGTTCGAGTACCAGGCCTCGGTCTTTAAATTCCTTTTCGATGGCCGAGGAAAGTCGTTGTTGGAACTCGTCGCGTTTGGTTGAATACAGCGAAATAGCATCGTAGTAGGCGGCAAAGTCGCGGATTTTGGTGCGTACCAGGGGGCGTACGATTACGTCGCGGTAGTCCTTGCCGATTGTTTGCAGTACCTCCGGTGCTTTTCCCGAGATCAGGCGAAACAGCACAGTGAGATCCACTTCTACTTCCAATCCATCAGACGATAGCACGTGGATGGCATCGTCGCCCATTTTTTCACCTTCGTCGCGTACGCCGGACATGGTGTAATTCTGGGTTCGGACGTCGAAGTCCACCACTTCGACCAGTGGGTTTACCACGTTGAGGCCTTCCGTGAGGATACCGGGTTGTACTTTTCCAAACAGGGTTTGTACCCCCACGGTACCTGGGGAAATTTGCACAAAACACGAGGTCATGATGCCCAAAGCAACCAGGGCAATACCGATGAAACGGCCGATTTTGCCGAAGGAGCCGAGGTTGGGATTTGCTTTGCCAACAGTGGAGGCGAGAACGGCGATGAATAAGCCGAGAATTGCTAAAAACATGGTGGTAGTCGGTTTGGTGAACGATTTTGTGTGGTAAAACTACACCGCCGCCGCGAACTGCCGCAGCATCCGCACGTCATTTTCAAACAGCAGTCGGATATCCGGGATACCGAACAGGCGCAGTGCCTGCCGTTCGATGCCCATACCGAACGCGAAGCCGGAGTATTGGCGGCTGTCAATGCCACAGTTTTCGAGTACTTGGGGGTCCACCATGCCGCAACCGAGTATTTCGAGCCAGCCGGTGCCTTTGGTGAGGCGGTAGTTCTCTTCGGTGTCGGTGCCCAGCCACACGTCCATTTCGGCGCTGGGTTCGGTGAACGGGAAAAAGGACGGGCGCAAGCGGATTTTAGGTGCGCCAAACATCTCCTGTGCGAAGTACAGCAGGATTTGTTTCATATCGGCAAAGGACACGCCCTCGTCAATATACAGTCCTTCCACCTGGTGGAACTGTGCGTGCGAGCGGGCCGAGATGGTTTCGTTGCGGTACACCCGCCCCGGGGCGATGATGCGGATGGGCGGTTTTCGCGTGGTCATCACGCGGGCCTGCACGTTGCTGGTGTGTGTGCGCAGGAGCATGCCGGGAGCGTCCACCACATAAAAGGTGTCCTGCATATCGCGGGCAGGGTGGTCTTCCGGCGTATTCATGGCCGTGAAATTATACCAGTCGTGCTCGATTTCCGGGCCGTCGGCCACTGCGAAACCGATGCGGCTGAAAATTTCGATGATGCGGTTCATGGTGATGGCGATCGGGTGGCGGGCGCCGAGCGGTAGCGGCTCGCCGGGCGCTGTGAGGTCAATTCCTTGCGCGGAAGCCTGTTCGGCCTGTGCGTCGAGTGCGGCCTTTATTTCCTGAAACTTCGTTTCTGCCGATTGCTTGAGCGCGTTGACCACCTGGCCAAACTCGCGTTTGCGCTCGTTGGGCACCGCGCGCATTTCCTCCATCAGGGATTTGATGAGGCCCTTGGAGCCGAGGTAGTGGATGCGGAATTGTTCGAGGGCCTCGGCGGTGGCAGGCGATTCGGTGTTCAGCGCATCTTGCGCTTGTTGGACTTTTGTGAAAATGTCGGACACGACGTTGGAAGGATGAATGATGAAGGATGAATGATGAATTGGGGGGCAGCCGTTGGAAGGCTGGGCAAAAGTCGGAAAATTTGGCATACCTCAGCCAAAAGCAAATCCCATTCATCATTCAGCATTGCTTTACATTTGGCCCTGTCATAAAAAAACACCTGCACGCATGAAAAAGAACGGAAGCGGCTGGGTCAGCCGGTTTTTAAGCATTGTAGAGCGTCTTGGGAACGCACTGCCGCACCCTGCCACTCTTTTTGCCGGCTTCGCCGGTTTTATCATCCTGTTGAGTTGGCTGCTGAGTATGTTCAATCTTTCGGTGACGCACCCCGGTACCGGCAAGACGATTTCGGTCGTCAATCTGGTTTCCGCAGAGGGCCTGCACCGTATTTTGACCAACATGATCACCAACTTTACGGGCTTTGCGCCGCTGGGTACGGTGCTGGTGTCGCTGCTGGGCATCGGTATTGCCGAGGGCACCGGGCTGATCGGCACTGCGCTCCGGCTGGTTGTGTTGAAATCGCCGGCCAAGCTGCTCACCCTGGTGATTGTGTTTGCCGGGGTAATGTCCAACACGGCCAGTGAAGTCGGCTATGTGCTGCTCGTGCCGTTGTCGGCGATCATATTTCTGGCGGCGGGTCGGCACCCGCTGGCGGGGTTAGCTGCGGCGTTTGCCGGGGTGTCGGGGGGGTACAGCGCCAATTTGCTGCTGGGTACTATTGATCCGCTTTTGGCGGGTTTGTCGCAAGAGGCTGCCCGCATTGTGGATTCCGAGTATGTGGTCAATCCGGCGTGCAACTATTATTTTATGGCGGTATCCACGTTTCTCATCACGTTGCTGGGCGCCTGGGTCACCGAGCGGGTGGTGGAGCCTCGGCTGGGGCAATACCAGGGCGCCGAAAAAGCCGAGGAGATCAAACCATTGGATCAGGCGGAGCGAAAAGGGCTATGGTATGCCGTGGCGACAGCGTTCCTGTTTACGGCGTTTATCCTTGGCGGGCTGATCCCGGCCGACGGCTACCTGCGTAATCCCGTGACGGGCGATATCCTGCATTCGCCCTTCATGTCGGGCATTGTGGCGCTGCTGTTTCTCGGCTCGGCGTTTGCCGGTATTGCATACGGTATCGGCGCCAAAACAGTAAAAAGCGATGCCGACGTGATGAAAGGTATGGCCAAAAGTATGGAAACTCTCGGCTCGTACATCGTGCTGGTGTTTTTCGCCGCCCAGTTTGTGGCGTATTTCAACTGGACCAATATCGGCCTCGTGGTGGCGGTCAAAGGCGCCGACGGATTGCGTGCATCCGGCCTTGGCCCTATCCCGCTAACGATCGCTTTTGTGTGCGTGTCGGCCACAATAAATCTGGTCATGGGCAGCGCTTCGGCTAAATGGGCTATCATGGCGCCCGTATTCATTCCCATGTTTATGCTGCTGGGTTTCTCGCCGGAGTTTACCCAGGCGGCCTATCGGGTGGGCGATAGTGTGACAAATATCATTTCGCCCATGATGTCGTACTTCGCGCTCATCGTGGCCTTTATGCAGCGGTACGACAGCAAGGCCGGCATCGGCACAGTGGTGTCCACCATGCTACCCTACACAGTAGTGTTTTTCATCGGATGGATCATCCTGCTGATTATTTGGATATTGTTCAACCTGCCACTGGGTTTTGGGGCAGGGTTGTTTTTGTGAGCAGGGTACATGGTCAAGGTTTTTATAAAAAGAGTCAAAAAGGGTAAAAACGAAGGCGTTTTATTCGGTTCGGTGTTATTTGGGCGCTTCAAGCGGCTTTTCGTCGAAGGCGTTACCCGTTTTCCAGATGTATTTTGCCAGTTTTGAGTTCAAATTCACTTCGCAACATGACAAAACACACGCGCTTGCTGCTGAGCTTCCTGCTCGGCGCCACTACCCTGGCCACTGCCCAGTTGCAGTACCCCGCCACCCGCACCACCGACCAGGTGGACGAATATTTTGGCAAAAAAGTAGCCGACCCATACCGCTGGCTCGAAGACGACAATGCACCCGAGACCATGGAATGGGTGAAGGCGCAAAATGCCGTCACGTTTGGTTACCTGGAAACCATCCCGCACCGCCGGCAGTGGGTGGCCGCGCTGGAAAAGGTTATCAATTACCCGCGCTACTCTGCACCTACGCTCAAAGGCGACTGGGTGTATTTTTACAAAAACGACGGCCTGCAAAACCAGTCCGTTTTGTACCGCCAAAAAGGCTTCGACGGTGTGCCGGAGGTGGTCATTGACCCCAACCAACTTTCCGCCGACGGCACCACACGCCTCACGGTGTTCAACCTGTCCAAAGACGGCCGGTATGCCGGCTATGGCCTTTCCAAGTCGGGTTCCGACTGGCAGGAGTACTATGTGATGGATATGGCCACCAAGCAGACGCTGTCCGACAAATTAGAGTGGGTAAAGGTGTCCGGCCTGTCGTGGCGTGCCGACGGGTTTTATTACAGCCGCTATCCGGCGCCTGCGGGATCGGAGTTTTCGGCCAAAAACGAGCATCACCAGGTGTGGTACCACCGCGTGGGCACTCCGCAGAGCGCCGACCAGCTGGTGTATGAAGACCCGGCAAACCCGCAGCGTTTCCACTTCGTGAGTACCGACGACGACGAGCGTTTTGCTTTTCTCAGCATCAGCGACCGCGGCAAAGGCACACAGGGCAATGCACTCCTGTTCATGGACCTGGCCCGAGGCGACAAGGCGTTTCGGCCCGTCGTAGCCGAGCCGGGCGAGTTTATGTACAACTCGGTCGAGGTCATTGGCGACGATATTCTGGTAATGACCAACGAGCGTGCGAAAAACTACAAGTTGCAGCTGTTCAACACCAAAACTGGTGCGTGGAAGAACTTTGTAGAGGAAAAACCGGAACCGCTCAGCAGTGTATCGTCGGGCGGCGGTAAATTATTCCTGACCTATATGAAAGATGTTACCTCGCGGGTGTACTCGTATGATTTTGCGGGTAAGATGGAGCGGGAGATCGCGCTGCCCGGGCTGGGTTCTGCAGGCGGTTTTGGCGGTGAAAAAAAGGACAAATTTGTGTTTTACACCTTCACTTCTTTCAACTACCCGCCTACGATTTTCCGATACGACATTGCCACGCGCACCTCAACGGTTTTCCGCAAGCCGGAAGTTTCCTTCGATCCGGAATCGGTGGTGGTCGAGCAGGTTTTTTACCCCAGTAAAGACGGCACGCGCATACCTATGTTTTTGGTGTACAAAAAAGGTCTGCCGCGCAACGGGCAAAACCCGACGATGCTGTACGCGTATGGTGGCTTCAATGTCAGCACCAATCCGGGTTTCAACGCCATGTTGCTTCCATTCCTGGAGCAGGGTGGGGTGTTTGCCTCGGCCAATATCCGGGGCGGCAGCGAGTACGGCGAGCAGTGGCACGAAGCGGGTATGCGTCTCAAAAAGCAAAATGTGTACGACGACTTCATTGCAGCGGCAGAGTACCTCGTCCGGGAGAAGTACACCTCGAAAGACCGGCTTGCCCTTCGCGGTGGTTCCAATGGCGGACTGCTCGTCGGCGCCGTGATAAACCAGCGGCCTGATTTGTGCAAGGTGGCTTTTCCACAGGTAGGCGTGATGGACATGCTGCGTTTCCATAAATTTACCATCGGCTGGAACTGGATACCCGAATACGGCTCCAGCGAACAAAGTAAGGAAGACTTTGAGAACCTGTACGGCTACTCGCCCCTGCACAACATCCGGGAAATTGCCTACCCGGCAACGATGGTCACCACAGCGGACCACGATGATCGGGTAGTGCCTGCGCACTCGTTTAAATATGCAGCTGCGTTGCAGGCCAAAAACAAGGGTAGCAATCCTGCGCTCATCCGGATCGAGACAAAATCGGGGCACGGCGCTTCCAGCACGCGCAAGAACATCGAGTTGATGGCGGATATCTTTGCCTTCATGTTCCAGAATATGGGCTTGACGCCGGAGTTTTAATCCGGAAGAGACAGCCGGTGTTTTTTTTAAAATTTCCTTTGATCGCAATAGCACAAAGACAAAAAATGTAATACATTGAATATCAATGTATTTTTGTCTTTTTGCTGTTGTGATGAAGGGGGAAATTGATCGGATTGGAACTTTTTTAAAAAAACTTTTAAACCTCCTTTGGAAATGCCACAACCCTGTGCGTACCTTTGCAGCCGCTTTTAGAAACAGGGGATCAAAATTAGATTTTGTCAGCTGGAAAGCGTTTCATTTCAAAGACACAATATCACAAGGTAATGAATCAGAAAATTCGCATTAAACTCCGGTCTTACGACTACAACTTGGTGGATAAGTCCACTGAGAAGATCGTTAAGACTGTGCGTGCGAGTGGGGCCGTTGTTACGGGGCCGATTCCGCTGCCAACTGAGAAAGAAATTTTCACCGTGCTGCGCTCGCCGCACGTGAATAAGAAAGCTCGGGAGCAGTTCCAATTGCGCACCCACAAGCGCCTGATTGAGATTTACACACCGACGCAAAAGACGGTGGACGCTCTTTCGAAACTCGAGCTTCCCAGCGGTGTTGACATCCAGGTCAAGCTCACCTAATTCGCAAATTTTCGGATTCAAGGCGGTTGTTTCCGGCTTGCTTCAAAGTGTTCCCGATTTACGCGGGATTAACTGATGCAGTCGAAAGCGGTTCCAATCAAACGGAAGGTCGCTTTTCGCTATTTGCCTTACCGCATCTTGTTCCGAGATTATCATAGTAAAATCACCAATCGTTCAAATATAAAAATCGAACTACCGTGAACGGTCTGATTGGCAAAAAAATAGGCATGACCAGCATTTACGACAAGAACGGCAAGAATGTCGCTTGTACGATTATCGAAGCTGGTCCATGTGTTGTCACACAAGTGCTCGACGAAAAAACGGATGGCTACTCTGCCCTCCAGTTAGCTTACGGCGAACGCAAGGCATCTAAAACACCAAAACCTTTGGCTGGCCACTTCGAAAAGGCAGGCACGGAACCCAAGAGTCATGTCCTCGAATTTCGGGACATGGGACTTTCTAAGTCCTTGGGCGACGTCATCACCCTCGAAGAAGTTTTCCAGGAAGGCGACAAAGTCAGTATTGTCGGCACCACCAAAGGTAAAGGTTTTCAAGGGGTTGTCAAACGCCACGGTTTTGGTGGTGTGATGCAGCAAACCCACGGTCAGCACAACCGCTTGCGTGCTCCTGGTTCTCTGGGTAACTCCTCCTTCGCTGCCAAAGTAATGAAAGGTATGCGTATGGCTGGTCAAATGGGCAACAAGCGCGTGAAAGTACGTCGTTTGGAAGTGCTCAAAATGTTCCCTGATCAAAACATTCTCTTGATCAAAGGGGCTGTACCTGGACACAAAGGCGCTTTCGTCGTAATTGAAAAATAAGATACCTGACGTTTCTAAATCTGGTTCTGAAACATGAAACTCGAAGTATATAATATCAAAGGCGAAACCACGGGTCGCTCGGTCGAACTTCCCGATGAAGTGTTCGGAATCGAACCGCATGAGCACAGTGTATGGCTCGATGTGAAACGCTACCTGAACGCACAACGCCAAGGCACCCACAAGTCCAAAGAGCGTAGCGAGATGAGCGGTTCTACCCGCAAACTCCACCGCCAAAAAGGCACCGGTGGCTCGCGTAAAGGCGACATTAACAACCCATTGTATCGGGGTGGTGGTCGCGTGTTCGGACCACGTCCGCGCAATTACGAAATTCAGGTGAACGCCAAGGTGAAACGCCTTGCTCGCCGCAGCGCCTTGTCGGCCAAAGCTTTAGCCGGCAATCTCATTGTGGTCGAAGATTTCTCCTTTGAGCAACCGCAAACCAAAGCTTTCAAAGCCATTCTGCAAGCGCTTAATGTGGCTGACAAAAAGCCTTTAACGGTACTCGGTAGCTACGACAAAACGCTTTATATGTCTTGCCGCAACTTGCCCAAGACGGACATCGCTCCGGCTCAAGACCTGAATACCTATCGAATCATGCGTGCCGGCTCCATCGTTATCGCCGAAAGCGCCATTGAGAAAATTAAAGAAGTCTGCGAATAACATGGCTAAGCAAATCTTGATCAAGCCGCTCATCACGGAGAAAGCGACCCGCCTTGCGGACAAGCGCAACACCTACACTTTTGTGGTGAACAAAGACTCGAATAAAATCGAGATCAAAAACGCGATCGAAAGTCTGTATAATGTCACCGTGAGTAGTGTAAACACGGCTATCATGCCGGGCAAACCCAAATCGCGGAATACCAAAACAGCGGTTGTTCGCGGGATGAAAGCCTCGTACAAAAAGGCATTTGTCACCCTGACCCCAGGCGAGCGCATTGATATTTTTGGAGAAGAATAAAATCAGTTTTGGGTTCCTGGTTATTGAATAAACAACCTCAGGCTTAAAACACAATACTTGAAGCTCAAACTTGAGTTGAAATGGCACTAAAAAAATTCAACCCGCTTACACCTGGCTTGCGTTTTCGCATAGCGGTTTCCAAAGCCGAGATCACGAAAGGCGCTGAACCGGAAAAGGCACTGCTGCTCACATTGGGTAGCACGGGCGGCCGTAATAGCGATGGTCATCGTACCATGCGCCATCGCGGAGGTGGTCACAAGCGTCGGTATCGTATAATTGACTTTAAGCGCGATAAAGAAGGCGTAACGGCTACTGTTCAGTCCATCCAATACGACCCATATCGCAGTGCTTATATTGCACTTGTAGAATATACCGACGGCGAAAAACGCTATATCCTCGCTCCCAATGGAGTGGAAGTTGGTCAACAAATCATATCGGGCCGCGGTGTTGCTCCTGAAAATGGTAACTGCCTGTACCTGGCCGAAGTACCATTGGGTGCCTTCATTCACAACCTTGAAATCCGTCCTGGTGCAGGTGGTGCTTTGGTTCGCAGCGCCGGTGCTTCCGCACTGATGATGGGCCGCGAAGATCGCTATGCCGTTGTACGGATGCCCTCCGGTGAAGTTCGTCGTATCCTTCTGACTTGTAAAGCTACGATGGGTACAGTGAGTAACTCCGACCACAACCTTGAAATCATGGGTAAGGCTGGACGTAATCGCTGGAAAGGTCGCCGCCCACGTACACGTCCGGTAGCCATGAACCCTGTGGATCACCCGATGGGTGGTGGTGAAGGTCGGGCTTCGGGTGGACACCCACGGAGCCGTAAGGGTCTGAAGTCGAAAGGCATGAAGACTCGCAGCCGCACCAAACGGTCCAATGCATTGATTATCAGCCGCCGTAAAGGGGCTTCGTCTAAATAAACATGTTCTGGTTTTGAACGTCGGTAGTATATTGATATTCAAAACTCAAAACTCAAAACTCAAAGCTAGTTATGCCTCGTTCGCTTAAAAAAGGCCCATACGTCCATCACGCGCTGGTAGACAAAATCGCCAAGGCCAAGCAGAGCAACAAACGTCAGGTGATCAAGACGTGGAGCCGAGCATCCATGATTATCCCGGACATGGTGGGCGAAACCATCGCCGTGCACAACGGAAAAACGTTCGTACCCATCCTTGTAAATGAAAATATGGTTGGCCATAAATTAGGAGAATTCGCGCCTACGCGCAATTTCCGTGGCCATGCTGGAAATAGAAAATAATACGATTGGCGCATTTGAGTGTGGCCAGTTTACGATACCTTAAACGGTCGTAATTGTATCACGCACAAATCGAAAGTCGAAAATCGAAAATCGTAATTCGAACAATGGAAGCAGTAGCAAAATTGCGCAATTGTCCAATGTCACCACGCAAAATGCGATTGGTTGTGGATAATATCCGTGGCAAGCGCGTTGTGGATGCCTTGAGCATCTTGCGGTATACCAATAAGGAAGCCGCCGTTTGGCTGGAAAAACTTCTTCTCTCCGCTATCAATAACTGGGAGCAGAAAACCGAAATAGATGGTGGAGCCGACGACTACGAGCTGTATGTCAAAACCGCTTTTGTGGATCCGGGGACCATTATCTACCGATTCCTCCCGGCGCCGCAAGGTCGAGCTTATCGCGTACGAAAGCGTCGCAACCACGTAACATTGGTTGTTGCGAATCGCGTGAAACTTGAAGACGAAGCATAACCCCACACCATTACTACACCACACAACTACTCATTACAATGGGTCAAAAAGCAAATCCGATTGGTAACCGCTTGGGAATTATCCGCGGTTGGGATTCAAATTGGTTCGCCGATAAAGATTACGGCCTCAAAGTAGTCGAGGACGAGAAGATTCGCAATTATCTCCGTGCGCGTCGTCCTAAGACGGCTGTGGCTGATCCGAGAGATCGCAACAAGCCGATGCAAAACGGTATCAGCCGAATTGTCATCGAACGTACGCTCAAGCGGGTAACCGTCACGATCCAAACCAGCCGTCCCGGGATTATCATCGGTAAAGGTGGTAAGGAAGTGGATCTGATCAAGGAAGAACTCAAAGTGCTGACTGGCAAGGATGTGCAAATTAATATCTATGAAATCCGCAAGCCGGAAATAGATGCCAACATTGTCGGTGAGCAGATAGCCAAACAAATTGAAGCGCGTATCAACTTCCGTCGGGCCGTAAAAGGATCCATACAAGGAACAATGCGTGCTGGTGCTGAAGGTGTCAAGATTCGCGTGAGTGGACGCCTCGGCGGCGCGGAAATTGCCCGCACAGAGGAGTACAAAGAAGGTCGCACGCCTTTACATACGTTCCGTGCCGATATTGACTATGCACTTGTTGAAGCACTTACGGTTTATGGAAAGATCGGTATTAAAGTGTGGATTTTCAAAGGCGAAGTCCTGCAAAAACGCGAACTGACTCCATTTGCAAGTGTCGAAGGCGGTGAACGCACCGGCGAACGCAATGAACGCGGAGGTGGTGAGCGTCGGGATCGCAACGAACGCGGTGGCGGCGGTGATCGTCGCGGCGGCGGTGGCCGGGATCGCGGCGAACGCAGCGAACGTGGTGGTAGTGGTGGAGGAGATCGCCGTGGCGGTGGTGCAGGAGGTGGTGATCGTCGCGGAGGCGGCGCTGGAGCCGGAGGCCGTAGACGCTAAAAGCAATAAAATATCGGTGATCGGGCCGGAAAGTGTAAATACTTCTCTCCTTTCACCGTACATTTGCAGCCGTTTTTTTTAAAAAATCGGTTTTATAGAATACAAAACATTGATTGACAGGTTTTTAAATTTTTCATACGATGCTTCAGCCTAAACGTCAGAAATATCGGAAACAGCACAAAGGCAGGAATGTGGGTTTGGCACATAAGGGAAGTTCAATCTCCTTTGGTACTTTCGCCCTTAAATCCATGGAATTTTCCAGGATTACCAGCCGTCAGATAGAAGCTGCTCGTATTGCTCTGACCCGCAACATGAAAAGGGAAGGTAAGGTTTGGATTCGAATATTTCCAGACAAGCCAATCACTACCAAACCTGCCGAGGTACGTATGGGTAAGGGTAAAGGAGCCTTGGACCACTATGTGTGCGAAGTGCAACCCGGCCGTATTCTATTTGAAATAGAAGGTGTTACCCAAGAACTTGCCTACGAATCCTTGCGCAAAGCAGCTCAGAAGATGCCAATCATCTGCAAGGCTGTAACCCGCCACGATTTCGAAGGATAAACGTCACAGACCATAATAACTTTATTAGATAGACATGGCAAAGGAAATTTTGCACCTGGATACGATGGAGGTTCCTGATTTGCTTGGGCAGATCACGAGCATGGAGAATGAGTACCAGCAAATGAAATTCGACCACGCAGTGCGCGGCCTTGCAAATCCGCTCGAATTGCGAAATCTGCGCCGAAAAATCGCGCGTTTCCACACGGAGATTCGTCAGCGCGAGTTGGCAGCAATGTCACCGGAAGAGTTGGCTACGCGTACCAAACTGGTTGCACGCCGCCGCCGTCAACGTTAACTTGCACTTTATTATACCAACAAATAATGGAAGTAAGAAATCTTCGGAAGCAAAAAACAGGCGTCGTGGTGTCCAATAAAATGGACAAAACCATCGCAGTGAAGGTGGAACGCCGTCTGATGCACCCGCTCTACGGCAAATTCGTGAAGCGCTCCAAGAAATTCTTTGCGCACGACGAAGAAAACACCTGTAAAATTGGTGACAAGGTGCGCATCATGGAAACCCGCCCGCTCAGCAAAATGAAACGCTGGCGTCTGGTGGAAATCCTCGAACGGGCAAAATAATCATCCGGTAGCCGGGAATCCTTGGGCGTTTGCATACTGCTTTGTCCACTGATCAACCGTCCACCGTCAACCGAATAAACAAGTCATGATTCAGCAAGAATCTCGTTTAAATGTGGCTGACAATTCCGGTGCCAAAGAGGTACTCTGCATCCGGGTGCTCGGTAGCACAGGTCAGCGTTACGCTGGTATCGGCGACAAGATCGTCGTGACCGTAAAGGATGCCACACCAGGCGGCCTTAAAAAAGGCACGGTATCAAAAGCCGTCATCGTTCGTACACGCAAGGAAATTCGCCGCAAAGATGGCTCGTACATCCGTTTCGACGACAATGCCGTTGTGCTCCTGAATGCTGCTGAAGAGCCGCGCGGAACGCGTATTTTCGGCCCAGTAGCCCGCGAATTGCGGGACAAAGACTACATGCGTATTGTTTCGCTCGCACCGGAAGTACTTTAATTCGAAATTTTCAAAACAACATGGCTACCAAGCAACAAACTAAACGCCACCAACCGAAGCTGCATATTCGCAAAGGGGATACCGTTATGGTGACCGCCGGTGATGACAAAGGCAAAACCGGTGAAGTCATCCAAGTAATTCCTACGAAGATGCGTGCAGTGGTCGAAGGAGTCAATATCGTGAAAAAGCATACGAAAGCCACACAGGATCAGGAAGGCGGCATTGTTGAAATGCCTGCTCCGGTACACGTGTCCAATCTTTCACTGCTTGATCCCAAAACCGGCGAACCCACTCGTATCGGTCGTCGTATGGAAAATGGTGAATGGGTTCGTTATTCTAAAAAAACAGGTAATCTCATCAAGTGATGGCATACGTAATTCGTCTCAAGGAAAAATACAACAAAGAAGTTGTTCCGGCCCTCATGGCGCAGTTCAACTACTCCAGTGTGATGGAGGTTCCGAGGCTGGAAAAAATCTGCCTCAATCAAGGAGTCGGCGCGGCTACAGGCGATAAAAAGCTGGTAGATAATGCCGCTGCTGAGATGACAATCATCTCTGGCCAGAAGGCAGTTCCTACACGTGCCCGTACTTCGGTTTCCAACTTCAAATTGCGTGAAGGTATGCCGATTGGTGTACGTGTAACGCTGCGAGGCGAGCGCATGTACGAATTTCTGGATCGCTTGATCAGTATCACACTCCCACGTGTACGCGACTTTCGGGGCATCAATGACAAAGCGTTTGATGGCCGGGGTAACTATAGCATGGGTATCACCGAACAAATTGTGTTTCCGGAGATTGACATTGAAAAAGTCAACCGAATCGCCGGTATGGACATAAGTTTCGTCACTACAGCAAAAACAGACGCAGAAGCGTATGCTCTTTTAAAAGAGTTGGGTCTTCCGTTCAAAAAACAGGGTTAATGCGGTTTGACGCTAAACTCAAAACAGAATATTTGACAAATGGCTAAAAAATCTGTCATTGCCCGCGAACACAAGCGCGCCCGTATGGCCGCTAAATATGCCGATCTCCGCAAAAAGCTCAAGGAGGCAGGTGATTATGATGCACTGGATAAATTGCCCCGCAATGCAAGTCCTGTACGCCAACACAATCGCTGTATGCTAACTGGCCGCCCGAAAGGCTATATGCGCAAATTTGGTATTTGTCGTGTCAAGTTTCGCCAGATGGCCCTGGACGGCAAAATCCCTGGTATCACAAAAGCATCGTGGTAATGCTTGACCATCGCGATCACTCTATCACTCAATCTCTCAATCATACAATAGAATGCACGTCACCGATCCGATAGCAGATTTTTTGACCCGTATCCGCAATGCGCAGATGGCGGGCCATCGCATCGTTGAAATTCCGGCCTCCAAGCTGAAAAAGCGCATGACCGAAATTCTGTACGATCAGGGGTATATTTTGAAATACACCTTCGAAGACGTCAGTACGACATACAAACAGGGCGTGATCAAAATCGCCCTGAAATACGACCCCATTTCCAAAAAACCTGTTATTCGGGAACTCGTACGTGTCAGCAGACCGGGTTTGCGTAAATTTTCAGGAGCAACGGAAATCCCACGCGTCATTAACGGTCTTGGCATCATGATCGTTTCTACATCCAAGGGTGTAATGACCGACAAGCATGCTCGTGAACATAATGTTGGTGGCGAGTTGCTCTGCTACATTTGCTAATTGACTTTGAACTTAAATATCTAAAACGGAGAGATATGTCTCGGATTGGTAAAATGCCGATAAAGCTGCCTGCTAAAGTTGAGGTGACGGTAGCTTCCGACAACACCGTAACGGTGAAAGGGCCTAAGGGCACTCTCGCTCGCAAGGTTGACCCGGATATCACGGTTTCGATCGAAAATGGAGAGGTGCAAGTCGCTCGTCCAACAGATCAAAAACGCCACCGCGCAATGCACGGATTGTACCGGTCTTTGCTTAATAACATGGTTATGGGGGTCAGCCAAGGCTTTGAGCGCGAGATGCAAGTCATCGGCGTAGGCTTCCGGGTTGAGAACCAAGGCAACCTGGTGACGTTCATGTTAGGCTACTCACACCCTATCATCTTTTCAATCCCTTCGGAAGTGAAAGTGACGACTGGTGTAGAAAAAGGCTTGCCACCGTTTATCAAATTGGAGTGCCACGACAACGAATTACTCGGACAAGTATGTGCCAAAATTCGTGGTTTCCGCAAACCAGAGCCTTACAAAGGAAAAGGTATCATATTCAAGGGTGAAATCATCCGTCGCAAGGCTGGTAAAACTGCTGGCGGCAAATAAAGTGTAACGTTTACTGTTTCGGTCGGTAATCGAAACAACAAAACATAAAAACAATGCAACGCACTAAAAATGCAAGTCGTAAGCGCATCCATATGCGTGTACGGAAAAAAGTGAACGGCACAACGGAACGCCCGCGCCTTAACATTTTTCGCTCAAATAAGGCCATTTATTGTCAAATCATTGACGATCTGAACGGTCACACGCTCGCCGCTGCATCATCTTTGGAAAACCAAGACCTCTCGGGTACCAAAACTGATATTGCGAGAGAGATTGGTAAAATTATCGCTGAAAAAGCTAAAGCAGTTGGTGTTGAATCAGTGGTTTTTGACCGTGGAGGTTATCTTTATCATGGTCGTGTGAAAGCCTTGGCTGAGGGTGCCCGCGAAGGAGGTCTTAAATTCTAAATAAAAATTACGCTTGAGGGGCTGAATAATTGGTTCCATCCATCAACGCATATCGAAAATGGCTAAGCAAGAAATTGATAAAGTAAAAGTTGCCGAAACGTCTGAGCTGAAAGAAAAACTCGTTTCGCTCAATCGTGTGGCAAAAGTGACCAAAGGTGGTCGTACGTTTAGTTTCGCTGCCGTAGTGGTTATTGGCGATAGTAAAGGCACCATTGGCCATGGCTTAGGCAAGGCTCGTGAGGTTTCCGAAGCTATTGGCAAAGCTGTCAAGGATGCTGAAAAAAATCTCATTCGGGTACCTTTGCTTAATGGCACGATCCCACACGAGGCACATGGTAAGTACGGTGCAGGCAAAGTACTCATCAAACCAGCTGCTCATGGTACTGGTGTTATCGCTGGTGGTGCTATGCGTGCCGTACTGGAGATGGCTGGTGTCCAAGATGTCTTGGCCAAAACACAAGGTTCCTCTAACCCGCACAACGTGGTGAAAGCTACAATATCTGCGCTTCAAAGCCTGCGCAGCCCGGCAGAAGTCGCCCGCCAGCGTGGTATTTCCCTGGAAAAACTGTTTAACGGATAATAACATGAGCAAGGTAAAAATCACGCTGGTGAAAAGCCCCATAGACAAAACCAAGCGCCAAAAATTGACCTTGGTGGCATTGGGCTTTCGCAAGATGCATCAAATCGTGGAGCATGATGACAACCCACAAATACAAGGCATGATTCGGGTTGTACAACATCTCGTGCAAGTGAGCAAAGATTAATTCGCAAACGTCTCATCGAAAAAAATAACAATGGAACTCAATAATCTTCGTCCAGCAGAAGGTGCGACTAAATCTCGTAAGCGTATTGGTCGCGGTACTGGATCTGGACACGGCGGCACCTCTACCCGCGGTCATAAGGGCGATAAGTCCCGGAGTGGATCGCGTTTAAAACGAGGCTTCGAGGGCGGTCAGACTCCCATGCAGCGTCGTTTGCCTAAACGCGGTTTTAAAAACGTCAACCGTGTGGAGCATGCTCCTATCAACCTGGACCGTTTGGAACTGTTGGTACAGCAAACAGGCCAGACATCTTTTGATGTTCAGGCATTGGTAGCTGTTGGTGCTGCTCGCCAGTCCGACAAAATCAAAGTGTTGGGTAACGGCACATTGACTGCAAAAGTGGATCTGACGGTTCACGCTATTTCGGCTTCCGCAAAAGCAGCTATTGAGGCGCTTGGTGGAAGTGTTCAAATCGTCTAAAAATCTTGCCGACGCAATGAAACTGTTTACAGTTATCAAAAATATTTGGAGCATTAAAGAGCTCCGCGATCGCATCCTCTTCACCTTGGCGCTGCTGTTGATTTATCGCGTCGGCACATTTGTGGTGCTTCCAGGTGTTGTTCCGGCAGCATTAGAAAAAGCGAATGCAAACCGCGGCGCCAATGACTTGTTGGGGCTGATCAATGTATTTACTGGAGGTGCATTCGACAATGCGGCAGTACTCGCTCTTGGGGTCATGCCGTACATTACAGCATCTATTATTGTTCAGTTATTAGGCTTTGCGGTCCCTTATTTTCAGCGTTTGCAAACCCGTGAGGGAGAGAGCGGCCGAAAGCGTTTGAACCAAATTACTCGATTCTTAACTGTAGCAATCACTCTTGTTCAGGGCGGAGGATACCTTCAACTGATTTCCAGTATGCCGGGCGCTGTGTCGCCTAATATTCCAGAAGGGTTGTTTTGGTTTTCCAATATCATCATTTTGACGGCCGGGACGATATTCAGCATGTGGCTAGGTGAACGTATCACGGACAAAGGGATTGGGAATGGTATTTCTTTGATCATTATGATCGGGATTATTGCCCGCCTTCCGGCATCATTCGTGTTTGAATTTCAGAAGTTGTTTGGAGACAGCCAATTATTGTTATTCTTCATTGAATTAGCCTTCTTTTTCCTTATCGTACTGGCAACGGTCATGGTTATACAAGGTGTTCGGCGAATTCCGATACAGTTTGTCAAACGCATGGTCGGTCGTACGGGCGGTTCGTTGCCACAGTCCAGTGCCCGTGATTACTTGCCCATGAAGGTCAATTCCGCGGGTGTTATGCCGATCATTTTTGCGCAGGCGCTTATGTTTCTTCCAGCAACGGCCTTCCAGTACGTTTCTGGTAGCGAATCTGGTGCTGGATCAGGTGTTCAAATGTTCAATGACATTTACTCCTTTGGTTACAACCTCGTGTTTTTCATTTTGATAGTTGTATTTACATACGTTTATACGGCTCTGATGATCAACCCGACGAATTATGCCGAATACTTAAAGAGTAGCAATGCATTCATTCCTGGAGTCAAACCGGGCGAGGCTACTGCTTCCTATATTGATAATATCATGACCCGTATCACCTTGCCTGGTGCAGTTTTCTTGGGCCTCATTGGTATTCTTCCTTCTGTAGCGGCATCACTTGGCGTTAACCAGCAGTTTGCACTTTTCTTCGGTGGTACGACGCTGCTCATTATGGTTGGTGTGGCACTTGATACACTTCAGGTAATTGAAAGCTACCTTTTGACTAAAAAATATGATGGTTTGATCAAATCAGGTCGTATCCAGGGTCGATCCACACAGGGTTTGCAAATTGGTCAGCCACAGTAAGATAAACACATGGGGCTCTTTAGTAGTGGTTCAGATGGTAAGAAAGTTTTTCACAAGACGGACGACGAAATCGAAATGATGCGCGCGGCCAACCTGATTGTGTCGAAAACTTTGGCCCATGTAGCTACAATCCTAAAACCCGGAATTACAGGACGAGTCATTGATGCAGCAGCAGAAGAATTCATTCGCGATCATGGCGGACGTCCTGCTTTCAAAGGTTACCATGGTTTTCCTGGTTCGCTTTGCGTTTCTTATAATGATATTGTGGTACATGGTATTCCAAGCGATCGAGAATTCCGCGAGGATGACATTGTTTCAGTAGATTGCGGAGTCGAACTTAATAGTTATTATGGAGACGCTGCTTTTACTTTTCCATTCAGGAATGTTTCGGAAGAAGTGATGGAACTCTTGCGCGTCACATATGCATCCCTGTATAAAGGTATTGAGCAAGCAGTTGCAGGAAAAAGAGTTGGTGATATATCTTTTGCGATTCAGTACTACTGCGAACGTGAATATCCATATTCAGTGGTGCGTGAACTGGTAGGCCATGGTGTTGGCAGGTCCCTTCACGAAGACCCGGAAGTTCCAAATTATGGTAGAAGAGGAAAAGGTCCTCTGCTACAAAGCGGGTTAGTCTTAGCGATTGAACCCATGATTAATCTGGGACTCAAAGAAGTATATCAGCATAATGATGGCTGGACGATCCACACAAGAGACCGAAAACCCAGTGCGCACTACGAACACTCGGTTGCCGTTCGAAAAGGAAAAGCCGATATTCTTTCTACCCATGAATTTCTTTTGGATGCCGTAAAAAATAATCCGGAACTAAAAGAAGTATTGCCAAAAAATTAGAACTTTGCAGCCCCAAATTTTAATGGCACTTTATGGCTAAGGAAGATCTGATTAAACAAGATGGCGAAGTAACAGAGGCGCTTTCCAACGCAAACTTCAAAGTTCGTCTGGAAAATGACCACGTCATTTTGGCTACGATCTCTGGTAAAATGCGGATGCACTACATCCGAATTTTGCCTGGAGACAAAGTTTCGGTTGAGCTGTCACCGTACGATTTGACGCGAGGACGCATTATTTACCGTTACAAATAGTATTGTTAGCTACTTGAATACCTGTTAAATTAATTTGATTTACCGAAAATATAACCGTTATGAAGGTTAAAACTTCTGTCAAGAAACGATCTGTTGATTGCAAGATCGTCCGCCGAAAAGGCAAGATTTATGTGATCAACAAGAAAAATCCGAAATTCAAACAACGTCAAGGATAAATTATGGCACGTATTGCTGGAGTGGACTTGCCACGAAACAAAAGAGGTGTTATCGGTCTGACCTATATTTACGGTATTGGTTCTACAACTGCACAAGTCATCTTGGACAAAGCAGGAATAGATGTCAACACCAAGGTTGATCAATGGACGGACGATAATATTAAAGTAATTTCCCGCATCATTGCCGACGATTATAAGACGGAAGGCCAGTTGCGTTCGGAAGTTCAAATGAGTATCAAGCGCCTGATGGATATTGGCTGCTACCGTGGCCTCCGCCACCGTAAAGGTCTTCCCCTCCGTGGGCAACGTACCCGTACGAATGCGCGCACCCGGAAGGGCAAGCGTAAAACAGTGGCTAACAAGAAAAAAGCAACTAAGTAATACTTGTTGTGGCCTAGGGTCAACGCGGCGTCTTTTCATTGTTCAACCGCAGTATCCATTGGCATACAACCTATTCTACCATACTTCTACCTTTAGATAAAATGGCAAAAGGAGCAGCAAAAAAAGTTGTTAAACGCAAAGTAAAAATTACGCCGGAAGGTCTTGCGTATATTCAATCCAGCTTTAACAATATCATTATTTCCATCACGAACAAACAAGGAGAAGTGGTTTCTTGGTCCTCTGCTGGTAAATCCGGTTTCCGTGGGTCGAAGAAAAACACCCCTTATGCCGCCCAAATATCGGCTAATGATGCTGCTAAAACAGCATTCGAGGCTGGCATTCGTTCGGTAGAAGTGTTCGTGAAAGGTCCCGGCTCCGGTCGCGAAGCAGCAATTCGCGCTATTGACCAATCGGGCATCAAAGTAACAATTATTAATGACGTTACCCCACTTCCTCACAATGGTTGCCGTCCACCCAAACGGCGCCGGGTTTAATATAGCCCTCTCCTAGTAGGCTATATCGTATTGACCACATCACATTTTGAATTGACTACATTTTCATACAATGGCTCGTTATACTGGACCAACTACTAAAAAATCCCGTGCGTTCGGCGAATCAATTTTCGGGTACGATAAGTACTTCGAACGCCGCAAATACCCGCCCGGCCAGCATGGCCAGTCAAAAAAGCGGAAAACCAAGTCGGACTACTCGCACCAGCTGTCCGAAAAGCAAAAAGCAAAGTACACGTATGGTGTGCTGGAGCGCCAATTCCGACGCACCTTTCACAATGCTACACGCCGTCACGGCGTAACAGGTGAAATTTTGCTTCAATTGCTCGAAGCACGTCTCGACAATACCGTATACCGTCTCGGAATTTCTCCGACACGCCGCGGCGCTCGGCAGATAGTCGGCCACCGTCACATTACCGTAAATGGAAAAGTTGTCAATATCCCTTCCTATTCGCTCAAGCCTGGTGATATCATTGCCGTACGGGCCAAGTCCAAGGGTATGGATATGATTACGTTGCATGCTGGTGCCAAAAACAACGATGTTCGTAAGTTTGGCTGGCTGGAGTGGAATCCGGATCAGATGCAGGGCACTTTCCTCTCGTATCCGCAACGCGACCAGATACCCGAGAAGATCAATGAGCAGTTAATCGTCGAATTGTACTCGAAATAGCAATAGCATACACATGAGTATTCTCAATTTCCAGAAACCCGAGAAAATCCTGCTTCAAAAAGCTACCGATTTTGAGGGCACGTTTGAATTCAAACCGCTCGAGCCAGGGTTCGGACAAACCATCGGAAACTCGCTTCGCCGCGTATTGCTCTCCTCTTTGGAAGGCTATGCCATTAGCGCAGTTCGCATCGGTGGTGTTGACCACGAGTTCGCTACTATCCGCGGCGTTGTCGAGGATGTAGTGGATATCGTGCTGAACATGAAGCAAGTGCGAATCAAACCGGTAGTGCAGGATGAAAAAGGCCAAACGGAAAAAATCTACTTGACCCTCAGCGGTCGGGAAGAATTCCGTGCAGGCGATATCGAAGAGTTCACCAACGTATTCAAGGTGATGAACTCAGACCTGCTCATTTGTCGGATGGAACCCTCGGTAACCCTTGAAATGGAATTAACCATTTCTAAAGGTCGTGGCTACCAACCTGCCGATGATGGCGCTCCGCGTGAAGCAATAATTGGTGTTATTCCAATTGATGCCATTTACACGCCCATCAAAAACGTCTCTTACAAAGTGGAAAACACCCGTGTCGGCCAACGAACCGACTACGAGAAATTGACCATTGACGTTAAAACTGATGGCACGATCTATCCGGAAGAAGCTATCCGCGAAGCAAGCCGTATTCTGATTCAGCATCTTATGCTGATTACAGACGACAATATTACGTTTGATACCCCCGCCAGCCGGGAGGAAAATGTAGTGGATGAGCACATCCTCCACATGCGCAAACTGCTGAAAACGTCTCTCGAAGACCTTGATCTCAGTGTCCGCGCCTACAACTGCCTCAAAGCCGCCAAGATCAATACCCTGGCTGAACTGGTTCGCTACGATACACACGAATTACTCAAGTTCCGCAATTTCGGCAAAAAATCACTTGTTGAAATCGAAGAACTCCTCCAAGATAAGGGTCTAACCTTCGGCATGGACTTGTCAAAGTACAAACTGGACGAAGAGTAAATTCAGGTCTGAGTTTGATGTAATTCCAACCCGGATAGAAAACACGTTGACAGTAAATTTTTGCAACTATTTATAACAAGTGTAGTAACCGTTGAGCGTCACATTTTCTTGAGTGAAAGTTCATATTGAGTCTGTTATTTAACTTGATACGTACTGGATTCTCAAAAAATTTAGACAGCCCCGGTGCTACCACCAGCATTTAGGTACATACCATGCGTCACGGAGACAAAGTAAACAACCTCGGCCGGAAAGCGGCCCACCGCCGCGCCTTGTTGGCCAATCTGGCCATCGCGCTCATCGAACACAAACGCATTACCACTACACTCGCTAAGGCTAAAGCCTTGCGTCGTTATGCGGAACCACTAATCACCAAGGCTAAGGAAAATACCACACACACGCGTCGTGTTGTCTTTAGTTACCTGCAAAACAAAGAGGCTATTAAAGAACTTTTTGGCCCTGTTGCGGAAAAAATCGGTGACCGTCCGGGCGGATATCTGCGCATTATCAAACTCGGCTTCCGTCGGGGCGACGGTGCTGAAACGGCTATGATCGAGTTAGTAGATTTCAACGAAACCTACAACCCGAATGCCGGCAAAGTCAAAACGACCAAGAAAACGCGTCGTGGCGGCGGTGGCGGTACGAAAAAAACTGCTGAATCTGCTGTAGCAACAAGTGTTCAAGAAGACTTGCCACAGGTCGTTGCTGAAACTCCTGCAGTTGATGCACCGGAAATTCTGGCAACAGACGAAGAGAAAAAAGAAGACGCATAAGTCTTGCATCTTTTCAAGACGTTCAAAACAAAAAAGCCTTCCCAAAATTTGGGAGGGCTTTTTGTTTTATACCGTACCGTTTCAAAAACAAACAGGAGTCACCCTGAAATTCAGGGTGACTCCTGTTTGTTTTTGAAACGAATATACTCGGATCACAACTGAATTCTGTTCACCAGATTCTCTACGACATACCGCTTCATGCCGGTGTGCAGGTCTTCTACACGCGTTTCTACCCGCTTCATCAGGATGTTCACGACTATGCCCAGAACGATGGCCAAAATTGTGGTGAAAAATGCCGTTCCGAGGCTGTCTATGAGCGTCGAAATGTCGCCACTGCTAATCATAGCCTGAGCCGTTTCGGTAGGGCCGGTGGGGGAGGCCAAGGCCGTGGGCTGTGGCTTACCCATGTTCAATATGGCTGCAGCCATCCCCAGCACCGTACCCAGGAACCCAAAAGCGGGGATTAAAGCCTGACAGGTATTGATCATCCAAAACTCCCTGTCAAGGGTCTTTCGATTCATTTCACTCACTGTTTCCACGATAGACAATGACTCAGCGGGCGAGTGACTGGAGCGGAACTTGGTTGCCGCCTGCTTGATCAGGTCGGTCAATAGCCCCGTGCCCAAATGCCGCTCAACTTCGATGGTATTCAGCTTGATCTGGTTCACATCCTCCGGGTAGAGTACGTACTGCTCCGTCTCGGGCAACAGTTTGGCGGTGAATGCAAATTGCTCGCGCCGAATCCGCGCATTCAAAGCGCCGACGCCAAACAAACAAACAAAGAAGCAAAAGAACGTGGCAGCCTGGATGATGCCATCCGGCATCTTGCCGCCCAACGCAAAGAAGAAGGTTTTTAGTGATGAGCCGGTCGGCGAAAACTCGTAACCAACAATGGTGACTGTCATGATCAACAGGGTGAGGCCGAAGCTATATACGAGGTGATTATTTTTTTGCGAAAACATAGTTATAGCATTGATGAGTGATGAACGATGGTGATATGTTGGTTTTCAGGATTCAAAAGCTCGTTACCCGTCGACTACCTTCCCCATTTCCCGACTTTCTTCGGTTCCGGTTTGGGGGCTGGAGCAGGTTGTTGTTCTTCTGTGGGCGTGGTAGCGGTGGCGGGTGGCAGCGCTGATTTGAAATTGATACCTGTGCTGAGTACTGTGAATGTGCCGGCACGCACCCATTCGTCGCCGCTGCTTACAGCGTAGGTGCCGAAGTTGTGGGTCAGACTCTTGTATCCTGGCTGAATAATCTTTCCAAACAATGCGAAGGGCTGACCGCTAGTGGTTTTGGTGCGTTTTTTTACACGTACCCACACCTCATAAGCACCTGGGCGGAGACTTGCCTGATAAAAGTAATTCAGGCTTTTTTCGTACTGGAACTCCTCGTTTTGGTACTTGCTGGAACGACTGGGTTTCCACGTCTGGCTGCCTTGTTTCAGCATGAATTCTACGCTTTGTTTTGCCAGTCCCTCCTGTTGCAGCAGTAGCGTTACATCGCCCTTGGTCTGTTTCATCAGGTCCACCGCTACAGGATCCTGCGGGGACGAGGGCTGTTGTTTTTCTACCGTCACCGGAGCGGGAACTGCTGCGACCGGCTCCGGCTTGCTCGTCGTCGGTTTTGCTTTGGGTTGTTCCTGCGGAGGCGGGGTAGGCTTATGCTTCGCCGTGCCGCGCAGCCCGTTATTCGTGTATTCGCGTTTCTGCGGCACTTTGGCTACGGGCTTATCCGGCTTATCCTCCTTTGCTGCGATGGGCGGCGGCGGCGGTACCGGCGGCGCGGTGCCGGTGAGGCGCGTGTTCAAAAAATTCATGATGATGAACACGCCCAGTGCTCCGGTCAGAATATCCAGCGCGGAGATAAACATTGGATCTATACTTTTATTCGTCATGACTCGAAGTGTTGGGTGTGAAGGTCAAAGCGCGGTGCGCTGTCGAAGGCTTTTGTACCGTCGGTTTTTCTGTTTTTGCATTGCATTGTACGCAGTGCAGGGCATGTGCCTCATTTTCTTGCGTACAGTTCCAGCAGTTGATTTTTCCGTTCCCGGGAGCTGCGTTGGGCAGGGCAGATTCGGGTAATTTGATGTTGCAATGGCCGCAGCGCGCCAGACCCGGCTGCGCCGTGTGGCCGCAGTTTGGACAAAGCATAAGTGATGAGTTTGGAGTTTAGAGTTGTTCCGCTCGTGTGGAGCG
>JBGSKO010000056.1:0-35994 GCA_041741155.1 Saprospiraceae bacterium | reverse complement strand
GTGCCGCGTCCAGTCAATGTCGTATGAATGTGGCATTGACTGGACGCGGCACTTGCCCCTTTGCCCTACCCTCCTCTTGGGAAGTTAGCATCATCCTCGTCCACGGAATCGGGTGGCGTTGTGCGCAGCACCTTCAGGAAAAAATAGACCGTGACGCTGATGACTATGCCATTGGCGGCAAGCATCGTGATCAATGCGGAAGTAGTCATACGCTGTTGTTTTTTTAGTTAATCGTTGTGCAAAACCGGGGTGCGTCCTTCGCGGTCGCGCTTGCGCTGGGCCACATACACCAAGTAGGCGATGCCAGCGAAAAGGAGAACCAACAGTAGCCGGGAACCGTTGACAAATGTGAGCGTTTTTTGCAGTTCGGCGATTCTATCCGGATCAGTAGCGGCAGCCAGGTCTGCGTAAATAGCTTTATTTGCAATCTTGTCTAATATCCCACCCTCGCTCAGCAAACTGCCGAAAAATACGAAGATGAGAATGCCGGGTGTAACAAACTTGATGATGTATTTGTAAAAAACAGGCACCCTTATGTCGGCATTTCGATTGATCTCAGCCCAGGCCTTGTCTATTCCGAACACCCACGCAAACAGGATGATCTCAAACATAGCGAATACAACCAGCGAGACCGAGCCGGCCCAATAATCGTACTCGTCAAACACGCCATAGTTGAAGAATAACACCGTGGGAGCGCCGAGGACGAATACTAACGCACCAAAAGCCCAAGCAGCCCGTTCGCGCCGCCAGCCAAATTCGTCGCGCAAAAAACCCATAACTGGGGTGCCCATAGCCAACGAAGACGTGACGCCGGCAAAGAACAACAGCCCAAACCACGCCATACCGGCCAATGCTGCCAGTATCGGACCCCACTGCTGGAACAGGTAGGGTAACGTACGGAAACCAAGCCCAAGACCGCCCGTTTGCGTGAGTTCCACTACCTTCTCGATACCGAGATAACCCACCGAAATAGGAATGAGGATGGCTGCCCCCAGTACCACCTCTACAAACTCGTTCATCCAGCCGGCAGACATGGCGTTGAGCGCCACATCATCGCGCTGCCGCAGGTAGGAAGCATAGCACTGAATACTGCCCATGCCTACTGAGAGCGTGAAAAACACCTGCCCGGCCGCAGCCAGCCATACCTTAAAATTCCAGATCGAACTAAAATCAGGTGTCCAGAGAAAATTCAGCCCCTCCGTACCGTCAAATATAGCACCTGCTTCCCCGGCCGTCAGTGTTACGCCCCGGATAGCCAGGAAAATACCAAAGAAAATGAGCAGTGGCATGCCTACTTTAGCGGCTATTTCCACGCCGCCAGCAAGGCCACGGGAAAGTATCCAGGTGTTCAACAACAGACAAATAATCCAAAAAACGATCGGTTCCGAGGTACCGAGACTCACATAGTCTGTGAACATCTGGCTGACCGCTTCCGGGCTTTGGCCGGAAAAACCACCCGAAATAGAACGCCACACATAAGCCAGTGTCCAACTTTCCAAATAGCAGTAGTAGGCCGCTACCGCCAGGTTGGTAAAAATACCGAACACACCGACATACTTCCACCAGATGCGTTTGCCGCCGCTGATGCTGTTCAGGATAAACGGCGTAGAGTGGTCTCCATGCTTTCCGCCGAAGCGCCCCATGCTCCACTCCACAAACAAAAGCGGAATACCCATGAGCAGGAAACAAACGAGGTAAGGAATGATGAAAGCGCCACCGCCGTTCTGAATGGCTTGCGCGGGAAAGCGCAGGAAGTTGCCCAGTCCGACGGCATTACCCGCCATAGCCAGCACGAGGCCAACCCGCGAGCCCCAATTTTCTTTGCTCATACAAAAGTCAGTTTTGTTTTTTTCGATGAAGACAAAATGGTTGTTTTCCGGCGGGAAAGATAGGGAAATAGTTTAAAGCACAAGGTTCCCCCGGTTTTTTCAAAACACTACACCAACCGCCGCACCGTCACACTTGCCCCCATCTCGCCTTCCGGCCCAAGCTCCTCCAGCAGGAGTATTCCGGGCGTTTTGCCTACCTCCAGGCTACCCAACGTATCTTCAAACCCGAGCGCCTGCGCACCGTTGAGCGTCGCCCAGCGCAATAGCGTTTCAAACGGCACATAGCGCTGGTAGCGGCTAATAGCTTTCATTTCCTCCAGAATAGACAATTGCCAGTTGGACGTCAGGCTGTCCGTGCCGATGGTAACCCGGGCTTCGGTGTCCAAAAAATACCGGTAGTTGGGCAGGCGGTTTTCAATGTACAGATTGGCATTGGGGCAGGTAGCCCAGTAAGTATGCGGGCTCCAGGCCTGCGCCACGCGGATATCGTCGGGTGTCGTGAGCGTATTGTGCACGAACAGGGTACGCTGGGCGGGATTCAGGTGGCGCAGCGCATAGTGAATTGACGCCTGCCCAATGGCGTTGAAGTGCTCCAGATCAATACCAAATTTTTTATAAAAATCAACAAACGCCCCCGTTCCGTGCAGAAACAGCTCGTTTTCGGGGGGCGTCTCCTGGTTGTGAATACTGACGGTGTTGCCCGAAGCGGCATTGGCAGCGTTTATTTTTTCAAAAAGCGCAGGACTGACTGTGTACGGCGCATGCGGCACCAGCGCCTTGGCGCCGGCACGATCGGGCTGGAGCTGATCGTACACCGCCTTCCAGTCGGTAAACGCTTTTTCTGCGCCAGCATCCTGCAGAAAGTCAAACAGTTCCACAAAAGTGTAATAGCGCATGCGCCCTTCAGCTTTCACCGCAAAAGTGTCGGTGGTGTTGGAAATATCCCCCAGTGCCACGATGCCCCCGTCCAGCATTTCCTGCTCGGCACGGGCAATGGCTTCGGCAATGACTTCGGCCGGGAAATTGCGCTTGGTCACCACGTCCGTGATGAACGGAATAAGCCCCGTCCCGGTATCCACCAGCCCTTTCATGTGGGACAGTTCAAGGTGGCAATGGGTGTTCACAAACCCCGGCACGAGTACGCCGGAGTAGTGCTCCAGACTGGCTGGATCGTGTTGTTCCTGTCGCTCGATAGCCAGGATCGTGCCCGTGTTGTCCGTGATGATCACAGCGTTTTCGATGGGTTTGGAGGAGACGGGGTACACCCGCCGGGCAGTTATTTTGCGCATGACGATACAAGTAGCTTGAAAAACAGAGCGGCAAATGTATTGGCTTTTAGAGCCTATATTTGCAGCCGCTTTCCCTTTTTCGTGACCAATGCCCGCCACGTGCGTTTACAGACGGCACGCTTACAAACAAAAACTACTGCCCATGTCGCTGTTTCGGTTTGTCTTTTTTTTGCTGATCCCGCTTGCGCCTGTGTCTGCTCATGACACCGGACCAACTGTGGACATCTCCAAAGCCGGCGCCGATGGGCCGCACGTCTTTTACCGGGGCAAGAACATCGTCGTAAAAACGATCGAACAACAGGATACCGCCAATGTGGTGCGCGTGCGTTACCACACCAAACGAGACGGAATCACGCTCACCTGCAAAGTACCCGATACGGGCGATTCCTTCAGTTTTCCGCTCCGGGACAAACATAAAGTAGAAAAAGACCGCTACCCGGCGACCGACCAGATGCTCGTATTGTCGGATATCGAGGGCAATTTTGAGGCATTCAAAATCATCCTCCAAAATGCCGGCGTCATCAATGCGACCTTCAACTGGACGTATGGCAAAGGGCGACTAGTATTGGTCGGCGATTTCTTCGACCGCGGCCTGAATGTCACCGAAGTACTCTGGCTCATCTACAAACTGGAAGCCGAAGCCGAAGAGGCCGGCGGCAAAGTACACTACATCCTGGGCAACCACGAGGCCATGAACCTCTGCGGCGAATACGGCTATGTGCGCAACAAATACCTGGAAAACGCCCAACTCATTGGCGAAGAATACAATTTGTGGTTCGACAACAACTCCGAACTCGGTCGCTGGCTACGCACCAAAAATGCCGTGGAAAAAATCGGTAATTACGTGTTCTGCCACGCCGGCGTCAGCCCAAAACTGGCAAAATCTACCCTTTCGCTAACCGATATCAACGACATTTCCCGAAAACACATCGGAACCGCATACGGCGAAATCAGCGACTCGCTGGCGCAGTATGTGTACAATCCGAACTACGGTATCCTCTGGTACCGCGACGCAGCAAAAAACAAGCTGACCATTGATGAAATGGATGCCGCTCTCGCGTTTGTCGGCGCTACCCGCATCGTGGTTGGCCACACCCTTGTCCCCGAAATTACTGCTCTCTACGACGGACGCCTCATCTGCGTGGACCTGTTTCACGACGAAAATATGCGCCTCGGCGACCTCAAAACCCTGCTCATCGAAGAGGGGCGCCTCTACTCCCTGCACAGCACCGGCGAAAAAAGCAGCGTCTTTACCGTGACCTTCTCCGGGCAGGAAAAAAAATAGCAGCAACGCGATGATCACCTACACCCTGCTTGATCTACAGGCCTACATCCGCCAGGTGTTGGCCCTCAATTTTCAGGAAAACCTGTGGATCACGGCAGAAATCGCGCAAGTCGGACGCTCCCGCGGCCATTTGTTTCTCGACCTCGTCCAAAAAGGCCCGGATGCTCAAAGCGGCGTGGCCGCCCAGGTTCAAGCCGTGGTGTGGCAACGCGACTACCAGCGCCTGCGCCTGTCCATCGGGTTTGCCCTCGACGAAGTACTGCGCGAAGGCCGCGAAGTACGGCTCTGCGTGCGGGTGGACTACAACGAACGCTACGGCCTCAAACTGATCGTCGCCGATGCCGATGCCGCTTACACCTTTGGCCGCCTCGAACTCCAGCGCCGCCAAACCATAGACACCTTGCGCCAGCTCGGCCTCCTGGAACGCAACCGCACATTGCCCCTGCCGTCGGTGTTGCAACGCATTGCCGTGGTGACCTCCGAGGGCGCTGCGGGTTTCCAGGATTTCCGGGAACACCTGACCCAAAATCCGTTCGGATATGCCTTTCATTGCCAATTGTTTTCCGCAGCCGTGCAGGGCAAAAGCCTGGAAGCGGAAATTATTGCCGCTCTGGAAGCCGTAACCGCACAACGCCACCGATTCGATTGCGTGGCCGTGCTGCGCGGCGGCGGCGCCCGGCTTGATCTGGCCGGATTCGATGCGCTCGAACTTTGCAAAACAGCTGCCGCACTCCCCCTGCCCCTGCTCACCGGCATCGGCCACGATACCGACGAAACAGTGCTCGACCTGGTCGCCCACACCGCGCTGAAAACACCTACCGCGGTAGCCGATTTCCTCATCCAGCACAACCTGTTTTTTGAAAATAACCTCGCGCGCCTCGCCGAGCACTTCCGCACAGCGGCCGACCGACACCTGCGGATCAAAAACCTCGAAATAGCCAACCTCGAAGCAGCCCTGCACTGGGGCGCCCAAAGCCGTATCCGCAGCGCGCACCAACACGTGGACGCCATAGCCGCCGGCCTGCCCGCGCTTATCCGCCAACGCCTGCACCGCGCCGCCGATGAGCTGCACCGCGCCGACACCCTCTGCAATGCACTGCACCCCGAAGCCGTCCTGCGCCGGGGTTTCAGCCTCACCCTCAAAGACGGCAAAGCGCTCACCCTCGCCAATGCTGCCAAACCCGGCGACCTGCTGGAAACGCACTTGCAGGATGGCGTACTCGTTTCCAGGGTGGAGCAACAGACAAAAACAGTTGCACAAGGCTGACGCGGGAAAGTCGGGCCGCACACCCGGAAGTTTCTACTTTTGCGGCAATCAAACATACCCACCGGCCAACAGCCTCCGGCTTCCCGCAATATGAATCTCACCGCGCTATCCATCCGCCGCCCCTCGCTCATCATCGTCGTATTCGCCGTACTGACCTTCATGGGCGTAGCGAGTTATTTTAGTTTGCCCATCGAACTGGTGCCCAAATTTGACCCGCCGGTCATCACCATTATGACGCTCTACCCCGGCGCATCGCCCGCCGAGGTGGAAAACGCCGTGGCAAAGCCCATTGAGGACGCCATTTCGTCGCTCGAAGGGATCCAGCTGATCCAGATCGGCGCCAATGAAAATGTCTGTTTTGTAGCTGTGGAGATCAATCAGGAACTTGACCTGGACAAGGCAGTACAGGAGATGCAGCGGAAGGTGAACCAGATTTTGCCCACCTTCCCGAAGGAGGTGCGCACGCCGGTGATCAACAAATTTGCCCTGTCGGAACTCCCCATTCTGCGCCTGGCCGTGCGGGCCAACGTAGCGGGTCCGGAGTTTTTTGACCTGGTAAAAAACCGCTTGGTGCCGGAAATGGGCCAGGTCCGGGGTGTAGCGCAGGTAGGTATCCTCGGCGGAGAAGAGCGGGAAATCAAAATTAACATCAGCAGCGACAAACTGGAGCAGTTCGGACTGTCGCTGCTTCAGGTGACACAAGCCGTGCAGGCCGCCAACCTCGATTTCCCTACCGGCAAAGTGACCGGCAAAGAAACCCAGGTGCGCATCCGCCTTGCCGGCAAATTCCTGACCCTCGACGACGTTCGCAACCTCGTGGTGGGCAAGTCCCGCTTCGGCTCCTCCATTTTGATCAAAGATATCGCCGAGGTACAAGACGGCACCAAAGACCTCGAAGTGCTGTGTATTGCCAACGGCCAACCCGTACTGGGCCTGGAAATCCGCAAGCAAAGCGATGCCAACGCCGTGGAAATGGCCGAGATGCTGCTTCAGAAATTGAAAACGCTGGAAACAAGTTATGCCTCGACGGGCCTGAAATTTGACGTGATCGCCAACTCCAGCACATTTACCAAGCAGGCCACCGATGCCGTGGTACACGACCTGCTCATCGCCGTGCTGCTGGTGGCCCTGGTCATGCTGTTGTTCCTGCACAGCCTGCGCAATGCCGCCATCGTACTCATTTCTATTCCCACCTCCATCGTCAGCACCTTCGTGATGATGAAAATGATGGGCTACTCGCTCAACCTCATGTCGCTGATGGGCCTTTCGCTGGCTATCGGTATTTTGGTGGACGACGCCATCGTGGTTATCGAAAACATTTACCGGCACCTTGAAATGGGCAAAAACCGGGTGCAAGCGTCCTACGACGGGCGCAAGGAAATCGGTTTCACCGCCATCAGTATCACGCTGGTGGACGTGGTGGTGTTCCTGCCCATCATTTTCACCACAGGCATGGTCCCCAACCTCATGCGGCAGTTTTGTATGACGGTACTGGTTTCCACCCTCATGTCGCTGCTGGTATCGTTCACCCTGGTACCCTGGCTCACCTCGCGGGTGGGCAAAGTGCACCGGTTTTCGGGAAAAAAACTGGGCGGTCGTATCGTGCTGCGCTTCGAAGCGTTTTTGGACTGGCTGTCCGACGGCTTCGTCACCGCACTGGGCTGGGCGCTCCGAAGCTGGAAAACCAAAACCATCACCCTGGTTACGGCGGCAGCACTCATGGGCGGCTCGGTACTGCTCGTTACCGAGGGATTCATCGGTAACGCCTTTATTGACCCGGGTGAGCGCGGCGAGTTTTTGATGGAAATAGAACTGCCGCGAAACGCTTCGCTCGCGCAAACAAACACCGTAACCCGGCAAGTAGAAAACTGGCTGCGCCAACAACCCGATGTGGTCAAAACGTTTACCACCGTCGGCACCACCAGCAAATCTTTTGGTCTTAATGCCCCCCACGTAGCGGAAATTCTGGTTTTCCTCACACCTTTCCAGCACCCGCGCGAAATATCCACCGATGTGTTTGCCCGACGGGCAAAAGTCAAATTAGAGGAAATTGTCGCGGGCGTCAAAATCAGCGTGTCGGCTATTGACATCCTCGGCCTGTCGTTTTCGCCCATCGAAGTGCGGCTGAATGGTCCCGATCTCGACAGTATTCTGGCCATGTCCGAACAAATCCAGCAAGTCATGGCCTCTGTACCCGGCTGCGTGGAAATTATCCCGAGCGTACAGGCCGGCAACCCGGAGGTGCAGGTAGAAGTAGATCGCCAGCGTATGGCCGACTACGGCCTTACCATGGCCCAGGTAGGCCTTACCCTGCAAACTGCTTTCAGCGGAAACGCCGATGCCCGCTTCCGCGACGGCGCGTACGAGTACCCGATCCGGGTTGCGCTCGACGCGTTCGACCGCCGCAGTGCCGACGATATTCGGAACCTGACTTTCGTGAACCCGCTGGGCAGTACGGTTTATCTCAAACAATTTGCCGAAGTAAAGGAAAGCACAGCGCCCACGCGCCTGGAACGCCGCGACCGATTGCCCTCCGTGCAGTTTTCCGCAGCCGTGCTCGGGCGGCCCATCGGCACCGTAGCACGCGAAGTGCGGGCCAAAGTGGATGCCCTGCGACCACCCACGGGCGCACACTTCCAGTTTGGCGGCGACCTGCGCCGGCAAGAACAGGGTATCGGCAGCATGGGTTTTGCCCTGTGGACCTCCCTGGTACTGGTTTATCTCATCATGGTGGCATTGTACGACAACTGGGTGTACCCGCTCGTGGTATTGTTATCCATTCCCTTGTCGGTCATCGGGGCATTTCTGGCGCTCGCTTTGGCGGGCCAGAGCCTCACCGTGTTCACCGGCCTGGGCTTGCTCATGCTCATCGGACTTGTCGGCAAAAACGCCATCCTTGTAGTGGACTTTGCCAACCACCTCAAACAGCAGGGCGTCAGTCTGACCCATGCCCTGCTACAAGCCACCAAAATGCGTTTCCGGCCCGTACTGATGACCAACATCGCCATGGTGATCGGCCTGTTGCCCCTCGCCCTGTCCACCAGTGCCGGCTCGGCCTGGAAGGTTGGTTTGGCCTGGGCCATCATCGGTGGCCTCAGCTCGGCCATGTTCCTGTCGCTGATCTTCGTGCCAGTGGTCTATGGTTTGTTCGACAACCTGCTGGTACGGTTCGGGTGGGATAAAAAGAAGGTGGTGGAATTTGTGGAGTAAAAACCCTCACCGCTTTGACATCAGAAGGCTCAACGCGGCATCTCGTAAAACCGCTCTTGTTTGCGCCAAATCTTCGAATTTTATCTTTCCCTAATGGTACGCCTTTTCGGCATCGTTCAGGTTGCCGAGGTGGATGGACGCTTCCGGGTATTCGCTTTTCATGGCCTCAAATGCCTGTTGTAATTCCCCTTCTTCAATCCATTCCAGAAGCAATTTCTGGTCAAATGGACTGGGCTTTGTCCCCATTTCTTGCGCAAAAACCCCGTCGAGCATTCCCTTCGCATGTCCGGGTACACTACGTTTGTCATTTGTCCGCTCTACAGTGTACGCTACGGTGTACGCTACGTTTTGTCATTCCGAAGGAACCCGTCCGCTCTTCGGTGTACGCTACGGTGTACGCTACGGTGTACGCTACGTTTGTCATTCCGAAGGAACCCGTCCGCTCTACGGTGTACGCTACGGTGTACGCTACGTTTTGTCATTCCGAAGGAACCCGTCCGCTCTACAGTGTACGCTACGGTGTACGCTACGTTTTGTCATTCCGAAGGAACCCGTCCGCTCTACAGTGTACGTTACGGTGTACGCTACGTTTGTCATTCCGAAGGAACCCGTGCCACGGGTGGTTTAAATTCTGCCTACGGCAGCTTCTCATTAGCAGACAACACCACCGGAGCAGGCAATACCGCTGTTGGTGCAAATGCGATGGACAGCAACGGCAGCGGTTCAAATAACACTGGCATTGGAAGGAGCGCTCTCAATAGCAACTCCAGCGGGTCTAATAATACTGCATTGGGCTACAACGCCGACGTGAACACGTTTAATCTCACAAATGCCACTGCTATTGGCTACAATGCCAAAGTGGGGGCAAGCAACAGCCTTGTGCTGGGCGGAACGGGGGTCAATGCGGTGAACGTAGGCATTGGTGTGACCAGCCCTGCCGCTACCCTCCATGTCAATGGCAGCATCATCGCCAAGGGGGTCTCGGATACAGACAACAATACCAAAATACAAGTAGAAGAAAGCGCCAATGAAGACATCATCCGTTTCGACCTGGCAGGCACAGAGAATATGGTGCTGCTCAAAAATGCAGGCGGCTCGCCCCGGCTGGAACTGCCCAATGCGCTGAACAATACCTTCGTTGGTACCGGTGCCGGGCAAGCCAACACCACCGGCAATTTCAACACCGCTCTCGGTGCGAATTCGCTGACTGCCAACACAAGTGGCTTCGGTAATCTCGCACTCGGTCAGAGCGCTATGGAAGGCAACACGACCGGTGTGAATAATGTGTGTGTCGGGACCAATTCCAATGTCAGTTCAGGTACCTTAAGCAATGCCACCGCTATCGGCAGAGCCACTACTGTCAACGCCAGCAACAAAGTCCGCATCGGCAACTCCATCGTTACCGTAATCGAAGGGCAGGTGGCCTATACTTTCCCTTCCGACGCCCGCTTCAAGTTCAACATCCACGACGAGACCGTACCTGGCCTGGCTTTTATCGAAAAACTCCGCCCGGTCACATACCAGTTCGATACCCGTAAATTCGACGAGCATTTGATGCAAAACATGCCCGACAGCGTCCGCCAACAGCGCCTGGCTGGGCAGGACTACCGCGAAAGCAGTGCCATCGTGCAAACGGGCTTCCTGGCCCAGGAAGTGGAAAAGGCCTGCCAGGAGTTGAATTTTACCTTCAGCGGCCTACACGTGCCCACGAGCGCCGTGGACAACTACGGAATCGCGTACGGAAGTTTTGTACCGCTACTGGTAAAGGGAATGCAGGAACAACAGGAGGTGATAGAACTTGGAAAATTGGAAATCGAGAAATTAAAGGCGGATAATGTGGCGCAAAAAGCGGAAAACGCGGCGATGAAAGCTCAACTCGACAAAATCACCGCTGCGCAAAAGGAAGAGAACGCCGCGATGAAAGCGGAGAACGCCGCGATGAAAACCCAACTCGACAAGATCACCGCCGCGCTGCAAACTGCCGGGATCGGCGCAGGAAACTAAGCAGACAAAAGGGGAGAAATCCGTCCCTCATCCGTGTCCGCTCCCACCCGGGAGCGGACACGGATTTTTTATTTTGGCTCTGCCTGCTGTTTTCACCATAGCCGTCAGGCCAAATCCCAAACGCTTAACCTGACGGCTATGGTGAAAACACCAAGCACGGCAGTGGAAGGAATCGTGACTTTATCTTAAGCGTTACTAAGGAAGCTATCGCGCAAATTTACCTACATTTGTCCAGACCAATCTCCTCATCCGGGCAGGCACTCCCCCTTTTTTTCACCAACAACAAGTCAAAACATGAACCAGCTTTACTTCGCTGTGTGTATCCTCCTGCTCGCGCCCGGCTTCCTCCGCGCCCAGGCCATCTCCATCAACACCGACGCCAGCAACCCTGCCCCGTCGGCGATTCTCGACGTTAAAAGTACCAACAAAGGTATGCTCGTACCCCGCATGACCACGGCCCAACGCAACCTGATCGCCGCGCCCGCCACGGGCCTGCTGGTGTACGACACCAGTACCAACAGCTTCTGGTTTTTCAACGGCACGGCCTGGACCAACGTCTCCGGCGGCGGCGCCCCCGCCACGTTTATCGCCGATACCGACGGCAACACGAAAGTGCAAACCGAAGAAGCCGCCAATGAAGACATCATCCGATTCGACCTGGGTGGTACGGAGAACATGGTGCTGCGCAAAAACGCTTCGGGCATTCCACGCTTAGAATTGACCCAGGCTGTGAACAATACTTTCGTTGGGTTGAATGCCGGTCAGGCTAACACCACCGGCAGCACCAACACTGCTATTGGGATTAATGCGCTTAATTCCAACACCATCGGCAACAGCAACACTGCCACTGGAGGGGATGCGCTTGCTGCCAACACCGGCGGCAATGACAACACTGCCAATGGAAGGCGTGCGCTTAATTCCAACACGACCGGCAGCTACAACACCGCCAATGGGAGTAATGCGCTTCGTTTCAATACCACCGGCAGCTTCAACACCGCCACTGGATCAGAAGCGCTTTTTTCCAACACCACCGGCAGCAACAATACCGCCAACGGATGGCAGGCGCTGTATTCCAACACCACCGGTTTCAACAACACCGCCGCTGGCAATCAGGCGCTGCTTTTCAACACGACCGGCTCTGACAACACCGCCAATGGAAAGACTGCGCTGGCTGGGAACACGACCGGCTCCTTCAACACCGCCACTGGAAGTAATGCGCTGACTTCCAACACGACCGGCGGCTCCAACACTGCCAATGGAAGTAATGCGCTTTCTTCCAACACGACCGGCGGCTCCAACACTGCTAATGGAAGTAATGCGCTTTTTAACAACACGACCGGCTCCGACAACACTGCCAATGGAAGTAATGCGCTTTTTTCCAACACCACCGGCAGCTACAATACCGCCAATGGTAAGTCTGCGCTTTTTTTCAACACCACCGGCATCGCCAACGCTGCCAATGGAGAGAATGCGCTTTCTTCCAACACCACCGGCAACTTCAACACGGCCAATGGAGCGAGTGCGCTTAGGAGCAACACCACTGGTAAAAACAACACCGCCAATGGAACGGGTGCGCTTTTTTCCAACACCACAGGTAATAGTAACACCGCCAATGGAACGGATGCGCTTCATTTCAATACGGAAGGCGGCGTTAACACTGCCACTGGAGATAGTACGCTTTATTCCAACAAAGCCAACAGCCGCAGCACGGCCATCGGCAAATCCGCCATGTTCTATGCCGACGACCGGACAACCGGCAGGGAAACCTTCAATACGGCCGTAGGGTACGAGGCGCTGCGGGGAAGTACCACCGCTGCCGCCAACACCGGGCAGAACAATACCGCCATTGGTGACCGGGCGCTGTTTTTCAACACGACCGGCTCCGACAACACCGCCACTGGAAGAGATGCGCTTTCCTCTAATACCACTGGTAGCAGCAACACCGCCAATGGAAGGGATGCGCTTCTATCTAACACGACCGGCGTCGAAAACACTGCCATCGGTTTCGGAGCGCTGTTATCCAACACGACCGGCGATTCCAACACCGCCACCGGTGACCGAGCGCTGGCTAACAATACGACCGGCTTCTACAACACCGCCAATGGATGGCAGGCGCTGCTTTCCAACACGACTGGCTCCCGGAACACCGCCATTGGAATGTGGGCGCTGTTTAACAACACGACTGGCCTACACAACACCGCCATCGGTAGCGAGGCGCTTAAATCCAACACAACCGGCTTCGACAACACCGCCAATGGCTTTCGGGCGCTGAACTCCAACAAAGCCAACAGCCGCAGTACGGCCATCGGCAAATTCGCCATGTACTATGCCGACGACCGGACGACCGGCAGGGAAACCTTCAATACTGCCGTAGGGTACGAGGCGTTGCAGGGAAGTGCCACAGCGGCCAACAACACCGGGCAGGGCAATACCGCCATTGGTGACCGGGCGATGACTTCCAACACGACCGGCAATTCCAACACCGCCAATGGAAGGGACGCTCTGTTATCCAATACGACTGGCAATTCCAACACCGCTGCTGGATATGCTGCGCTGTCTGCCAACACCACCGGCAACAACAACACCGCCAATGGAACGAATGCGCTGTTGGCCAACACGACCGGCTCAAGCAACACCGCCAATGGGGCGGGTGCGCTGTCTTTCAACACGACCGGCTCCAACAACACCGCCAATGGAGTGAATGCGCTGTTGGCCAACACGACCGGCATAATCAACATCGCCAATGGTGCGAATGCGCTGTTGGCTAACACGACCGGAGGCGGCAACACCGCCAATGGATTTGAAGCGTTGGAAACCAACATCACCGGCTCCGACAATACTGGAATCGGTCGTTCTGCCAACGTTTCAACGGGCGGCCTAAACAACGCTACCGTCATCGGGGCCAACGCCACCGTCAACGCCAGCGACAAAGTCCGCATCGGCAACGCCGCCACCATGGTCATCGAAGGGCAGGTGGACTTCACTTTCCCCTCCGATGCACGCTTCAAGTTCAACGTCCACGACGAGACCGTACCGGGCCTGGCTTTCATCAACAAACTGCGCCCGGTCACCTACCAGTTCGATACCCGCAAATTCGACGAGCACCTGATGCAAAATATGCCGGACAGCACCCGCCAACGGCGTCTGGCCGGGCAGGACTACCGCGAAAGCAGCGCCATCGTGCAAACGGGCTTCCTGGCCCAGGAAGTGGAGCAGGCGTGCAAAGACCTCCGCTTCGAGTTCAGCGGCTTGCACGTGCCCACGAGCGCGGTGGACAACTACGGAATCGCGTACGGAAGTTTTGTACCGCTGCTGGTAAAAGGGATGCAGGAGCAACAGGTGGTGATTGAAGCATTGAAAGCGGAAAATGCCGCGCAAAAGGCGGAAAATGCCGCCATGAAAGCCCAACTTGACAAGATCACCGCGGCGCAAAAGGAAGAGAACGCCGCGATGAAAGCGGAGAACGCCGCGATGAAAACCCAACTCGACAAAATCACCGCCGCGCTGCAAACCGCGGGGATCGGCGCAGGAAACTAAAGAAACCAGCGGGTGGACAGTTCCCTCCGCATGTTCCGGGTACACTACGTTTGTCATCCCGGAGGGAACTGTCTACTCTGTGGTGTACTCCACGTTTCATCCGAAGGAACCCGTCCGCTCTACAGTGTACGCTACGGTGTACGCTACGTTTGTCATTCCGAAGGAACCCGTCCGCTCTACAAGGGAAATCTACGCGGGCGCTTCGAAGGACAAACCGAGCGTGGTGGCCCGCCGTAGAGCGGACAGTTCCCTTCGGGATGACAAACGTAGAGCACAGAAACTATGCGCTGCTTAGGCTCGGCGGTATAGGAACTATATCTGTGTAGATGTTTGCGAATAAAATTTATTCGTCGTTCCGTAGGAACGGCATCTCGTTCGGCCAAATACCATTCCTGCGGAACGGTACAAAATGTCCGTTGGTACTGTCCAAAAAGATGCAGTCCCTCCGGGACTTTCGACACAACCCCGACGAACACAACAAAGGGCAAACCGGCGCTTCGCCAATTTGCCCTTTGTGCTTTTTTTGCCTACCGGCTCTATATCCCTACTCACATCCCAAATCCTTCCGCGACTGCTCGTCATTATTCGGAAAACAGAATCCCGACAGTACTTTTTCCGGCACATAGCGCTGGAGGTTCGGGTCGCGCAGGCCGTCGCGGATAAAGGCTTCGAGGTTGTCCATTTCTGACGGTGACAGGTTCAGCGGGTGGAAGAATGCTGAAATCTGGGAATGCGGCACGTGCGGGTTTTCGGGCACGCCGGCATTGAAATAGTCCAGGGCTTCGCGCAGTGTTTGTTTGCTGCTGCCGTGGAAGTACGGGCCGCTGTCGCCGAGGTTGTACAGTTGAGGTACACGGAATCGGAACATATCCTCGGCTTTGCCGGTGAATCCCCCGCGGCCCATGTTGCGGCGGTCGTTTTCGTCTGTTTTCAGGCCGCCGTTTTCGTACAGGTCTTCCACGCCGAGGGCGTGAAACGTCATGGAGCCGAGGTTGGGTTCGTTGTGGCAGCGCACGCAGCCGGCCTTGCCGAAAAACAGCAGGGCGCCGCGTTTTTGCTCCTCCGTCATGGCGTCTTCGTCGCCCTTGAGCCAGCGCTGAAACGGCGCTTCCGTGCAGAGCAACTGCCGCAAGTAGGCCGAAATAGCGAAGCTCGCCGTGGTGCGGGAGTAGCGTTCTTCCTCCGGAACGTCGGCAAATGCCGCGTCGAACGCAGGTTTGTAACCATAAAATTCTACCAGCTGACGGTTGTAGAGCAAGCGGTGCGTTTTCAGACCCTCAATATTTTGCCCTTCCAGCGTACCCAAGTGCAGGTGGTTGGCAGCGGTGCCGGGATCGAACACACCCCACAGCGCTTCGGTGCCGGCGTTCACACCTTCCGATCCGAAGGAGCCATTCCACATGGAATTGGTGACGAAGGCTACGTTCAGCACGGACAGCGGGCGGGCGCCCTGCGCGTCAATATCCTGGTCGCTGTATTCGAGGCGTTTTTGGCGGGCGTCGCCGTTGTGGCCAAAACCTACAGCGCCGTCAGCGATGCCTTGCATGCGGTTGGGCCGAAAGCCTGCCGCCGGCACGTGGCACGAAGAACAGGAGAACGTGGCCATACCGGAGGTATGTTTGGCTTCCACACCAAATGCAGATTCAAAAAAAAGCATCTTGCCGAGCTTGACTTTCTCTGCCGTCAACGGGTTGGCCGCAGACTGCGGGATACCGGCCAGGTCACTCGCTTCGGGAAGTACAAAATAGTCGGCGGAGCCGGTATGAGAGTTGCCGGAAATGGCTTGATGAAGTTCCAGGTCAAGAGGATTCCACAGGGGGTCGTGCTTGCACGCGAGGAGAACGGTGGCCACGATGGCCGTGAAGACGTAAAGTTTGCGCATGGTAGATTCGATTGGCCCGATTGATTCGATTAATTCGATTGATTCGATTGCGGGATCGGACCAGCCGGGTATTTCTTACCAATATGTCAAAAACTGCGCCACGGGTGGCAAAAAAGTGACAGGCATCTGACAGACTGCGATGCCAATCCGAAAACCATCCTTTTTTAATCTGTTTTTAAGCAAACTAATCTCTCTCGCAGGGCCTGCTATAGTTTAAATCCGGCCCCTACCCGTATAGTCGAGATGTTATGGCCCTTGAGTCCGTTTTGGTGCACGCCCCAAACGCCAAATTCCAGCTTATCTGTCGGCGTTATGATCAGGCCCAGAGAGGCGTTGTAGCCCAATTGGGTTTCATCAAACTCGACTGATTCGCCGGGCAGGATAGTGATATCGGGGCCGGAGATAAAAATCGTCGTGTTGGAAGCTGCGCGATAATTCCAGTCCCAAAACTGTAGATGGGGTCCGGCGCCTATTTCCACTTTAAACCACGGCGCGTTGACGACGTTGTAAAATGCATTGAGTTCAAGCCCCAATGCACGGGCTTTGTTGTCGGCTGCCGGCTCATACACGCCATTATCGAAACCGGCGTAGGTGAACCCGAATCCTGCCTTGAAACGCGGCTGGAAATACCAGCCTCCGGATAAGTTGCCCACATAGCCTTGCCGATCGCCAGAGCCGTTAAGCCCATAACCAGCCTGTACCCTGGCCCAAAAGTTTTCATCCGACTGTGCAAAGGAGTGTGTCGCAAAGGCAAGGAAGAACAAGAAAAGCATTGTTGTTTTTGACATGACGGGTAGTGTTTTGAAAAGCATGAAAAATGTTTTACAAACAACTATCCTGCAATGGCGGTTTTTGCACGATTAATCTTTTTTTTCTGCTTCTGCCGAAGTGAAAAAATCCAGCAATTCCTGTTGATCGCCAATGGGCGTCCCGACCACCGGAGCAGACCAGTTTTCGGAAACAACCACACGCGGAGGAGTCCTTTCGGCAGAACCGGTTTCGATGAGCGGGGGGATATCGGCAGGCCGTTTTTCGCGCTGCACAACCACCCGTTCGCGCCATCGAATTTCCGTTTTCCAAACCGTATCGGTGCGAACAATCGTCTGGGAAACGGGCACTCCGACAGCGGGCGAATCATTGGTTTTCGTCAATAACCACGTGCCAAAAATGGCCAGACATACTGCCGCAGCCGCGCGCCAAAGCGGGATCGGGCGGCGAAACAACGGGCCGGAAAACCCGTGTTGTCGCCGTCCATGTTCCCGGGCAAAATGTTCTATCAGGCTGTTTTTTAATGCAGCCGGCGGCACTACATCTGCATCCGAATTTTTAAAAAACGACATTGCCCGATGGAGCTCCTGGTACTCCGTTTCGGACATTTCACTTAAAACTATCCGGCGTTCGGCAGCATCCAGCGCAGCAAACGGTTTGATTCGGGCGAGATCGGCAATGTTTTCGAGCATAATCTTGATCGTTTTTAAAGGATCAGCGTATTTCCTGTTTCCAGTTTTCGAGGTGCCCGGCCAGGTTTTTCAACGCGTAGTGCAGGCGTGATTTGACGGTTCCTGCCGGGCAATTTTCTATTTCAGCAATTTCACGCAGACTTAGTTCTTCCTGATAGCGCAAGATAAATGCGCTGCGCTGAGGCAATTCGAGTTGGTCCAAAGCCAATTGCAGGTCTTGCTGAAAAACCGACCGGTCCAGGTTGTGGAGCAGAGCGGCTTCGGGTTCGCCGGTTATTTCCGGCGCATCGTCATTGCTGGAACATCTGCCGCGGCGGCGGTATTCATTTTTACACATATTCATTGCCACGGCGTAAAACCACGTAGAAAAAGAGCGTTTGGGGTCGTACTGGCGGGGATTTTCGATGATTTTCACAAAAAGTTCTTGTGTGAAATCTTGTGCTGTTTCGGCATCGCGCCAAAGCATCCGATAGAAAAAACGGTGCATTCGCGGGCCGTACCGATCGTACAGCTCCGCAAATGCATGTTCATCCCCCTGGCAAATAGCTTGCATCAATGCGCCATCGGATACCATCTACTCTATGATTTCTAAAAATACGCGAAAGCCGAGCGCCGGATTGGGCGCGGTATATTCCTTGACATTGGGAATCTGGCAGAAATAGGCTTCGTCTGCCCAGGAACCACCTTTTGCCTGGTTTGGGGTCTGGATCATTTCGGCGACATTGCCGGAGGTATTGTACAATCCGAAGTCGTTCGGGTAATACGAAGCGGCCTTCACGGTAAAAAAGCCGCCATCCTGCGCGTCTCCAGCTTCCGGGCAATCTTTACATGGCTCGACGGCTTGCAGGTTCAGCAGGTAACAGCCCTTCGAATTGCGCACATAATAACCGCCCCAGGGATAGGGTGTTTGCTCCCTGCCGGCACGCGCAGCCGCTTCCCATTCTTCGGCTGTAGGCAGGCGGAATCGCACGTTTTTGAATTTTTTCTTTTCCGGGGAGGCGTTGTACACCTTCGTCAGCCAGGCACAGTAGGCTTCGGCAGCTTCGCGGCTGATATGCTGTACCGGAAAATCTTCGCCGTCAGGATGGCCAAATTTAAAAACCGCGCTGTCCGGCAGCTTTTGTGCCGCAGCGGGGAGCAGTGCACGCCAGTCTGTTTTGGTCGTTCGGTATTGACTGAGCCGATCAAATTCCTGGTTATTCAGCAGGTCGGTCAGGAAAAGCAGGTATTGCCCGTTGGTCGTTTCGGTTTCGGCGGCATACAGGCTTGGCCGAACTTTTTTCATACTTTTTTCCAGCGTTTTTATGTTGAGCACGCTTTTTACCGCAACCGCTTCTGTGGCGCGCTCGATGCCGAACAGCACATTAGCAGCGGTTTCCTGGCCGCCAATACGCGCAATTTTCAAGGCAGTACTTTTCACAAAATCGGCTTTCAGGGTTTCTCCGGAAGTTTCATAGTGGCGGTAAAGCAGCGCAAAGGCGGGAATGTAGTTGAGGTTAATTTTGGCTACCACATCGGGGTTTGGTTCCGGCTGGAGTTCGAGTTTGAGGTAATCCGTGCGGAAATGGTTTTCAAAATTGTTGCGCAGCACAGCCACATTGTCGAAGCCTTTCAGGCTGAATTTCAACGCCAACCCGGTGAGGTACAGATTTTTTTTATCCGTTTGAAGCAGGCTTTTATCCAACATTACACCAAGGTAGGTGGGCGCTGTATTGCCGGCAGAGAGCAGGGTGCGCAAAAAAACATCCAGGCTTGCATCGGCAGGAAGCGCCGCCAAACCTCGCGCCATCCGGGTGCGATACGCCGCATCAGCCAGCAGTTCAAGGCTTAGTATGGTCACGTCAGGCCGGACAGCGAGCGCGTTTTGCAACAACAGCGCGGGGTAAGTATCCAGATTGCTGTGTGTGAGGAGCACGGCGCCGTTTTCGACCGACATGAGTGCGTTGTAATTCCAGTTCAAAACACCCGGAGAATACTGCCCGCTGGCATACCACTGGCGACAGATTTCGGCGACCAGCCCGGCGTCGCCAGCCAGTTCAGCTGCCCGCAACCGGGTTTCAAACGCATTTTCAACAGGCAGGCCGTTGATGTTTTCTGAATAATTCAGCCGGGCGGCGGCGATCCGGGGCAGTAAACATGCTTGTGCCAACAGCAAAGCAAACAGGAGAGCAAAGCGATTCATTTTCTGAAAAAATTTGGTGAACAATGATTTGCTGTTGCTTACACCGGTAGCAGCGGGAGGTTCAAATGTTTTCAGAAAAAATGTCCGACGCTACGGACCCGACGCTACAACCCGAACACCATCCCCTCTTCCGCAATCGAAAAACCTGCCGAAAGCACTTCGTTTCGGGCTTTGTACTCCCAAATCATCGGATTGGTGTGGTTGAAATGCAGGAACGTCACCTTCTTTTTTTCGGTCCCCGGCTCCGGCGCGAACCGCTGCATGGTTTCTACGGCAAACGGGTGCGGCACTTCCTGCATGGTGCGCCCGACGAGTTCGCCGTCTTTGTAAAACGTAGCGTCAAGCAGGGCATAGTCCACCGCGCGTACTTCCTGCACGATGTTGCGCGACCATTTTTCCCACTTGTCAATGTCCGGGATGAACAGCACTTTTTTGTTCCGCGATTCGATGCGAAAACCCACGGTCTCGGAAAATTCGTCGCGGTGCGGCACGAGGAACGGCGTAACGCGCAGGTCGGCCGTCAGTTGGATCGTGCTGTCGGCCCGCAACGCTTGCAGGTCAATATTTTGAAGACTGACGAGTTGGCTCCACGGCCCGTTTTCCCGCAGGAATTTTTCCATACGGGGCATCGCCCAAACGGGAGCATTTTTCGTCCCCATCACCTCGCGTCCCAATTGCATCAGCCCGGTGTAGTGGCCAATGTGGGCGTGGGTCAGGAAAATGCCGTCGGGTGTGCGTTTGTCGCGGTTGTTGGTCAGGTCCTGCAAAAGCCACCATTGATTCGCAAACGCGGGCGTAGCTTCGAACAGGAAGACCTTGCCGGCCCGCTCGTCCACCAGGCCGAGACAAACCGGCGACCGGGCCGGCTGATACCCGTTTACAACCAGCCGGCAGCATTTCTGCCGACAATCTGCGTGCGGGTAGCCACCGTCCTGCGCGATACCGAGGACGACCAGGTAAATATCGCCCGCCGAGTCCGGGATACTGAAGTTGAGGCCGTGGCGCGGGCCGCCTAGGCAGGAGGAAAGCGCAAGCAGTAGAATGCCGAAAAGTTTGGGTGTGGACATGCGTTGTTGCAAGTGTTTGTGATAGAGGGGAACTAGCGGGAGCGTGTATCCGGGAAATTTCAGGCGTCCATCGGATTGACAACCTCCAAGCCCGGCACTCTGGAAAAATCGGCGGTATTTCGAGAGAGCAACGTAATGCTATGCACGAGTGCGGTGGCTGCAATAATTGCATCCGGTAGTTTGATTTTTGGTAATTGCCTGCGAAGTGCGATTGTTTTTTCTACGATGTCATCACTCAAATCAACCAAGGTCAGATCATTCACAAATGCTCGTGCCTGTAGTTCCTCCTGAGGAGATGCGAAATTCCAGCCGAGAATCTCCATTTTAGAAATCACGGACAGGCATGTTGCGCCCGAGTTGAGCGCGGCTCCGACGTAAGCCTTAGCCGGGGCAGTGAGTTGCGCATCCAAAAAATAGATGGCAATATTCGTGTCTAAGAGAAATCCCGATCCCATTGGTTACGCATTTGACGGAGTTTATCGTCAATTTCGTCTGCGGTCAAGCCGGTACGGAGACTGCCCCAGTATTTGGAGAAATCCTTCTTGGGTTTTGGCTCTGCGATAAAGGCACCTGTCTTAGACTTCGGGTCGGAAACCACTCTTACACCCGGTAGTGAGCGCAGGTATCGCAGGATCAATTGCAACTCCTGTTGGTTCTGAATTTCAAGTGTCAACTGCATACAGTACGTTTTTTAACAGCACAAAGTTAGGCAAAACTCGCTTCACCGCACCTCCACCCGATCTATCTCCTCCAGCGTATCCGGATTCAGCACGCGCAGCCGGATCTTTTTTCCGGAAACATCAAAAAAGCACAGGGCGTTTTGCACCGTAAAACCTTCTACAGCCGCCGACCACGGCAGTTTTTGCTGGGCATAAAACGGCGCTCCGGCAGCCCCGTTGATGAATTGCCAAAGCGGGCGCTGGAGCGCAACGCGGGGTTTGTCCCAGTTTTCGGGATAGCGCGGGGTGTTGTCCTCCAGCAGCATACGGTTGTAGTTGTGCTCGTCGCCGCAGAGGAAACCGACGACTTTGGTCGAGCGGTTGGCGCAGAGGTCGAGCAGTTCGTCGCGGCGCTCGATGATGCCTTTTTCCACGGGTTTTCCGGCAATCCAGGGGCGGTGTTCGTTGTCGCCATTGTACCACATGCAGTCGCCGCGGTGGCCGCCGTTGGGAAACGGCGGTGTGTGCACGGTCACGAAAACGTGGTCAATCGCGCTGTCGGCCTCCAGTTGTGCCAGCGTGTTTTTCAGCCAGCGCAGTTGCTCGTCCATGAGGTAGCCGTGCAGGTTTCCGCCGATGGCGCGCGTTTTTTTCAGGGTCGGCGCGTACCAGTAGTCGGAGTTGAGCACCACCATGGCGGTGTTGGCGTAGGTGTAGGCAAACACGTTTTCGGAGTAGGTGGGGAAGTCGCCCCGGCGGTACGGGTCGGGGTCGTAGCGGGAGCCGTCCTCGCTGTGCGGACCGTTTTGCGGGTTCACGAACATTTCCGCAAACAACGCCTCCGCCGAGTGTGTATCGTAGGGAAAACCATCGGCCACGATACTCCCGGTAGCCGCGTTAGCCCAGCCCAGCGACTCGTGGTTGCCCATGCCGACGTTGAACGGCAGGTAGTGCCAGTACGGCTCCACGGCATGGATCCAGTTGGTGAGTTGGAGGCGCAGTTCGTCGGGGTGGCTCACGTAGCCGTCCACGAGATCGCCGGTGAACTGCACGAATGCAGCGTTTTCCCGGCAGGCCAGTGCCCCGATGCGCTGCATGATTTGGGCGTTGGTGCCGTACAGGTTGCGTTCGCCGCCGCCGTAGCCGCTGCGCGAATCGCTGGCGTAGGCAAACGAAAACGGCTGCCGGCTGCCCGATGCCGGCGCAGTGCGAAACCGAAACGGCAGCGCAGCGCCGGCGCAAGACACGGTGTAGCGGTACTCGGTGTCGGGTTGCAGGCCGGTGAGGTTCACTTCGTGGCGGGTGAGGGGTGCGCGGCTGAAAAACGTGTCGGGCGCCGCGTCCGTCTTGATACAGGTTAGCACCGGTTCCGAGGTTTCGTACCAGATGACGGCGCTGTTCGGGGCCTGGTTGGACACAAACGGTCCGCGCAGCACAGTCGGTCGGGGCTCAAACCCCGCCGACGTAGCCGCGAAGGCCTGCTTGCCCTCGTGTACCATGGTGCCCTTGGCGGTAGCCAGTCGGTAGCCGATGACGCCGAAACCCGCTTTTTGCCAGCCGGTATGGTCGTAGCCCTCCTTGAGGTCGGAGCGGATAGGCAGCAAGGCATTGCCTTTTGCGTCAATATCGGCTACAAACCGCAGCACGGCGGTCGGGAACGTGTGTTGTCCGTAGGGGATGAGGCCGTAGGTGATTTTGCCGTTGCGCAGGTTTTTATCGGAAAAAACGAGGCGCAGGCCGTCCTTCGCGCCGCTTACCCGGGGCGTGACGCCGGCGAGGGTGAAGTGGGCGGATTTACGGCGCAGGGCGATGGTTTTGCCGTCGGTGCCCTTGCCGCGGAGTACGCCTTTTTTGTCGTAGTGCAGGCTGCCGTAGGCGGCGGGGAGGGCGGGTTGCTGGGCGGGGAGGGCGGCGGCGAGGAAAAGAAACGCGAGGAGGAAGGGGAGATTTTTCATGTTTGGGTGCTGGATGTAATTTGGCGCGGCATTCATTTTCGAAACGTGCAAAGTTGCGCAAATACCGGGAAGGGTTGACGCCGTTGTGCGAGCACCTTCCGTTTTCCCGAAAATTTGCGCGGGCAAGGCGTTGGGTGTGGACGGTTTTGATTTTCAACATTCGATTTTTCCTTTGAAAAAATGTGCTTCTATGAGCCGTTTTCGGGAGCAAGACTGGCTGACCAACCTGCCGTTGTATGCCATTAATTTTTTGCAGGGTGTACCTTCACCCTCCACAACACCACTGGTACCACAATGCAAGCAAAATACCGAATTTTCTGGCTGTACGCCGTGCTCATCACCACGCTGGGCGGGTACGCCTGGCATTTGCACGCGAAAAAAAAGCGGCAGATGGCGGCGTATGAACAACAGTATCGAACACTGCTTGCGGCATATAATCACCTGGACGAAGGCATAAGTTACCGCCCGGGACACATACGGTTGTACAGTGATACCTATTACATGCCGGTGTCTGACAGTCTTTGGATGAAAGGGAAATACATAGCCGAAGCAGCAGGGGCGTTATCTAATTTTTCCCGCGAAGAATTATCCCGGTCACTGAAATACGATCCGCAGGTTCAGGAAATGCTGCCCCGTGTACAGCGGCACATCTTGTCCGACTCGGCGGCTGCCGCCTTTTTCCAGGGGGAAAATGATTTTGCGGACAGCCTCCGAATGTTTTCCCGCAAGTACGAGCAGGAACTGGCTGCACTTGAGCCGTTTTTTTCAAACGAAAGACGGGCCGCCGCCAATCATATCCTTGATGGCAACCGCCCAGACCAGAAAGCTCTGTTCCTGACCCTGTCCATGGTTCGGCACGCGGCCGCCGCCAACCGTTCGCTGGCTTTTTGGCACAGCCGAATGCCAATAGCAACCCCTTTCCAGACCCTCATCATGCCGGTGCCGGTTTTGGAGGGCACTTGCCACCGTGCCGGAGAGACCATACGGGGCAAGGTGCTAGCGCATTCGTATTTTACCAATGCCAAGAACCTGTCGTTTTGGGTCAAAGAAAGCCCCGTCCAACAGGAACTTAGACTCGGGAAATTCAGTACGGTGTTTCGCTCTGCCGGGCGGCACAGACTTCCGGTGCGCATAGAAGTTCATAATCCGCTTAATGGCGATATCGCGACATACACCATAACAACCACAATCATCGTATGCGAATAAACTTGTTACTCCATGGATGTTGTCTCGCGGCCATACTTACACTTGTCGGCTGGATTGTTATGGAAAAAAACGGCGACCGCCATGCTGTTTTGCAAGCGGAAATGGCCTTTGCTCTTGAGAGCGGGGGCATGGAAATAAAACGGAACAACAAAAGCCTGCTTCATTCGAAAATAATCACATTCGGGGATTTTCAATATTTTCATTACAAGGGTTCAAGCATTCCTAGCCTGTTCAAAACATCCAATCAATTTCAGTCGGAAATAGACGCAATCCTGGACAGTTTGTCTCAAAACCCCAACAAACGGCTTGCAAAACGGACACAAGAACACCTGCTAAATTACCGCTCCGCGATGTTGAAACTGGCAGGTCAGGAAACCTGGATCGAGCTACAGATGCCTCAACTCCCCGATTCAAATTGGCTGGTAAAAGCATACGAGCACGAAACACCGGCCGGTTTTGCCGTAGCACTGGCAGAAGCAAAAGTAACCGCCGCTATTCTGGAGCAGTCCGTGCTGAACTATATTGACCGAAACATCGGTACTATTGAACGTTTTAGCGCCTTTAAGCCCTTGGTCAGTTACCAACCGATCAATCCCCAACTCGGCGACTCGGTGACTGCCGATATTTTTCTTACCGAATATGTAGAGCCTTCCGGCATGCTGACGTATTCGCTCAATGGCGCTCCCCTCCTTCCCGGAGAAGACAAGACTGCCTTTTTTGAAGTGCGCTACGACCAACCCGGCCTGTACCCCCTCCGGTTTTCCTTAACCCAGCGGAACTGGCAAACCGACTCCACCGAGTATTTTGAAAAAACGTACCTGCTGCGGGTGCGGTAGTGCGTGCCGGAAGGGGGCTTGAGGCCCTTCCGATGTTACGACCAAACAACCGGGATTGATCCCCTGTTTTTTGGTTTTAGTGCTTATCTTTGACCAGCAAAAAGCAGTCTGATATGCAAACACCTCCTGTTGCCGAAGCAAAAAAAACACCGCCAATAGTGCGCGTTTTCAAAAAAGGCGAAGAGCCGGACGATATCGTTTACTGGCTTTCACGCCCGCCCATAGAACGAATCCGTGCTTTAGAAGAAATCCGCAAACAATACAACGACTGGAAATATGGTGCTGGACTCGAATTTCAGAGAGTTTATTCAATCGTTAAACGCAAACGGGGTTAAATACCTCGTCGTGGGTGGTTTTGCGGTAGCATATCACGGCTACCCACGCTACACCAAAGACATTGACTTCTGGATTTGGGCCTCCCCCGAAAACGCACCCAGGATGCTCCAGTCAATTCGCGATTTTGGTTTCGGTACACTCGGCCTTACAGAAGAGGATTTTCAGAACTCGGCTAATATTGTGCAAATTGGACAAGAACCCAACCGCATTGATTTGATCCTGGAACTGGAGGGCATGGATTTCGAGGAATGTTTTCAACAACGGGAAGAAGCAGTTTTTGAAGGGGTTCCCATCCACTTTATTGACCTCAACAATCTGATCAAAAGCAAAAATATCGCCGGGCGCCGGAAAGACCTGGTAGATGTGGATGAATTGGAGAAGCAGCAGAAAAAGAAATGAATCCAAATCATGATGCACGCAAAGAGCAGAATTTTCTGGCTGTACGCCCTCGTCATCACCGCTCTGGGCCTGTACGCCTGGCACCTGCACGCGGAAAAAAAGCGGCAGATGGCGGCGTATGAACAACAGTATCGAACACTGCTTGCGGCATATAATCACCTGGACGAAGGCATAAGTTACCGTCTTTCACAAATACGGTCGTACAGCGCTGCCTATCGTATGCCGGAATTCGATACGCTGCGGATGCAAGGAGAATATATAGCCAAAGCAGCAGAGGCATTGACAAATTTTTCTCGCGAGGAAATATCCAGGGCTATAACATACAACCCGGACATTCCAGATTTACTGCCCCAGGTACAGCAGATCATTTTGCCCGACTCGGCGGCTGCCGCCTTTTTTCAACAGGACAAGGATTTTGAGTACAGCCTACGGCTATTTTCCCGAAAATACGAAACGGAATTGGCTGCGCTCGAACCGTTATTTTCAAACGAAAGACGGGCCGCCGACGAGCGCATAATCGCCGGCAACCGTCCCGACCAGAAAGCCATGTTTCTGACCTTGTCTATGGTTCGGCATAGTGTCGCCGCCAACCGTTCGCTGGCTTTTTTGTACAGCCGAATGCCGAATGAAGCCCCTTCCCCAATTCCTGTTATGCCGGTACCGGTTTTGAAGGGTACTTGCCACCGCGCCGGAGAAACCATCCGGGGGGAGGTGGAGGCGCACATCTATCCTGTTAATACCAAAAATGTGACGTATTGGGTCAATGGAAAACCCTTACCTCGGGTATCCGGCCCGAGCAAATACAACGCGGTATTTGGGCATGCCGGCCCACAACGGCTTTCGATAAAGGCAGATGTACACAACCCGCTTACCGAAGAAACCAAGCCGTTCAGCAAAACGACGATAATTCAGGTATGCGACTAAAACTTATACTGCATAGTTTGTGCCTGGCCCTCATCATAGCTATGAGCACCTGGGTTATCTGGAACAAAACCGGCGACCGGCATGCTGTTTTGCAGTCGGAATTGGCCTTTGCTCTTGAAAGTAGTTATGCGGAACTGAGACGGAATAGTCAAGAAGCCATGATACACAATATCCTTAAACAGGGTGAGTACTCCCATCCAGATAGTACCCAAGTCCGTAGCCTGATCAAGACCAGTAAACAACTCACAGCGGATGTGGAGATGGTGCTGGAGCATTTGGGGCAGCCTCGCCAATCCATTCAGCAGTTGCAACAGGCTCAACAGCATCTTCGCGCATACCGCGAAAAAATACTGGAGCTATCAGACGAGAATGAATTGATCGCAGCAGGCATGCCGACATTTCCTGACACGGACTGGTTGGTGCAAACGTACGAAAACGACACTCCCGACGACTTTGCGGCAATACGCGCAGAAACGAAAATGCACGTAGCCTTGATGGAGATGGCTATGTTAAACTTTATCTGTCAGGAGGCAGGTGGCGGACGTATTATTTGTCGAGGTTCTGGTTTAGACGCAATATACCAACCGATTAATCCCAGACCCGACGAGCAGGTGACCACAGAGGTATTTTTGACAGAAATCGGGCAAGACTACCTGTTGACATATTACCTGAATGGCAAAGTGCTACCAGTTCGGAGCGATAAGGCTCATTTTGAAGTCCGCTACGACCAGCCCGGCCTGTACCCACTCCGGTTTTCCTTAACCAAGCGGAACTGGCTGACCGACTCCTCCGAGTATTTTGAAAAAACGTACCTGCTGCGGGTGCGGTAGTGCGTGTGGGGGTTGGTTTATAACCTCATAAACCCCATAAACCCTCATAAACCTCATAAACCCCATAAACCCTCACCTCTCCGCACAAAACTGCTCCAGCACATAGTCCAGCGCCTCGGCGCTCTTGACTGCAATGTGCGGCTGCACGCCCACCAGATCGAGGCGTTTGCCGTCGGGGGTGTAGTAGTCGCCGTTTGGCAGCACGACATTAAACCCGCTTCGGATCGGATAACTGGAGGCGCTCAACATTTGCCCTGCCGTAGGCTCGCCGACAACCGTCACGTGACCTGAATTTTTCAAGTTCCAGGCCAACGGCTCCGATGCGCTGGCCGAGCGGCGGTCGGTGAGCAAAAAGACCTTGCCCTCGAAATGGCGCAATCCCGGTCGCGCCTTCAGAATCACATAACCCTGGGAGTCCAGCTCGGACAGGAATGCCAGCACATCCGGTTTGGTGAATACAGGCATGGCGTTCATTTCGGCAGCGGACGGCGGCGCGGGGTGCTCGTTGAACCACTTTTGGGTGAGGTAAACCCCGGTCGGCGTTTCTTCCCGCACTAAGTATTGCGCGAGGGTCATGCCGCCTTCGAGGGCGCCGCCCGGGTTGCCGCGAATGTCCACGATCAGGTTTTGGTAGTTTTTCGCCAACACGATTTGCATGACACTGTCCACGTCGCGGCCCGGGCAACGGAACGACTTGATGCGCAGCACAACCGTCTGGGGCGATTTTTCCTCCAGAGAAACCTGGTTGGCGCGAAAATCGAACCGGCTTTTTATCTGCGCTGCTCCGGCGTCCGGTTGTTCGGTGCGGAAAAAAAGTTTGTGGCTGAACGGCAGTTTTTTGGCGTGGGTATGAAACGCGAAGATGAGGTCGAAGTCGTCCTGCGCCCGGTCTCCGGCTTTTTTCATGTTCCCGGCAAACGTTTTCCAGGCCTTCGTTTCCAGCACCCGGCGGTCGTAAATATGCTGATCAAACGCAGCCAGCAATTCCAGCACGGTCGCCTGATATTCATCTATCAGGCCATTTTGTTCAGCGCGTACACCCTCGATGACGCCCACATTTTGCCCCTTCGCGTTGCGCAGCGGGATGCGGAGCCGACCATTTTCCAGGGTGCCTTCGCAGGCAAATGCGGGGATGACCACAAAATCCAGCATGCCGCTGAAGACTACTTTTCCATCGGCCAGGGTCGCCTTGCCGCCGGTGAGGTTGACAAACGCGCCGCTGCGCAGCATGGTTTTTTTGGAAAAAATTTTCGAAAAACCCGCCTTGAATCCTCCAACCATGTTTTTCACGGCCTTGCGGTGCGAGTGGGCGTTAAAATCCCGATCGTTGGAAAACCGGAAATCGAGCGCAGTGCGCATTTCGCCTATGGCGCCATGGCGGAGCGTTACCTGCCAGTTGCCGCCCAAGGCATCAGCGGGACTTTGAGCGGCGAGCGGAAAAAAACAGGAGGAGGCCAGAATGGCGGCAAGCGCGATGAGCATAAATTTGAACAAGTTCATTTTCAGGAAATTGACGTGGTGAAACGAGATGGGGCAAAGGTGGCGCAAGAAATATCCGACCTGCAAGCGGGCCGGCGCGAGGCACGGCTTTTCGTCCCCGAAACACGGGTGCGAACTGCGGCTTTTTTCCTGAAATACGGTTTTCGCGGCGTGAAATACGGACAGTCAAACCCTACCTTCGCCGCTACAAATGCCGGACACTACCACCATACCGCTCACCTTTCGCCTGGCCCATGGCTGGCGCTGGCTGTGGTTTACCCTGCTGGGCGTACTGCTCTACCAGTTTTTTACGCTCCAGCGGCCGGGTTTCGGGGAATTGGGGCCGCTGTTTCGGGGCCAAATCTGGGCGTACCTGCGCGCGTTGTTTGGCTACTATGTCCTGTTCGAATTAGTGTCGGTCTTCATTTTTTTGCGCTTGGCCACGCGCTATGTCCGGCAGGTGGGTATGGATCGGATCGAACTTTCGCCCGGCGGCGTGCTGCGGCACCAGTTGTGGTTTTTGCCCTTTGTGTTGGGCGTTATTCTGGTGTTCGGCCCCATCACCAACGGCCTGCGCTACCTCGCGGTTTTTTACCCCGACTACGCCTGGGCAACCTATTTCCCGGAGTACGTTTTCACCGCCCGCATGTACGTCAACTACCTGCTGCCTTTCCTGATTTTCGGCTACTCCATCCTGAACATCAACCTGTTTTTAGACTACAACGACTGGCAACACGCGCGTTTTGCGCAGCTAACACAAGGAGACTTCGGCACTGCCGAAAATTTCCTGAAAACCCTGGAAGCCCGCGACGCCGAAGGCGAAACCCTGCTCGCTGTCGGCGATGTGTTGTGGTTTGAGGTAGAGGAAAAAAACTACCGGGCATTTACGTTGGGTAAAACGTACAGCATCCGCAAAACCCTCAGCGAACTGGAAGCAGAACTCGATCCCGCGCAGTTTTTTCGCGTCAACCGGGCCGTCATCATCAACCTCGCTTTTCTCAAAAACTACGCGTTCTGGGAAAACGACAAGTACATCCTGCGCCTCAACGACGACAAAACCACGTTCGTGATGCAGCGTATGCGGCTGAAGGAATTGCGGAGAAGGTGGGGAGGGTGAGGGGGAAACGCATCAAATTTCCAAATGACCTCGGAGAGGTCAAACATTGGTAGAAAAGCGACCATCCGATTTTCACGACCTCGGTACCGCCGAGCCTAAACAGCGCATCGTTTCCATGCTCTACGTTTGTCCTCCCGAAGGGACCTGTCCGCTCTATGGTCGAAACTGCGGAGGTTTACCATACGTAGAGCGGACAGGTCCCTTCGGGAGGACAAAAGGAGAGATTTCGACGGCTTCGCGGTAGCGGGATATGCGTTCGGTTGCTGTTCGCCTAAAAGTGACCGGGTGACTCGAAGTCACCCGGTCACTTTTCTACGCGGGGCTGTGTGGTACGAAAGATCGGTCGGGTACAAATCCATGTTTGTGTAGTGCTTGGTGAAAAACGGCGATGGCCGCGCAGACAAAGGTAGGACCTTTACCCCTCCTCCAGCACCAGCACCGTACTTCCCGTGCTGTCCCGCAGCGTCACCCGGCTCGGCGAATCCTCGATCTTCAGCGGCGATTTTTGCAGGTGCCGGTGCAAGTACGATTCGTACTCCCGCTTTTCTTTTTCTGCGCAGGCCCGTTTGGTACTTACTACCCGACTGATGTACAACTGGTCTCCCTCAATTTTGTAGGAGCCACTGTAACTGTTGCAGCCGGCATTTCCGGTTAACGTCCCGTCGGAGTGGAATTGCATGGTTTGCCGGGGCGCGTCGGCGGCGAAGTGTACGCCGCCGTTCATGGTGAGGCCGGCGACCACAAAATTCCGCCCGGTGAGGTGCTCCGAAGGCGTTTGCTGCTGAAAGGTGAAAACCACGCCCTCGCCGGCAAACAGGCTGAGTTGTTTGCCGCTCCGGCGGAAGGTGCCCACCGTCTGAAGCAGTTTGGAAAGGGTGGATTCGTACTCCATTCCCGTACAGGCCATCAGGGTGCTGGGCCCCGGATTGATCGTCATGGAATCCCGCCGGACACGCAGTTCGCCGCCGATGTGGTTGCAGCCCGCATACAGATAATATTTCTGTTCGGAAAGGACAATGTATGTCCCCTTTTTAACGCCAACATTGCTGCCTTGCACCTCCTGCAGAATCCAAAGTCCGTAGGGTGTATCGCGCATTTTTTCAGCATCCGGAATATTTTCCGTTGGATTAGCGCCTTGATCGGGCTTTGCAACCTTTGTTTTGCACTGAAAAAAGCTGAACAATACTGCGCCGAGAATCAGGACTGTGATGCGTACTCGCATGATGTGTTTTTTTAGAAAAATGAAGGAACAAGATGTGGCCAGGCATTCCGTAATGAAGGAACGGTGTAAATTTCTTTCAAAAAAATGAATTTTCGAGCGGCGGAAAAGGTTTTACCCCCGTCCGACCTTACCGCCGTAAAATCGCTCCAGATACTGAACCAACGTGAAAGCAGCCTTGCCTGAAAACCGTTGTCTTTCCCTCCCATCCGTGTTCACCACTCCCTGTTTGTATGAAATTTTGCCTGCTACCCTGCCTTTTTTGCCTGCTTCTCTGCTTTTCAGCATTTTCCCAGCCCCCCCAACCTGCAAGGAGTACCAATACCGACCCCATCAAGCGCCAGTATTTTACCCAAAAAATAACCTCCGGAGTCCTTGACTTCGATGGAAAACTGGACGAAGCGGCCTGGCAAAACTGCCCGCCGGGCGCCGAATTCATCGAATACCAGCCCGACGACGGCACCCCGCCCAGCCACCCGTCCGAATTCCGGATCCTCTACGACGACAAGTTTTTGTACATCGGCTACCGCGCGTTCGACTCCTCGCCCGACTCCTTGGTTGAGCGCATGGGCCGCCGCGATGAGTTCCCGGGCGACTGGATGGAAATCAATATTGACAGCTACCACGACCAGCGCACGGCTTTTTCCTTCACGTTTTCGTGCAGCGGCGTGCGCGGCGATGAATTCATCAGCGACAACGGCAACAACTGGGATACCAACTGGAACCCCATCTGGGATGGCAAATCGAACATTGATTCGCTCGGCTGGACGGCTGAACTGAAGATTCCGTTCAGTCAACTGCGCTACAACAACGACCCGGAACAGGTGTGGGGATTTCAGGTACAGCGCCTGATTTTTCGCAAAAACGAACGCTCCACCTTCCAGCACATCCCGCAAAACGGCAGCGGCTGGGTCAGTCGCTTCGCCGAACTGCACGGCCTCCGCGACCTGCCGCGCAACAAAGGCGTGGAAATAGCCCCGTACCTGCTGACCAAAACCGAGCATTTCGAAAAAGAAACGGGCAATCCCTTCGCCGACGGCTCGCGGCAGAAAATCACGGTGGGCGTGGACGGCAAATTCGCCGTGACGCGCGACCTGATTTTAGACTACACCGTGAACCCCGATTTCGGGCAAGTGGAGGCCGACCCCGGCGCGGTTCGGCTGGACGGCTACCAGAATTTTTTCAGCGAACGCCGGCCGTTTTTTATGGAAAGCCGAAACCTGTTCGACTATAATTTGACCGGATCGTCCACCGGTTTTGACTACGATGGCGACCTGCTTTTTTACTCGCGGCGGATCGGCGGCGCCCCGCACGGCAGGCCCGATTTGAAGCCGGGCGAATTTGCCGATGTGCCGCAGGCGGCTTCGATTCTGGGCGCGGCAAAGTTTTCCGGCAAAACCAAAAAAGGCTGGTCCATCGGTATTTTGGAAAGCATCACGCAACGCAAAAACGCCCACATTGACCTGAACGGGGAACGCCGAAAGGAACTGGTAGAGCCGCAAACCAACTATTTTGTGGGCCGGGTCATGAAAGATTTTGACGAAGGGAATACCATCTTCGGGGCCGTTTTCACGGCGGTAAACCGCGAAAAAGGCCTCAACTGGCTGCACAGCAGCGCCTATTCGGGGGGACTGGATTTTCAGCATTTCTGGAAAAACCGCTGGTGGAATGTGTCCGGCAAACTGCTTTTCAGCCAGGTGAACGGCTCTCCGGAAGCGATCCTGGAAACCCAGCAGAGTTTTGAGCACTATTTCCAGCGCGCACAGGCGTCCCACGTCGAAGTGGACCCCACGCGTACGGCACTCACCGGCACGAGCGGCACGTTTAAAATCGGGAAATATGCCGGCAAACCGGACAAATGGGGCGGCATCAAAAAATTTGAGGTCGGCGGTACCTGGCGTTCGCCCGAATTCGAGGTGAACGACATCGGTTTCATGCAGAGTGCCGACGAGATCAACCAGTTCGTGTGGGCGGGCTACCACCTCCAGCGCCCGTTTTCGGTGTTCCGGAACCTGCGTTTCAACTACAACCACTGGTTCAAGTGGGATTTTAGCGGCCGGCACCTGTTTACGTTTTACAATGTGAATGCCCACGCGTTTTTCAAAAGCAACTGGGGTACCGGCGCCGGTCTGTTTCTCAACCCGTTCGACATTTCAAACAATGCCCTGCGCGGTAGCTCGCCGCTGCGCCGCCCCACAGGGTATGGCGGGTTCACATACTTCGAGTCGGACCAACGAAAAAAGGTGTCTTTCAACGGAAACTTCGATTTTTTCAAGGGTTTTGAGGAGGTGATCCGTTCGACCGGCGGGAGCGTCGGAGTCAATTTTCAGGCAACCGATGCGCTCCGGTTTGGTGTGTATCCAGGTTACAACCACGGCTGGCGGAAACAGGATCAGTTTGTTCAAACGGTTACTTTCGGCAACGAAACACGTACGATTGTCAGCGAAGTCAATCAAAAAAGCTTTTCGCTGACCGGTCGCCTGACCTATAATCTGACGCCAAACCTGACCGTGCAGTACTACGGCCAGCCGTTCATTTTCCGGGCGTTGTACAACCACTACGGCGTGGTGACAGACCCGCTGGCAACGGCGTACGACGCGCGTTTCCACCGGTTTACCGGTTCGGAAATCACAGCCGGGGACGGTACCTTTTCGGTGGACGAAAACCGCGATGGCGCTCCGGACTACACGTTTTCGCAGCCGGACTTCAATTTTATCCAGTTCCGGTCCAACCTCGTTGTGCGCTGGGAATACACACCGGGATCGGAGTTCTTTCTCGTCTGGTCGCAGGGCGCAACCCCCGATGCATACAATGATCTGGACACGCCGCTCGTGCAGAGTCTGTTCGACAATGTGTTTGATGCCCGGCCGACGAATATTTTTCTGGTAAAAGCGACGTACCGTTTTTTGAAGTAAAAAACGCCTGTGCTACTTCCGCGGTGTCGCAATTTCCACCATTTCCAACCCCGTTTTTTTTAAAACAAAATCAATCATCGGGCGGAACTGGAGGTGGCTGGGTTCGGTAGAACCGGTAAAAAACGGACTTTCCCAGGGCTCCTGTTTTTCGGGTCTAATCCGATAGCGGAACCCGGGGTTGTAATCGCCGTTTGGGGCGATTTTGCCAATCTGCATTTCGATGGCGCGGATTTCCGCGAGCGGAGCAACCGTCTCGGTGCAGCGCCAGGGATTTCCGTAACGTATGTTTTCCTGCGTGACGAAAGTGTAGTCGTACCGGAAATACGCGGCCGCCCAGATGGCGAGCGGGATGAAAAGGAACAACATGCCTCTCCCCAGCGCTTTCGAGTTGAGCGGGTGATTGGGGCGGCTGTCGTACCACACGTCATACAGCTCCATAATATCGGCGCCCAGATAGCCTTTTATCACCCAATGCGCCAGCGGAACGGAGACGCCAAAGCCGAGCATCATGCCGAGGGCAACACCGAGCAGGCCTTTGCCCGGAGTGAAGGCAAACAGGGCATCCGGTTGTTTGACGTACCAGATTGCTTCCAAAAAGCCCGAACACAGGTACAGCAGACCCGGGATTCCAAACAGGAGGAGCACCCCCACCAGCGTATGCCACCGGTACATCTTTTTGAACCGCGGCTCGTAGCGCGCGATAAATTCCTCCGAAATACTCTGGTGTTTTTTGGGCGGTATTATTTTGCCCAAAAGTTGGATGACGATGTGCGAGAGTGCCATGGGTATTTTTTTTGATCAGCGAATGTCGGAAGGATTTTTACAGCCGCAAACAAGGTTCACCCTTCCGACATCCATTTCCATCGAAAAAAAACGCTTGCTGCGCAACGGCTTGCCACCTTCGCTGTTACACTCACCTTGTTCCATTATGATGGGGTAGTATAAAACCCGCCACTACGAAGTTTATTTGTCATTGCCTAAAATAGCTTGACCTCAAAAGTCAATCTGTAATGTCAAAAAAAGGCGACAAAAAGTTTCAAATTCAATCGAAGTACAACCGAAATTTTAGTGAACAATTTAAACGGGGTAAAGTCAAAGACCTTAAAA
>JBGSKO010000055.1:0-7339 GCA_041741155.1 Saprospiraceae bacterium | reverse complement strand
TTAAGGTCTTTGACTTTACCCCGTTTAAATTGTTCACTAAAATTTCGGTTGTACTTCGATTGAATTTGAAACTTTTTGTCGCCTTTTTTTGACATTACAGATTGACTTTTGAGGTCAAGCTATTTTAGGCAATGACAAATGTCCGTATGGCGGTTATTTGTCAGGCACCATTTTTCATCATTTATCATTCATTGTTCATCATTCATCGTTCATCATTTATCATTCATCATTCAAAATATGCCTTTTTACCATCGTTTAGGAAAAATACCCCGCAAACGCCACGTGGTGTACCGCAAGCCCGACGGCGGGTTGTATCAGGAAGAGTTGGTCGGCACGCAGGGTTTCGGCGGGATGGCGACGCTGGCGTACCACTTGTATGCGCCCACACAGATTCGCGCCATTGAGTCGCCGTATCCGGTGCATCCAAAAATTGCTATCGAGAACAACATCAACCCGCTCAAATTTGAAGGTTTTGCGGTGCCGCCGGTGGACGACTACATTGACAGCCGCCGCACCTTGTTCGTAAACAGCGACATGGCTATCGGCCTCGCGGCGCCCACCGCAACGCCGGAGTATTTTTTCAAAAATGCCGACGCAGACGAGATTTTGTTCATTCACCACGGCCGCGGCGAGTTGCAAACCATGTTCGGCACCGTGCCGTTTGAGCCGGGCGACTACCTTGTGGTGCCGCGCGGTACGATTTACAAAATGGAATGGGAAACGGCGGAGAACCGCCTGCTTTTCATCGAATCGCACGGGCCGGTACTCACTCCGCGCCGCTACCGCAACGACTTTGGCCAAATGCTCGAACATTCGCCGTTCTGCGAACGCGACATCAAGCGCCCGGAAACGCTCGAAACCTTTGATGAGCGCGGCGAATTCGAGGTGCGCATCAAAAAAAACAACACGATTTTTCCGCTCATCTACGCCAATCACCCCTTTGATGTGGTGGGTTGGGACGGGTACCACTATCCCTACGCCTTCAATATCCGCGATTTCGAACCCATCACCGGGCGTATTCACCTGCCGCCGCCCATCCACCAGACGTTCGAAGGGCCGGGTTTCGTGGTGTGCTCTTTTGTCCCGCGCTTGTACGACTACCACCCGGATTCCATCCCGGCGCCCTATCACCACAGCAATGTTGACTCCGACGAAATCCTCTACTACGTGGACGGCAACTTCATGTCCCGCAACGACGTGCGCCCCGGCCAGCTGACGCTACACCCCGCCGGTATTCCGCACGGTCCGCACCCGGGAGCCATTGAACGCAGCATCGGTCAAAAAGAAACCCAGGAACTGGCCGTGATGATTGACCCGTTCAAACCCCTGATGATCACAGAAGACGCTTTGAAATTTGAGGTGGAAGACTACTACCGCGTCTGGTATGAAGATGGCGTGTCGCACGTATAATTTTCCTGCTCATCACTCATCGTTCATCACGCATCACTAAAAACATGGCAACACTTATACAACCCGCACCCACACCGGCCCTGACCGATGACTTCCTGCCCTTGCACGGCACGGACTATGTGGAACTGTATGTCGGCAATGCCAAGCAGGCCGCACATTTTTACAAAACCGCTTTTGGTTTTCAGTCGCTGGCTTACTGCGGCCTGGAAACCGGCGTGAAACACAAGGTTTCCTACGTGCTTCAGCAGGGCAAAATTCGCCTCGTGCTCACTTCGCCCTACCACTCCAATTCCGACATCGCCGAACACCACCGCCTGCACGGCGACGGCGTAAAAACCATTGCTTTCTGGGTGGACGATGCTGAACAGGCGTTTTTGGAAACGACCAAGCGCGGCGCCCGCGCCTACCTGGAACCCACCATTGAGCGCGATAGCAGCGGAGAAGTGGTGCGGTCGGGCATCCATACTTACGGCGATGTGGTGCATATTTTCGTGGAGCGCAAAAACTACAACGGTGTGTTCCTGCCCGGTTTTGAAAAATGGGAATCGGACTACAACCCCACCCCCATCGGCCTCGAGTATGTGGACCACTGCGTGGGCAGCGTCGGCTGGGGCGAAATGAACAAATGGGCCAAATTTTACGAGGAAGTGCTCGGCTTCAAAAACCTCATCACGTTCGACGACAAGGACATCAGCACCGAGTTCACGGCACTCATGTCCAAGGTAATGGCCAGTGGCAATATGCGGATCAAGTTCCCGATCAACGAGCCGGCCAGGGGCAAGAAAAAATCGCAGGTAGAAGAATACTACGAGTTCTACGAAGGCGCCGGCTGCCAGCACTTAGCCGTGGCCACCAATGACATCGTGTTTACCGTCAGCGAACTGCGCAAACGCGGCGTGGAGTTTCTCTATGTGCCGGGCGACTATTACGACACCGTGCTCGACCGTGTCGGCACGATTGCGGAAGACCTGAAAACGCTCAAGGAACTGGGTATTCTTGTGGACCGCGACGACGAGGGCTATCTGCTCCAGATTTTCACGAAGCCGGTAGAAGATCGCCCGACGATGTTTTTCGAAATCATCCAGCGCTGCGGGGCCCAGTCTTTCGGGAAGGGAAATTTCCAGGCGCTTTTTGAAAGTATCGAAGCGGAACAGCGGCGGCGGGGGACACTGTGAGGAGGTGATGCGTCCGGTTATCCCTTTCACTTTTGGGCGAGCCTCTGCGTCTCTGCGGTGGAAAACATGCAACGTCTCGCGTCTCCATACTCTTTGCCCCCCGGCAGAAAACAAACATCCCCTGCCCAACACACGCTGTCGGGCAGGGGATGTTTGTTTTGCCCTGCTGTGTTAAGTTTTTGACACAGGCCGGTTTGCAACAGACTGATTTACAAGAGGTTTTTTTTTTTTTGAAAAAAATATTTTTTCAGCGTTTGGATTTGTCTGCACGTTTTCTTTTATCTTCGTTTGCGCAAATCATATTGAAGCATCCTTCACTCCACGCCATGAAACATTTCGCCACACTCCTCTTTCGCCTCTCGGCGGTATTTGACTGAGGAAATCCCTTGCTGCGACATCTTTTTTGTCTATTTGCCCTGTTTTGCCGACAAAGCAGGGGTAATTCGATTTGTTCACTCAAAAATCATCCCGCCATGCAACCGGTTGACGAAACATTCCCACACCTCCAACAAATCCTGATTTCAAACTACGAGAACTCCGTACAACCCAAAAACCGACAAGCCATTGCGGCAGAATACGGCATCCATGTGTCCACCCTGCGCAGACTGATCAAAAACAAATGCCCTGAAATCTCCTCCCGTGCAGCCTTGCTACCAGCCGACATCCTCCTGCTCTACAGCCGACTCGGAATACCGCCTTATTTAAAGACAGACCAGGATTGATGCCTAACAACTTTTAAAAAAACATACCATGCGATCCACCTGCCTGACCTGCCTGCTGGCACTCACCGCCCTGCTGCACCATTCGGCAGAGGCACAAATATTGTACGGGGTGACCAACGGCAACCTGCTCATCAAGATTGACGTGGAGAACTGCACCCTGTGCCCTGTGATGACGCTGAATGGGGTGCAAGCAGCAGCCGATGTCTTAATTCTCCCCAATGGGGATATACTTACCCAGAGCTTTTCTAGTGGTGGGCTTAGACGTTATACGCCGCCTGATCCCAACCCTGTTTTTAGCTTAGGAGGCTCCTTCGGAGGCTCCATTCTAAGTCCAGGTGGTTTGGTTTATGTTTCCTACATCAATCCTACTGGACTGTACGTTTTTGACCCTTCGAATAATTCGCTTGTTTACTTGGGAGTCTGGCCCTCAGGAGCTTCGGTAGCAGAGTTTTTTTATGACAACGGTGAACTTTACGGGTTTGGCCAGTTAAACGGGGTACAGGTTTTATACTTGATAAACACTTCTGACCCAGGTCAGTCTGTAGTTGTTCACAGTCCGCTACCCCCTATTGGTAATGGAGGGACAACCAACGGTGTGTATTCTACGGCTTTTTTGGGCGGCGATTTTTTGACACAATATGATGCTGCAACTAATACCATTGAAGTTATATGCGATTTTTCAGACGTGCCCGGCCTGAATGCCATAACCGCTCTTACCGACATTCCTCCCGGGGTGCCGGAACTGCCTTGTCAGTGTACCACCTATGCTGGCACCGTGACACCGGGTACGACCAATGTATGCCTTAACACGGACGCATCCGTGCCCTACAACGGCAATGCAAGCCTCGACAACAACGACCTGCTGCAATATATCCTGTTCAGCGACCCGACGGACACCCTGGGCAGTATCGTCGCCATCAGCAACACGCCATCATTTTCGTTCGACCCGGCTACGATGCAGACAGGAGTGCCGTACTACTTGGCCACCATCGCGGGCGACAACCTGAACGGCAACGTTGACTTGGATGACCCTTGCCTCGACATTTCCGACACGGCAGCACAGATTATCTGGCAGCCGCTGCCCTCCATCGCTCTGACGGCGGACAACGCGACTGTGTGCGGCGTGGGCAACTGCCAAACCGTGGTGGCCACCCTCACGGGCACGCCGCCCTTTGTGTTTTCGTACGAGTTTTGGTCAGGTGGCGCGCCGGTGGGCGCGGGCGTCACGGTGAGCGCGCCGGGTAGCCCGCACAGTTTTTTGGTGTGCCCGCCCGGGCCGGAAGGAGCGGTTCAAGTGTCGGTGTGTACGTTGCAGGATATTTATTGTGTAGGGCCGTGAGGGCGTTTCTCGTCGTTGTCAGCATCCATGCCGACAACGACGAGAAACGTCTTGCCAAGAACGACAAACAAATACTTTTAAAAAACACAACCATGCGATCCACCTGCCTGACCTGCCTGCTGGCACTCACCGCCCTGCTGCACCATACCGCAGAGGCACAAATACTGTACGGGGTGACCAACGGCAATCTGCTTATCAAGATTGACGTGGAGAACTGCACCCTGTGCCCCGTGATGACCTTCAATGGGGTTACTCAAGGTAGTAACGATATCTTAATCCTCCCCAACGGGGATTTCCTAATCCAGAGTACTCAAGGGCTTTTTCGGTTTAGTCCTCCCGATCCAAATCCAATTTTTAACGTGGGTGGAATATTCGGTGGTTCAATCTTAAATCCGAACGGGTTGGTTTATTTATCTTCAGTAAATCCTACTGGACTATATGTTTTTGATCCATCGGATAATTCGCTGACTTACCTGGGAGGCTGGCCTGTAGGAGCTTCTGTATCCGAGTTTTTTTATGACAACGGCGAACTCTACGGTTTTGGCCAGTTAAACGGGGTACCGGTTTTATACTTGATAAACACTTCTGACCCAAGTCAGTCTGTTGTTGTTCACAGTCCGCTCCCTCCTATCGTCAATGGAGGCACAACAAATGGCGGGTTTTCCACAGCTTTTTTGCTTGGCGATTTTTTGACACAATATGATGCTGCAACTAATACCATTGAAGTTATATGCGATTTTTCCGACGTGCCCGGCCTAAACACCATAACCGCTCTTACCGACATTCCTCCGGGCGTGCCGGAGCTGCCCTGCCAATGCACCACCAGCGCGGGCACCGTGACACCGGACACGACCAATGTATGCCTTAACACGGACGCATCCGTGCCCTACAACGGCAATGCAAGCCTCGACAACAACGACCTGTTGCAATATATCCTGTTCAGCGACCCGACGGACACGCTGGGCAGTATCGTCGCCATCAGCAATACCCCGTCGTTTTCCATCGACCCGGCCACGATGCAGACGGGCGTGCCGTACTACCTGGCCACCATCGCGGGCGACAACCTGAATGGCAACGTTGACTTGGATGACCCTTGCCTCGACATCTCCAACACAGCGGCGCAGATCATCTGGCAGCCACTGCCCACCATCGCCCTGACGGCGGACAACGCGACTGTGTGCGGCGTGGGCAACTGCCAAACCGTGGTGGCCACCCTCACGGGCACGCCGCCCTTTGTGTTTTCGTACGAGTTTTGGTCAGGCGGCGCGCCGGTGGGCGCGAGCGTCACGGTGAGCGCGCCGGATAGCCCGCACAGTTTTTTGGTGTGCCCGCCCGGGCCGGAAGGAGCGGTTCAAGTGTCGGTGTGTACGTTGCAGGATGCCTATTGCACAGTACCGTGAGGGCGCCTATACTCGTTCATGCTTGATAAAGCTCCAAAATGCTCGATATTGCTCGATAAAGCTGCTTGCGCGACAGGCTCAACTCCCCGAATTTTGTGGTGTGGATGCATCCCAACTATCGTTCACACTTTTACAAATCACATTATGAAAAAGTTGCTTTTTTCGCTCTTGCTGCTGTGCAGCATGCACACCCTTATGTTCGCTCAGTTCGAAGATACTCTTGGAGACGAGGTTGATAACGATAACTACATTCCCGACATGTTCCGCGAGGGAAAAATCGGTATCGGGTATAATACCCCCGGCAGTCTTCCCTCCGGCTTTGGCTGGCGTTTCTTGCTCAAGGACTCGGCCTACGCCCATGTCGTGGGCAACAGCACCTTCGGCTCATTCGCAGCAGGAAACAAGTGGCTCGGCCTGGGCCTCGGCAACCCTGGCGGAAGTCCCAATCCCTACGGCCTCGCCTTGGTGGACAATACCAACCTCGGATTTTACAACCTGATCAACGAGGTATATGAAAACGCTACCCGCACCAATACCATCGCCGGTTTCGGCGCCAACGGCAACAATCAAAATCGATTTATTGTACGGGCATATTCCGGTACAAACGGCGCCACGGCACAAAACATCCTCATCGCCGACCCCAACGGCGCGGTGGGCATCAACGCCGAGCCCCAGGCCTCTTTCTGGGTAGATGCTACGCTTTCCAACCTCGACAGCGTGCCGGTGCGCGCCATCGCCATCCGCGGCAATCAGCCCCTGCCCAGCAGCGGAAGCACCCGCACCGCCTCAGCCATCGGCGCACAGGCTAACAACAGCCTCGCCGGCAACGGGATTGCCGTGGAAGGCCTGCGCGCTCAAATACCCGACTTCGCCACGGTGGCGCAAACACTCGCAGGCGTAGCCACAAACCTCCAGACCGTGAAGAACCCCACCGCCACCAGCGCCCTCGACGTGATCACGCCCGTGCTCACCGTCACCGACGAGTACGCCGAACTCACGTGGCAAGATCTCGACTTCGCCGACACCGCCGTAGTGGACTGCGACGTTTTTCCCATCGCCGATGCCGAGGAATTAGACAAGTTCTTCATTAGCTTCCGCAACAATAAAAATACCGATCCTTTCGCCGCCGGCAACAAACTGCCCGTGATGACTTTCCAGGCCAACGGCCGCGTGGGTATCGGCACGCTCCAACCCACTTCCGGGACCTGCGCGCCTGACAAGCAGACCATCCTGCTCGACGTGAACGGTCTGATCCGCGCCGGCGGGGCACTCGTCACCTCCGATCGGCGTTTC
>JBGSKO010000054.1:0-7517 GCA_041741155.1 Saprospiraceae bacterium | reverse complement strand
TTAAGGTCTTTGACTTTACCCCGTTTAAATTGTTCACTAAAATTTCGGTTGTACTTCGATTGAATTTGAAACTTTTTGTCGCCTTTTTTTGACATTACAGATTGACTTTTGAGGTCAAGCTATTTTAGGCAATGACAAATTTGGCTAAACGCAATCAAACCTTCAACCTTACTTGTTTTTGAAGTTTTTTCAAATCAGCAGGGGGGCAATGGTGGAGAAAAACGCCGAAAAAGCGGCGGTGTTTTGTTGGCAGGCAACGAGAAAAGCCCTCGGGGCGTCCTGAAGAAATTAAACCTATTCGTTCACTTACTCAAATCCAACTTATGCGACTCCTTTTTTGTGCAATCTGCCTCCTGTGCCTGACTTTTTTCGCCAATGCTCAGGTTTCCCTCGGTGTATCCGGCGGGGCCAATATGACCTACTGGAAGTGGAAAATCAAGACACTTAATTACGACATCGGCTTTGACCCAGCCATCGGCTGGCGTTCGGCTGCGGTGGCAGACTGGCGCTTCAGTCCGATCCTTGGCTTACGAGCCGAATTGGGGTATCAGGTTTTGTCCAACCGCATGGAGCTTACATTCACTACTCCCGCTGACCCGGAGGGAGAAAGCGGGCGCTACAATGAACATTACCACTGCTGGACGAGCAGCCTGCTGGCCGGTATCACCCCGTTTCGGAACAAAAAGATGTATTTTTTAGCGGGTACTTCGGCAGCGCGGATTTCTGCAGGCTGGAGCAGGGTAAGCGGGGATCTGGTTGAACCAGGTGCACCGACACGCAAGAAAATTGATCTTGAAAACTTCAACCGCACACAGTATTTCGCCGACTTTGGCGCCGGCATGCGCTTCCCCGTCGGCAAAGGGACGTTGATAACAGAAGTACGTTATCAGGCCGGCCTCAGCAATCTTGCCAGTGTTCCTACGGTAGATGCGCGCATCAGCACGCTGGGCCTGAATGTGGGTTATCTGGTCCAACTGTAAGAGTATTTTTCACCGCAGAGACGCGGCAAAAAACTACTCTACGCCTCTGCGTCTCTGCGTCTCTGCGGTGAATTTACTCTACGCCCCGCGTCTTTGCGGTGAAAAACAACACTCACGCATCTACCCAAAAACGCCACCGCACCACCACCCACAACAGGATGAGCGCAATGCCGGCCAGCGCGACCGTACCAACGGGCAATGCGCCCATGTCGGCGGCGTCGCCGCTGCGCTTGAGGTAAATACCAAACAACGCCCAGGCGACAGCCAGTCCGTGAAAAACATTGTTGTACCCACGCACTATGGTGGTGGCCAAAAGGGTACCGATGATAATCATGATAATAGCCCAGGTAGCCTCCGAAACGCCGAAACCGCCCCATCGCAGCGACACAAGCAGTGCCGTCACATTGGCGATGAGCGCCACCGTGATCCAGCCCTGATACAATCCGAAAGGCGCATGGGCCAGCCATTTTTCCCAGTTGTTGCTGCTGGAGAGACCGACCTCGGCGGCGATATTCAGCCGCCAGAGTACCGCGAGTAATACCACCATCACGACCACAGACAAAGGGATCATTTCCCAATGCCAGGCAAACAGCCACGCGATGTTGAGCGCGCAGGTAACGGCAAACCAAAACCCGATTTTTTCGATGCCCGGCGCGATGGCGGCGTACGTTTTTTCATGAAAAAGAGCCACCGCCTGTACAGCGACCCAGGCCAGCAGCCACAGGTAAATGATCCCCCAAATCGAGAACGTTAGTCCAGCCGGCACGAACAAATTGGGATATTGATCAGACAACTGGCCCGGAGTCTTGCCATTAAGCGGCAGCGCGGCGGAGAGGTAATTGACGAAAAGTACGGCACAGAAGGCCAGGATATTGATCAGAATGTAGGAACGGGTTGTCATAGAAATCGTCTTTAAGGCGCGTACAGATTTTTTTCAGGTCCCTGGATATGTCCACTAATTTAGCGGCCTGTATTCCCGGGCGAGGTGCAATATTTGAAGCAAATGTACCGAAAATTGTGACTTTTGTGTCCCCATCGTACATACCCTCCCAACTATGCAGAAACAACTATTGGCCATTTCACTCCTGCTGTCAATCCGCATCGCCACATTTGCCCAGCCTACCGACATCCCCGATGCCCAACCGGGCAAGTGCTACGCCAAATGCCTCGTGCACGACAAGTATGAAACCGTGACCGAACAAATCATGCTCAAGCCGGAATCTGCCGAAACAACCGCTTTGCCGCCGGTATTCGAAACAGTCACCGGACGCTATGAGTCCAAAGAATCCTGGACAAAACTCGTGCTCGAGCCGGCTGTATTCGACTTTATCGAAGAAAAAATACTGGTATCGCCGCCAGGCCGAAAAACCAACCCCGCAGCCTACGAAGCGGTGCAAGAGGATGTCTTGGTGAAGCCCGTTACCAAATCCTTCACCGTGACCGATGCGGTATTCGAAACCGTACAAGCGCCTGTGGAAATTGAACCGGCCTACATGCTCTTGGAGGTGCTTCCCCAGCGTTACGAATCCGTGCTGGAGCGCATCGAGGTGCGCCCACCCGCTACCCGATGGGTCCGGAAAAAATCTGACCGCAACTGCCTGGGCGCCGACCCCGAAGATTGCTTCGTATGGTGCCTCGTGGAAGTGCCCGCAGAATACCAGACCATTTACAAGCAGGAGCCTGTTGGCTGCGATAGTGAAGATCCCACGGATTGTGTGCGTTACACCCCCGTAGCCGAAAAAACGACTCCCATGCCTGTACAGAAAGTGAAAATACCACCAAACTCTACCGAGCGCGTGGAACCCGCCGAATACCAGACCATCACCAAGTGGGTACTTAAATCCGGCGCCACCGAGCCGGTTGCTACCGGGGAGGGAGAGTTTGTAACCGTGCGCAAAAAAATTCTGAAAAAGCCGGCCTCTATCCGCGAAGAGGTGGTTCCCGCAGAGCAAAAAACCATCCCCCGAAAAGTACTCCTCTCCCCTGCTATCCTGAAAACCGAGAGCCTGCCTGCCGAGTATGTCACCGTCATCAAACGACGCCTCGTGCGAAAGGGTGGCTTCCCGGAGTGGCGCGAAATCATCTGCGGCGAAAAAATGACCGGCTACAACGTGCGCAAAATCCAGGAAGCACTCAACGCACTCGGCTACTACCAGGGCGCCCTGGACGGCGCGCTGAACAACCGCACCCAGACAGCCATCTCTCAATTCCAGCGCGACCGAAACCTGCCCGCCGACGGCAACGTGGACTTTGAAACGCTCAAAGCGCTGGGAGTCGGGTTGTAACGTTGAGGAGGTTGAGGAGGTTGAGAGGGTTGAGAGGGTTGAGAGGGTTGAGAGGGTTGAGAGGGTTGAGAGGGTTGAGAGGGTTGAGAGGGTTGAGAGGGTTGAGAGGGTTGAGATAATGATGCGAGAACCGTGACTCAAGTTTTGTTTATGTTAAATCATGCCGACGATGTGACAGGTTCGCAGGACTTTTTACAAAATTTGCACGGTTTTTGAAACAAGGTTTCATAATCATCTCAACCCTCTCAACTCCCTCAACCATCTCAACAACCCTCTCAACCCAATAAACTAAAACACCCACTACATGGACAACACCGACCTGAAGCAATACATGGTAGTTTTCACACTGCCGCCCCAACCTTTTAATGATCTGTTTGTGAGCCTTATCCCGGAGCAACGTCGAGTCGTAAACGCTTTACTGCAAGAAGGAAAACTCCTCAACTACGCGCTTTCTCTGGAGCACTCGAAACTATGGGCTACATTCTCGGTCGAATCCGAGTCCGAACTGCTGGAACTGATCACGTCCCTGCCCCTGACAGATTTTATGCTCGTTCATATCAATGAACTAACTTTTTTTCAGTCAGCCAATCCATTTGCCTCGACCTTCTCGGTAAACTGACCTGAATAGAGCACCACAGAAATTCAGGTTTTCATACGTCGCGCTTAATTCACCACAGAGACGCAGCGTGTTGCGAATCAACGCATACAACGCCGCACCTATGCGGAGAAATACCATCTGCAGCAACTTGTCCGCAATGAAGACCCTGTCTGTTTTTCTGTATCTCTTCCTGCTTTGGCTGGCTCAACCCGGCATCGCGCAGGCTCCGGCGCCCGAGCCGAAGGCCAACATTTTCAACCTGCTCCAGCAGTACGACCCGCTTGTCGTTGTGTTGGAAATTGATTTGAAAAAACTAAAAAAAGACCAGGAAGAGGAAGTCTGGTACCCTGCGTTGCTTCAAATCAAAAACGGAAACTCGATCGCATACGAGCAACAGGTCCGCGTGGCGTCTCGTGGCAACATGCGCAAAAAAACCTGCGATTTCCCGCCCATAAAAATTCGATTCCTCGAATCCGATATCAAGCACGACAGCCTCGCGGATATCAACGAGCTGAAAATGGTCGTCACTTGCCGCAATACGGCCTCCGACGAACAGCTGGTCCTGCGCGAAAATCTGGCATACGAACTCTACAACCTGATTACACCCCAAAGTTTTCGTACCAAAGCAGCCACCGTCCAATTCCGTACCCCGGGCCGCAAACGCGCCGACCGGGAAACAAACGCGTTCTTCATCGAGAGCGAAAAGGAAATGGCCTCCCGCATCGGTGGCCGCCCCCTGAAACCCCGCATCATCAGCCCCAAAGCGGTGGACTCTCTGGCGTACACCCGCATGTGTGTGTTCCAGTACATGATCGGCAACACCGACTGGGGCGCCTATTCCCGACACAATATGAAAATTGTCGGATTCTCTGATAGCCGCCCCGCCGCCGTGCCGTACGATTTTGACTACGCCGGCCTCGTGGATGCCGACTACGCCGTATCGGCTGCGGATATTCCAGTCAAAGATGTGCGCGAACGCTGTTACCTGGGCCTCTGCCACAGCGCCGAGCTCTACCAACAAGTATTTGCCGAATACCTCGCTCAAAAAGAGCAAATTCTCGCCCGCTGCAACACCTACCCGGGACTCACATTTGCATCCAGGACCGATGTTCGAACCTATCTCCAGGAGTTTTTTGCCATTATCGAAAACCCGGCCCGCGCCCGCAGGGAGATCATCGAACATTGCAATTTTCGGGTGAAAAAGGCCAAAGCAGAAGAGGATTAACCCGTAGAGTCCTTTGCGCTACAGAAATGCGGAGACGTAGCGTTTTTAAAAAATTCAGCGTCTCCGCGCCGCTGTGGCGCCAAAAACTACTCGCCCCGCACCACTTTCCGCACCACCCGTTCCCCGGCAGCGCTGATTTCCAAAAAGTACAACCCGCCGTCGGGCGGCGCCTGTGGCGTCCAGATATTCAGCCCCTTGACAGCCACGAACGTCTCCTCCCGAACCAGGCGTCCCTGTACATTCAGCCACCGCAAGCGCACCGGTTCCTCCCCGCCGGCGAGATACTGCACCGACAGATTTTCCGAAAATGGATTGGGCGATACCTGCACATTGTCGGCCCAGTTCGGCGACGGCTCCGGGTACACGCGCCGGATCAGCGCCCGGGCATCGGCCGGCAGAGCCGCATCGTCAAGCGTGCCGCCAAGCATACGCACATTCAGGTGCATTTGCTGTTGTTTGGAAAAACGGTTGGTCAGCCACGCATTTTCTGTGAAAATCAAGCGCGCGCCAGGCGGCAAGTCCATAAAAATATCGTGCGGCGGCAAATCCTCGTTGCACTCGCTGATCTGAAGAATAGCGTCCACCACGAGCGTGGCATTGCGCTCCAGCGCGATGGTACTGTTGGCACAAATCACCAGCATGCCCGCCCCGTTTTGGCCGTAGTGCAGCGTGGCCCCTTCTTTCACCCGTATCTCGCTGCCGTTTTTGAATTGCATGCACGAAAACGCATTATTCATAGAAATATGCCCGCCGGCATGGTGCAGCGCGTCGCCGTTATCGAAAATCAGGTCCAGGAAATTCAGACACAGGTCGCCGCCATTGTTGAGCAGGGTAAACTGGTGGCGCTCCGTGGTGCTGCCCGCCACCAGACCGCCTCGAAACTGCGCGAAAGGCTGGATTTCCAGCACTTGCCAGTTGCCTACCGTCAGGGTAATATTTTGCGGAAGGGTTGTATTCTGCACCGGAAACGCCTCGATATACGAGGGGTTTTGTGGACCGGGGTAGGTGGTATCTGTGTACATGCCCAAATAAAAAAATCCCCAGCCGCCGCCGATATCTTCAATCGGAACCGGATTTGACGCAGCCGGCACCGCCGTGATGTACCCAATGCCCTGTGAACCAAACGGGTCCGGATCGATATACGGAGTACTCACCCGCAGCCGCGCGCCGGCCGGCAATACCGTGTCGGCAAAGGTGTATTTCAGGATAAATTCCTGCAAATGCTGGTCATCGAACCGCTCCGTGGGGAAGCAGGCATTCGCAGAAATAGTTTTGAAACTGCTCGGCACGGGCGGGAATGCCTCCGCCAATGCTGTTTGTATCCGCAGGGCGGCGCCCGGCTGTCCATTTTCGTCGGGTATGGCAATGCCGATGAGCACACCTGAACACAGGTCGTCCGGGCAATTGGTCGTAGTTAAAAGCCGCACATTTCCGGGACTTATCTGGCCGTCCGAAAAAACATTGAAAAGGTGATTCGGCTCAAACCCGGCTGCCGGCGGGAAAGTATCCAGCCGCGCCCGGATGAACACCGGCTCGGCGGGGTTGATTTGCTCCAAATTAATTTCGATACCGAAACCTGGGCCGGGCGGGGGCAACGTAGCCGAGATACAGCGGCTCGAGTCCATCGGGCCGTCCCAATGCCCGTCCAGTGTTTGGTAAATGCGCCAGGCCGCCGGTTGCGTAACCGTTTGCCCAGTATCGAATGGACAAGGAATAGTTTGCAGGGGAAGCAACGCGGGCACATACTGGCCGTACGCAGAAATAGCGGCGCCAAGCGCCAAAAACAGGGCAAGTAGATTTTTTCGCATGGAAAAGGTTTTAAACAGTTTTGAGTTTTGAATTTCGAGTTTTGAATTTGTGAGAGCCGCTTGTTGAAAATCAGGACGGAAAGCCAGCCCAAAATAAGGGTTTAGGGCATCCGTGCTACACATCGGCCTGCCAATACGCGTCACTTCATCCTTTTGAAATGTGTTTCTGCTTTTTTCGTCATTTTTGCACCCGAAATGGAAAACTGGGAACTTGATTTTGAATGGCTGCGCGTGCAGCATATTGTGCAGGACGCCATGCGCCGCGAAACCTTGCCCGATCTTAACATGGTGCTGTTCCTCATCGGCATCCAGGAACTGGGCCGCTGGAAAAAGGGCTTCTCCAAGGAGGAAAAGCAAGACCTGATGCACATCGCCGTATGCCGCCTGCTGGCCTATGACGGTTACTACGAATTTGTGGGACGCGATGAAGATGGCTGGCCGCACTGGCGCCAAACCCGTGAAATGGCGGCACAACCGGTGCCTGAACAGGAACGGCTGCTGAAAATAAAGGCAGTCCAGTACTTCAAGGACCTCGATGCCGAATCGGCTGAATAATACGTCCATAGCCGAGCGCTGGGAATAGACTTTCCAGGTTTTTAAACCTGGAAAGTCTATTCCCAG
>JBGSKO010000053.1:0-4094 GCA_041741155.1 Saprospiraceae bacterium | reverse complement strand
AATTTCAGGTTGAGGGAGTTGAGATGGTAGAGAGAAAAGGTTGAGGGGGTTGAGGAAAAGGTTGAGAGAAAAGGTTGAGAAGGTTGAGAGAAATTGGGCGAGGTCGTCCAACTTTTCTCAACCCCCTCAACCTTTTCTCTCTACCATCTCAACTCCCTCAACCTGAAATTTAAAGCATCGTTTCCCGCTTGGGCGGCTGTTTGCTTTCCCAGATACTTTTCGTTTTGAAATCGAACCCGAAGGTGATGAAAAACACATTGGCCGAGTAGTTCGCGTAGGGTTTGATTTGCTGGCCCTGCGCATTGGTCGTGGTGTAGTCCGGATTGAAGAAGTTATTGATAAAGTACTGCGCTTTGATGCTGAAGCGCTTTTTGAAATGAAAGCCTGCAAAGACGGCTGTAGTGAGTTGCGTGGTGCGCTCGCTGAACCATTCGCTGTCTTTTTCTTTGTCCTTGCGCTTCCCGTCGGGGAAGAATTTTTCCTTGTAGTGAAACGGGAAACCAACCTCGCCGCCGAAGTAGAAGAATTGTTTATCCATGTTGCCGAATTTCAGGCCGAGCGGAACGCCCAGCATGTACACCCGGCGCTTGAAGCGGTCGTCCTGCAAAACACTGTCGCGGGTAATGAGGCCGATGTTGCGCACATTCCAGCCGGCGAATATGCCGGCACTGTTGGCAAAGTCCCAGTTCAGGTTGGTGCCGAAGTTGAACACCGGCGACCAGCGCACGATGGGGGTCACCGAACGGCCGTCCATTTCAACCGTTGCAAAGGAAAGGATGCCGGCATCACCACTATTGGAGGTGTACCAGACTTTGCGTTGTTGGGCTTGGGCACTCGCCAGAGACAGTGCAAGCACGCAACATAAAATGAGTTTGTGGATCATGACAGGTAAATATTGAGTGATGAAGAATACTACGGTTTCGCCGCTTTCTGGAAATCCCCGGCTTTCACGATGGTCATTTTCGAATAGTCGAGGTATTTTTTCAGCGTGTTGTTTACCTGCGGGAGGGTGAGTTTTTCCACCTGTTTTTCCAGCTGGGCGTCCCAGTTCAGGTCGCGGCCGTACGCGAGATAGGAATTGAGCGTGCGGGCGAGGCCGGCATCGGATGCGCGGCCTACGCGGCGCGACTTGAGCCAGCCGCCTTTGGCTGCCTCCAGTTCCTCGGCCGTGAAGCCGTCCTTGGCCGCGCGTTCGATCTCTTCACGGAATGCTATTTCCAGTTTGTCCAGGTTACCCGGGTTGTAGATCATGAAGGCGTTAAAACTGCCGTTTTTGTCCCGCGGGCTGGCGCCAAAACTGCCGTTCACGCTATAGCTCAGGCCGTCCTGCTGGCGGATACGCGTAGCGAGGCGGGAGTTGAGGAAGCCACCACCGAGGATCTGGCCGCCGACTAACAGGGCCGGGTACTCGGGGTCGTCGTTGCGCATGGCATAGCCGAGACCGGCCATATACACGGCATTGGACTTGTCGGGGGTCAGGATTTTTTCGTTGCGGACGGGCACCGGCTTGAAGTCGTCGGCGATGCGCTCGTACTTGGACGGGCTTTTCCAGTCGCCGAAGGTTTCGCGTAGTGCTTTTTCGATTTCTTTTTGATCAAAGTCGCCCACTACGGCACAAGTGGCATCGCCTGCGCCATAGAATTTTTGGTAAAAATCCTTGACCTGATCGAGTGTGACGGCCTGCACGGCAGCGCTTTCCTCCTCAAAAGTAAGCGTACGGCGCGGATCGCCCACCGGGTATTCCGGGCTGGTGATGCGGGTGTACAGGTTGGCGGCCATTGCATTGGGGTCGGTCTTTTGCTCGTCAATACTGGTCAGGTACTGCTTTTTGAATTTGTCAAACTCCTCCTGCGGGAACGACGGCTGGCGCAACATTTCGCCGGCGAGGCGGATGGCATCGGCCAGGTGCGCGCGATCGGTTTCGATGTTGATGAAAGCACCGGAGTAGCTGCCGTTCACGGAAATACGGGCTTTGAGGCGGTCTTGCTCATCCTTGATCTCGGCAAGGGTCCGTTTGGTCGTGCCTTTGCTGAGCAGCGAACCGGTGATGTCGGCTACAGTAGCCTTGCCTTGCAGGGTTTGCAAGGTCCCAAATTGCAAGGTGAACGTGGCATTTACAGACTCGCCGCGGGTTTTTTTGGGCAACAGCGCGTACTTCATCCCGTTGGGCAACGCGCCGCGCGTGGTGCGGCTTTCGATATTCTCGGGGGAAGGATCAAAATCTTCGCCCTGCGCAATGGCGGCCCGGCCTTTGTAGTCCTTGAGCAACTCGTCGAGGTTGGGCGCAGCGGGTATTTCAGAACGGTCGGGGTTCTTTTCCGGCATGAAGTAGCCGAGCGTGCGGTTGGACTGTTTGAAATAGCGGGCAGCCACGCGGGCTATGTCGTCGGGGGTTACCTTTTCCACCAAGTCCCGGTACAGGAACGCCAGTCGCCAGTCGCCCGTGCCGATGTAGTTGCTCAGGCTGACGCCGAGACGGTCGGACTGTTTGAGGCCCATTTCCCAGTTTTTGAGGATACGGTTTTTGGCTTTTTCTACTTCATCCTTCGAAATCGGGTTGTCTTTCAGGCCGTCCAGCACCTCCAGCATGGCGATTTTGGCATCCTCGATGGACTGGTCCTGTGGTACCTCGGTGGTAAAACCAGTAGAGCCTGCCTCTGCATATCCGGAGGCTGAACCGAATACGGAGACGGCTTTTTTGCTTTCCACGAGGGCCTTGTAGAGGCGTCCGGTGGGGTTGTCGGTGAGCAGGTTTGCGAGCACGCTCAGCGCAGCATAGTCGGGGTGCGCGCCGGAGGGTGCGCGGTAGGCAGCGGCGAAGAGTTGCACGTCGCCGGTGCGGCGCAGAACAACCTGGCGTTCGCCGTCCTGGGTAGGTTCCTGGGTGTAGGTGGTAATAATCGGACGGGTCGGTTTCGGGATGGGGCTGAAGTATTCGTGGACGAGGTCAAGCGTTTTTTGTTCATCAATTTTGCCGGCCACGAGCAGTACGGCATTGTCGGGCTGGTAGTAGTGTTTGTAAAATGCCTGAAGGCGCTCGATGGGCGCCAGCTCGATGTCGGATTTTTCGCCGATGGTGGAGTGGCCGTAGTTGTGCCACTGGAACATGGCGGCCGTCATACGTTTGTTTAGTACGGAGCCGGGGCTGTTTTCGCCGCGCTCGTACTCGTTGCGCACCACAGAAAACTCGCTTTCGAGGTCTTTGCGGGCGATGTAAGAATTGATCATACGATCGCTTTCGAGGTCGAGCGCCCAGCGGAGGTTGTCCTCGGTGGCGTCGAATGTTTCGAAGTAATTGGTGCGGTCGAGCCAGGTTGTACCGTTGGGTCGGGCTCCGCGTTCGGTGAGCTCCTGCGGGATATTGGGGTGCTTGGGCGTGCCTTTGAACACGAGGTGCTCCAGCAGGTGCGCCATGCCCGTTTCGCCGTAGTTTTCATGGCGGGAACCGACCTTGTAGGTGATGTTGACCGTCATGATGGGCTTGGAGGGATCTGGAAAGAGCAACACACGCAGGCCGTTGGGCAGGCTGTACTCGGTGATGCCCTCCACAGCGGTGATTTTTTGTACACCAGGGGGGAGTTTCAGGGTTTGTTGGGCAACGAGGGCCGCGAAAGCGACCAGGAGCAGCAGGGCCGTCAGGGTCAGGCGGCGTAGTGTTTGTAGCATAGCCATTGTTGTTAGAATTTGCATGAAAACTTTTGCGAGCAATTTTCCGACATTTTTTTGGAATACTGCTATCCGGCAGGGCATTCGCCAATAAAAGGCAGAAATGCAAAGAGTAAGAGACAAGGAGGGATGTTACTCGTTGCATTTTTGTCTATAAAAAAAGCCCCTCCCGCGTTTGGGAGGGGCCACCTCAAAGACTGATTTTACTAATAAAATAAAATCGTTGAGGTTGGTGGAAATAACGAGACTCTCAATCTCTTTTTTCTTTTAACACTTGGAGGGGGCAGGGGGCAGGGCAGACGCATCGCGGATTTTCGTCATGTAACTGATCGTCATTAAACCCTATTAGCCATGTACCTTTGAAGTTCAAAGGTAAAAAATGGAATCAAAAAACGGTTGTCATCTGCTACTTGAATCATTTGAATCAC
>JBGSKO010000052.1:0-7756 GCA_041741155.1 Saprospiraceae bacterium | reverse complement strand
ACTCCCAATTTTTTAAGGAAACAAGGACATCGGAAAAACATGCGCCGGCATTGGGTGCAAAAACATCCCGCCCAATACGCGCCGGATATCTCGAAAAAAGAGCGATTCAACTGTTTTCAAAATTCGGGATGACTCATGTTTCAAAAAATACCAAAACAAGGGGGAGACTAAAACTTCATCACGCGCTGCACCTCTGCCCCGCCGGGACCTTCCACGCGCAAAAACAGCACACCCGGGCGCGTTTCGCTCCCGAGATCAAGCGTGGTCTCGTGGTAGCCGCGTTCCCGAATCGCTTGCACGGTTTGTAATACGGCGCCTGTTGCGTCGGTCAGCGAGATCACAGTCGGACCGGCTTCCGGCAGGTAGTAAGCTGCCGTAACGCGGTCCACCACAGGGTTGGGACGCACGGGCAACAGGAGCAAACGGCCTTTCGGACCGACGGGTACCGGCTGGAACTTGAGCGCTGCGCCTACTGCCTGGAGGTTGCGCAGGTAGGCTTCCGCAGGTGTCACCGAGGAGGTCATGTGCAACACCTCGCTTAACGTACCATTTTGTTGGGCCTGAAAAACCAGCGTAAACGTGCGCAAGCGCATATCCTTGCCAACAATCGTGGGATCCAACATGATAGTGGAGTGCCAACTGGCCGTGATGTGACCCTCTCCGGGCGTAGCCGTGAAATTCGTGGGCACCAGGTCCGGCTCGATCGTCTGGAGTGCCAGAACTGTCGGGTCAAAATCAAGGGTAAACTGGAAGCCTGCCAGATTGGCCAGGTCCGGGGTCACAAGGTCCACACGCACTTCCTGGCCGGCCGTGAATACGACGTCTTTGGTTTGGAAAAACAGTTGCTCTGCCTGGCGGTCGCTTAGTTCCGGTGTCTGGAAATTCGCTGAAGCAGATCCGTTCACATCGCCGGTCTTGACGCCGATAAAATCTGCATAAGGCGCAGGCATGGCGCCCGACAAGCAAAAGGTCGGTGTAGCGCTTGGGATGGTCGCCGCCCACGGCTGAGCAGGATTCGGGAATGAAAAGTTGGCCGGAGAAAACTGCCATACCGGCTGCCCCGGGAAATTATGCTGTGCACCCAGCAGCACATTCACGATGTTTTGCATATCGCTGGAAGTCAGGTTGCCGGACTTGTCCACATCTGCGGCGAGCAGTTTGTAGGGCGAAGTCAGCAATTGCACATCGTCTATATGTGCCGCAACGAGCAAGGCGTCAAGCGTATTGATACCGGTTTTGGCCTGGGCGTTGTCAAAAGCGGGTTTCAATTGGTAGTTGCACCCGGAAGTTATGCTACCAACTTCATACAGCCCGTCGGCATTGGTCTCAAACGTGGCCAGGGTATTGTTGAACTTTTGGAGGGCCACTTGTACGCCCGGGATCGGGTCCTGATCGTCGGTCGTTACCTTGGCGGAAAACTTGTTGGAGGGTGGGCAGGAGCCCATGTTGTCCTGCACGTTTACAAACGTTTCGCAGTAATCAGCGTTCCCGTAGGCATCCTCAGCCCATATTTCCACAAACTGTTTGCCCAGTTCGCTGCAGTCGAAGGTAACGGAGTGGCTGTTCACCGGGAAACCGGTACCGGCGCCGGCTTTTCGGATGCCGATTTTGAGCAGGCTTGTCGGGGTGCAATTGTCAAAGACTTGTTTGATAAATGTGGTATCCCAAAGTGTGATCATACCGGTTTGCATCATATTGATGCTTAGTCCGTTGATGCACACCACGGTGGGGGCTTTGCAGTCTTTGACCGTAAACTCGTATTTGCAAAGGGTTTCGTTGCCGCATTTGTCGTTGGCAATCCACTCGATTTTGTGTTTACCGTAGGGCAGGCCAAAACCAGTGGGGAATGCGATGCTGGCCATGAGCGTGTCGCCGCCGACCACCATTTTGTCAATTGGCCAGGCATTGGGCCCGCTGCTGCTCAGGAAGGTTTCCATACTGCCGTTGCCGTCCAGATCGAGAAACAGGCGGTAGTTCAGCAATAGATCGGTTTTTGAGCACACGTCGGTCACTTTTATACCCAAATCCACGGGGCCTTCACAGAGGTTGACATGGCCATTATTGTACTGGGCAGGGTCGTTGCCGGTGAAGTCGCAAAACTCCAGCGGGTCGGTGGGACAGTCCACAAATACCGGCGCTTCGGCATCCACAATCTTGATAACCTGGGTGTACTGCAGGTGGCCCATGTTGGATGGCTGGCCGAAGAGCGTAGGGCCTACGTCGGTATCCGCCGGATTGGTGATGAACACCGGGCCATTGCCGTTGGGATCGTAGTCGCACCAGTACAGCAGCGTCCAGGTGCGAAGAATTTTTTTGCATCCGCCTCCTTGAGTGGTGTTGAACACCATGTCTTTGACGGATATTCCCACATTAAAAGCGCAACCCGCGTACTGTTCGATGACGGGGTAAATCGTGTCGGCCTTGGCGCCACAGCCATAGACGGTGAAATCGTCGGGAAATTTGACCCGGTAGTAGGCATTTTGGGCAGAGGTGGTGCTCAGGGCGAGCACGGTGAAAGCGGTAAACAGGATGATTGTTCGCATCATAAATCGGATTTTCCAACGAAGTTAGGGCACTGCCCAGCCAGGGTGTAGGCTTTGCGAACACACAAATAGTCGGATAGCCGACGTAACGCAACGTAGGAGTTTTGTGTGCTTTTTTGGATACCGGATTGCGGGTACCAGACGCCGGGGTTTTAGACTTTCCAGGTTTTGAAACCTGGAAAGTCTGTGACGCGCGGCGGATCAGTCCACCAGCATGGCTTCCCGGTCCAGTTGCTGCTGCAACATACCCTCCGGAAGCTCCCGGAACTCATATTGCTGGTTGCGAAGGCGGGGCTCGAAGCCGGCCTCCCGGATGGCCTGCTGGATACCGTCGGCAGTAAATCGGAAACGCGCGCCGGCGGCAGACACCACATTTTCTTCGATCATGATGCTGCCGAAATCATTGGCTCCCGCGTGCAGGCACACTTGCGCCACCTGTTTGCCGACAGTAAGCCAGGAAGCCTGTATGTTCACCACGTTAGGCAGCATGATGCGACTCATGGCAATCATGCGCGCATACTCGTCGCCGGTGACGGCATTACGGGCGCGTTTTATTTTTTTCAAAATAGTGTCCTCGTCCTGGAATGGCCACGGGATAAACGCCAGAAAGCCCTTTGCATCGGCGGGTTTTTCCGACTGTACCTGCCGGAGTGCGGCGAAGTGCTCCATGCGTTCGAGGTTGGTTTCGATGTGGCCAAACATCATGGTAGCCGAGGTAGTGAGGCGCAATTTGTGGGCAGCGCGCATGACATTGAGCCACTCCTCGCCGCCACATTTTCCTTTTGAAATCAATCGCCGCACGCGGTCATCCAGAATTTCGGCGCCTGCGCCGGGCAACGAATCCAGTCCGGCCTCCTGCAGCGCCTTGAGTACATCGTAGTGGCTCATGCCTTCCAGTTTGCTGATGTGCGCGATTTCGGGTGGGCCCAGTGCGTGGAGTTTCAGGTTGGGATACAGTTCTTTGAGTTGACGGAACAGGTCGGCATAAAATTGCAGACCGAGGTCGGGATGGTGCCCGCCTTGCAGAAGCAGTTGCTCCCCGCCAAAAGCGAAGGTTTCTTCGATTTTTTGTTTGTACTCCTCGATGGTCGTAATGTACGCCTCGTTGTGCCCGGGCCGCCGGTAGAAGTTGCAGAACTTGCAGTTAGCGATGCACACATTAGTCGTGTTGGAGTTTCGGTCAATGATCCAGGTAACCACATTGCCCGGAACGTGGTGCCGGCGCAGTTGGTTGCCTACGAAGAGAAGGTCTGCCGTAGCAGCATTTTCAAACAAAAAAACACCCTCCTCGGGGGTAAGCCAGTCGAGGTTCAGGGCGCGGTGGAGCAGGTCGTGTGTCTGTTGCATAATTGGTGGCTGAATTGTACCGGGAAACAAAGTTACGGCGCGGATGTTGGCCCGACGTCGGAACTTTGTCCAGCTAATGGGAGTTCTCCGCTTTCCTTACCGAAAAACACCCCTTCCAGTTTAGCCTTACCTACTTTTGGCCGCGAAAAAACAGGTATTTCCCCATCAAGCACATTCACTTCAAATAAAAAACCGGCTAATCCGGATTTGCCCGGTAGCCGCTCGCGCCTTCTATGCATACAGAACTAAAATTAGAAACCCGCTGGCAGCGCTGGCGACGCGTATTGCGCCAGGCCATCAACGGCGAGGAGCAGGATTTTACCACCGGCAGTATTGACCGGGCTATTTTTCTGCTGTCCGTCCCGATGATACTGGAAATGATGATGGAGTCGCTGTTTGCCGTGGCAGATGCTTTTTTCGTAGCCAAAATTGGCAACGAGGCCGTGGCGACGGTAGGGCTTACGGAGTCGGTACTGACGCTGATCTACTCGATTGCAATCGGCTTGAGCGCTGCAGCCACGGCCACGGTGGCGCGGCGGGTCGGCGAAGGTCGGCGAAAAGCGGCGTCCGTTGCCGGCGGACAAACAATCCTGATCGCTGTGATCCTGTCGCTTTTGATTGCCGTACCAGGCTTTATTTATGCCAAGGATATCCTGTTGCTCATGGCCAAGGACCCTAAAGTAGCGGAGACGGGGGAACAGTACATGCGCCTGATGCTCACCGCCAACCTGCCCATTCTGTTGCTGTGGATGCTCAACGGTATTTTTCGCGGGGCAGGCGATGCGGCCACGGCCATGCGCGCATTGTGGCTGGCGAACGGGGTGAATATCGTGTTGGACCCGCTGTTGATTTTTGGATATGGTCCGTTCCCGGAAATGGGTGTGCTGGGCGCCGGGGTGGCCACCACCATCGGGCGCTCCGTCGGCGTTGGGTACCAACTGTGGCACTTGTTTGGCGTAGGCCGGATTGTGCGCCTGCATTGGCGATTCCTGCGCCCCAGATGGGATATTGTGCGCCGCCTCCTGATCATTGGCTCGGGCAGCACAGGCCAATACCTGATCGCTTCGGCCAGCTGGATTTTTATGATCTACATTCTCGGCCAAATCAGTACCGGGGTGACGGCAGGCTATACAATTGCCATTCGCATCATCATTTTTACCATTCTTCCCTCATGGGGTATGTCCAATGCCGCCGCTACGCTGGTAGGGCAAAATCTCGGGGCTGGTTTTCCCGAAAGGGCGGAAAAATCTGCCTGGCGGGCCGGTTTTTTCAACATGATTTTTATGGCCACGGTCAGCGCCATCTACCTGATTTGGGCGCCGTTTTTTATCAGCCTGTTCTCCGATGACCCGGAGACGCTCAAGGCCGGCTCCATGGCCCTGCGCATCATCGCCGCCGGGTATGTTTTTTATGGTTACGGCATGATTCTCTCGCAAGCGATCAATGGCGCCGGTGATACCCGTACGCCCACAATCCTGAATTTTGTCTGTTTCTGGCTGATCGAAATGCCGCTGGCATGGCTGTTGGCACTGCACCTCGGCTGGGGGCAGGGCGGCGTATATTACAGTATCGTCGTTGCCGAGTCGGTACTGGCCGTGGGTTCGATGTGGTTTTTCCGAAAAGGCCGGTGGAAAAAAGCCAAAGTTTGATTGTTGAATACCCTCGATTTGGGTGCCGGGTTTGCCCGTTATTCCAGCACACCTTTGCGTTTCATTTTGAAATAGTGCACTCCGGCGCCGAATACCCATCCTTCTTCGCCGGATTTGGTGCGGATTTTGACCCAGTAGTCGGTCACTTTTTCGAGCCCGAGGTTGATCTCCTCGGGCTTTTCACTTTTTTTATTTAGAAAAAATACCTGTTCGTCCAGTTTGAGGCGCGCCACCAAAGGACTTTTCCGGTTGGGCTCCTTGCGCATGTTCAGGCCGTCTATGGTGACAAAGAGCGTGGAGTATTTGGAAGCCGCAGGAGCTGGTTTGGTTTCGTTGGTAAGCGTTGGCCGCGCGGCAGGCGTAGTCGTGGCAGGTTCAGGTGCAGGTTCCCCCAATTTGGGTAAACCGGTGCGCGCGGGTGGCGGGGGCGTAACGGTCTGCGGCTGGGTATGCGGCTCGGGATTCGGTTGGGGTTGTGCTTGCGGTTGCGGAACAAAGACCGTGTCCGGCTTTTGAGGGCGTTCGTCTTCCTCCAGTTCGGCGCGTTCCGAGCGAATTGTTTGAGTGCGTTTGGACGAACACTTGGAAATGGCCCACAAGGCAATACACAAGAAAAACACCGTGATGATGATGGACTCAACCTTAGGGATTTTCATAGTGGATGGTTTGTTTTAAACTAAAAGTTTTAAAAATGGAACAGGATTAAAATTTGCACCATACTTTAGCCGCAAAATTACACCAATCCAGCCTTGTAACCCATGACAGACCGGCTGCTCTACCAAATCGCCCTCACCTTGTTGCCTCAGGTCGGGGCTATCACGGCCAAAACCCTGGTCAGCTACTGCGGCAGCGCGGAAGCTGTTTTTCGCGCATCGCGGCGGGAATTGCTGAAAATCCCGGGCATCGGGCCGGGCATAGCCGCCGGCATTGCAATGTCCGCTGCGCTGGAAAAAGCCGAGCAGGAGCTCAAATTTTTAGAACAATACGGCGTGCAGGCGCTTTTTTACACCGACGAAAACTACCCTGCCCGCCTCCGGCAGAATGCAGATTGCCCGGCCTTGTTGTATTTCAAAGGCTCGTCTGTTGAACTGCTGAATACCCGGCGTATCGTAGCGGTGGTAGGCACCCGGCAACCAACCGAGCATGGTCGTGCCGTATGCGAAGAATTGGTGGAAGGCTTGCGGGCATACGATTGCATCGTGGTGAGCGGTCTCGCTTTCGGCATTGACGTGACGGCGCACCGGAAAGCAACCACGCTGGGAATACCTAATATTGGTGTGCTGGGGCACGGGCTGGGCAAAGTGTACCCCGCCGAACACCGCAGCATCGCCCTGAAACTAACCGAAAACGGCGGCCTGCTCAGCGAATACACCCACCAGACTGGCCCCGATCGCGAACATTTCCCGATGCGCAACCGGATCATCGCAGGCCTCTGTGATGCCTTGCTGGTGGTGGAGACAGCCAATTCCGGTGGTTCTATGATCACGGCCCAGCTGGCCGGCCAATATGAGCGCGATATTTTTGCTGTGCCGGGCCGTGTACGCGACCCCAAAAGCGCTGGTTGCAACATGCTCATCCGAACCAACCGCGCCAAACTCCTGGAAAGTGCCGCCGACATTGCGGCCACCCTCGGCTGGGACGAAGCGGGCCGCGGGCGCGCGGTGCAGCATCAACTTTTCCTCGACCTGACTCCCGCCGAAAATGAACTGGTAGAGATCATCCGACGCCGCCCGCAAATCCCTATTGACGAGCTTACCGAGGCTACCGGGCGCTCCCCCGGCGAGTTGGCCTCCATAGTGCTGGGGCTCGAGTTTAAAGGTGTCGTGCGCACGATGCCGGGCAAACGGTATGTTTTGGCCTGATCGGAATTTAGTCAGGTATGCTGCGCTTGCCGGTTTTTTAAGCCATTTCTAATGTTCCTGGCTCCTTGGCCAATTTGGAAATGGTTTAAATTTGCTTTTTTTCATTAAGCAACTACCCTGTATGCGCAAACTTTACTTCGTGGCTGGCTTGTGCGCAGCCTTGTTTCAAACGTCGTTGGCCCAATCGCCCACCGATGCCCTGATGATGCCCAAAGGGGCAGGGCAGACGCATCGCGGATTTTCGTCATGTAACTGATCGTCATTAAACCCTATTAGCCATGTACCTTTGAAGTTCAAAGGTAAAAAATGGAATCAAAAAACGGTTGTCATCTGCTACTTGAATCATTTGAATCAC
>JBGSKO010000051.1:0-2260 GCA_041741155.1 Saprospiraceae bacterium | reverse complement strand
ATTGACTGGGTACGCGCAGGAAGTGCGCTGAACAAGATTCGCACAGAATTGGGTGTGAAGTAATTGATTCGATTCTTTCGATTAAGCCGATTGATTCGATTGCCGGCTGTTCGCGCGAGAGGTGCGGGCAGCCGGTTTTTTCAAGGAGAAGCGTTACTTTTGCAAAACCAAATTGTAAAAACAAAGCCTACTAGTGCCGCGTTCGGTCAATAGGATAACCCGCTAACATGAAAAAAACTCCAACATAACCATACACCCGCATGCTAAACTTTGAATGGGACGAAAACAAGGATCGCCTGAACCGGAAAAAGCATGGAATCGGCTTTGACCGTGCAAAAAGCGTATTCGACGATGAGAGTGCTATTGCTTATTCCGGCAAAACAAAGGAAGGTGAAAACAGGTTTTTAATCGTCGGAAAAGTTCTTGGAAAATTCATTATCGCTGTTGTATTTACAATAAGATCAACAGTTTACAGGCTAATTTCAGCCAGACAGGCTCAGAAAAGCGAGATCAAGGATTACCTCACCCATAAACTTAACAAAGATGTCGATGGGAAAAAAAATTAGTGTGGTAAAGGCTATTGAAATACTTCGGTCTGGGGGCGATTTGGGGGCAAACACGATATCCGATCTGGAAACCTCAAAAATCAAGGCAATGGATGCCCTGATATTGGCAGAAAACGGCTTTGTCGTTCCGGATGGGAACATCGTATATCAGGATAGCGACGTCCAATATGACCCGGAATTTGATGACGTTGACTGGGACGAGCCGATTGCTTTCCATTCGATGAAGAACCGAACGGAGGAAGCCCAGGCCGTAGAAGAGCTGGTCGTCACCGTGCAGATAAAAAATGAAGGGATTCGGTCATGGATACATGCAAACCGAAACAAAATTGATCTGGTAGTCAGCAAACTGCTGGAAGACCTCTACCGGACTGAAAAACTGCTGAAGCGCTAATCCCTAAGTCCTTCTGGGCTTCTTCTTCACCACCGGAAACAGGATGTTTTCAGAATCAAGCCGTAACCGGGTGACGCGGGATGCAGCGGCAGGGCGGTGGGCGGGCCTTTCACATAGTTTTTGAGTCCTCCGCGCAGGAAGTGCGCTGAACAAGATTCGCACGGAATTGGGTGTGAAGTAATTGATTCGATTCTTTCGATTAAGCCGATTGATTCGATTGCCGGCTGTTCGCGCGAGAGGTGCGGGCAGTCGGTTTTTTGTTTTAGGATGGATGAAATTTGTTTTATTATTGCTGCTCAAATGCGGGCATACCATGGTACCTGAAAATCTTCTTTTTTCTGAAGTCAAAACGCTCATTGTCAAATCGAGGCACAGCGTGGGGCGGGCGGTCAATGCTGAATTGGTGCTGTTGTACTGGCAGATTGGAAATTCAATTCGCCACGAAATCCTCCGCGACCAACGCGCCGAATTCGGCAAACAAGTCGTTCGGACCCTGGCAGAGCAACTCACTGCGGAGTTTGGCAACAGTTTCAACGCCTCCAATTTGTGGCGGTTCGTTCAGTTTGCCGAGCGCTTCCCGGATATTGAAATAGTTGACGCAGTGCGTCAACTATTAAGTTGGTCGCACATACGCATTTTCCTGCGCTTGAACGACGACTTGAAACGCCGCTTTTACATGGAAATGTGCCGCATCGAAGGTTGGAGTACCCGGCAACTGGAAGAACGGATTGATTCCATGTTGTTCGAGCGCACCGCCTTGTCTCGCAAGCCGGAGGAATTAATTGAGCAGGAGTTGCTGCAAATCGAAACATCCGGCGCCGTGACGGAGGATTTTGTGTTCCGGGACCCGTACATCCTCGATTTTTTGGACCTGAAAGACACCTACTCGGAGAAAGATTTGGAGACGGCTATTTTGGCTGACCTGCAACGGTTTATCCTCGAATTTGGAGCAGATTTTGCCTTCATGGCCCGACAAAAACGCATTGTGATTGATGGCGAAGACTATAAAATGGATTTGCTTTTCTACCACCGCCGGCTGCGCCGACTTGTGGTGATTGACCTGAAAATGCGCAACTTCAAGCCACAAGACAAGGCCCAAATGGAACTTTACCTCCGCTGGCTGGAGAAATACGAGCGCGTGGAAGGAGAAAACGAGCCTATTGGGGCTTTGTTGCATGAATCAGCCGGCGGAGCCGGCTTCCCCCAACCCAATTAAAGGTCAGGCGACTTTTACGGCTATAGGCGCGGCGATCTGAATTAATTTATTCAATATGGCCACCTTGATGGCGGCTTCTGTTTTCTG
>JBGSKO010000050.1:0-8756 GCA_041741155.1 Saprospiraceae bacterium | reverse complement strand
CAGAAAACAGAAGCCGCCATCAAGGTGGCCATATTGAATAAATTAATTCAGATCGCCGCGCCTATAGCCGTAAAAGTCGCCTGACCTTTAATTGGGTTGGGGGAAGCCGGCTCCGCCGGCTGATTCATGCAACAAAGCCGTCAAAAAGTGGACCCCCACTATTGCCAGGTTGTACTGGCGCTGAAATTTGATAAGAAGTAATATCGCCTTGAAAACCCGATTTAGAACTAATAATTCCATTTGTTAATTTTACTTCGTCACCCATAGTAGCACGGAGTGGATAGCCAAGCACGAAAACCGGTGTTCCAACATCACTACTAGCCTTTGTGATATTAAAAGGCACATTACCTAAGGAACTGAAAGTGAAATTGGATATTTTTAAAATTGCCAAATCGTTATTCTTATCTGTAATGGCTACTTCAGCCTTATAAGTTTTTTCAAAATCTCCATTCACACCTCTAATTTTAATTGACTTTGCACCATCAATGACATGAAAATTTGTTACTACATATCCATTGCTTGATATTGCAAAACCACTTCCCGAACTAATACCTAATGACGGGCTATTTGATGAATTCGAAATTGGATAGAGTTTAATGTAAGTATTTTTATCTTGCGAATCGGTAAGGACATTCATCAATCCTTGCTCAAATGATACGATAAAATCATTATTGATTGACTTGTCGGCCATATACCATTCAGCCTTGTATAAATTATTTGTAGCTGTTGGTCTTAACCTCGCTTTTATATCACCCTCTTTCCAATCTAAGTTGTTATATGCTCCACTAATATATATCAAATCGTATCCAGTTACAACCTTTTTTACTGCGACTTTATATCTTGGTTGATTTCCGTTCGTGGTTATATTTTCATAAATACCTTCAATGTTTTCAATATTTTTACCGTTTAGGTAGTCAGTTATTGTAACTTCGGTCAAATTTGATGTTTCACCACGAAGTTTTAACCGTTTAGCAGCATTATAGTTAGGTTTTTGATACCCATACATTTTTATTGATAAATTATACATTTTTTTATTAACGTTTGTATAAGAACCTGAACGAATATTTTCTGGGGCTTCAAACACAAATTGGTCTCCATTGCAACTAATAAACGTCCATTTTATATTGCGGTATGCGTCGTTGCTGAAATCCCAGCGAAAGATAACATCGACTTTATCGCAGATACTTTTTAGTTCGGATATTGGAATTTTCTCTGCTGTCCAAAGGGCAACATGTTCAAATCCCATTGCCTTCATTCTATCTTTTATTGCATAAAGCAGTTCTCCTACAACAGGATATGTTTTTATATACGTTTCTTGTTCGGGTGCAAGTAATATTTCGGCAAATTTAACGCCGCTCAAAAAAGTTTCAAAGTCCAAACTTGGATTTGTTTGATTTGTTGGAGTTCGATTTTGAGAAAAAATATTCGTCGAAACAAGGATTGTTAGAATGATTATTTTGATTCCTTTCATGTTAATATTTATTTTGTTATTACAGTGAACTTTTGGTTACACGCATTGCGCCTTTCATGCTCCTGCGGTACTTATCACGCATTGCGTGATAAGCCCGATTTTGGTACTTATCACGCATTGCGTCTTTTTACTTATCCGTCCGTTGCGTGTAAGCCCGCTACGTACGAAGACGCCCCCGCCTCCGGCAGCAGGGCCGGAAGCGGGGGCGTGGGTCATCAGTATGGTGGCGGGTTTTGTCCCATTGGCATTTGTTTTGGCGTGCGAAAGGTAAAGTGTCCGTTTCGCTTGACCAAGAAATACCCATAGAAAATATTTCAAATATTCAAATCATCAATCGGACTTTTGATCTTGTCCCAGCCTTTGTGCGTGATGTGGGTGTAAATTTCGGTGGTCTTGCTGCTCTCGTGGCCGAGTAGCTCTTGGATGTAGCGCAGGTCAACGCCCTTTTCCAGCAGGTGCGTGGCAAAGGAGTGGCGCAAGGTGTGTACCGTAGCGCTTTGATTGATCTGAGATCGCAGTTTGGCCCGTGTGAAAATTTCCTGCACGCTGCGCTCACTGTACTGTCCACCGCTTTGCCCCTCAAACACCCATTCGACAGGTTGGTGTACCTCGATGTAGGTTTTGAGGTGGTCCCATACTTTGGCTGATAACAATGTACAGCGGTCTTTTTTGCCTTTACCTGCACGCACGAACAGGCGGTTCTTTTCTGGTTGCAGGTCGGCGAGCCGTAAGCCGATGGCCTCGCCGAGCCGCAGCCCGGCAGAGTAGATCAGCATGAGTATGCAGCGGTGCTTGGGGTTGTCTACGGCGCGGAGCAGCGAGGTTACCTCCTCCTCCAGCAGCACGTTGGGTAGTTTTTGTTGCTTTTTGGGCTGGAACAAGCCCTTTACCTTTTCCTCCTGCTCAACCACGGCGGCATAAAACATCTTGATAGCGCTCAGTATCTGGCTCTGGTGCGACACGCTGATGTTGCGCTCCCGGATGAGCACGGTCAGGTAGTCGTTGATTTGTTTGCGCGTGATCTCGCGTGGACGGATGTCGTCGTAGTGCCGGATAAACTGTCGGAAGCAGTTTTTGTACGCCTTCACCGTGCGCCAACTGTACCGTTTGAGCGTCAGCACCTGCTCCAGCGCCACCACGGCGGCCTCGTATCTGGCCGGTATCACCACGTCCGGTTTGGACTGGTTGCGCTCCGGCTCGGGCAGGCGCTCCGGCAGGTCGTCGGCGAGTGTAAAGCCCCATCGCAGCATTTCGGACTGGAAATGCTTGCCCAGAAAGCGGAGCGTGAGCCGGGTGTACGGGATTTCCCACACCTTTTGCTCTGCATTCCAGCGCCGTCCGTGTATGTTTTTCACAGTGGCCAGATGCTGCGGCACTAAGTCCGGTGGCAGGTGGAGCGCCAGATACTGCGCGTTGCGCGGCAACAGGCTGATGCCAATGGCCGCATCGGGCCGCAAAAGAGCCGGATCGGGGTTCAGCGGCTTGCTCTCCGGGCGCGGCGGCGGCGAGGTTTGCTGGAGTTCTTCCCGGTATCCGGATTTTTCAAGACCGGTTTGCGGCTGCTGCGCTGGAGCCGGTGCAATTTCATAGTCCGGAAAGAGCTCCTTCAGTTTTTCCCACGATTCGGGCGTGTACGGGATGTGCCAGCAGCGATGTTCCGGCGACCAACGTGCCCCGGCAATCTGTTTCATTTTTCCGGGAAAAGAAGGGTCATACTCCTGGTTTTGAACGGAGATCCGCTGCTGATTTTCTTGCAGAATGGACGATACGACAATTTTCATGTACTTTTTTTCTCGCAAAATAGGCTGCACCTATTGGAGAAAGCAATTGACGGAACACATTTTTATAAATCCAACATGTGCCTTGGGCCTCAAAATTAACACGGAATCTGCCCGCCGCGCGCCCTCACCGCATTTCCAACAAAAACGCTGCCGCCCAGTCTCCTGCGGGCGGAATGGTGACCAGGCCGTCGCCGTTTTGGAACGCATTGACATTGCAGGTCATGGGCTCCAGCGCTATGCTCTCCCGGTGCGGGGGCGTAAACACCTGAAAATACGGAAACAGGTCGCGGCTGGCAGCCAGAGAGAGCGTACGGCCGCCGCTTTGCAGCGCAAGGTGATACAGGGTGTTGCTTTCTTCTACATGAAAACAGTTGTCCAGTGTCGTTTCGCCAAGTGGTTTGGGCTGGGCGAATGCATCGTACGGGGTGCGGGTACCGGTCGGAAGCATACGGGCATCTATGTCCACCAGAGCACACGCCGGCAGGTGCATGCTGTGCGCGTCCGCCCGATCGGTCAGGCGGAAATAGGGGTGCCAGCCCAAACCCACCGGTATGGCCGAATGGTGGCGGTTTCGTACAAAAAAGGAGGCACTGAATGCGCCCCGGTCGGTGATGACAAACGAGGCCTCTAAGGAAAACGGGAACGGATACCAGGCATGATGCCCCCGGTAATCGAGCCGGCAGGTGATCTCGGCGGTTTCGGTGGTCAATTCGAGGTGTACCACCTCGAATGCCTCGTGCCGCACAAAGCCGTGGATGGCATTGTGGGTGGCCGCGTTGTTGATCGGGAAGGTGTAGTCCTGTCCCATCCAGGTATAGTGCCCGTCCTGCAACCGGTTGGGAAACGGGAACAGCAGGGCGCTTTTGCCCCACTGGCCGGCCGCCAGTTCTTCGGGCGACTGGTAGCCGTCCAGTATATTTTCACCGCCAAAACGGATTTCGAGTACGTTGGCGCCGAGGCCGGGCACAATGCTGAAGCCGTTGCCGGATTCCGGGTGGTTGAGGTCGTAGCGGCGGTATTTGCCAAAAGCGGCTTGTGTCAGTTCGAACATGGAAAGGTTTTAAGTTTTGAGTTTTGAGTTTGAGTTTTGAGTTGCGAGTTAATTGTTCCGCGCAAGTATGACCCGTCGTACGGCAAGTTCTTGTCCTACCGCCACGCGCAGCAAGTAGGTACCTTCGGCAAAACGCGACAAATCGAGCGGATGCACGAGCCGATCTACCAAACCGGCATCGTAGGTTTCGAGCACCTGGCCGAGCATATTTACGACTTCGATGCGCACCTGGGCAATGTTGTGCAGATGGAGGTACAATTGAGCGGCGTCGCGGGTCGGGTTTGGGCGCACGTCCAGCATTTGTACCGTTGCCGGATCGGTGCTGCCCACGGTTTGTCCCACGTTGGCCACCAGCACAATAGCCGCCGTGCAGCCGCTGTGGTCGGAAACGGTCACGGTGTAGGTGCCTTCCGACAGGCCGCTCAGGTTTTTGGTTGTAGCGCCGGTGCTCCACAGATACTGGTACAGGGTGGCATCGTTGAGGTACTGCCCCGCACCGCCGCCGACGGTCAGTGCGATGGCTCCGTTGTTGCCCGGCGGTACGATTTCATTGGTCACCTGCGGCATGGCGTTCAGGGGCGCCAAGGGTGGCAGCAGCACTATTTTTTGCGATTTTCCTATGAAGAAGCACCCTGTGCCGGGGTTGATATTGAATACGAAGGGCTGCACGCCCGCATTGATGCGCGTGCCGCCGCCCAGCACTACGGGTGTGAGGTAGTACGTGCCATACGGCAACGTCGTGTTGTCATTCAGCAGATCCGGCGGGGCTACACTCGGCGCGAGCGGGGTACTGGAAACCCCCATGATCGTGCCCGGCCACACACCTGCTACGAGCGTGTCGGGACTCAGGCACCAGGTCAATCCACTTTCCGGGCCTACGGTTGGCAGTACAAACTCGGCGGCATTGAGGCCGATAATGTCCTCCAGTTTGCCGCCTGCACATACAAATCCATTGTTTTCCAGCGTAAACGCGCCCACCGTTCCATCCGCACACGGCACCACGATTTCGCGTGTGATCTGGATACAATACTCGCCAATAGATGCTATGCCCTGGGTTTCGAAACCGTCAATCAGGATATAGTACTGTTGGCCGGAATCCGATGCCAGCGCAAGACCGGCCCGCCAATCGGGCATGCCGAGCGGAAACAGGTCGTCGTTGCAGGCAATGGGCGTCAGATCGGTGCAACTGTCGCCCGTAAAAAGTAGCATCTGTGTATCGCCGATATTCCCTTGCGTGGTGCCGATATAATTGGTCGCATTGCAGGGCACGGTCTGGATGTCGTATGTACCGCCGTCGCCCGTGAAGGTGAACCACATCGTGTTGTTCAGAATATCCAGTCCGCCCGGTCCGGCTTCGCCCCAGCAGGACACCTCGGGGTCGGTGGCCGACACGGTGGCGTCGGTGTTGTCAAACAGGCCGGTGGTTTGGGTGGTGCCGGGTGTTTGGCCAAAAAAGGGCGTGATGTCCACGGCGGTTTCGCAAAAATCGGGGTTTCCCACCACCGGGGTGCGCAGGGTGATATCGTCTATTTTCCAGTGGTACTCGTAGTTGCCGATCCAGCGAAACTGTAGCCACACCTCGGGCTGGTTGTTGGCTTCGGGAAGGTCTATCTCCAGCCAGCCATCGAAGGGCAGGTTTGCCGGCAGCGTATCGAAGAGGTTCTGGTAGGTAAAATCGAGGCCGTTTGTACTCACGCCGAGTTGTGCGACGGTACCGGCCGGATTGAAATAAATATACTGTGTGTAAAAGCGCAGCCGAACACCTGTTTTGCCGGTACAGTCGGCCGGGCGGTTGACGTTTGTGAGCCACACGTCGTGGGGCGTTTGGCCGTTGTCGTCGGAATTAAAAAGGAAATAGCCATCGGTGGCGGTGGGCGCTCCGAACACGGGCAGGTCCGGCTCCTGGTAGCCGGCAGCGGGGTCGTTCGTCCAGGTCCAGAAAGAAGGCCCGGCATTGACGCCGTCGTGCTGCCAGTTGGAAGTGGCCGTGCTTTCGTCTTCAAAATTTTCTGTCCAGAAAACTTGCGCGCGCACGGCGGGCAGGGCGGCTGTGATGCAAACAAACAGGGCTATTCCAAATTTCAGACGTACCGGAGCAAGCATGGGTTGTGATTTTAAATTAAAGAGGCAAAATTGCAAAAGTGTAAGAGGGGGAGGGAATTATGCTCCCACATAATTATGCGGCGTCAGGCGTTTCAGCTCGTCTTTCACGTCGCTGCCGATGTCGAGGTGATCAATAAATTCATGCAGATCCGCCTGGGTAACTACGGTACGTCCACGGGTGAGTGCTTTGAGTGCCTCGTAGGGTTGTGGGTAGCCTTCGCGGCGCAGAATCACCTGAATGCCCTCGGCGATGACCATCCAGTTGTCCTCCAGGTCATCGTACAGTTTGCCCTCGTTGAGGGTGAGTTTTCCGAGCCCTTTGAGGATGGATTTGAACGCGATGACGGTATGCCCCATCGGTACGCCGAGATTTCGCAGCACGGTACTATCGGTCAGGTCGCGTTGCAGGCGGCTGATCGGCAGTTTTTCGGCCAGATGTTGAAACAGGGCGTTGGCGAGACCGAGGTTGCCTTCGGCATTTTCAAAATCAATGGGATTCACCTTGTGCGGCATGGCGGAGGAGCCGACCTCGTCTTTCACCGTTTTCTGGCGGAAATACTCCATGGAAACGTAGGTCCACACGTCGCGGCAGAAGTCAATCAGGATGGTATTGATACGGCCCAGAGCCTGGCACTGTGCGGCAAAACAGTCGTAGTGCTCGATCTGGGTGGTGTGTTGCGAGCGTTCGAGGCCGAGAAATTCGTGTACGAAGTCATCGCCGAAACGGCGCCAGTCGTAGTCGGGGTAGGCGGCATAGTGGGCGTTGAAATTACCCGTGGCGCCGCCGAATTTGGCGCGGTGCTGGATATTGCGCAGCTGGTCCAGCTGCCCGTCCAGGCGTTCCACAAACACCTGAAGTTCTTTGCCCAGGAGGGTAGGGGAGGCCGGTTGGCCGTGGGTGCGGGCCAGCATGGGCACCCGCGCCCAGTCTTGCGCCAGCTGATGCAAATGGTCGCGCACGCGTTGCAGGAGCGGGAAATAGATATCCTTCAAGGCATTTTTGAAAAGCAGGGGTGTAGCGGTGTTGTTCACATCCTGCGAGGTGAGGCCGAAGTGTACAAATTCGCGCAGGCGCCCCAGTTCCAGCGCATCGAAGCGCTCCTTGAGGAAGTACTCCACCGCTTTTACGTCGTGGTTGGTGGTGCGTTCGATACTTTTGATGTACTCCGCATCGGCCATGCTGAAGTTTTCAAAAATAGCGTTCAGCTCGTCAATTTTGGAGTCTTCGAAATCGGCCAATTGTGGCAATCCGTACTGGCACAGCGCGATGAAATATTGAATTTCAACGAACACCCGGTAGCGGATCAGGGCGTACTCGCTGAAGTAGTCCGCCAGTTCTTTTGTTTTATCGGCGTAGCGCCCGTCTATGGGCGAGATGGCAAGCAGCATGGGCAATTTAAAATTTACGGTTTTGGAGGTTTGTTCGTCCGGGATTTTGGTGCAAAAAAAGGCATTCCCGCCCACAATCCGTACAAACCGGCAACAACCTCGGTAAACTTTCCGCAACCCAATTTATACCGGTACAAAATAACCGCCGCTTGCCCCGCCGCTGCCCGGCACGTCGTACTTTTGCCGCCTTAATTTTTCAACTATGGACAGAAATACCTGGATTGGTCTCACCATCGCCGCCTTGTGCCTTGTTTTTGTATTTTATACTTCCGATGGTGGTAAAAACACCGAAGTGGATGCGCTGCTTGATGCTACCATGGCCGTACACGACGAGGCAATGGCGGAAATGGCCGAGATGAACCGCCTCGGCCGGGCGCTGAAAAAAGACCTGGTGGCGCTGGATTCCGTGTCGCCGCGCGCCGACTCTATCCGCGTCATCCTTCGGCAAATAAAAAAAGCCGAAGAAGACATGTACGGCTGGATGCGCAACTACGAACCGCCCAAAGACCTGCCTGCCGACGAGGCCAAAATCTATCTGGAAGATCAGAAAGAAAAAATCAGCCGGAATCAGGCGGATATCCGCGCAGCACGGGAGGCGGCGCGGAAAGCCAAAATGTAAATCGGTACCAATATTCGACCTCGGTACCGGCGCGCGTTGATTGCTGATAAAAACCCCGAAGGGGGTGTATGTTTATAGATGGCAAGTAGCCCAAGTACCAACCCCGAAGGGGCTTCCGATTACCCACAAGTTGATTAAAGATTTTTTAATGTGTTTATTACAGATTCCGTGTGTTTTGAAAGATATCGCGTTGCTCCGCGGTGGCCCCACCCCCAACCCCTCCCCCAAATGGGAGGGGGGCTACATCGAGCGTTGTCGGTTGATTTCAAGTTGGAAAGCCAAAGCATCCCCACTGGTGGTAGTTTTTACAGTATCCGAGGACAGGCTCCCCTCCCATTTGGG
>JBGSKO010000049.1:0-46318 GCA_041741155.1 Saprospiraceae bacterium | reverse complement strand
CAGAAAACAGAAGCCGCCATCAAGGTGGCCATATTGAATAAATTTATTCAGATCGCCGCGCCTATAGCCGTAAAAGTCGCCTGACCTTTAATTGGGTTGGGGGAAGCCGGCTCCGCCGGCTGATTCATGCAACAAAGCCATGCAATTGCCCACTTATTGAAAAAAATTGAACATTTACAAAATGAATTAGTAGTTACTAAAAACAAATTGAGTTTATATATTAATGCGTAAAACAAAAGAAGCTGCAAGCCTTTAAGAACAGTCGTACCATAATAACGATAAAACAACCCATCCATGCCCACTACTCAACCCAACCTATCGGGCTCAAATGCGTTCACCGACGCACCGGAAGTGCAACAGTGCCTGGCACAACTGCGGGAGCACTTCCACGCGCAAAACCCGCTCGTCGTATCCGATGTGCTGGACGAGCACGGCAACCAGTACGTCAACCTCGTGCAGAAGGGCGGCGGCGTGCTGGGTGTAGCGCTCGTAGGCTACACCTACATCCTGGAGCAAATGGGCATCCGGTTTTTGCGGCTGGCAGGCACCAGCGCCGGCGCCATCAATACCGCTATGATGACGGTTATTGATCGCAAGGAAGACGCCAAATCGGAGAAAATCGTAAAAGCCATTTCCGAACTGGACTTTTTTGCGCTGGTGGACGGCCACCCCTCGGCACGGTGGCTCATCAAAAACTTTATCACGCACAAGGACTTTACCGCCAAGATAAAACGCTGGATCGTACGCACGGTAGCCCTGCTGTTCGCGCTGATCGTCGCCGATTCGGCCCTGCTCAGCCTGGAGCACCACTACCGCTGGCTGATCCCCTGGACACAAACCTGCTTCGTCGTCACCGGTTTTGCGCTGCTGGCGCTGGGCGGCCTGCTGTTCTACCTCAACCGACTCATGAACCGACTGAAAAACGCCGGCTTCGGGGTCAATCCGGGCGACTTTTTCTACGACTGGATCAAAAGCCGCTTCAAGGAAAACGGCGTACACAATGTTTCCGACCTCAACAAAAAAGCCGGCCAACTTATATCCGGCCTGCACCTGCGGGTGGAGCACCCCAACGGAACCGCCAATCTCAACGGCGACGTGACCTTCATCGCCTCCGAGCTGGCAAGCGGCAACAAAATCCAGTTCCCGAAAATGTGCAACCTCTTCCGGGAACAACACCTGATAGATTCCCTGCAGCCGGCCGGGTTCGTCCGGGCATCTATGGCCATCCCGATCTTCTTCGAGTCGTATTTTATAGATAATATCCCGATCAAGTCGCCTGAAATCAAAGACGCCTGGATCCAGACATTCAACGAGCGCCATCCGCCCATGAACGCCCGCTTTGTGGACGGCGGGTTGCTGTCCAATTTTCCCATCAACCTGTTTTTCAACCCGCACATGCTGGTGCCCCGCCTGCCTACCTTCGGGATAGACCTGAACGATGCCGGCGAAAAAACCAGTTCCGGCAGCACCGACGACTGGGGCTTGTTCGGGTATTTTGGCAGTATGCTGAACACCCTGCGGGGGTATTACGACAAGGATTTTCTCGTACAGAACAAAGCCTACGAAGGCGGTATCGGCACCATCAACCTGCAAGGGTTCAACTGGCTCAACTTCTTCCTGAGTCCGGAAGACAAAAAAGCCATGTTCGTCCTGGGCGCACAAGCCGCTACGCAATTTCTGCTGCAGTTCGACTGGGAAGACTACAAAACGAAACAAACCGCCATGCGCAAAGAAATCGCCCGAAACTAAACTACACTTGCTATGTACACACTAATTTGGATCGAACACGGCTGGATGTGGTTTTGTATCGCATCCGGCATCGCCCTGGCGCTCACGCTCATGATGGAACGGGTTGGCAATGTGCTGGTTACCCGGGACCGCTCCCTGCGGAAATTTACCATCATTGACCTGGAGTTCCCCTCCAACCCGCGGGATATCCCGGCCATTATCAACGGCATCTACGCCTTGCCCGACCCCGCGAAACAACGGAAAGTCGAACAAGCCCTGAAACGGATTTTGTACCTCGATTTCCTTTTCATGCCGGCGGTGTACGGCGCGGTATTTCTGCTGTGTATGCTGGTAGCCGGGAAGTTTCCTGCCGGCGCCCTCGGGCAAAAATTCTTCACCGTGCTGGCCTGGCTGCAAGTGCTTCCGCTGGTATGCGATATCGTGGAAAACTGGCTATTACTGCGGTCAGTGAAACGCGATCTGAAGCCAATGACCCGCCAATCGCACCGGTTTTTGGTGGTCATTGTGTGGATCAAGTGGGTCGTCGCGCTGTTCGCGGGCATCACTGCGGGCATGATCGCGTTTTATTTCCTGATCAAAGGGGACTACAACCCCGCGCGCCTGATTTTCCTCGCCGTATTTATCCTGGAGGTTGTGCTCTATTTCGGGGTGCAGTTGTTGTTGAAGCCGAAAGTAAAGTAGGGCTTACTCCCCCACCCTTTCCAGGAAAACGGTATCCACCGTAATCAGCAAACTGTATCCCAGCCGCTCCAGTACTACCTGAAACCGGCGCTTACCTGCTGTTTTCACGATCCGGCCGCGCAGGCCCGTAAGTGCCCCGCCGCTGATCTCCACAGAATCGCCTTCGGCCAATATGCCGGGCACGACGGTCACGTCCAGGTCGTCTTCCAGCGCAATACGGCGCAGCAGGTCTATTTCCGCCTCCGGTATGGCCAGCAGGTCTTTGTTGAACTGCACAAAACCCACCGCATTTTCGGTTTGCAAAACAGGCAAATACTCGGTCCGGGTGATTTTCACAAACACATAGCCGCTGATGATCGGTTTTTCGGTCAGGCGCGTGCTGCGGGTATAGCGCCGCAACACCCGCAGCAGCGGCACATACGCATGGATGCCCTTTTTCGCCAACGAGCGCTGGACAAATTTTTCACACCTGGCCCGGGTGCGGACGGCAAACCAGCGGGGCTCGGTGTCGTGCAGTGCGTTCATGTTTGTTTATTCGGTTATGATTAAAAATCCAGATTCCGGCTCCACACATTCCAGCGCAACCCCAGGGTAAACAACCGGGTGTCGAGGTCGCGGCCGGGATCTGCGCTGTTTTTGTTGCGCAGCAAAATACGCGCCTCCCAGAACAGGTTGTGCCGCCACTGCCAGGAAGCGTCCAGCCCCGCCAGCAGCGTCGTGGCCGATACGCCCTGCCCGATGACGTTGCCATACTCTTGCTCGCGGCCGGCGTTGCCAAGGAGGGGATTGCCGCCCCAGTTTTCGCCCGGACCGTCGTCCCCTGTTTTGGCGTACAGCAGCCGGGCGGTGAGCAGCCAGCGCGGTGTCGGCTGGTAACGCGCGATGCCGATGATTTCCCGAAAATTGGCCCACAACGGGTGCGCCAGCGGCTGGTTGTAGTGTGTAAAACTGTTCAGTGAATCAAAACTCGAGTACGTGTAAGGCCGCACGGCATTGAACTCCACCTGTACATCGAGGTGATCCACCCCGAGGGCGTTGATGTACTTCAGGCCCAACTGCGCGCCGAATTTATTGCCCCACCAGCCGCTCTGCGCGGGTTTGATGGCTTCCGAAAAGTAAAACTCGTCTATCAGCACCTGCGCGTACAGCCGCACGCGGCGCAGCACATCCCAGCGCGCATCAAACCCGATGAGCACGTTGTCTGGACTGCCGAGCATACCCTCCACGCTGCGGTACAAAATGACGGGATTCAGGTACTGCAACTCGAACTGCCGGCTGCGGTTGAACACTGTGGCTTCGAAAAACCCGACCGCGAGGTTGGGCGTCACCCGCAGGTTCAGGTAGTGCGCTGCTACGTATTTTTTGGGCAAAATGCTGTTTTGCGGCCGCGGCACAGCGGTGGAAATGGGGCTGAGTTCGAGAAAGATGTTTTGATAATGCAGCCGCCACACGCGGGTGTTCATTTTCAGGAAATAGGTCAGGTTTCCCGCGTCGGACAGGAACAGCGACCGGTAGCCGTTTCCTATAAAATGTTGTCCGTGTCCGAGTTGCAGCCCGACGTGTTTGGTCAGCCGGAACCCGATGTGGGCATTGGCGAGGTTAAAATCGTAGCCGTCCCGGATGTCGAACGCGGTGCTGCGGTACGGTTTGTAAAAACCCGCGCCCGGCACGGCCTGGTAGTCGGCAATCCAGCGGTTCACATAGTCGGGGAACCGCGCTTGTGTCTCGATCAGGCTGGTGTAGAAAAACAACCGGCCGTCCACATCGCCGCGTACTTCCAAACCGCGCTGGTTGGCAAACAACAAAGCCGCATCGCTTTGTGCGCGCCCGGCGGCGAGGTGCAGCATCGGATTGGCCCGCAGGCGAAATGCGGGGGTGTTTACCTCGAAAAAGTTGGCCGGCGTGCGAAAAAACGCGCGGAACAAGGGTTTTCGAGTGCGCCGCAGCAGCAGGCTGTCTGCCGGGAGCAGCCACTCGTTGTTGTCGTCGTACAGGTACTGGAGGTCGGCGCGGTCGCGGTCGGTCCAGTTTTGCGCAGTCGAATCTGCCCGTCGGGCGAGCGCCACGGCATCGTCGCGACCAAACGGCCGCACCTCCGGGTGTACCAAACCGCCGCCCGACAGGATGCCGAGCCGGTCGAACAGGTGGTTCGCCGGATGTTGCAGCGGCAAGGTCGCCGCAGACTGCGCGGCGAGCAGGGCCGGCAGTGCGAGCCAAACAAGGATTACGGACTTATGGTACATCCCGTTGTTTTTCAAGTGTTTTGAATAATCAAAAAGTACAATGGCATTCCCACGGTGATATTGAACGGGAAGGTAATTCCCAGTGCCATCGGGATGTACAACCCCGGATCGGCTTGGGGTGCTGCAAGGCGCATAGCCGCCGGCACTGCAATATAGGAGGCGCTGGCAGCAAGAATGGAAAAGATAAACCGGTCGCCCATGTCCGGCACAAGCCACCCACTCAAAAAGGCTACGGCTGTGCCATTGACCAGTGGCAGCAGAATAGCAAACAGAAATGCAAACCATCCGTAGCGCAGAAACGCCGAAAACCGCCTTGCCGTCACCATCCCCATTTCCAGCAGAAATATGGACAGGAAACCCTTGAAAATATCCGTGGTGAACGGTTTGATACCCTCGGCTTGTTTGGTGTCGGCGACCAAGCCAATGAGCAAACTACCGAGAATCATCAGTACGCTGCCGTTGGTAAACGAATGCCGCACGATATGCCCGATTTTGCCTGCACCGGGGGTATCGTTGCTGTATTTCATGATCAGAATGACCCCCATGATAATTGCGGGCGATTCCATCAGGGCCATCACCGCTACCATGTGCCCGCCGAAATCTATTTCTTGCGACTCCAAAAACGAAATGGCGGCAATCATTGTCACGGCACTCACGGACCCATACGCAGCAGCCACTGCGCCCGCATTGACAGGGCCCATTTTCCGTTTTAGCAAGAAAAAAACATACAGCGGAATGAGAGAAGCTATAGCCAGACCAAAAAGTATGGCCACCAGTATTTCTATGCCCAGGCTGCTGTGCGCCAGCTCCTGGCCGCCTTTGAATCCAATCGAAAACAAGAGATACAGAGAAATAAACTTGATGGTCGTTTCCGGTATTTCCAGGTCACTTTTCACTACAGCGGCAATAATACCGAGCACAAAAAAGAGCAGCGTAGGGTTCGTGATATTGTAGAGAAGTATTTGAAAATCCATTGTTTTGCTGTTGTTTAGATGCATTGAATTCAATGTGTCCGCTTTCCCATTTCCACCCAGATGCGCTGCAACGCCGCCGGCACCGTATCCCGGGCGGTGTCGTTTTCCAACCGGTTTTCTGCCGACTGAATACGCTCTTCGATGGCCGGGTGTGTACTGAGAAAAGATGGAATCCCGGTGGAGTCGCCGGTGGCTGCCCCCATTTTCCGAAACAGATCGGGCATGCCTCGGCGCGGTACACCGCTGCGCTCCAGCAGGCGTAATCCGTGCGCATCAGCCTCCATTTCAAGGCTGCGCGAGTAGGAAAGTCCGAGCAATTTGTCGCTCTGCCGGGCCACGATACCGGACAGGCTGCCGTCGTCGCCGAGCAAGAGCGTGAAAAACAGGTTTCTTGCCAATTCCTGAAAAACAGCCCGGGTGGAATGGTGCAGTTGTACGTGGGCTGCTTCGTGTGCCAGCAGCCCGGCCAATTGTTCCGGAGCATCCATGATGCCGAGGATACTATCGAACACAACGATGTGCCCGCCGGGCAGGGCAAATGCATTGACCACCGGCTCGTTCACCACCGTGATGCGAAGGTCGTAGTCGCCGCCAAAATGCAGCGAATCGCAAAACTGCTGCACCTGTCGGGTGCGCACGGAATCCACGGTGTAGGTTTCTGTGAGCGAGCGAAACCACGCGTCGCCGATTTGTTTTTCCGTTTCCGGCGACACGTTTTCGGCGGCTTGTTCCGCCACAAATGGCGCCAGCCAGAAATAGGCGGCCAGTAGCGGCAGCAGCACCAGCACGAAAGCCAGCAAGCAACCTGCCGTGCCTATTTTGTCAAAAAATGAACGGCGAAACAATTTTTTGCCGCCAAATCCAGCCTCCAGCGCCGGGGCAAAGCGCGGGTCCTGCACATCGAGAAACCACGAGCCGTTTTGCAAGATCACCGAACCGTCGTCCACCAGCCGGGCAGACGTCAGATCGGTGCGCGACCAGCGCCACGCCTCCGTCTCGGCGGTAATGTGCAGCATGCCGGAGGCTATCCGCACGGTGACGGCCACCTGCGTCTTGTCGGTTCGGTGGTGAAGGGTAGCGGGAAAGGTATTGGTCATGGTTGTCGGTTGTTGGTGAAAATCCGGCTGCAAAAAAAGCACAAGCAGAATTGCCGGAACCCATTTCCAGTCAATCTAATTTTGGCCCGCCGTTATGACCATCACCGTAATCACCGTTTCCCGCAACAGCGCCGCCACTATCCGGGACACCCTGGAGAGCGTGCGCCAACAAACACACCCTGCCGTAGAGCACATTGTGGTGGACGGCGCGTCCACGGACGGGACGGTGGACATCGTGCGGGAGTTCGACCATGTCGCCCGGTTCATCAGCGAACCGGACCAGGGTTTGTACGAGGCCATGAACAAAGGGATCGCGCTGGCCACCGGCGACGTGATTGGCATTCTCAATTCGGACGACGTGTATGCCGGCCCCAATGCGCTGGCCCGCGTAGCAGCTATTTTGAAACAAACCGGCGCCGGGGCGGTGTACGCCGATTTGAACTATGTGCATCCGCGCGTGCTGCACCGCACCGTTCGGCACTGGCGTTCCGGCGCATACGTCCGCGAGCAGTTCCGTTTCGGCTGGATGCCCCCCCACCCTACTTTTTTTGTTCATCGAAAACACTACGAAGCCCTTGGTGGCTACGACACGCATTTCCGCATTGCTGCCGACTACGAGCTGATGCTGCGTTTTTTGTACAAAAACCACGTTTCCGCCTGCTACCTGCCCGAAGTACTCGTGCTCATGCGCACCGGCGGCATCAGCAACGCCACCCTGCGGCACCGCTGGCATGCCCACCGCGAAGATCGTCGGGCATGGGTCAAAAACGGCCTTCGGCCCGGCCTCTTTACGCACTGGCTCAAGCCGATCCGGAAGATCCCGCAGTATTGGGTGGCTGGGTATTCGCCGCCATCCACCCCAGGGTAAACTGGAACACCTGTTCCTGTTCGGGTTCGTTGTGAATTTCGTGAAACAGCCCCGGCCATTCCCGGTAAGCGACGCTGCCCCGGAGCCGGCCGGCCAATGCACGCGTGGCTGGAGCCGATGTGATCCGGTCGGCGCTGCCGTGCTGAAGCAACAGGGGCAACGGCGACGTACCGGCGAAGTGGTTCAGCCAAATGGCCGCGTCCAGCAACTGGATACCGGCAGCTACACTGAGCTGATTGTGTACCAGCGGGTCGTTTTGATATGCCTCCACCACTGCGCGATCGCGGGAGAGCAGATGCACGGCAAGGCCGTTTGGCAGGCGAAGCGAAGGGGTGAAGCGGCTCAGGACGCGTCCGGCGAACACCTTCAGCAGCGGCGCCGGGAACGCCAGTCGCACCCACGGCGCGGTGACGATGACGCCGCTGAGGCCTGGTTTACGGCGCAGCAGGTAGTTCAGCACCAGGTTCCCGCCCATCGAATGTCCGTAAAGGAAATGCGGCACGTTCGGGTAAAGGCTCCGGGTTTCGTCCAGCGCCAGACCGATATCGTCCAGCAGCACATCCAGGTTTTTGGCGTGGCCACGCGCTCCGGCGCTCCGGCCATAACCCTGCTGGTCATAGCCGAGTACGGCCACGTCCTGAGCATTGTACCAGCGCGCGAAGTGGGCATACCGTCCAATATGTTCGCCTTGTCCGTGTACCAGCGTGATGACGGCGCGCGGTTTTTCCACGGGCCAGTGTGCGGCATACAGGTGCATGCCTTCGGCGTTTGTCCAGTTCAGTTCTTGCATATCCTAGTTGGTAAAGTACCGTTTTTCATCCTCTATAAAAGCTGCAACGCGCGCATTCGGGAAGTCCGGACGCGCTTTTTCCTGTAAAAACTGCTGCGCTTCGGGCAGTGTGAAAAACGTACCGATGTAGTAGCAATAAGGGCCGCCCGGTGCTTGTCTCAAAAAAACGACGTCGAGTTTGCGCAGCAAGGGGCTGTTCGGAACGGCGGGCTTGTCGGAACAAGCAATCTCGATCGTGTATCCGGCGAACGTCCGGGGAAGCGGCCGGGGTACCAACGGATTGGGGTCGGCTTGCCCGGAAACAGGCTCGCCCAGGCCGGCGGGCGGAGTGTCCGGTGGAATCGGCGATGCCTTCATTTTCGGCACTGTCGGCTCTTGAACGATCCTGCGGGCAGGCGCCGGTTCGCCGAATGCCAGCCAGAGCGCCCGAGTCGTGGAGTCCGGGGATAGCCCCTGCACCCATAGCTCGACCCGGCGGTTTTGGCGCATTTCTTCTTCGCTGCAGCGCACGCCGCGTTTGCAGCGGTTGAGGAGTTGCGTTTCACCGTAACCTTTGGCTTTCAGGCGTTTGGCCGCTACTCCTTTTTTGGTCAAATATGTCCGAATCGCCTGGGCACGCTGTGCCGACAGCTGTAGGTTGTACTTCCCGCTGCCGCTCGCGTCGGTGTGCGCACCGATCTCGATGGTCACTGCCGGAGCGGTTTTGAGCAAGGCGGCTACGGCATCCAGTTCGCGCGCCGACTCCCGTCCGATGGTCGCCTTATTTGCGGAAAACTGCACACCGGACAACACGACCCAGAGGCTGCCGGACGATTGCGCGGAAGCGGCAAGAGCAATGACGAGCAGTGCCTTGGTGAGGAAAAATTTCATGTAAAATTCGTTTTTGGGTGGATGGGGTTGCGGCAAAAGTACTACGGCAGAATGAATCTGGCGGAACGCACTACTTTTGCCCCCATGCGCATCGTATTCATGGGCACGCCCGACTTCGCCGTGCCCGCTCTCGAAATTTTGTTGGACCATGGCTACGACATCCCGGCCGTCATCACGACGCCCGACAAGCCCGGTGGCCGCCACGGTTTGCTGGAGTCTGCTGTAAAAAAATTTGCCGTAAGCCGGGGCTTGCGGGTGCTACAGCCGGAAAAGCTGAAAAACCCGGCGTTTTTGGAAGAGCTCCGCGCCTGCCATGCCGATCTGCAAGTGGTGGTCGCCTTCCGGATGCTGCCCGAAGTGGTATGGGCCATGCCGCCGCTCGGCACACTCAACCTGCACGGTTCCCTGCTGCCCAGGTATCGCGGCGCGGCGCCCATTAACTGGGCCATCATCAACGGCGAGCCGGAAACGGGCGTCACCACGTTCCTCCTCCGCCACGAGATAGACACCGGTGATGTGCTATTTCAGGAAAAAATGCCCATCGGCGAAAATGATACTGCCGGCGAAGTACATGACCGCATGATGGACATTGGCGCCCGACTTGTCCTGCGCACCGTACAGGCCATTGAAAATGGCACTGCAAAACCGCTGCCCCAAAGCGATACCGAAGCCACCCACGCGCCTAAAATTTTTACTGAAACCTGCCGGATAGCGTTCGACCGGACCACCAAACAGGTGCATGATTTCATTCGCGGCCTCAGCCCCTACCCGGGCGCCTGGACCATGCTGGACGACAAAACGTTGAAAATTACCCGCACCGAAAAGGAACACACGCCGCACCATTTGCCTCCCGGACAACTCGTTACCGACGGAAAGAACTACCTGAAATTCAGTACACTCGATGGTTTCGTGCAGGTACTGGAACTGCAACTGGAGGGCAAACGCCGCATGGGTGTGCGGGACTTTTTGAACGGCCACAAACTAACCTGGTAGGTGTTTCGACAGGCACCCCCTTTCCGCCCGAAGCCGACTTTTTCCAAAAAGCAGCGGCAAGGCCCGAAAATAGTTCTTTACCTTCGGGCTTTCCACCAATCCCGCAATTGTCTATGCCGATCCGTTTGTTTACACTGATTTTCTTGGGCGTGGCCGCATTGGCCGGAGCGCAGGACCTGCACTACTCCCAGTTTTACCACAACCCCATGCACTTCGGGCCGGCCCAAACGGGCGCGTTTGACGGCGACCTGCGGGCGATGGGACTGTACCGGAGCCAATGGAGCAGCGTGCCGGTGCCTTTCCGCACCATGGCGCTCGGGGCCGACAAGAAGGTGCTGCAACGCGGCAACAACACCCTGGCTGCTGGTCTGCTGGTGCAGCACGACAAGGCTGGCGACGGGGGGCTCACCTGGACGCAAGTTGGTCTGTCTGCCAGCGTCGCGCATGCACTGAGCCCGCGACACGCGCTCTCGGTGGGCTTCGGCGCAGGCATGGCACAGCGGCGGTTCGATATTTCGGGACTGAAGTTCCGAAACCAGTGGACGGGCGACGTATTCGACCCGGCTCTGCCTACCAAAGAAACCTTTGAACAATCTTCGGGTCTGAAGCCTACACTTTCGGCAGGCATCAATTGGCGTTTTTCTATGCCCGACCTGCGCACGGGCGCCAACGTGGGTCTCGGCGTATTTCACCTGAACCGCCCCTCGGTTGGTTTCCGCGACAATGCCCGCGAGCCGTTGCCCATGCGGTTGGCGCTGAGCGCCAATTCGACCGTTCGGTTAAACCAAAACTTCGATCTTGTCGTTTTTGCCGGCGCCTGGCAAATGGGCAAGGCGCAAGAAATCCTGGCCGGCGGCGGTGCGCGGATGTGGTTGACTCCGGACGAGACTGCTTTGCGGTTCACGATAGCCGCCCGGTTGGGCGACGCAGTGATACCGGCCCTGCAATACGAGTTCGGCGACTGGACGGTCGGCCTCAGTTACGACTGGAACGTTTCCGATTTCGAGGCAGCTACGCGCGGCCGAGGCGGCGTGGAGGTTGCCGTCGTTTACCGCGCCCTGCCCGTGCCACCAGTGAAAACCTTCAAGTCCTGCCCGATCTTTTAGTCGCGCAGCAAACACAAAATCAGGATGATGCAAAAAATCCAATGCAATACCCCTCTGAAATCTGCTCCACTGCAAAATGTTCGGCAGAACTGCTGGTGGTTCTTGCTGGTCATCGGCCTGCTTGGCCTGTCGCAGACAGCATTGGGGCAATCCCGACGTGCCTACGAGCGTGCAGGCGACCAGGCGGTTGAACAAAAAAACTACGGTACGGCGCTCCAGCATTACAATACCGCTTTGGGCCGCAAGCCTTCCGACGTAAACCTGATGTGGAAATACGCTGAAAGCGCCCGGCAGATCTATTCGTTTTCCCTGGCAGAAAAAATGTACCGCCGCCTGGAGTCGGTGGAAGCCGCCAAACGCCCAAGTCCGCTGCTGGCATTTCGGCTTGGCGAAGTGGTAAAAAACCAGGGACGGTACGAGGAGGCGATTCTGATTTTCGAGCAATTCCTGTCCGAACAACCCACCTCCGAATTTGCCGAGCGCGCCCGAGCGGAAATTAGCGCCTGCCGCTGGGCAATCCAGCATGCACAAGATGAAACCGCCGGCGTGCAAGTGCGCAATGCCGGCAAGGCGATCAATAGCCCGTACAGCGATTTTGCGCCGTTTGTCGTGGGCGATACCCTGTATTTCTCGTCCTACCGCTTCGACAAGCGCAACGACAAGGCTCTGCCCAAGACCAAACTGACCAAGGTGCTTTTTTCACCCGGCAATACCCGCCCCCGGGAAGCCGCCAACAGAGGTTTCCCGTCCATAGACTCGGCGCACGTGGCGCACACGACCTATTTTGGCGATGGCAACTTCCTGATTTTTACGTTGTGTAAAAACCTGAACGCCTCGGACATCCGCTGCGACCTCTGGCTTACGGTGCGGGATATTCGCAAACGCTGGGGTAAACCTGTGCGCCTGCCCGAGCCGGTCAATCTGCCGGGTTACACCACAACACATCCGTCTGTGGCGTACGACACGACTGCGGAGCAATTGAATCTCTGGTTTGCCAGCGATCGACCGGGCGGCCAGGGCGGTCTGGACATCTGGTATATTCCCCTGGATACCAACTGGTTCTGCCCCTGTAATGTGCCGGTGGACGGACGGAAACCGCTCCGACTGCCTTTTTTTGAAGATCCACCGGTCAACATACCGGAAATCAATACCCCAGGCAACGATGCTACGCCCTTTTTCCACGAATCCACACGCACCCTATACCTCAGTACGGACAGCCGGGAGGGATACGGAGGCTATGATATTTTTCGCGCGTCCATGACCGACGACACGCAGTTTTCCGTTCCGGAAAATGTCGGGCCGGCGCTGAACAGCAGTTACAACGACCTGTATTTTATCCTGAGCCCGAACAGCAAAAATGGCTATCTGAGCAGCAACCGCCCCGGTGCGCAATACCTGGATGAGGCCAACAAATCCTGCTGCAACGATATTTTCGTGGTGGAGTACCCGGAACCGCCTAAAGAGACCCCGCCGGACAAAAACGCCCGGACGCCGCAGCCCGCCCAGCCCATCGAGCGGCCGATGATTCCGATCGAGCAACTACAGCCCAAACTGCCTGAGGCGCCTCCGCCTGTTCTCGCCGATTTTGTCGGACTGCCGTTGTATTTTGACAACGACGAACCGGACAAGCGCACCCGACGCACCCGTACACAAAAAAGTTATGCGGAAACGGCGCAGGCCTATCTGGAGCGCCAGGGGGAATACCTCGAGCAATTTTCTAAAGGGCTGAACGGCCCCAGGCGTGATACCGCCGAACAGCAGATAGACAATTTTTTTGAAAACGACGTGCGCCGTGGTTATGAACGGCTCGACCAGCTTTGCGAAATCTTGTTGTCCCGCCTCAAGGCCGGCGAATACATGGAAGTCGTGATCAAGGGCTTCACCAGTCCACGTGCCGAGAGCGACTATAACCTGGCGCTTGGCAAACGCCGGATCAGCAGCGTGCGCAACCAGTTTGACACCTATAGCGACGGTGTTTTTCGGACGTACCTCAATTCGGGGCAACTCAAGGTGTCGGAGACGAGCTTTGGGGAAACAACCGTCCGTACCGGTATCAGTGATGATCTGCGCGACGAACGCAACTCGATCTACCATCCGGATGCCGCTCGGGAGCGGCGTGTGGAAATTATTGAAATCCGGGAACGGCGTTAAAGAGCCGATTAAAAAATAGTGTGAAAAAAAATTTTGATGATTCGAAAGCCATTCGTTTAAATTTGCCCGCAAACAAAACCGGGCGCGGTAGTTGGCCAATCGAATCAAATGCTTGCTACTACGCTGATTTTCAGAACCAATACCTGCCTTACCTTGGCCAAAAAACGAGTTATCAAAGATTATGAAGCCCTGCCGGAAGACATCATCCGGCTCGTCAAGCTCCGTTACCCGACCGGCTTCGCTGCCTTTTTGGTGCAATACACCAATAAGGAAGGAAAATTAGTTTCGGCACTTCCGTTCGAGACAGAAGAGATGTATTACCTGATTCGCATGACGATGCAAGAGGCCAAACGCCTGGTCAAAGAGGATGAGGACTACGACGACGAGGGCGTGCTGCGCGAAGATTTCGGCGACATCGAAGTGGAGTCCGAGTTCGATGGCGCAGGCGAGCAGGATGAAGACGTAGATGAAGGTATTTCCGAAGAGGACGACCATATCATTGTCACCCGCCGCCGCGACGACGACGAGCCGGACGATATTCCCGACGATACAGAATTCTGATCTGTTCTCGGCATTCATGGCAACAGAAGCCCCCTTCCCGGTATTTGACCGGGAAGGGGGCTTCTGTATAGGTGCGCAATAGCACAAACAAAACGTACTGCTCTATTTTTTTGAACAACATTTTTTTCAGAGTAGCTGCCATGCAACAGGTTTTTTATTCCTTTACGGGTGTAAAAGACAACCGTTTCTTTTAATTAAAAAAAACAAACTGCATGAGCGTTGCTACTCCCGGGCCGTCCGGCTCCTCCTGGCAAAAACCGCGTCTCAACTACTGGCAAATCTGGAATATGAGTTTCGGATTTTTGGGTATCCAATTTGGTTGGGGGCTGCAAATGGCCAATATGAGCGCCATTTATGAGTATCTGGGCGCAGACCCCCATCAAATTCCTATTTTATGGCTGGCCGCTCCACTCACAGGTTTGATCGTGCAGCCGATTATTGGCTACATGAGCGACCGTACCTGGAGCCCGCGCTTTGGTCGTCGGAAGCCCTATTTCCTTGTAGGTGCAATTCTGGCCTCTATTGCCCTGATATTCATGCCCAACTCCTCCACCTTATGGATGGCCGCCGGCCTGCTTTGGATTCTGGATGCAAGCATCAACATCAGTATGGAGCCGTTTCGCGCCTTCGTGGCCGATATGTTGCCGGAGGACCAGCAAACACGTGGATTCACCATGCAAAGCATGTTTATCGGCCTCGGCGCTGTCATAGCCTCGGCGTTACCCTTTATCCTGACCAACTTCTTCAACCTGGGCGCACTTGACGACTGTGCCAGCACCAGCGTTATTCCGCTTTCGGTCAAAATCTCTTTCTATGCCGGTGCGGTAGCCTTTATCAGTGCAGTGCTCTACACCGTACTCACCACCAAGGAATACCCGCCGGTAAACATCAGCGCATTTCAAAAAGCCAAAGAGGAGAAAAAAGGGTTTGGCGCAGGCGTAGAGGAAATTTTTTATGCGATTCGAAATATGCCGACAACCATGCGCCAACTGGCTTTGGTACAAATCCTGACCTGGCCCGGATTGTTTCTGATGTGGTTCTATTTTGGGGTGGCTACTACGCGTTCGGTTTTTCAATACGACGACAGCCTGTCCAAATACGAAGTGTACCACAAACAGTACCGGTGCGATGAAAAAGCCGGTTTGGGGACCGATTTTGCCGGTCTGGCGGAACGCACACCGGTGAAAGATGAAAAGAGCCGGGTCAGTGCGGAAGAACTGACCACCCGGTTTGGCACCGTGGCAACATTTCAAAGTACGGTAGCCGATAATATAAAACGCCGCGTAAACGGCAACGAGTGGGGCGGGGTTTGCTTTGCATTTTATTCCCTTATCACGTTTTTGGTTGCGTTTTTACTGCCCTCGATTGCAAGTCGTTTCGGTAAAAAGAGAACACACGCTATTTGTTTGACATTTGGCGCGGCAGCGTTGTTGTCTGTCGGGCTAATCCACAACCAGTATCTGCTTTTACTGCCAATGACCGGTGTGGGCATTGCCTGGGCGAGCATTTTGTCCATGCCCTACGCCATACTCGCGCCAGCCCTTCCCGCCGAAAAAACGGGCATTTACATGGGCATTTTCAACTTTTTCATTGTCCTCCCCGAGATTGCCGCCACCGTATTTTTCGGCTGGGTCATGGAAAACCTGCTGGACAACAACCGTATCGCCGCCGTGACCGTAGGTGGTGGATTATTGGCTCTGGCAGCACTAATGTGCCTTCAAATTCGAGAAAAAAAAGCAGTTTAGTGATGAGTTATGAGCGATGAGTCTCGTAGAGTACTCATCGCTCATAACTCATCACTCATCGCTCATCACTAAAAAAAGTTGATTATGGAAAACTTGATCTTTACCCTCATCATCGGCGCGGTTTCGGGCTGGTTGGCCGGAGTTATTCGCAGTGGTTACGGTTTTGGCCTGCTGGGCAACATCATCGTTGGTATCATCGGCGCCTTTGTAGGCAGCTGGTTGTTCGGCGTGCTCGGCGTTGCCATTGGTAGCGGCCTCGTCAGCCACATCATCACGTCCGTCATCGGGGCACTGGTACTCTTGTTCCTGATCGGATTGGTGCGCGGCAAGTAAAAAATACCAGTGGTATTTCTCTTGGCTTTCAAGCGAAATACCACTGGTTTTGCCAATGGCCAAAATGCTTTTGAAATGAAATACATTTTCCTCCTGCTCTTCCTTGGGGCTTCGGTTTCCGTTTGCCTTTCCTGTAGAAATTACCTTGGCAACCCGCACCGCCGCCCGATAACGCCGAAAGTTGTGTCGGCTGTAGCCGATGACCTGCGCGTAGAGCCACCCAATTGGTGGACCGGCATGCAGCACAACCGCGTGCAAGTATTGGTACGCCGCGAGGGCCTGGCCGCCTACGAGGTACATTTGGGCAAAGCCAGGGGGGTAAAACTGGAAAAAATCGAACGCGGCGACAGCCCGAATTACCTGTTCCTTACCCTGTACATTGCCGAAGGTGCGCCCCAGCAAAAGGTGCCGCTGATATTCACGCATCCGAACAAGGCGGCCGCATTTACCCACGAATTCCCTATCTGGCAGCGCAACCGGGCGCCCAAAGGACAGGGACTTACCAGCCGCGACGTGGTATATCTCATCATGCCCGACCGCTTCGCCAACGGCGACCCTGCCAACGACAACGTGCCCGGGATGCTCGACGGGCTTGCCCGCGACTCTTTGCTCGGCCGTCACGGTGGCGACCTGAAAGGCGTACTTAATCGGTTGGACTACCTCAAAGACCTCGGCATCACGGCGATTTGGCTCAATCCCGAACTCGAAAACGATCAAGCCCGAACATCCTACCACGGCTACGCCATTACCGACCTCTACCGCATTGATCGCCGTCTTGGCACCAATGAACTGTACCGCGACCTCGTGCGCGCTTGCCACGACCGCGGCATCAAAGTCGTGCGCGATGTAGTGCCCAACCATATCGGCGACAACCACTACTGGATCAAAGACCTGCCCACCCGAGACTGGCTCAACGTGTGGCCCGAAATGACCCAAACGTCCTACCGCACGCCTACGTTACTGGATCCGTACGCTTCCGAATACGACAAGAAGCGCTTCAACAACGGCTGGTTTGCGCCGTCTATGCCCGACCTGAACCAACGCAACCCGTTCGTAGCCAACTACCTCATCCAGCAGGCTATCTGGTGGGTGGAATACTCCGGCCTCGATGCGTTTCGCATTGATACGTACGCCTACTCTGATCTGGATTTTATGAGCCGCTTTTCTGCGGAAATCCGCGCGGAATATCCGGCAATTCACCTGTTTGGAGAGGTCTGGGAGTACGATGTGCTGGTGCAGGGCTTTTTTGCCGATAAGCAGCCCATGGCCAGGGCAAAGTTTGATTCCAATATGCCGGGCGTTGTGGATTTTCAGATCGCCTTCGCCATTCAGGAGGCGCTCAAACGGGAGCAGGGCTGGACGGAGGGCGCAGCCCGAATTTACTACACGTTGACGCAAGACTATTTTTACGAAGACCCCACCCGCAATGTGATCATGCTGGATAACCATGACATGAGCCGCTTTTTTTCCATCATTGACGAAAACCTGGACAAGTACAAAAGCGGCATTGCTTTTTTGCTCACGACCCGTGGAATTCCGCAAATTTATTACGCTACGGAAATCCTGGGCACCGGCTTCGAAGCGCCCTCACATGGCAATATCCGCAAGGAATTTCCAGGCGGTTGGCCGGGCGATTCGACAGATAAATTCACAACTGCGGGCCGTACCGCCCGGGAAAACGAGGCATTCGACTTCATGCGCACCCTCCTCCGCTACCGCAATGCCACACCCGCCCTGCAAACGGGGCGGCTCATGCAGTTTGTGCCGGAGGACGGGGTGTACACCTTCTTCCGCTATGACGAGGAAAGGACTATCATGGTACTTCTCAACACCGCCAATACCGAACGTACGGTAGATACCCGGCGTTTTGCCGAGCGGATGCAGGGATTTGCACAAGCCCGGAATGTGGTAACCGGGCAGGTCCTGTCCGATCTGGGAAAACTACGATTGGAGCGGAACACGCCGCTGGTGTTGGAATTGATGCGGTGACGCGCTCCGGGCACCTGATTGTTTATACATCATAATTCAACACCGGCGCCAGCCAGCGCTCCGCTTCCGCGATGGACATGCCTTTGCGCCGGGCGTAGCTTTCAACCTGGTCTTTTCCGATTTGGCCAAGTCCAAAGTATTTGGATTCCGGATGCGAAAAATACCAGCCGCTCACCGAGGCCGCCGGGTACATAGCGCAACTCTCCGTGAGCGTGATGCCCACCTGATCGGGATTCAGCATCTGCCACAGGGTTCGTTTTTCCGTATGCTCGGGGCAGGCAGGATAGCCCGGCGCCGGGCGGATGCCCCGATATGCCTCTGCGATGAGTGCCTCATTCTTCAGGTTTTCCGTTTGGGCGAAGCCCCAAAATTCCTTGCGCACACGTTCGTGCATCCGTTCGGCCAGTGCCTCGGCGAGGCGGTCGGCGAGGGACTTGAGCAGAATGGCGTGGTAATCGTCGTGTGCAGCCTCAAATTTTTTGACGTGCTCTTCGATGCCAATACCCGCCGTGACGGCAAACGCGCCGAGGTAGTCGGGCACACCGGTTTCCTTGGGGGCTACGAAATCACTGAGGCAAAAATTGGGCAGCCCCGGCGCTTTTTTGTTTTGCTGTCGCAAATGGTGAAGCATCACGTCCACGCCAGTGCGGCTGTCGTCGGTGAAAATTTCCAGATCGTCATCGGCTACGGAATTGGCCGGGAAAAGGCCGATGACGGCGCGGGCCGTGAGCCACTTTTCGTCTACGATTTGACGGAGCAGACGCTGCGCATCGTCGTAAAGTTTTTTCGCTTCCACGCCAACTACCGAGTCCTCCAAAATAGCCGGGTACTTGCCCGCCAGTTGCCAACTTTGGAAAAACGGCGTCCAGTCTATGTAGGCGGCGAGTTCGTGCAAAGGGTAATCTTCAAAAATTTTGACGCCGAGAAATGTGGGCTTGGGCGGTGCGTAGGCAGCCCAGTCGGTTGTCCATTTATTGGCTCGGGCGGCGGGCAGCGACAGGAATTCTTTGGCCGATTGTCGTCCGGCGCGCGCCGTGCGGATTTGTTCGTACTCGGCTTTTACGCCCGCGATAAACGCTGTGTTTTCCACCGCGTTTTGCGTAAGCAAAGAACTCACCACGGCTACGCTCCGGCTGGCGTCGAGGACGTGGACAACGGGTGCATTTTGGTATTTCGGTTCCACCTTCACGGCGGTATGGGTTTTGGACGTAGTGGCGCCACCGATGAGCAGGGGCAGTTTCATGTCGAGCCGTTGCATCTCGCGGGCAACGTGCACCATCTCGTCCAGCGAGGGGGTGATGAGGCCCGAAAGGCCAATGATGTCCACCCGGTGCTCGATGGCAGCTTGCAGAATTTTGTCGGCAGGCACCATCACGCCGAGGTCCACGATTTCGTAATTGTTGCAGCCAAGCACCACGCCGACGATGTTTTTTCCGATATCGTGGACGTCGCCTTTGACCGTAGCAAGCAGGATTTTTCCGCGTCCCCCTACCCCGCTGCTGCTTTTTTCAGCCTCAATGAACGGCGTGAGGTACGCCACGGCTTTTTTCATCACACGGGCGCTTTTCACCACCTGCGGCAGGAACATTTTGCCGGCCCCGAACAGATCGCCCACTACGTTCATGCCGTCCATGAGCGGCCCTTCAATGACGGAAAGCGGCCGGGCAAACTTCTGCCGCGCCTCTTCGGTTTCCAGTTCGATGAATTCGGTAATGCCTTTGACCAACGCGTGGGTGATGCGCGCCTCCACGGGAGCTTCGCGCCAGGCGAGGTCTCTCTCGATACTGCGACCGCCGGTATCCCGCAGCGATTCGGCGAAGCGCACCAGTTCCTCCGTAGCGCCGGGGTGCCGGTTGAACAACACATCTTCGATGCGTTGTAGCAGGTCCGGGGGAATCTCCGCATACACTTCGATCATCCCGGCATTAACGATGCCCATGTCCATGCCGGCCTGAATGGCGTGGTACAGAAATGCCGCGTGCATGGCTTCGCGCACCTTGTCGTTGCCTCGGAAAGAGAAGGAAAGATTGCTCACCCCGCCGCTGATTTTAGCACCCGGGCAGGTTTGTTTGATGATGCGCGTGGCCTCGATAAAGTGGATGGCGTAGTCGTTGTGTTCCTCGATACCGGTGGCCACGGCGAAGATATTGGGGTCGAAAATAATATCCGTGGGGTCGAAGCCGACCTGTTCGGTCAGGATGCGGTAGGCGCGTTGGCAAATTTCCACCTTGCGTTCCGCCGTATCCGCCTGGCCTTGCTCGTCGAAGGCCATGACCACTACTGCCGCGCCGTAGCGGCGGCAAATTTTGGCTTGCCGGATAAACCCCGCCTCGCCCTCCTTCATGGAAATGGAATTGACAATGCTTTTACCCTGCAAACATTTCAAACCTGCCTCGATGACCGAAAATTTGGACGAGTCCACCATCACAGGCACGCGGGCAATATCCGGCTCTGCAGCCACCAGCAGCAGGAAATCCACCATGGCTTTTTCAGAATCCAGCAGGCCCTCATCCATATTCACATCAATAATCTGGGCGCCGCTTTCCACCTGCTGGCGTGCCACGCTCAGCGCCTCCGTCAGATTTCCTGACTTGATAAGGTTGGCAAATTTTCGGGAGCCGGTCACGTTGGTGCGTTCGCCGATGTTCACGAAGTTGGTTTCGGGCCGGATGATGAGAGGTTCAAGGCCGGAGAGCATGGTGTACGCCTCGGCCCCGGCCCCACCCCCATCCCCTCCCCCAGATGGGAGGGGGGCTTGATTGTTCGTAGGACTGGTATTTTCGGGGTTGGGGTTGGGGTTTCGCGGCGTCACCCCCGCCACATGCCTGGCGATATGGCGGATATGTTCCGGTGTAGTGCCGCAGCATCCGCCGACGATATTGACGAGGCCGGAGCGGGCGAAATCTTCCACGAAGGCGCACATTTCGTGCGGAGTTTGGTCGTACTCGCCGAATTCATTGGGCAGGCCGGCATTGGGGTAGGCGCTGATGAAACAATCGGCAATAGTGGATAGCGCCTCGATATGCGGGCGCATTTCTTTGGCGCCGAGGGCGCAGTTGAGTCCCACAGAAAACGGGCGGGCATGTTTGATGGAAATCCAGAACGCTTCCACCGTTTGGCCGCTGAGCGTGCGGCCGGAAGCGTCGGTAATTGTGCCGGAGATCATGATCGGCACGCGGATGTTTTTTTCTTCAAAAACCTCGTCAATGGCAAACAGGGCAGCCTTGCAGTTCAGTGTATCGAAAATAGTCTCGACAAGCAGGATATGCGCGCCGCCGTCGAGCAGGCCGCGGGTTTGTTCGGCATACGCTTCTCGGGCTTCATCGAACGTGAGCGCCCGGTAGCCAGGGTTGTTCACATCGGGCGAAAGCGAGAGTGTTTTGCTTAGCGGGCCGAGGGCGCCGGCGACGAAGCGGGGTTTGTCGGGGTTTTTGGCCGTAAAATCATCAGCAGCGCGGCGGGCGATTTGGGCCGCGGCGACATTCATTTCATAGGCCAAGTCCGAGGTGTCGTAGTCGGCCTGTGAAATACTGGTGCTGTTGAATGTATTGGTTTCGATGATGTCGGCCCCGGCATCCAGGTAGGCGCGGTGGATTGCTTCGACCACATCGGGCCGGGTGAGGCAGAGCAGGTCGTTGTTGCCCTTCAGGTCGCGCGGGTGGTTTTGGAGGCGCTCGCCCCGAAAGTCGGCCTCTTCCAGCCGATACTGCTGGATCATGGTGCCCATGGCGCCGTCAATGATGAGGATGCGGCTGCGAGCAGCTAGGGAGAGCAATGGCAAGATATCGTTTGTCACGTGTTGAGTGTTTGGCGGCGCGAAGATAGGAAGTTGTAAGTCCGTCTGACAAGGGCATTTCACTGCGGAGGCGCGGGATTTTTTTTATAAAACAATGACGCTGCCATCCTGGAAGAAAAAGTAAAGTCAGGAGTTCCCTAACGGCGAATTCAATTTGAAGCAAAGGCAATGTGTGAATCATGTAACACCTTTCAAAAACAGTGTAATGCGACTCGTTTCTTAACTTATCAACTTTGCAAAATCAGGACGTAGTAACTGATGTAATCAATATAGAAGCGGCTCAACAAGCAGCATAACTTATTTTACGATGAACAATATATTCAGAGGATTGATTGCAGGTGTCGGAGCAAAAAAATTAGGCGGTGGCTGCTTAGGCACCATAATAGTTTTTGTAATTATCTGGATGGTATTAGGAAATTGTTGATATTCCATCCGGGCCCAAGCAGTAAACCATCCAAATTCTGTCGAGGCTGAACCATTCTCCGGAATAACCGTTGGAATTGTCTTTTTTAAATTAGAGAAAGGATAAAACCACACTACTATTCCTATGCATACTATCAAATTGGTTTGCGCCTGCCTCCTTACGTTTGCCTTCCTGGCGCTCGGATATAATCCGGTTCACGCCCAACAAAAATTCGAACGTGAAATCCGTATCCGGCCGCAAGCGGTACCGGCTGCTGCCGAGGCATTTGTTTCTGCTTGCATAGACAAAGGAAAAGTACGCTGGTACAAGGAAATCAACCTTGGTTTTTACAGTTTCGAAGCTAAAGCAACCAGAAACGGGCGCCATTATAGCATTGAGTTTGACAGCTTGGGCGTCATTCAGGACGTAGAAATGGTCATCCGGTTTGACCACCTGACAAACGTCGTGCAACACGCGATAACCGAGGAACTGACCGGCCGATGCTCCAAATATCGCATCACCCGAGTGCAACGCCAGTGGACGGGGACCGCACGTGGCCTACAAGCGGTGATTCGGGAAGGCTCGACTGCCGAGCAATACACCGAACGCATCGAAATCGTATTTTCCTGCAAAATCGACAAGGCGCCTGTCTTGTATGAAGCGCTGTTTGATGCTCAGGGGAAATTGGAAAACTTGTTAGAAATCATTCCCCGGAACACAGATAACCTGGATTACTGATGAAACTGTATTGGATAGTCCCGGCGCTTACAACCTGTTTCTGCCAGACGATCGCTGCACAGTCCAGCTATCGTGCCGGCTGTTTACCCCAGATCAACCTGACAACAGATATTACCGGCAACTGGCGGGCTAATCTTCGGATCGAATCCCGTCAAATACTTTCAGAAGGCACGTTTGACCATATTGAAAAAGGCGGATATCGGTATGAACGAACCGACATTGCAGGTCTTGTTCTTCGGAAAACAGCTATCGGCACCACCATCGGCGCAGGGTACATGATCCGACTGGAAGGTGGCACCAAAGCCCACCGGTTCACCCAGCAATACTCATCCATAGGCCGGCTCGGGGTGCTCCGCACCGGGCAACGCGTCACAACCGACCAGACCATAAGCCGGGGCGAACCGTTCGTATTCCGGCTTCGGTACCGCATATCGGCAGAGATACCACTTCAGGGGCGAAATGTGGATCCCGGGGAGTGGTATGCCAAGTTGAACAACGAGTATCTGGGTATTCTGGATGGCCGGGCGTTGGGCATGGAAGTACGGGCGGTCGGTGTGGTCGGGCTGAATATCAGCGACCGGAATAAACTCGAACTTGGGCCGGACTACCGGACAAACGCTTTTTCGGCAGGCGCACAACGGCACCAGTTCTGGTTGTACATGGGTTGGTATGTGACGATTTGAGCAAAGTATTCACGCCTTGCGCACAAACTCCGATTTCAAGCCCATTGACCCAAAGCCTTCGATTTTGCAGTCAATGTTGTGGTCGCCGTCGGTCAGGCGGATGTTCTTCACTTTTGTGCCGGCTTTCACGGGTCTGGGCATGCCCTTCACGGGCAGGTCTTTGATGACGATGACCGAGTCGCCCGTGTGCAGTTCGTTTCCGTTCGAGTCAAAAACTTTGAGACCTGGCTCTTCGCTTGCGGCAGTAACGGTCGCAGGATCCCACTCGTGAAAACACTGGGAACACATCATCAAACCTTCGTTTTCGTAGGTCAGGTCGGATTGGCAGTTGGGGCAAAGGTGTGTGCTGGGCATGTATTTGTTCGTATGTTAAACATGATTTTGTTCGGCGAAAATAAGTACGTTCGCTGTCATGATCTGCATAGAATCAATAATTACCTGCTCTGCCGGAGGGAACGACGCAGTATAGTTACTAGTTTTTTTCGAAAAAAAAGTCAGAAGGGCCGAACCGGCCTCCTGACATTCTTGCTAAACGCTAACTTTTATATATTTTCTGGTCAACTTTTACTTCAACTCCGCCCGCCCAAATTGGATGCCCGCTGGGGCGCACCAGACAATTGCAAATTGAAAGTCACCGGCTTGGGCGGCGGAAATCGAAAAATCGTGCTGCCCGTTGGCGCTGATGGCAGCTAAACGGTAGTACGAGGCGACATCGCTTAATTTCAAGTTGGCGTTTTTAGAGAGGTATATCGTGACCGAGCCCGTTGAAAACGAAGTTTTGAAATCCGCGCCGAGGCGCACAAAATGTTGCTGCTTGTCGTCGCGGATGATTTGCGCTGTTCCGCTGGCGGGGTAACCGTTTTGCCCAATAAATGAACCGGTTTTGAGTACGGCAAAGGCGGTCGTATCGCCGGGGTTGGGGTTTAGGTCGGTCATGGGGTCGGTCGTCTCGCTTTTTTGGCAAGCAGCTAAGACAAAAATGAGTAGGAAAAGTAGAAAAAATGACTGGTGTCGCATGATTTGTTTTTTTAAAAATCGAAGAAATGGAGTGCTAAATAATGCTTAAAGAACAACTTCACGATTCCTCCAACCGCCGTGCTTGGTGTTTTCACCAAGCACAAATGTTTTAGCACGAATCACGGCAGTGCGCTTGGTGAAAACACCAAGCGCGGCGGTTGGTATGGCATCTGATTTCAGTGAAGTTATTTTTAGAGCGTTACTACGGATAATTTTGGAACATAAACCTCTCATTTTTCATACACTACGCCTACAGAAAAATACGGTGCGACGTAGATGTTTTTGAGCGGTGCGAGCCAGTCGCCGCCTGTGAGGAAAGTAACAGCGGCGCCCCAGTTTTTATTGAATTTATAAAATGCCTCGGCGCTCGCCAGTGTGTAGGTGGTGCCATCACCGCGCACGAAACCGAGTTCGGGATGGAGACTTTCTCCGGTGCTGAATTGGGCGCGAAGTTTGGCGTTGAGCCAAAGCCGCCGGGCGGGATTCCAGCCGCCTTCAATACCGAATTGGTACAGGTCGCGGAACGCCAAACCCTCGTACGACGTGCGGAAATTGTAAGCGGCGAAGCCGCTGAAGTAGGCTTTTTCGAAAGATTTGGAGACGGCGAGGGTCGTCCAAAAGTTCAGTTCACCGTCGCCGGTGGGAAGGTTGATGCGTTCGCCTGCCATGGTTTTGCTGTTCGAAAAGGCGTTGCGCCGTCCGGTGGGCAGTTCGGGTGCTATGCTCAGGGCGATGGGGATTTGGTCGTTTTTAGTCAGTCGATACTTCAATTCGAGCCGCAAATCGCCCTGCCCGGCGACGGTTTCCGTGCCGACGAAAGAGTTGAGGCGTAGGAGCGGTGCGGCGGCGATAAGCGTCAAGCGGTTATACAAACCGTACTCGCCATAAAAATTGACGGAAGTTTGGCGGAAAGTGTTGGTCGTCAGTTTAGTTCCGGTCGGGGAAAAATAAGTGTTGGCGGAGAGGTTGGAGAGGTCGATTTTCCCGAAAAAACTGCCCTTTGGACGCGTCCAGCCGCTTTGGGCAGATGCCGTGCTGAAGGCAGTTAATCCGATAAAAATCATCATTTTAAAAAAAAGAATTTTCATTTTTTTAAAAACAATTGACGGTGTAATAAAAAGGTCGGGGCGAAGTCTCGGACGTCGCCCCGACAGAAGCGCATGTTTCTTGGAAGAGCAAATGCCAGGTCGCTATTTCAGTTCAGCGAAACCGAAGGGAATATTCGCCGAACCGCACCAGAGGATGAGATGGGTAAATTTTGCATCGGCATTCGGGTCGAGTTTGAAGTGTTGCTCACCGTTTTTTTGGACGATACCAATGAGTCGCAGGTTGGGGTTGCCGTTGGCGGGATCGGCGACGAAGTCTTTTGTGGTGCTGAGGTAAACGGAGACCGTACCAGTCGCCAAAACGGTCGAGAAATCGGCGCCGAACTTGACGAATTGAATGTTCTTCGTGTCCGTGCCGAGTTGGACGGCGCCCTTCGATCCCGTGGCATTTTGCTCGGTGATACTGCCTGACCGGCTGACGGTGAGTGCTCCTTGCGGGAGGTTGGAGTCCACCAAAACCTCTTCGGTTTCTTTTTTACAGGCGGTGAAAATAGCGATGGCGCTGAGTAGTGTGGTGAGGATTGCAGTTCTAAATTTCATGTCAAAATTGAGTTTTAAATTAGAAAATCAAATTTTGACACAAAAGTGCGGGCGGGTTATCACGAAAGTATCACAGTGCTTGCACTAGGAATTGGGAATGCCTAATTTGGGCAAGGTGAACCGAAAAGTCGTCACCTCTCCGTTGACCTCCGCCCAGACCTGCTCGCCGTGTAAGTCTATGATTTTTTTGACAATGGTCAGTCCCAGCCCGGAGCCTGCTTTTTTTCGGTTTGCTGATTTGAAATATCGGTCAAAAACCTTCGGCAGGTGGGCTTCCGGAATCGGGTCGCCGGAGTTGCAAACTTTCAGATGCACTTTTTCGCCCTCCCAAAACAGAGTAATCATCACAAAACCGTTGGGTTCGGCGTGGCGCAGGGCGTTGTCGAGAAGATTTTGCAGCACGCGATCGAGCCAACGGATGTCGCCTGCGACCATCGGTAGCGCAGGGGCAAACTCGGTGAGCAGTCGGACTTGCTTTCCCTCCGCCTGCAATTGATATTTTTGGAGGGTATCCTGCGCCAATTCAGCGATGCTAAACGGCTCGATTTCGAGTTGAATTTGCCCGCTTTCCAATTTCGAGAGTTCGAACAAATCGCCCACTAACCGATGCAGCCGCCGCGCCTCCACCAGCGCGACACTCAAAAAACGTTGTCGCTCGTCGGCATGGAGTTGCTCGCGTTTATTGACGACAGTTTCGAGGTAGCCCAGCACGCTGGCGAGCGGGGTGCGTAGGTCATGCGAAACGTTGGCAATCATTTCCTTTCGGAAGTCGTCCAGAGCGGTGATTTTTTCCAAGCTCTCGGCAAGTTGCGCACTGATTTGTTGGTTTTCGAGCAAGGCATTTTGCAGGGTATCGTGCCGGCGGTGTTCATTTTCGAGGATGGGCTGGATAATTTTTACCAAAATCAGCAAAAAAACGATAAAAACGAGCAGTATGGGCAGCAGATTTTGCAAAGCCTGCGACCGTGCGGAAACGATAAAATCGTCGAAATGCTCGTCGGCTTGCAACCATGCGACGGTCTGCCCAGCCCGATTTTTCACGGCTGCGAACGCCGACAGCCATGTGCCAAACTCGTCGTGGTAGCGAGGGATGGTCGCGTTTTCGCGGTTTTCGACCATCAACGGGGCGGGAGCGGAGTGGTATGGGTGCCGAAAATAGGGCTGATCGGCAGAGGTCACGCCAAATTCATGGTGCTTGCCGGGTTCCATGACGATGGTATAGATCGGCGTTTGGAGCATATTCGCATCGTGGTTGCGACGCAGCACGGTATGGATTTTTTGGTAAATCGAGTCATCGGATGTCGTCTTGTCGGGAGTGGCGCTGCATCAACTGCTCGTGCTCGTCGCCGTCAATTTGCATAGCAAGGGTGTACACGATGCCTGCAAGCCGGTTGAGCGTGGCGAATTCGGCTTGATCGAGGCTGTTGCGGTACATCCAAACCGAAAAATAAGCGACCAAAATCAGAAAACCCATCACAACGACGGTCATCACGCGACGCAGGCGCGACTTGACGAGGGTGAGCGTTTCGGCTGCAGGTTGCTTTTCTTTGGAGAAATTTTTCAACAATTGAACGTTAAATGTTAGCCGAATAAAAAAATCAAACATCGGAATTAAAGCGATAACCCACGCCCCATGCGGTAAGGATAAATTTGGGGTTCGAAAAATCGTCTTCGATTTTCGCCCGCAGGCGGTTGATGTTCGAATTGACGGTGTGCTCCAAACCCTCAAACTGCTCGCCCCAAACCTCGTCCAGAATTTCTTGCCGCGAAAAACCGCGCCCCGGATTTTGCATAAAAAGTTGCAGCAGGTGAAATTCCTTGGCCGTAAGTTCGATGTTTTGCCCGCCTTTGTAAACCAATTTTTTGACCAAATCCATTGTCAGGCTGCCGCGTTGGAGGCGTTCGAGGTTTTTTTCCGAAATTTTAGTCTCGCGTTGGGTGCGCCGCAGGATGGTTCGGATACGGGCGAGCAGTTCGCCAGGGCTGAACGGTTTGGTAAGGTAGTCGTCGGCTCCAATTTCGAGTCCCGCGATTTTGTCTGCCTCCTCCGAGCGGGCAGTGAGCATGAGTATGGGCAGGGCTTGATGGCGCTGCCGGAGTTGACGGCAGATTTCCAAGCCGCCCAGCCCCGGCAGCCCGAGGTCGAGGATGAGAAATTGGTATTTACCCGTCAGTGCTTCGTCCAAGCCTTGCCAGCCTTTTTCACAGATGGTGGCGTGGGCGGGCAGGTCGCGCAAGTGGACGGCAATGAGTTCTGCAATATTCGGGTCGTCTTCGACGATGAGCACTTGAAGCATGGTGCGGCTATTTACAAGCAAAGATTGGCACGAAATATCACGAGGTTATCACGAGGTTTTCCTCTCCCAGTTGGATGCGGGCATTTGTTTGTATTTAAAAAATGAATTCGGGTTACCGCCGCTGACGGAATCAACCCTGCGGGCAATGCGGGGTTTTCCGTAAACTTGCAAAAAAATACCGCGCGTATGGAAGTCCCATCATCTAATGCACCAGACTTTCCAGGTTTCAAAAACCTGGAAAGTCTCTACTCTGCCAGGACAAAAATCGAAAACGAAACCATCCAGGCGTGGGACAGCGTCGCCGAACTCTACCAGACCAATTTTATGGACCTGGACCTATACGACGACACCTACGATGCTTTTTGCCGGCGTATCGAAAAACCCGGCGCCAGGATTTTCGAAATTGGCTGCGGTCCCGGCAACATCACCCGGTACTTGCTGCGGAAACGCCCGGATTTTGACATCCTCGCCACCGACGCAGCGCCCAATATGGTCGCGCTCGCCGGCAAAAACAACCCGACAGCCCGCTGCGAAGTCCTGGATTGCCGGGAAATGGACCACTTGGCCGCCAGGTTCGACGGCATCGTGTGCGGGTTTTGCCTACCGTATTTATCAAAAACAGATTGTACCAAACTGCTGCAGGACTGCTCCAACCGGCTGAACCCCGGCGGCATTCTGTACCTCAGCGCCATTGAGGGCGACTACGAGCAGTCGGGCTTCGAAACCAGCAGCGATCGCAAAACCAGGATGTACGTGTACCTCCACGAAGCGGACTACTTACTCAAGGGGCTGCAAACCAATGGATTTTCCAACACGGACCTTATCCGAAAACCGTACACCAAAAAGGACGGTACCACCTCGACCCATTTGATCCTCCTCGCTCAAAAACAGTAGGCGCGGTCTCTAACGCGCGCCAAACCGTGCCTTGCCCCACTTCCATATTTCAAACCAGCCTACACTCACCAACGCCGTGCCCGCGCAAAGCCCGATCTCGCTCCACGATAGCGGGTCCAATTTGAACAGGTCGTTCAGCCAGGGCACAAACAGAACCGCCGCGAGAATGCCCGTCGCGATTGCCAGCATGATCCAGATAGAGCGGTTGGTGTAGAAAATCGTTCGGACGATCGTAAACTGGAAGGAGCGATTAGCCAGCGTGAGAAAAACATTGGACAGCATGAGCGTGGCGAACACAAAAGCTCTGGTTTTTTGTTCGCCTGCTCCTTGTGCCACCGCGTAGTGGTACAGGGCAAAAACGCCCGCCGTGATGGCTAAGCCCTGCACGATACTCAGGGTTAGTTCCGATGACGAAAAAAGCGGTGCATTGGCGGCCCGCGGCGGCTTTTTGAGCATGTTCGGTTCAGCGGGTTCGTTTTCGTACGCAATCGCGCAGGTGGGATCCATAATGAGTTCCATAAAAATCACATGGATAGGCGTCAGTATATGCAGGTAGGTCCAGCCGAAAACCAGCGGCAACACGACCACCAGCACAATCGGCACGTGGATGCTGATGACGTACCGGATGGCCTTGCGCAGGTTGTTGTAGATGCGGCGCCCCATTTCGAGCGCTGTTACCATTCGGCCGAGGTTATCGTCGAGCAGCACCATGGAGGCGGCAGCTTTGGCAATTTCGGTGCCGCGCTTGCCCATGGCCAGGCCGATTTGGGCGGACTTGAGGGCTGGTGCGTCGTTCACGCCGTCGCCGCTCATAGCCACCACCTCTCCGTTGGTTTTGAGCGCCTCCACCACACGCAATTTTGCGGCGGGAAACATTCGGGCGAAAATATTGACTTCGCCAACGGTAGCCTGTAATTCGGTATCGCTCAAAAGCATGACGCGTTCGCCGGTGAGGAACACCCCGTCGTGGCGCAATCCGCTTTGTTTAGCAATGTTGAGCGCCGTCTCCGGATAGTCACCCGTGATCATTTTTACCTGAATACCCGCGGCATAAAACTGATTGAATACTTTCTGAATATTGGGTTTGGGAGGGTCGTACAATGCCACCAGCCCTTCAAATGCCCACGGAAATTTGTCCGGATCATCCGGAAAATCATTGCCGGGCCATTCGGCAGTAGCTACCCCGAGAATGCGGTAGCCTTTGCCGGCCATTTCATGTGTTTTTTTCAATACCGCTGTGCGCGTTTCATCGTCCAGATGCAGGCAAACCATCAGGATTCGCTCCACCGCACCTTTGGTGGCTACCACCCGTTTTCCGGCACTGTTTTCCTGAATATGCGTCATCATGGGCGGCACCCCACCCAGGGGATACTCGTGTACGAGTTGAAAATCCGGGCGCAAATCTTTGGGTGTTTGCTCGGCATAGGCCGCATGAATGGCCTGCTCCATGGCATCAAAAGGCTTGGGTTCGCTGGCCCACATCGCGTATTCGAGGCAGCGTTTGTGCTCCGTGTAGTCCACCACTTCGGCCACAGACATCCGGTTTTCGGTGATGGTCCCCGTTTTGTCGAGGCAAATCACGGTAGCTGAACCGAGGCTTTCCACCGTCCGGGGTTGTTTTACCAGGATTTTTTGTTTGGTCATGCGGTATGCCCCCAATGCCATAAATGCAGCAAACGCAACGGGGATTTCCGAAGGGAGTATGGCCATGGCCAGCGAAAGGGAGAAAAGCAACGCTGCGATAGCCTTCCCGACGTAGTAATAGTTGATCGCAAACACGAGTACGAACGCCAGCAAACCGGCCAGCATCATTTGGCGTACAAAGCGATCAATCTGCCGCTGCAAGGGCGTTGGCTCCGGCTCGATTGCCTCAATGGATTTGCCTAATTTGCCAAATTCGGTAGCGCTGCCGACAGCCTCCACGCGGGCGATACCCATTCCGGTGGCAACCACCGTACCTTGAAACAGGCGGTCTTCGCCGGAATTGGTGGATTTGGTTGCGGGCAGCGACTCGCCGGTCAGTACAGCCTCGTCCACCGTCAGGTCGTTGTGCTGCACCACAACGCCATCCGCCGGCAGGCGCTCGCCTTCGGCAAACAAAACCAGATCACCGACGACGATCTCTTCGGTCGGGATGGCTATTTCGCGGCCATTGCGCCGCACGCGCGCTTTGGGCTGTGCATACTGGCGCAGGGCTTCAAGGGCCTTTTCGCTGCGGAACTCCTGCACAATTTCTATGGCAACGACAAAGCATATCGAAGCCACCATGAGCCACGCCTCGGTGTTGTCGCCGATGGCAAAATACAGGCCGCAGGCAACCACCAGCAGTAAAAAAATAGGCTCTCGAAAAATCTCCAGCAGGATATGTACGATTTGCCGTTTGGGCCGAAAATAGAGGGCATTCGGGCCGTGCTGTTTGCGGCTGGCAGCTACTTCGGCATCGGTGAGGCCCTGTAGCGGGGAGTTGGGTCGGGTTAGTGTGGGCACGATTTTTTTGTGGCGGTGTTTAGGGCTGTTTATTGATCGTTGACAAAAAAGGCTACATTTGCGGCTTATTCTTTGAATTTTGGGTCCCGTAGCTCAAAGGATAGAGCACCTGCCTTCTAAGCAGGCGGTTACAGGTTCGACCCCTGTCGGGATCACAAGAACGGCCCAAGCGACAAATCATCGCTTGGGCCGTATTTTTTATACCCGCTCAAATCCCAAAAGTACGCGTTCAATAATGGAACAGCAGGCATCCAGTTGTTCCTCCGTCATCACCAGTGGCGGCGCGAACCGGATGATATTTCCGTGTGTTGGCTTGGCCAACAGCCCATTTTGAGCCAGTTCCAGGCAAATATTCCAGGCAGTTTTGCTGTCTTCCGAATCGTTGATCACAACGGCATTGAGCAGGCCCTTGCCGCGCACGAGTACCAGCAGTTCCGGGCGCTGTTGCACCAAGGCCTGCATACGTTGGCGGAAGATAATGCCCAACCGTTCAGCATTTTCGGACAAATGTTCATCCACCACCACTTTCAGCGCTTCCATAGCCACGGCGCACGCCAGCGGGTTTCCGCCAAAGGTAGAACCGTGCTCGCCGGGTTTGACGGTCAGCATGACCACATCAGATGTCAATACCGCGCTTACCGGGAACACTCCGCCGGAGAGGGCTTTTCCCAAAACTAAAATATCGGGTTTGACCGCATAGTGATCGCAGCACAGCAGGCGGCCGGTACGGCCAATACCTGTTTGTACCTCATCAGCGATCATCAGTACATTGTATTCGGTGCAAAGCGCCCGTACACCGGGTATATAGTTATCATTGGGCACTACCACGCCCGCCTCTCCCTGGATCGGTTCGAACATGAAAGCTGCCACATTTGGGTCCTGAAAGGCCTTTTCGAGTGCCGGCAGGTCGTTGTACGGGATGATCTCGTAACCCGGCATGAACGGGCCAAAATCTTTGTAGGAAGCAGGATCGGTGGACGACGAGATGGCGGCAAGTGTGCGGCCCCAAAAGTTGCCTTCCACAAACACGACTTTAGCCTTGTTTTCCGGCACGCCTTTCACCCGGTATGCCCAATGACGGGCGAGTTTAATAGCCGTTTCGCCGCCTTCCACCCCGGTATTCATGGGCAACACACGGTCGTAGCCGAAATATTGGGTGATAAATTCGGCATACGGACCAAGTAAGTCATTGTAAAAAGCCCGCGACGTGAGGGTCAGCTTTTGCGCCTGTTCCGTCAACGCCCGTATGATCCGCGGGTGACAGTGCCCCTGGTTCACGGCGCTGTACGCCGAAAGAAAGTCAAAATAGCGCTTGCCTTCTACATCCCAGACAAATACCCCTTCGCCACGGGAAAGCACCACGGGCAACGGGTGGTAGTTGTGCGCGTTGTAGCGGTCTTCGAGTTCCATTAACTCGGTGGAAATGGTAGGTTTGGTCAAAATGTCCATGGCAGATCGAGTGGTTGCGTGATTAGGTCTGCAAATCTACGGGAAAAATTGACGGGTTTATGGGTGATTGGCTGACGGGGTGCGTACACTACACGAAATAAAAAAAGCAGGGCGACGACCTCCCGTCAACGCCCTGCTTTTTATAAACCAGTCAACCCGGATTTAGTCAGCCGATTTCCGATACCGCCCCCATGAAAATCCGAACTTGAGTGTGGCCTGGCCAAAAGCGCCGGAAAGCTGCCGGTCCGTCAGGCTGATATTGCTGTCGGTTACAAACCGGTAGCCGCCTTCGAGAGCGAGGTGGCACCAACGCAGCAGGTTGATTTCCACGCCCGCAGAGGGTTGAACTACAAAAACACGGTCTTCATTCTCATTGGCAAACCGAACATTACCGCGGCCGGCATCCACACCGATGATAGGGTGCACGGCGCGAAATTTCTGAAAACCATAACCGAGGCTGACAACACGCCAGTCCATGTCAAAATCCTGGCCAGGCTGATTGTCCCACTGGAGGTTGTCGTGCAGTTCAAAACTACCGACACCAATCGTGAGGGCTTTTCCAAACTCCAGTCCGAAATGCCAACCATTCACATAATTGTTGGTGCTGCCGAAGCGGGTCATTTGATGTTTGGAGCCTCCCCATATCCCGGAGAATCCGAGACTGCGGCTGCCGAGTACGGTTTCTTCACGTTGAGCTTGTGCGGAAATTACAGAAAGGAGTAATGCAAAAACGAGAAAGAATGGTTTGGTACGCATAGTAGTCAGTTTTATTGAAAAATTAGTTCAAACACTGGGACTATGGACAACGCAGGCAGCGACGAGGTTGCACAAAAAAGGAAGCCGGAATGGCAAGCCAGATTTCTTAGAGCGTGTTTAAAATTTAGTCGCTGGGCTACGAACGGCCAATTTTATTTCTATCTTCGTTAAAATTTTCGCCGTAGGCACCCGGCTACGGCTGCAAATTTTGCCTCAATAGAAACAAAATTTGCTCGCCCTCGCTCCAGCACTAAAATTTAAACACGCTCTAATTGCTGCGCAGGATGGCTGCCGAAATCAAGGTGACGGCCAGTCCGATAGGGAAAGGCTCCAGGAAAGTGATGATGTTCCATGATGCAAAAATTCAAAAAGTCGTCCATGTGCCGGACGACTTTTTGAATCGAACTAATCGAACTAATCGAATCAATCGAATCAATCGAATCAATCGAATCAATCGAATTACGGCTTCACCACGACTAATCGTTTCGTGCCGATAATTTCGCCCTTGCGGTTTACCAAACTGTACAGATATGTGCCTTTGTTGAAATCCTCCAGGTCAACAGTGACCGAGCGCTTGCCGGCGATCTGGAACGTTTCTTTCCAAACAACTTTCCCGACGATATTGAAAATCTTCAGGGTGTACTCATCCGCCGTAAGGTTCGTGCAATCGAAACGAACCCAGTCAATCGCCGGGTTTGGAAACGCTTGCACACTGGCGGTACCCGGAGCATCGCCGATTTCTGGAGCAGACGTTGTTACGGGGATGTTTTTAAATCGTACGCTTTGTATCGTATCCAGCGTGTAGTTCGCAGAGACGGTCGCAAGTTCTTCCTTGTGCATATCGCTGAAGAAGCGGAAGGTGATCGAGGAGTCCGATCCCAGGAAGTCTTCAAATCCGCTGCCTCCGAGGAAGGTAGAAATGTCAATCCATCCGCCACCAAAGGGAATATTAAGTCGGGCTTCCATGGTGGTTGTGCTTTTTTCCACCAATTTTTCCCGCAAAACGGGGATAGGCATATTCAAGCCAGGAATTTTCAGACTACCCCAGGCATCCACCGTATCGGCCTGATTTGTTGTTACTTTCACCCGGATGGAGTCAATGAACTGAGCACCGGGAATTGAGGCGAGCAGGCTGTCAAAAAATGCCGGAAGATCATTCACCGAAAAAGGGATCGTGATATTGCTGGTCTGCGGAGGTGGTGTGTTTCCAAAATTCATTGGAGCGCGGCGGTCTATCAGCGGTGGAGAGAACCGCGCCAGGGCATTGGGTACAAAGGGAACGGCAGCACCGCCGACGAAACCCATCACTTCCACTTTGCTGGTAGTGACATTGTAGTAAGTTTCGCCGCCGCCCTGCGTTTTGACGAGCAAATCTGCGCCCGGGTAAGCAGCCGCATTATTACCGGTATTGGGCGCTGAAAAAACTGTTTGTTGGTTTTGATCATTCTTGAGATTGGAAAAATCCCAGATTTGGTTGCCTCCGGGTGGGGTGATAAACGTACTGCCTGCCGGATTCAGGTCAAGTACATAGCGGAAGGTGTCTCCCACAACGGGGAACGTCGTAGCGTTAATAGTGATCTGGGCAGTTGCGTTGAAGCAAAGCGCAGAAAGGACAGCAAGTAGCATTCTCTTCATCGGATTGTAGATGCAAAAAGATGTATTAAAAGGAGTGTTTTCTCAAAAATGTTTGCTCCAAAGGTACGCCTCTTTTTCGCTTATTTTAAAAAGGCAAGTATTGGAATGGATCAAAATAGCGGTAGCCGACGGGAAGCATCTCGCGAACGGTACTCAAAGCGCCTGCAATTCCACTAACTTTCGGTAAATGCCGCCTTGTGCCAGCAGGCTTTCGTGGGTCCCGCGCTCCACAATGCGCCCTGCATCCAGTACCAAAATTTCATTGGCGTGCTGTACCGTGCTGAGGCGGTGTGCAATTACCAAGGCCGTACGGTTTTGCAGAAGACGATCCAGTGCAGCCTGCACGAGTTGTTCTGACTCGCTATCCAGCGCCGAGGTTGCCTCATCCAGAATCAGAATGGGCGGGTTTTTTAGCAACGCACGCGCGATGGTCAGGCGCTGGCGCTGGCCGCCGCTGAGTTTGGATCCACGGTCTCCGATATTCGTGTCATACCCCTCCGGCAGAGCACTGATAAAATCGTGGGCATTGGCCGCGCGGGCAGCAGCCTCGATCTCCGATGCCGTAGCGGCGTCGTTTCCAAAGGCGATGTTGTTGCGCACGGTATCGTTGAACAGGATTGCTTCCTGGCTCACGATACCCATGAGCGCACGCAGATCATGCAGGCGCAGGCGCCGGATATCTACACCATCGAGCAATACCTCCCCCTCGGTCACATCATAAAATCTCGGCAGGAGGTCTGCAATCGTACTCTTGCCTGCCCCAGAGGCGCCCACAAGTGCTACGATTTTGCCGCGCGGAATGGTCAGGCTGACGTTGTCCAGGGCTGCGCGCTCCGCATTTTGATAGCGGAACGATACGTTCCGGAATGATACCTGATCCCGAAATTGCCCAACGGGCTGCGCTTCTTCACTATCCCGAATTGCCACGGGAGCATCCAGCACCGCCTCTACACGTTCCAGTGCCCCCAGTCCCTTGCGGATGCTGTACGAGGCTCCGCTCAGGTGTTTGGCCGGCTCGATGATGTTGTAAAAAGCGTATAAAAATGTGATAAACGTAGCTGCCGACATATCGCCTGCAAACACTTGCTTGGAGCCAAACCAAAGAATAACAGCCACCGCAGATATGCCCAGAAATTCGGAAATTGGCGAAGCCAGGTCTTTCCGCCGGTTTAGCCGGGTGAGCAGTCGGGCATAGCGTGTGTTCTCGCGCCCGAAACGCTCTTGCTGCCAAACCTCGGCATTGAACCCTTTGATGATCCGAAGCCCGCCGAGCGTTTCCTCCACCAGTGAACCAATCAGGCCGAGATGCCCCTGTGCCGCACTGGATTGCCGGCGCAACGAGCGACCAATACCGCCGATAATCAGCCCGGAAAACAGCATCAGCACCAATACAAAAACCAGAAGTTGGGGCGAGACATAGACCATAAATGCCAAACTGCCCAGAATGACAATCGGTTCCCGGGCCACCGACTCCACCACCCCGATAATGCTCCAGTCTATCTCCTGTACGTCCGCCGAAATACGGCTCATCAGGTCGCCTTTGCGCGCTTCGGAGAAGTAGGAAAGCGGTAAATCGAGAATTTTTCGCACCAGTTTGTTGCGCAAGTCGCGCACAATCCCGTTGCGCACCGGCGCCAAAAAGTACAGGGAGAGGTAGCGAAACAGGTTTTTTCCAAGAAATGTAAATACGAGAAACGCGCAGACAATGAGCAAGGCGTCTTCCCGACCATGATCGCGAATCAGTTCAGCAAAGAACGAATTGACCTGCTGCTCAATGGCTTGAAACCCGCCTGCCGGAGCCTTTTGGGTTTCTACCGGAATGAGGTCTTTGCCTTGTGGATTGAACAGAATTTGCAAAAAAGGCTGTAATACCGGAATACTCACGACCATAAACAGCGACATCAGGAGGTTGCTGAATACGGCAAGAAACAGGTACTTTTTGTACGGACGGATGTAGCGTAGGAGACGTAGCATGTATTTGTTTGCGCGGCAAAAGTACCGCGAAGTACGCAGACGCAAGCGTTGTTCTTACACCCTACTGCTACCGCGCCGACTGGTCATACATAATTTTTGAAGGCGATGTGATCCCTACGCTGCCCAGCAACACATTCCGGTCATTGTTTGCCCCATTGTACTTTACCAGCCCATCCAGGTTGTAGTCCGACAAGCGGTAACCTGCCACCGTGTTATTGGATGTTGTCAGGCCCACCAATTCTAAAATCACGCTGCGGTCGTTAGTGCTTCCATTGTATTTGAGCTGATAATCCACGCGGCCATTTCCGGCCCACAAGGTGTAAAAACTGCCGATAAGACGCTGTGCAGGGTTTAAACTATTGTAGGCATGAAAGCCGGCAGCAGGCATGATTCTGAAATCCGTTTCCACGGCAGTACAAACGGGGTAATACACCGAATTCCCCCATTGCGCCCCAAGGTGGTTGCGGTGCCGCACGGCGACAGCATAATACTGCCCCGATGGAGCATGGAAGGTCACCGGGGATACACCGTCCACATCCACTACGTCGCCGTCGCGCTGAAGCAGCGCCGAACGGGTAGCTACAACCTGTGCGCGATTGGCTGCGGCCCGGAGTTCCAGAAAAACCCAATCCACGATGGCGTCGCTTCCGGTGGCGAGCAACACATCTTCGGTTATGACTTCGCCGCCACCGCCACCGGTGTGGGTAAAATTGCTCAACCCCGAGTACGGTTCCGTCAGTGGAATCAGATTTTTGGCCCGCAAACTGTCGTGCATCAGTTCCTCATTGCTCAAATATGGCCCCTGCAAAAAGACCTTGACCGTGGCTAACGTAACCTGTGCACACGCCAGGGAATCGCAATTGGCCACTTGCCCGGATTGATACTGCGCACAACCGGCAGCGTCTGTCACGACCACCTGGTATTGCTGCGATACGGCCAGCATTTCATTCTGCATATCTCCGGTGTACGTATAGGGAGCCGTTCCTCCTGTCACGCCCACCTGAAGTTGCGCCGAATCGGGTCCCATACAGGTTGCACTTACGGTCAACTGCAGCGGATACAAGTCGAGCGGCGCTGCGGCGTCCACCACCCGCACACACACCGTGCCGATCGTTCGGCCGGCCAGTCCCAGCCAGGAGGCTATTTGTACAAAATACGTTTGTCCGGGAATCAGGCTACCCACCGTTACGTAACCATCGCAACGCAACGGATTTTGTGTACAGAAAATCTGCACCAGGGAGTCACAAGTGCCTTGCCAGAGGGCAAGTACATGCCGGAAATCCGCCCCGGTGTTTACGCGCACAGTACCCGAGGTTGGCGCGACGAATTTGTACCAGATATCGCGGTCTGCCAGAACAGCGCAGGCCGGTCGTTTTCCGGAATACGTTGCACCGGTATTATTCCCGGCTACGCATGGCCCGCCGAGCGGAATATTTATAGCCTGCGCACAGTTGTCGTTGGGAGGGGAGGATAGTTGCTCGACCACAAGTTCCGGGCAAAGGCCCCCTTCCACGGTCGCAAAGTTGCCGGCTATTTGCACAAAATACGTTTGGCCGGGCACGAGATCCGGCAGTTCCAGACTGCCACCAAAATGGTTTCCGGCAATTTCTTGCAGATTGGCGCAGGCGCCCTGGTAAAGGGTGATGATATCGGAAAAGGTAGCGTTGCTGCGCACCTTGTAGCGCCCGCCCGACGGCAGGCTGCCGGCCACAAAATAGTACCACACATTTGCCCGTGCCAGATTGTTCAGGGAAGGCAATGGAGTTGCGGTTTGCGCATCCAGGTTGTCATTTGCGGCACAAGGCGTATTGACAAGGAGTTGCGTGGCTGTACTACAGACGTCATTCGCCGGTCGGGCCGGAAAGTCAGGCACCTGGCCGACGAGGGCCACGCACAGGTTGCCGGTAGCCAGGCCGAAACCCTCGTTTTGGCCACTAACGCGTATCCGGTATTCCGTGCCGGTTTGCGCCATAAAGTAGGTGGATTCGCCTGCGAACCCATGTTCGTCGCGGTTGTCGCACGTTACCGGCTGAAGTCCGTTGCACGTGCCGGTAAAAATATTCACCACTGCGTTGAAATCCGCCGCTGTCGTCAGTTTGGCTACCCCGGTAAAATTTGCCTGCCAAACATACCACAGGCTACCCACGGTTTGGCCGGAACAAGCGGCAGCCGGACCGTCGAAGGTAGCCGAACGGTTGTTGGCGCCCACACAGTCTTCCCCGGTAACCAACGGCAACGCATCGACACAGTACTCGTTGGCCGGCCATTGTCCGGTCACTTTTACGTTATCCACGCCTGCCCAATACCCCCAAAGCCCGCCATCCGAATACTCAAAAACGAGTCGCCAGAGTTCCGCGCGATAGGGACTTAAATCGAAGGTATGGTGCACATAATCCGGAAAAAACGGCCCGCCTACCTGTCCATCCGATTGGAACAAGACTACGGAGTCGGTGGCACTGGTTTGCAGATACACCCGAAAATGCTCCGCTCCGCTGTACCGCATAATGACATCGTAGTTCAGTTCGTACTCCAGGAAGGCATTCCCTTCAAACCACGGCGACAACAAACGAATCGTGGCGGGCTGCGCCGACGCACCCAGTTTGGAGTCATCGAAATACACGAAGCAAGAGCCATCCATAGAACTGCCGTCGTAAAAAGCGCTGGACCCGAGTTCAATTTTGCCAAAGCGCCAGTTGTTGTTACCCGTTACCATCCGCGTCTCCCAGTTGCCGGGAATTGCGCAAGTATTGAATGCCTCCCCGAGTACGTTGACGCCTGCACCCGAGCCGGTTATGCGGACATTGTCAATGGCTGCAAATTTGCCGGTACTTTTATTCGGGCTGGTATAGCGAATGATAATACGCGTATTAGGCGACATAGACACGAGCGACAGGTCGTGCCGGACAGAAAAGTGCCCATCTGAAATATTGAGTTCGTTGGTCCAGTATTTGTCGAAGCGCGCCAGCTCGGTTTCTGTGACGCCGTCGGTGGCGAGGATTTGCAAAAAATCGTTTTGCCCAAACCGGAAATATACATCCATCGTACACTCCACTTTGGTAAAAGAAGTACCGTCGAAACTCGGGGTGCTAAAGTTGAGCACGTACCCGAGCGTATCCGTACTGATTGCATGGTCATCTATAAATAATAAACAGGTGCCGTCTATGCTTTGTCCGAGGATGAGCGGGTTTTGCGATACATCCACATACCAGACACTATTGGGGTTGCCGGAGGATGTCACCGTCCAGTCCGGCGACAGGTCGCAATCGTTGAAATCCGCTTCAAACAGCACCGTCTGACCGTTCAAACGGGCGGCAGCAAGGAGAAAAAAGAGGAAGCTGAACAGGAAAACCGGGAAACGCATAAGCAATTAAAATAAAGAAGGAATAAAGGTAGGCCGCCCGGAACCATTTCGGAGAATGGAATTCTATCTAAATTTGGCATTCCATAACAGTCGGCTCCATTTCATTTTGCCGAAAACGCGCCCGAAAAGCTCTTTTTTCTTGATTTTAATACCGGTTCCCGTATGCCTGTACCTGAACAACGCTCTTTTGATGAATCGCTTTCGCCGCTGGTTTCCAACACACTGGACCCCTATGTGCCGTCCGCTGCCAAACCCTGGAACGCCCGCCGCGTTGCGCACCTGTACCGCCGCCTCGGCTACGGCGCCACGTACGCCCAAATCCAGCAGGGTCTGCAAATGACTCCTTCCGGCCTGGTGGATCATTTGCTCGACACCGCCGCTGCCTTGCCCGCCCCCACGCCCCCCTATTGGGCGGAATGGGATTCCACGGACTACGCCCCATTCGGTTTTGACAAAACCGAAGAACACCGGCGCGAACTGCGGCACCGCTGGATGGCCGATATGCTGGGCGAGGGCGTGCGGGCCAAAATGGCGTTTTTCTGGCACAACCACTTCGTGACCAAACTCATCATTTACGGCTGCAATGCCTACCTGTGGAGTTACTACACGCTGTTGCACCAAAAAGCCCTGGGCAATTTCCGCGACTTTGTGGTGGAGATGGGGAAAAACCCGGCTATGCTCGTGTTTCTGAACGGCAACCTGAACGTGGTCGGAAACCCGAACGAAAACTACGCCCGGGAACTCATGGAACTCTTCACCATGGGCGAAAACAACGGTTATACCCAGCAGGATGTGGTGGAAATGTCGCGCGCGCTCACCGGCTGGACCGCTTCGTTCAACGACTGCACCCCGGCGGTTTTCGTACCCGACCGTTTTGACAATACGCCCAAAACGATCTTCGGCGTGACGGGCAATTTTGATCCCGATGGCGCACACCTGCTCATTTTTTCCGAGCGGTCCAGTCAGGTGTCGAACTTTATCGCAGGAGAAATTTACCAGCATTATGTCCACCGGACGCCGGTACCGGAAGTCATCGGCGCCCTGGCCGAAACCTTTCGGAACAGCGACTGGGAACTCCTGCCCATGCTCCGGCAACTGTTCAAGAGCGAGCATTTCTTCGAAGAAGACCTCCTCAACGCCAAGCTGAAAAGCCCCGTCGAAACCTTCATTCCGATCCTGAAAATGGCGGGCGCCACCTATCCCGCCAACGTGAAAACCGACTGGTGGAACGACATCACCTTCTGGGTGCAGAAACTCGGACAGGAATTTTTCATCCCGCCCAATGTAGCGGGCTGGCAGGAGCACCGCACCTGGGTCAACGAAAGCACCCTCGCTGCCCGATGGAAATACGCCACCCTTGCCACCTATTTTCTGGCCAATGACACCCAAATACGCGAAAACCTGCGCTCGATTGCCAAAGGACTGACCAACAGCAGCACGGATCCGATCGTGGTCACGGCGGCGTTGGTGGATTATTTTACCGGACAAACACTGGAGCCGCTGTACCTCCAGGCCGCAACGGCGTATTTCAAATCCGGCATACCGGAAAACTATTTTACCAACGGCACCTGGAGCCTGGACTCCAGCCAGGTCCCCGACCAAATCATCAGCCTGCTGCAATACCTCGTCCGCATGCCCGAATTTCAATTGAACTAATCTTTTCGCTCCGCCAACATCATGAACAAGAAACATATCCTGCGCCACGGCAGCGCCCTCGAACACGGAGACGCCCACGAGCGCGAACACCAACTCTGGACACGCCGCGACTTCCTGTCGGCCACCGGCCTGCTCGGCGCCGGCAGCCTGTTGCTCGGCAACATACCCGTCCGGGCGTTCCAGCCCACCCCGCTGCTGGCCGGCCTCAGCATCGGCGGCCCCACCGACCGCATCCTCCTGCTTATTCGCCTCGACGGCGGCAACGACGGGCTGAATACCGTCATCCAGCGCGGCAACCAGCACTACTACGACCTCCGGCCCACCATTGCCATCCAGGAAAACCAGATGTGGACGCTGAACAACCAATATGGTATGCCGGTGCAAACCAATGCGTTGCAGCCCCTTTGGACGGAGGGCATGATGAAAGTCCTGTTCAATGTCGGCTACCCAAACCCCAACTACAGCCACTTCCGCTCTTCCGATATCATCGTTACCGGTACCGGCAGAGACGAGGTAAAAACTACCGGCTGGCTCGGGCGTTTTCTCGACAACGACTACCCGGCGTTCCTCGAAACACCGCCTTCCGTGCCGCCGGCCCTGCAAATCGGCGTGGAAGCCAACCTGATTTTTTCCGCCGAAAACGCCAACATGGCCCTGGCGGTCAGCAGTCCGCAGGAGTTTTACCAGATAGCCCTCACCGGGCAACTGTTCCCGGTAAATACCCTCGGAAATACGCGCCGCGAACAAGAACTCCTGTATGTGCGCCAAACCGCCAATGCCGCTTTCCGCTACGCCGAAACCATCCGGGCGGCATACGACAAAGGAAAAAACCAGGTCACCTACCCTACCGGCAACAAGCTGGCCGAACAAATGGCCATCATCGCCCGCCTCATCAAAGGCAACCTCGGTACCCGCATTTTTATGGTGGATATTGCCGATTTTGACACGCATGTCCTGCAACGCGACAACCAATTGTCGCTGCTCCAGCAGCTGGCTACCTCCGTCCGCGCTTTTTACGACGACCTGGCCTACGCCAACAGCGGACTGGAGGAAAAAGTACTGGGCATGACCTTCTCCGAATTCGGGCGCACCATCTATGAAAACGGTTCAAAAGGCACCGACCACGGCGCCGGCACACACACGCTGCTGTTTGGCGGCGGTATCGGAAACGGGTTTGTCGGCGACTACCAGGACCTGAGCAATCCCGACCCCGTGCAGGACCCGGTGTTCAGTGTGGATTTTCGCGATATCTACGCCACGGTACTGCAAGACTGGCTCGGCTACAGTTCCGACCTGGCCACATTTGTGCTCGGCCGCCCCACCCCTACCCTACCCGGACTCGTGCCAGCCCTGGCCCCGGCGCTCGGCGACAACCGCAAATGCGCCCTGTTGGGACACCATCCGCATGCCGACTTGCCCGGCGTCATCGAAATCAAGTACGCGATCATGCAGGACGGCGATGTGCGCCTGCAGTTGTTGAGCCGGTCGGGGCAGGTTCTGCGCACCCTCCTCAGCGGGGGGCAGTCCAGGGGTACCCACATTTACCCGTTCAAGCCGGCGGAATGGCATGTGGCGCCGGGCGAATACGTGTACCGCCTGCAGTCGGGCGGACAGGCGGTGGAGCGGGAGTTGCGGATTTGAGGATATACTTTTCGCATATTCCGGATACACTATGTTTGTCATTCCGAAGGAACCCGTCCGCTCTACGGTGTACTCTACGTTTCATTCCGAAGGAACCTGTCCGCTCTACAGTGTACGCTACGGTGTAGAGCGGACGGGTTCCAAGCATTGTGGCCCGCCGTAGAGCGGACGAGTTCCTTCGGAATGACAAAACGTAGCGTACACCCAAAACGCTTAAACTGACGGCTATTGTCAAAACACTAACTGGACGAAACCCTGGAAAAATCCCGCAAAACCTTACCTTCGTTGACGCTCCGCTATCGGTGCACGACAAACCTTTATATTTCACAAAAAAGCATCTCCAATGAAAAGAATCCTCCTCTCCGCCTTGTTCATTCTCCTCGCTCTCGGCTTTGCCCGCGCACAAGCCGTCTCCATCAACACCGACGGCAGCCCGCCCGATCCGTCGGCCATTCTCGACATGAAAAGCACGGACAAGGGTGTGCTGGTGCCGCGTATGACTTCCGGGCAGCGCACGATGATCGCCGCACCCGCCACGGGTTTGCTGGTGTTTGATACGAATACGGGTAGTTTTTGGTTTTACACGGGTTCGGCGTGGACGAATCTGGTCGGTGGGGGCGGCGGATCTGCCACCTTCATCGCCGACGCCGACGGCAATACCAAAGTGCAGACCGAGGAAAGCCCCAACGAAAATGTGATCCGCTTCGATCTGAACGGCTCGGAACGTATGGTGCTGCGCCAAAATGCCGGCGGGACGCCACGGCTGGAAATGATCAACACCGGTAGCAACACATCCATCGGGGAAAACGCCTTGCTGTCGAATACGACTGGTTTCAGCAACACCGCCTTTGGCGACGAAGCCCTGCGTTTCACGACTACCGGCAGCAGGAACACCGCGGTAGGCGATGGTGCACTCCGGGCAAACAGCACGGCCGGCGCCAATACGGCAGTGGGTGGATCAGCTCTGCGGGCTAATGCAACAGGTACTCAAAATACGGCCATTGGTATGCAGGCATTGAATCTCAACACAGGTGGCGGTAGTAATGTAGCGACCGGGACCTTTGCGCTGTTCAGCAACACCACCGGCTTCCGCAATACAGCAAGTGGTGTATCGGCTATGTATTCCAACACCACGGGGTATTCCAATGTGGCTATCGGGTGGGGTGCGCTGTATCAAAATACCGACCGCTCCAACCTCGTGGCGGTGGGGGATTCGGCATTGTACAACAACAGTAATGGTTTGGGCAATACAGCGGTAGGCAGCAAAACATTAACGGCCAATACTACAGGATCCAACAATACCGCAAACGGCTTCCAGTCCATGCGCTTTAATACCGCCGGTTCGGCTAACGCAGCCAATGGTGGGGTTTCGTTGTATTCCAACACCACTGGCTCCTTCAACTCGGCGAGCGGCAACTGGTCTCTTTTTTCCAATACTTCGGGATCGAATAATACAGCCAACGGCGCCTCGGCCTTGTATTCTAATACCACCGGAGCTGCGAATACAGCAAGTGGTGTAGAGGCGTTGTATTCCAACACCACCGGCGTATCCAATACGGCCATAGGTATTGCGGCACTCCGGAGTAATACGAACCGGGGCTTTGTTGCATGAATCAGCCGGCGGAGCCGGCTTCCCCCAACCCAATTAAAGGTCAGGCGACTTTTACGGCTATAGGCGCGGCGATCTGAATTAATTTATTCAATATGGCCACCTTGATGGCGGCTTCTGTTTTCT
>JBGSKO010000048.1:0-13482 GCA_041741155.1 Saprospiraceae bacterium | reverse complement strand
GTGGGGGAGGGTTGAGTGGGTTGAGTGGGTTGAGTGGGTTGAGTGGGTTGAGTGGGTTGAGTGGGTTGAGTGGGTTGAGTGGGTTGAGTGGGTTGAGTGGGTTGAGTGGCGCTACGAGGCAAAAGTAAGAAAAATGTATATAGTTATCTATATTTGTATTGTTTGTTTTTTTAAAAATTGTTGCCCCGGAACGAACGTGCTGCGACGGCTCGCTTTGGGCAATAAATATTGGAAAATGAAGATCGGGTTGACTCAGCCGTACGCCAGCATTTCATTGACCAGGGTGACCAATTCGTCGTTGTCGAAAGGCTTGATCATGTACGCCTCGGCCCCGCTGGCATAGCCGGTCTGTTTGTCGCGCTGAGTGCCTTTTGCGGTAAGGAAAATGATTTTGGTGTTTTCCAGCAAAGGCATCCGGCGGATGCGCTGCCCCACATTAAACCCATCCATGCCGGGCATCATCACGTCCAGAATCACGACATTCGGTTGAAATGCTGCTGCCACTTCGAGCGCCTGCAGGCCGTCAAAGGCTTTTTCGGTGCGGTAGCCTTCGCGTTGCAGCAAAAATTCGATGGCCAGCACGATGTTTGGTTCATCATCTACGATGAGGATTTTAGCGGAGGGTGTTGAATGTTCCAACGTAGTGCGTTTTTTATTTTTACAATTTTAGATGTCGTGCAGGCAAATCAAACGTCTGCGGGCAGCTGCACCTCGAATGCAGCTCCTTTTCCGGGTTCGCTTTGCACCCGAATGCTCCCGCCGTGTTTTTCTACTATACTCTTCGTAATGAACAACCCCAATCCGGTGCCCTGCGGTTTGCCCGTGGCCTGACTGTGCAATTGCGTGAATTTTTCAAAAATCATCTGCTGCTTGGTTGCGGGTATGCCCGCCCCATTGTCGCACACGGTGAGTACCGCCCATGGGCCTTGCCGGCGGAGCCGAATCTCGATCAGGCCCGCCTCCGGGTCACAAAATTTGAGCGCGTTGGATAACAGGTTGACAATTACCTGTACCATGCGGTCGCGGTCGGCTTGTACCGGCAACAAACTGTCCCCGCCGGTAATCCGAACCGTTGCTCCGCGCTCGGCGAACAACTGCCCCATGCCGGTCGCCACATGGTGCACCAGTGCGCTCAGATCCACCGATTCAAGTTGCAGGGGCGCTTCGTTGGCCTCCATTTTTTCAATATCGAGCACCTGATTAATCAGGCGGCTGATGCGTTCGCTTTCGGTGACGAGGATTTGCAGGTATTCCCGCTTGCGGGGCTCGTCCAGCTCCTCGGAGTAATCGAGTATGATTTTCGAGAGGGATTTGATACTGGTGACAGGCGTGCGGAGTTCGTGGGTGACGGTTGTGATAAAATCTGCTTTCAGCCGATCGAGGGTTTTCAATTGCTCATTGGCAACAGTCAACTGAAGGGCGAGGGCTTTCAGTTCGGCATTTTTGGATTCCATCAGGCGGCCGTGTTCCACCGCCTCCCGCGTTTGTTCCAAAATACGCATCACCTCCTCCATCGTGATGGTTTCCGCTTTGGCCACACTGTCCATCACCAACCGGGCAGAAGCCGCCCCGATGGCGCCGGCAAGGTGGGTTTCGGCGAAGTTCACCAAATCAGCCTGCGCTGTTTGTTGTCCCGAGAAAGACGTGCCGCTCATGGTCTCGTATTCATTGAAAATGGCAATGGTGCGCGATTCGCCCAAAAAGCGGTTGAGCAGGGCGCGGAGGTCGCTGACCTTGGCTTCGCGTTTCAGCACATCCGCATCCTGCCCGCCAATGTATTTGTGAATATTGACAAAAAGATCGGCCTGGGTCAGGTTCAGCGTTGATGGCTGGGTATTGATGGACACGATGGCATACAGCCAGGTATTCAACAACAGGCTCCAAAACGCTGCGTGCGTGATGGGGTCAAGTCCCGATAAGCCAAACAGCGCGTACGGTTTTAGAAAAGTAAGCCCAAACAAACCGTCCTCCACAAACGCACCGGGAAGAATGCCCGACTGCGCCATGTTGGGCAGCGGCAAACAATACGCCCATACCGCAAAACCGGCGACCAGCCCGGCGACAGCGCCTTGTTTGGTGGCGCGTTTCCAGTACATCCCGCCGATAAACGCCGGAGCCAACTGCGCAACCGCTGCGAAGGAGATAAGCCCTACCGACACCAGATCGTAGGCGCCGCTCACCGTTTTTTGATACAGATAAGCCAAAAAAAGCAGCAATAAAATACTCACCCGGCGAATATCAAGCAGGCGATCGGCTCCGTCCACCAGGGTTTGCTCCCGACCAAATCGCCGGGTTTTGATGAGCAAGGGCACTACAATATGGTTGCTGAACATGATACTCAGCGCAGTGGCCTCTACCACCACCATGCTCGTGGCCGCCGAAAAACCGCCGATGAATGCCGCCAGAGCCAGCCATTCGGCGCCCTGCGACAGCGGCAAACTCAGCACAAACGTGTCGGGGTTGACGCCGGCATCGAAGGTCATTTTGCCCGCCAGGGCAATCGGCAACACAAAAATATTGATGAGCAGCAGGTACAGCGGAAACACCCACATCGCCTTGGGAATGTGGCGCGGAGACGTGTTTTCCACGACCGAAACGTGGAACTGACGGGGCAGCAGCACAATGGCAAACAGCGACAACATGCACAAAATATTCCAGGCAAAAGGCGTCATGCCGGCACCTTCGAACGACAACAGCCGCGCCGTATCCGGACGGGCCATGGCCTGGCCAAAGAGATCACCGAACCCGCTATATATACCGTAGGTAACAAACAAGCCGACGGCAATGAACGCCACCAATTTGACGATACTTTCGAACGCAATGGCGGCCACCAAACCCTCGTGCCGCTCATTCGGGTCCAATTTGCGCGTACCGAAAATAGCGGTAAAAAGCGCCATGGCTATCGCAACCCAAAAACTGGCATCCAGCCAGAATGCAGCGGGCGGCGGCGGCGGCGCCTCGCCAAAATGCGTGAGCGTGTTGATGCCAAAAGCCACGGCTTTCAACTGGATAGAAATGTATGGCACGATGCCCAGCACCGCAATGACCGTCACCAATACCGCGATGGTAGCACTTTTACCGTAGCGGGAGGAGATGAAGTCGGCAATACTGGTGATGCGCTGATTTTTGGAAATCAGGATCATTTTGCGCAGCAACATATACCACAGGGGGGCGAGCAGTGTCGGCCCCAGATATACCCCCAAAAAACTCAATCCGCCCGTCGTGGCCCGCCCCACGGAGCCAAAAAACGTCCATGCTGTGCAAAAAACAGCCAGCGACAGGGCATACAGGTGTGGGCCGGACGCCAGACTCCGGCCCTGGTCGGCGCGTTTGTCCACCCACCATGCCAGCAAAAAAAGCAACGAAATGTACGCCAGCGAACAGCCGACAATCAGGCTCAGTCCCATGAGAATCCAGCATTGGGCGGTAAAGATCGGAAGCCATTTTTCATTTTTTCTGATTCGGCGAAACAATCACAGCCACGACGACAATCAGGAGCAACCAAACCAGGAACGGCTGTTGCGTTCGTCGGACATGGCGTTGAGCACGTAGCGCTTACAGGAAAATGTGGGTTTGCAGGATCAACTCGCCGCGATAGCCTGTCCGCTCTATTGCGTTATTGTCTGCATTGGCCTGATAGACCGGGCGGGTCTGGTATTCCAGCGTAATTTTGGCATGGTGGCCGTTCACGAAATAGTTCAAACCAAGTCCGTACTGTGTGGACGGATCAGCCAGCGCCTCGAATTTTTTGTTGGTTACCGTGACGTACGGCATGAAGGCAGAGCCGTTTTTGAGTTTGGGTAATTGATAGCCCGCCTGGAGGTAAAAAATGTCGCCTGTACCCATCGTTGGCTGCGCATTGCCGGCGCCCGCCCAACTGTTTGCCGTAGCGGCGGAGGAGTGCAAATTGAGAATACCCAGGTTTCGGATGTACCTGGTCCCGAAATCGAAGTGGTAGTAGGTTGCCAGGATACTCAGCGCCGAGCCTTTGGCTTTGTTGATCGGCATATCCAGAAACACGTCGGCGCCTATCGCCGTGTGCGCCTGAAAAACGGAATCCTGCGGCTCCGAGGTTTTGTACAGCGTGGCGTCGGGGTGGTGATAAAAACCCGCTCCCACATTCAGCACCCGCTTGGCGCCAAGGTGCGAACCGACGAAGAACGGGAGTTTGTTGCTCTCTTTATCCCAGAACATCCAGTTCACGTAGCCCGCAGTCGCCCAGTTTTCATTCAAAACATTGACCGCGATCCCGTCTTTCTTCACCGCTGCCGGCGCAAGGCCGTTGGTGAAAGGTTTGTTCAGTGCGAGGCGGTAGTCCAGGCGCCCCAACTGCCCCTTGGCGTACACACCCAACTGGCGGGCAAACTGATCGGTCGCCTCAATCGTTGGCCAGTTGAAAATCGGGGCATCAAGCGTCATGAAATTCAGGGTCGAATGGCTGGACAACCGGCTGATGCCGTTCCAGTACAAAAGCCCCGCGCCGAGGTATAATTTATCTTTGGCTACCTCAAACTCCGTCCAGGCATCGTGGATGAAAAGTTGTGGTTTTTTGCCGTTGTTGGTGGCTGTTGTGGTCGCATTGGGGCCGCTGGGCGCCGTTGCACCGCCGATAAAACTTTGGTTGTTGATGCCCCAGTGGGTCAGGATAAGGAAACGCGGCGAGATTTGGGCGTACGCCAAAAAACGCGAGCGGCGCAAGGCAATGTCGGTGCTCCAGCCCTTGTTTGCATTGTTCGAACCATCTATCAGGTTGCCCTGCACATCGCGGGTGTCCGGGTTGTTTTGTGTAGCCGTGACCCAGAACTGATGCCACATCAGGAAGCGGACATACTTGCCGCCGTCGTCGCTGAGCTTCAACGTGAGCGGTTTGTAGCTGTGGTCTATTGCTTTGGGTGGCTCGGTTGTGGTGGTTGGCTGCGCGAACGCCTTTGCACAGACGACCGCAGTAAATAACAGCAGGAGGTGTAATTTTATGCGCATGGAAACAGAGCGTTAAGTTGTTGTGAACGAGAGGATTTCGTTGCCCATGCCCAGACAATTCAGGTTTTTATACCTGAATTGTCTGTTTTCTAACGGGCATAGGAATGGCCGGCCCAACCTGTGCTAAACAGGTGGCAGCGGGTTTCCTGAAGGTACTGAAGCGGTGTTTACAAAATATCCGGGTTCTGGTCAACCGCATCATACTCGCCTTTCCAGGCAAACCAGCCAAACAGGCAAAGGCCGATCATGATGGGCGTGAAAATGGGAATGATGACGTACCAGAACATTTGGGTATCCAGCAGTGCGCGTAAACCGGCGCGCGCTTCGCCGATTTCAATACTGGCCTGGTTGAACATGAGGTAAATGGCGGTGAGGCCGAGAGCTATCCACAGAAAGCCGGAAAGGCGTTTGATTGCGTTCATATTTTCGAGCGTGAGGAGCGTGAGAGAAAAGGGAGAAACGAGGTGTGGTTGCTATTAATCCGATACGTTTTCGTCGTTTTTGCCAGGCAAATAGAACAGACCGATGATAAAACAGGCCCCTGCAATCAGGATTGGGTACCAAAGCCCCACGTACGGGTCGCCGACCGGATTCGCCGTTGTTTTGCTGGCATCAAACAGCCGCGTAGCAATGAAAGGCGTAAGGCCGCCAAAGATGCCGTTGCCAATGTGATACGGCAGCGACATAGACGTGTAGCGAATACGCGTGGGAAACAATTCCACCAAAAAGGCCGCAATCGGGCCATATACCATCGTCACGTAAAGAATCTGGATGAATACCAAAAACATCATCATCCAGAACCCTGCCGACGAAAGCCAAAAGGTCTTGGTGGTTTCGACTACCGGCGCGGACAGGGATTTGTCGGCCAACACGACAGCTTTGGTCACGATTTTCATCGAAGAGCCGTCCGTAAATGATTTAACCACGGTGGTGGTGCGCGTGGAGTCGCCTGTTGCATTTACCGCCAGCGCAGTGCTCGTACCGCTGCGTTCGACCACCTCCGTTTTTGCCTTGGGATCGGCGAGGCTGTACATCATTTTGTAGATCGGGAAATACGTCAGGATGGCCAGTAGCATACCGCCGAGCATAATGGTTTTCCGACCGATTTTGTCGGACCAGGCGCCGAATACCAGGAAAAACGGCGTAGCCAATAAAATAGAAAAGCAGAGGAGGTACCGTACTTGTTCGAACTCGACCGACAACGTTCGCTCGATGAACGTCTGCGCGTAAAACTGTCCGGTGTACCACACCACGCCCTGGCCCATAACGGCTGCAAACAGCGCCAACAGCACCATTTTCAGGTTCGATTTGCGGGCGAACGATTCCTTGAGTGGATTGCGCGACACCTTGCCCTCTTTCTTGATTTTGGTAAACAAGGGCGATTCGGCCATTTTCAGACGTATATATATGGATACGGCTATCAGGAAAATGGAAACAATGAAGGGTACCCGCCAACCCCAGGTATTAAAATTATCCACACCTACAGCTTTGCGGGTAATTAGGATCACCCCCAGGGACAGGAAAAAACCCAGCGTTGCGGTGGTCTGAATGTATGCGGTGTAATAGCCCCGGCGTCCTTTGGGTGCGTGCTCCGCCACATACGTAGCCGCGCCACCATACTCGCCGCCCAGCGCCAAACCTTGCACAAAACGCAAGCCGAGGATGAGTATCGGCGCCCAGATGCCAATGCTGGCGTAGCCGGGCACCAGGCCAATCGCAAACGTAGAGCCCCCCATCAGCAGGAGCGTCAGCAGGAACGTGTATTTGCGCCCGATGATGTCGCCCAGACGGCCAAACACCAGCGCCCCGAACGGACGTACCACAAAACCGGCAGCAAAAGTGGCCAATGCGGCCAAAAATGCGGCTGTCGGGTTGCCCTGCGGGAAAAACTGTTTGGAAATGATAATGGCCATGGCCCCGTAGATGTAAAAGTCGTACCACTCAATGAGTGTTCCGACAGACGAGGCGGTGATTACTTTCATCAGCCCTTTCGGGGTGACTTCCGTGTGTGTGTTGGGCGTCAGTACGTCGCCGGTCGTAGAGATATTCGGCATAAAGTCGGCAGGTGTGCTAAGTGGTGAACGTTAAGTGCTGTTAGTACGCTTTCCTGATTCCCTTGGGCAAGACAAAAGTATATACGTATCTGTATATGTTGTTTTTTGTTTTTTAAAAATCTTTCAAAAAAAATAGAAGAAAGTTTTTCCAAATGGTCGTTGCACCACATTTTTTAATCAATATTTGGAAAATGACAAAAAATAGCGTCGAATCTGAAATTTAATTCCGCTCCGGCGCGCAGCAAAAACAAGCTGGAAATAAAAAAGCGGGCCGAGATCAAATACCTGATCTCGGCCCGCTTTTAATTTGGAAGAACGACTAAAAAAGACGCTTCAACATATTATGATTTTGATTGCCTCCACATTTCGGTCAAACTACCGTATTCAGCACCTCCAGAATCTTGAAGTACTCGTCGTTCGTGAGGGAATAGTTGCTGTTCTTGCCGTCGCGGCGCACTTGCACGACGCCCCGATCTTTCAGGATGCGCAAATGGTGGCTGGCTACTGCTTGCTCGATGCCCAGCCGTTCGTAAATCTCGGTTACGTTCATCGTTTTTTGCTGGTACAGCATTTCGATAATGAGCAGGCGATGCGGATGTGCAACCGCTCGGAGCACCTCCGTGGCGGTTTCTAAAAACTGAAACGTGTAGGGCAATTCTGCTGGCATATCTTGTGGCGGATGTGGCTGCAAGGCCGTTTCACAGCTATTTTCTGCGGCGAAGGTAGGCAAGGGAACGCTGAAATGCGGAATGATGCCGGATGAATGATGAATGGGTTATGGACAACTCTATATTTGCGGGACGAAAAATCGTACGCACCATGCAAAACAAACTTGTCCAGGCGGAAATTTTAAATCGTAGATGAAGAACTATCTCAACCAATCCCTTGGACTCACCGCGTTGGTACTGCTGCTGCTCACCGGCCTTTCGCTCCTGCCCGAAGGCCTCTCCATAGATGGGCTACCCCTGAAAAAAATGGATGTGTTTTCCGACATCCGCGCCCAAAAGCCGCAGCCCGACACCGCTCCCGACACCACCCCGCAAACAACGCCCGACACCCTGGCCGATACCGGAACCGGCCTCGACAGCCTCGGCTACCTGCTCCCCGTGGATTCGGCGCTCTGGGGCAATATCATCGAAGATTATACCCCGGAACAACAAGGGCTGGCGCGTTTTTTTGCCGCCATTGACTCTATCCGCACCCACGGGCGCACCGTGCGCATGGCATTTTTCGGCGACTCCTTCGTGGAAGGCGATATCCTGATCGGCGACCTGCGCGACACCCTCCAGACACTGTGGGGCGGCGCCGGCGTGGGGTATGTGCCCATCACTTCCGAGGTGGCCCGTTTCAAACGCACCCTCGTACACCGCTATGAAAACTGGCAAACCTTTTCTGTGGTAAAAAACCACCAGAGCAAACAGCCTTTCGGGATCAACGGGTTTGTGTATCGCCCCGGGCCGCAGGCGTTCGTACACTACGAGGGCGCCGATTATTTCCACCATACCAGTCGCTGGAAACACTTTCGGCTGTTTTATCAGTCCGACTCCACCGCGCGGTTTGTTTGGCAAAACGCCGATGTACCGCCCCGGCCGGACACGTTGCCCGGCACCAACGGCAGCCTCGGCAGCTGGGACTGGAGTCCGGCCGCCGGCGCCATCCGGGCCTTCGCCTTCCGGTTCGACGAGCCGGACAGCAACCTGCTCGTGTACGGCGCTACCCTGGAAAGCGGCCCCGGCTTTTATCTGGACAACTTTTCGGTGCGGGGCAATACCGGCGGTCGGCTCAAGCTCATCCAGCCGGCTCTTGCCCGCCAGTTTGATGCCGTGCAGCACTATGACCTGATTGTGGTGCAGCTGGGCCTGAACGCCGTCACCAACAAGATGGACAATATACAGTGGTATCGGTCCGAACTGGACCAAACCTTCGCACACTTGCGCAAGTGTTTTCCGGAAAAACTGATCCTGATCATCAGCGTGGCGGACCGGGCAGGCAAAATAGACGGCGCGCTCGGCACCCTGCCCAGTGTACCGGCGATTGCAACCATGCAGCGCGACCTTGCGCGGCAGCACGGCTTTTTGTTTTATGATCTGTTCCACGGTATGGGCGGACCGGGCGCCATGATTGACTTTGCCGAAAACCGCAAGCCCGCCCTGGCCAACCGGGACTACACCCACCTCACACACGAAGGCGGGAAAGTGCTGGGGCACCAGTTTGCACGGCTGTTTTTGGCAGAGCGGGGCAGAGGCGGTTTGTAAAGATTTTTGAAAATCCGGGTGGGCGATTACTTTTGTGGGGGTGAGGTATGTTTTCAATCGCAACAACAGATGGAACTACAAAACAACACACAGGTCTCGTACAGCTTGGGCACCAACTTGAAAAGCGCGTAGGGTTTGTTGTAGTTTTTGTGTTGTTGGTTTTGAGGATGCAAAAGGTAGGAAAAACTTTTGCGTATTTATGAGTTAGCAGCAACTCTATGGCGACAGTGTAAACTTCAACCGACAGCAGATATAAATGGCTTTATGACGACATTTTACAATACAGATGGCATTCCGACAGATAAGCCAAAAGACAATAAATTTTGGGTTCATAAATTTAATGACCAAATATTCCTTAAGGAGGGTGACATCACTTCAGACATTGATTTCACTTGCGTAAGACTTCACGACTTATTAGCTCAAAGGATATTTGGCGACATGCAAAAGTATTACAACCTTCTTCCATCAATTCCGATGTGGTTTGTATATGGTGGTATTGACTCTGACATCAAAATGTCTAAAGAGGACTTTGAAAAATTAGTTGCAAAAGGTGAGAAAGATGAAATGTTCAACAAACTTCTCTACTTCTACGATTGCCGCAATTTAATTTCTACCCTGCAAAATGCCGTTTTGGAAACCAAGTATCTTTTCGGACAATTCTATAAAATATTGAACGAGGATAATTTCCTCTTGACGACTAAACCAATTGACCCCGACAATGCTCAATTTGCATCAGGAATGATAGTAACGAACATAATCTCAACTATAAATTATTTTTTCATTAACCTATATAGTCAGCTTGACTTCATTACAAAAGTGGCTTATGAGTTTGAAAACCTTGTGACTGATTTTTCAAAGTATCCAAAACTTAAATCAGCCAACCTGCTGTTTGGAGACAGTAAAAAATTATCTATTACGGGACTTTCGGGTAGCTTATTTGAGACATCAACTACCATAGACACAGTAATGACAATCAGAAATGAGATTGTTCACAATGCCTCATATGACGACATGCCAAAGGTCTATCAAATATTTAAAGGAGGTTTGTTAGTATAGAAATATATCCTACTTCCAGACTTACAAAATGGCAGACTGAAAGCATTTAAAAATCCCAAACGATTTTTTGATGACGACATAAGACTAAATGAAGTTTTACCTTCGCTGACTATAGAATTTTGGCAACGATTAAAATTAACAATTGATAGTATTAAATGAACTGTCTTTTTTGCAAGCAAAATAGCGACACCTCAAAAAGTGTTGAACACATTATTCCTGAGAGTTTAGGTAATAAAGACCATGTATTGCCTAAAGGCCTTGTGTGCGACAACTGCAATCAATATTTTGCACGTAAAGTAGAAAAGCCATTGCTTGAACAGCCCTATTTTAGAAATGTTAGACATAGGGCAAGAATAGAGAGTAAGAAAGGACGAGTGCCGATTGAAAATGCAATTATTATTTCACCTGAACTTGCAAAAGCGGACATCATTTTTGACCGTAAAGAGGATAAGACAATCATCATCATGGAAGATGAGGAAAAAGCAAGACGAATATTTTCCAGTCCAAAAGGTTCCATGATTATCCCTGCTTTTGATAAACCAGAGGACAACAACAAAATACTATCAAGGTTTCTAGCAAAAGTTGCGGTTGAAGGACTTTTACATTGGCTTCTTAAAGAAGATGGATGGATTGATGAAGTAATGACAAACTCAGGACTTGATGAAATAAAAAAATATGCTCGTTATGGACAAGGAGTAGAATTTTGGCCATACCACCAAAGACGAATTTATTCAGAAGAAACACGGTTCAATCATCCTCTAATTTCAATTCAGGATTACGAAGTTTTACATGAGTTTAAAATACTTCCGACTAAAGAGAGCCATTACTACTTTGTAATCGCAATCATGGGAATAGAATATGAAATTAGTTTAGGTGGGCCTGGCACAGACAGTTACGAACAATGGCTAAAAGAAAATAACTATGCTTCAATACTTGACGACCCAAATGAAAAAAAGAGCAGCCGCTAACATGGGGTTTGCGATAGCGGGGGTTCCGTGCGTCGCAGACATATTTGTGGTTAATCAAAGTTTGGTTCTCCGCATCAAAATCTGTGGTAAAAATCACCACCTTCGCCAAGCCCGAAACGTTACCTGCAACCATAACGAACAGACCGTAAAATGACAAACAACGTAGAAACAGAACTAAAAGAATTAATGCTTGACGAAGACTTTACGAGTTTGCAAAACCTTGTGAACGAAGAAGTCAATCTAATGGACATTTTACGTGTATCACACAAAGAATTACAGCATTCCAATTTTTTGGCTTGGTTTTTCAACCCAACTGAAAGCCATAATTTGGGCGACTTTGCTTTGAAAGAATTTATTAAAATTTACTTCAAAGAAAATCAATTTCAGAATTTAGGAAATGAACCAGGCTTGTCCGTTTTTGATTTCGTTCAACTTGACTTTGACGACTTAGAAATTAGAAGAGAGTATAAAAATATTGACCTTATTTTTCTTTCACGAAAAAATGAATTTTGCATTGTAATTGAAAACAAGATTTACTCACCAGAGAAAAAAGGACAACTAGAAAAATATAGAAAACTTATTGAAAGCGAATATCCCGATTTTAAACATAAAATCTATATCTACTTATCGCTTTACGACCAGCAAATATCAGAAAGCGAGCAAGACATTTATGTTCAACTAAATTATGAACACATTATAAAACTAATTGAACAGGTTATTTCAAGCCAACGACTAAAACTTGCTGATAAAACTCGTTTTGTATTTGAACAGTATCTACAAACATTAAAATCTATGTTAAATAGGAATGAAGAAATAGAAAAAGTTGCTCAAAAACTTTACAAAAAATATAAATCGGCATTTGACCTCGTTTTTAAATATTCCGTTCCGACAGACAGTAGCGAAATTTGGGACAAAATTCAAAATCTTGTTTCAAGCGAAAAATCAATACGACCATTTCAAAGTAATAAGACTTATATACGTTTTCAACCAAACTATCTTTACGACAACCTACAATTATTAAGAGATGTTGGACTTGTTTCGCAAACAGATGACCTTAATAACAATTGGATGTTTCTATTTGAATTTAATTTAAGAAACAATCAAGTTACGTTTGACTGTAAAATTGGGCTTGGCGAACAAGAAGCGAGAGAGAAACTTTACAACATTTACAAAAAACATAATGACGTATTTACAAAAGTTGTAAAGGCAAACGGACTTTTAAGACCTCAATGGCACCAAGCATTTCAAAAGCAAATACTAACTAAGACAGACATTGAAAAATATTTTGAAAATGACAGCAACGACATTGAACAAATAATTGAAAAGCGATTTAGAGAACTTATAGACAAAGATTTGCCCAAAATTATTGAACGACTAAACGAAGAAATCAAGAATGGCAGCAGGTAACAGGCGTTTGGCAAAATGGCGGGTTACGTGGTTAATTTGAACATTCTGCCTCGCATCAACTTTTGTGGTGTATTGACATTTTTGTGCTCCGAAATCCGCCACTGCGCCAAGCGCCAAAACGTTAATATCAATTCCATCTATCCGAATACAAGAGCATTGACAAAACAATCGAACAAAAAAAATGAACTGTAAAAACTGTAACACGGAAGTAGGTTTAAACTTTTGTCCAAACTGCGGGCAACCCGCAAGCCTTAAAAGGATTGACGGACAGTACATTCTTCACGAAATTGAACACATTCTTCATTTTGAACGTGGAATTTTATATACCATCAGAGAGCTTGTCACAAATCCAGGACAAAACATCAGAAATTATCTTTTAGAAAACAGAGCCCGGCTTGTCAAACCAATCATTTTTATCATTGTAACTTCTTTGATTTACTCACTGGTAAACCACTTTTTTCATATCGAGGATGGTTATGTGCAATTTGGGGAAAGCACAAAATCAGCAACAGGAGCTATTTTCAAGTGGATTCAAGACCATTATGGTTATTCAAATATATTTATGGGCATTTTTATCGCTATCTGGACAAAGATATTTTTCAGAAAATATGGTTACAATTTTTGGCTTTGTTGCATGAATCAGCCGGCGGAGCCGGCTTCCCCCAACCCAATTAAAGGTCAGGCGACTTTTACGGCTATAGGCGCGGCGATCTGAATAAATTTATTCAATATGGCCACCTTGATGGCGGCTTCTGTTTTCTG
>JBGSKO010000047.1:0-52040 GCA_041741155.1 Saprospiraceae bacterium | reverse complement strand
GTAACTCAAATTTACACTTACCGGCTTACTTTTTACCCCCCCCCACTCAAAATCCTAATCAGTTCATGCCAAAGTAGGCCCGGTTCCGCCGATTGGGTAGCATGGGCCGGGGAGGCTGGGATTCATGCAACAAAGCCGCCTATTGGCCTTATCCTTTGCGCCGGGAAGTCAGAAGAGCATATCGAACTGCTGATGCTCGAACAGGGTAATATCCGGGTATCACAGTACCTGACTGAACTGCCGCCCAAGGCAATGTTGCAAGCGAAATTGCACGCGGCGATTGAGCGGGCGAGGCAGGGGAAGATTTCAAAAAAAACGAAAAAAGGAGTGTAGCGCCAAAACCCACACCACCACATTTTTACCTTATTCCCATTACTTTATGGCACTTACGGCGGAAGAGTTTTTTCAAAGAGGGCGTGAAAGACATGCGCAGGGGCTTTTGGAAGAAGCCATTGCGGATTGGACGGAGGCGATTCTACTCAACCCGAACTTTGCTTTAGCATATTCCAAGCGCGGCAACGCCAAGCGGAATTTGGGCGACAAAGGAGGGGCCATTTTGGACTACGACAAAGCCATCGAACTCGACCCGAACGATGCTTGGGCATATGGCAATCGCGGCAACGTCAAGCGGAATTTGGGCGACAAGCGAGGGGCCATTTTGGACTTTGACAAAGCCATCGAACTCGACCCAAACGATGCGGCGGCGTATAGTAATCGCGGCAACGCCAAGTCGGATTTGGGCGACAAGCGAGGGGCCATTTTGGACTACGACAAAGCCATCAAACTCGACCCGAACCTTGCGGCGGCGTACATGAATCGCGGCGTAGCCAAGTGGAATTTGGGCGACAAGCGAGGGGCCATTTTGGACTACGACCAAGCCATCAAACTCGACCCAAACTTTGCGGCGGCGTATGGCAGTCGCGGCTTTGCCAAGTGGGATTTGGGCGACAAGCAAGGTGCCATTTTGGACTACGACAAAGCCATCGAACTCGACCTAAACTATGCTAGTGCGTATGGCAATCGCGGCATAGATAAGGCAGATTTGGGCGACAATCGAGGGGCTATTTTGGACTTTGACAAAGCCATCAAACTCGACCCGAACGGTGCTTTAGCGTACATGAATCGCGGCATTGTATTTGAAGCAATAGGAGAAATATTCGAGGCCCAGCTTGATTTCAAGCGTTTCCTGCTGCTTACAGACAAACGTGATTTTTTTAGAACCACCCGATCCTCCTTTCGGCACTTCTCCACTTACCCCGCGCCCTACCTCCTCTATCGCTGCCTCCAAAAATTCACCGACGATGTGGAGCAGTTCAACACCGTGTACCCCATCGTGGATACCACCCGGCAGCAGTGCAAACCCTGGAAACGCCGGGAAGAATGGCGCAGGCTTTCGGGCAGCGAAAAAGTCGAGCCGCTCCTGCACTACCACGCGCTCGCGTTCGTGCAGCACTATATGGGCGACCCCATCGAAGCCTACCGCATTTACGACGACGTGCTCGACAATGCGGAAAAGATGGGGGTGCCGCTCAACCTAATGGGGCAGTATTATTTCATCGAATCAGCCAAACTTTTTCGCGAGCCACACGAGGCGATTTTGGAATTTGCCTTGCAACAAATCGAAGCGTCAAGGGAAGAACTCGTCGTCCAAAACGCCCACCGCGAGCTCTATTACGCCGGGCAAATATTTTGGGCCAATGAGCGACCAGTAGCAGCACATTGGTATTTTTCCAAAGCCGATGCTTACTTGCCAGCCGCCTATATGCAGATTCTTGCATTACGCTTAACCGGAGCAGATGCGTCCATTATCGAAGCCAAAATCGCAGACATCCGTGCGCGGGAAGCGGCATTGCCGGCGGAGCAAGGTTTTTTGCGAGGCTTCCCGGCGCGGCCATTTCGCTTGGACAAACCCGACGAAGATTTCCTTGCGCCCATCCTCCACTACGCGCATTACCGCGAAATCGGGGAGGCCATCGCCGAGCTGCGCCGAGCGGGCGAGCCGTTTGAACACTGCGAATTGTGGGAAGCCTTTTACTGGCTACCGGAGGACGAAAAGGAGCTCAACTGGCTTATCCGGCGGGAAGAATTGGCCGCTTTAAGCCGGGAATTATTGACACAATTCAAAACCAATGTAGCGGCACAACTCGAAGACAGCGCTGCCGACGAAGAGATGGCCTTGATTGAACAAGCCTTCAATGAGGTTATCAAAAAAGACGACTGGGCGGGTACGAAGTACGCTGATTTTGAAGATTTTAAAACAAAGTCGGCGTCCATGCCCGGTATCGTGCAGCAGCTGGCCCGGCTTGTGAGCGACAATCGCCGATTGGGTGCGCACAACAAAATGCTGCTGGTGGAATACTGCTACCTGCGCGGCGACCTCGACCTCGAAGAGGTGTTTCTCCTGTATTTCTACATCAGCAAGCACGCCCCAGGGATTCCAGGAAGTGTTCTCGAAGAAGGCCTGGTGGATGGCAGCAAAAAAATTGTGGAACTGATGCTCAGCCCTGTTTCCATTACGGGCCAAATACTAACCGCCGCCGCCGCCGCTGCGTTGACCGAATTGCTCCTGAAATTCAGTGCGCCGGACCAGGCCCCGGATATTGACCTGGACGACCTTCGAGGTAAGCCCGGTGTACCACTACCAAAAAGCGACTACGACCAGTTCGTGGAGGATTTTCTGAAATTCGTCAGTCGCGAGCGCGAGACGCTCGGAAAAGAGAAGTTTGCGCAGCGTTTTCCGCTGGAGGGATTTGATGATTGGAGGCGGAAAAGAAATCCGGTGAAGTAGATTGATTTGATTGATTCGATTCTTTCGATTAAGCCGATTGATTCGATTGCCGGCTGTTCGCGCGAGAGGTGCGGGCAGCCGGTTTTTTATTTTTTCAGTAAAAAACAACAACAACCCCGAAATATCTGCTTTATTTGCAGAAATATCGGGGTTGAAATGAATTATATCGCACGGGCTGCCGAGCAGCATATCTTAAAACTGGCATCATACTTCCCCGCTGTAGCGGTGGTTGGCCCCCGGCAAGTGGGCAAAACTTCTTTAGTACAAGCATTGCGCGCCCAGTTGCACAAACCATCGTTGTACCTGGACCTTGAAAATCCAGATGACCGGATAAAACTGGCAAACCCTTCTTTGTTTCTGGATACGTTGGCCGATCAGACGGTGATCCTGGACGAAGTACAAAAAGTACCGGAACTCTTCCCCGTTTTGCGGGGCATCATTGACCGCCATCGGGAGCCAGGACGATTCATTCTTTTGGGTTCGGCTTCGCCAGAACTCATCCGCGACAGTTCGGAGTCGTTGGCCGGACGGATCGCTTATTTTGAGCTAAAGCCCTTCTCTTTTGACGAAATTGAACACAAAACTGACTTTCGTCAGCACTGGCTGCGGGGTGGTTTCCCACAGTCGTTACTAGCGCCTGATGATGAACTCTCGCGTATCTGGCGACAAAATTTCATCAATACATATCTGGAGCGTGACTTGCCCATGCTTGGATTGAATGCGGACCCAATCGTAACCGGTAAACTCTGGCGGATGGTTGCGCACCTCAGCGGCCAATTGCTCAACATGGAAACCCTCGCAGGCTCTCTTGGCTTACACGGTACCACTGTGCGCCGTTATCTTGATTTCTTCGAATCAGCCTATTTGATCCGACGCGTGCCTTCCTTTCATGTGAATTTGAAAAAACGCCTGGTGAAAACACCCAAAATTTATTTGCGTGACACCGGCATTCTGCATCAGTTACTGGGTATAGGCTCTTTTTTTGATCTGAGCGGTAATCCTGTGCTTGGCAACTCGTGGGAAACTTACGTCGTAGAGCAAATCGCCGCCATACTACCCGATTGGGCAGAGATGTTCTTTTACCGCACCCACGACGGAGCTGAAGCCGATGTGGTTATCGCAAAAGCTGGACGCCCAGAAATACTCATTGAAATCAAGTATTCCACTACGCCAAAACTATCTAAAGGTTTCTATATCGCCGGCCAGGATATGGGTATTCAACGATACTATGTTGTATGCCCTGTAGAGTCTGGTTTCCCACTTTCAGAAAATACACATGTCCTGAGCTACCGAGCGTTGTCAAGCATATTTCAGTGACCACTCCCGGGGCTCCAATCTGCCTTCCCCGCCCCTCACAAATACTCCAAATAAACCGACGCCTCTCCATTGCGCACTTCCGCCTCCCCAATCACCGGCCCGGACTGCGAGAAAAAACTTCGGCGACCCAATTTGGCCTGAAATGCGATGCGCACCTTCTTGCCCCGACGCTCCACCTCCGTGCCGTCGAACCGGAGTTGCATCCAGGTATAGTCCTCCACATCCAGCACCTGCACCCAGCCATCGGGCGACGGCGCGCCCCGGGTGTCGGAATAGATATCAAAAAGATCATCGAAACGAATCGCCAGCCCGATTTCAACCTCGCGCGTTGCGCCCGCAATCGGAAACACCCGACCGGGCGATAGCAAGGCTTCTATCTCGGCAGCCGACCAGACCGTGCTGCTGCCGGAGGGCGCAGGGGTATCGGCAACAAAACGCACGTAGAAGGCCGGGTCGCTACTTGATATGCCGAAAATATTCCCCTGAATCGTCTTGTAGCCGTCAACGATTTCTGTCGCACTGCTGCAACGAAACACATTGGAAAAAGGCGACCGTATCGTGCGGCCTACGGTGTGGTCGAAGGGCACAAAGGTCGTCTGGTTCGTATCGCGCCATTCCCCCTGGGCATAAAAATCGCGGGTGAACGGCCGCTCGATGGGCAGGTCCTCCGCATCGCGTTTGCAAGCGGCCAAACTGCCGAGGACGAATACGGAAAAAAGCAGGATGTGTTTCATGGCGAAATTTTAGAACCGCGCCCGCAGGGTCAGTTGCAGGTCGGAATTGAGGGTGTTGGTTTTGTTTTTAAAAAAATTGTCGGCAGTCAGGTCAAGCAACCCCTGGTTGTAGCGCACGTCGAGGCTCAGCCGTTCAGACAGCGCATACCGCCACCCGACCAACAACCCCACATCGTACCCGCGCAGTCCTTGCCGGATGTTCAGCCCGCTCAGGTCGGTAGCCACCGGACCAGTGCTGGCTGTGCTCCATGACGGCGATCCCTGTCCGCCGGTGAGACGGTTCACCGAGGGCCGCACACCGGCCAACCACGCATGCCGGGCTTCGCGGTGGGGCCGCCATTGCAGCAAGACGGGCAGTTCCCAAAAGACCAGTGACCGTACATCGAACGAGGCCTGGCTGATGCCGATGCCGTTTGGTAGTACCAGCGTGTCGGCAAAACCCGCGTACAAGCGGTAGCCCGGGACTATTTTCCAGTGAAACTCCACCTGAAATGTCCACTGATCGGTCAACTCTTCGAAATAGTAAAAACCGGCGACCGGCCCCACAGCCGCCCGAAAATCCTGATGGTCCACAATAGACACACTTGTGCCAAGCAGCACGCCGCCGCCGTTAGAGGCGGGTCGCTGCACGTCGGGCGTCTGTGCCTGTGCAGCAATGCCGCATAAAAGCAATGCGAATAACCCTGCAAATTTTGCTGTCATGTTTTGAAAAGTTGAATAGGTTCGTTGACTCAAAGCCGGAACCGCAGGCCCATGCCCAGGTTGATGGCTCCGACAGGGCTTGGGCGCTCGCTGATTTGTTTGATGAAATTGGATGGAAATTCGGACGTGATATCCGCCGGGAATGGGGAGCCGGTAAATAATTTCAGTTCCAGGTTTTGCCGAAAATCATCTATAGCGGAGTAGCCGGTAGTCCACTCAACAGCGATGCGGTCGCTAATCCACCAGGCCCAGCGCAGGTCAAGCGCATAGGCAAGCAGCAGATTGGGTTGGTAGCGCCGGGTCTGGAAGGGCCGTCCGTTGTTGGTAATATCCTGCGTGGTACGTCCGAGCATAGGACCAGCCCGGAGCGTTGCGCCGATTTCCTTTCCCTTGCGCAAGCGCAGGTTGAGTCGTGGCCCGACGGTGAGCGCCACACCGCGCAATTGTTGAAACCCGTCAAACGAATAGCCCGTGCCACCGAACGACCAGCCGCTCAAATCACTTTCCAGTGCGGTGTACCGCAGGTCGGCTTCAATAGAGAAAAACCGCGCAAGCCGGTACTCGCCCGTTGCGCCGAACGTGTGGTAGCCCCAGGAATCGCCGCAGCAGGACTGAAAAGCGTCGCCCGTACCGATGTTTGGACCAAAAGCGAAGCGGGACAGCCCGGAGTTTTCCTGCCCCCGCAACAACACAGCGCACAACAGCGCCCACAGAAGAAAGGTATATTTCATCGTAAAATCGTTTTTAAATATTACTCGGCGGGTTAAAACCCGCCGCTACCAATTTGATTTATCTCCAGCGTACAAACGTCAGCGGCTTCGTGTCACTGAATCCGTTCCAGTTTCCGGCATTGTCGCGGCAGCGGCGCCACCGTACCTGCGCCTGAATGGTGTCGGGACCATGAAACTTGCCAAACAAATCGGCTTCACAGTATAGGTTATCGTTGATGCGGCAACTGGACGGGAACCCCGCAAAAGGCATCGGGAGAAGAAAGATGACAATGCTGTCGCCGTCGGGCCGGGAATAGTAGGAAAAATTACCGGAGAACCCGCCCTGGCTGCTTCCAGGTCCGGCGAGCGAAAAAGAAGACGCGGGAACTTGTACACCGCCACCCCCGCCCGTTTCCGGCGCGATATTCCACAGGTAAAGTCCTACGGTTTGCAGGCAGTAGCAGTCGAGACTGGCAGCTACGAAAAGGTTGTCGCTTTTGGACAGGCACCAGCTGCCCATGTCGTGTTTATCGGGCGGGCAGCCGCAGTCGCCTTCGAGGCACTCAGTGTTGTTGGGGCAGGGCGGACATTCGCGGGTGACGTCAAAATTATCACAGGCGAACAAGGTGGTCAGGCCAAGTATTGCGACAAAATGCAGGAATGAAACCTTCATTGGGAGCTTTTTTTAAAATTTGAAATAGCGGAAAAACAAAACAGCCTCGCCGTCGCGCAGTGTCCAGACGGTGCCGTTGCTGTCCGACACCTTGACAGAAAACTCGAATCGGGCTTTTTTTCCAAAATATGGCGTGCCCAGATCAGGAATACCGTAGTCCGACACTTCCAGCACGCGTACATAGCTATCGGGGTCATTTATGCTTGTAGTATTGAACGCCCAGGCGCCGCCCGGGAAATCGGCGATACCGAGCGCGGCCTCGCCGGGCGCGGCTCCGAGCCGGAAGGTTTTTCCGGGAAACAACACGTCGGCGTAGTCTTCCGCTTGCCATTCTGTAGGGGTAAAAGGATCGGTCACGCGGTCGGGCTGGCTGAGCGAAAGATAAAAAGGCGTCGGAAACGGCCATGAGCCCAGACCGCTCCAAGCCTGGCGGATACTGTCGCTGATCACACCTTCGCTGAGGTAGGCGAGCTGGAATTTTACCCCGGGCGGCAGGGTTGCCCTGTCTCCCCCCCGGTGTTCGAACAGGCGCTCTTGTCCGGCATCATCCACGATCGTGCAGCGCACCCAAAAGTCCTCTGGGCGGAGTTCGGGCGGAATATCCACGTCTTTTTTGCAACCGGCAATACTAGCGGCCAGCAGGAGTAGGGTAAAGATTCGTGTCGGGTACATGGCTACGCATTTTTTTGGTGATGAAACGGAGCAGGGAAACCTGCAAATCGGAGTTCAGGTGGATATCGCGGCTTTTGTAAAAATTATCAATGGTCAGGTCGAACAGGCCCTGGTTGTAGCGCACGTCGAGCGCCCAACGGCGACTCATGCGCCACTCCCAACCCAGTACGAGGCCCAGATCAAAGGATCGGATACCCGAGTGGGCGGTGTAATTGCGGCTGGGCGCATTGAAATTGGTCACAGAAAAAGAGCCATAAGGAAGCACCGACACGTTCCACGAGGGCTTCAGCCCCACGAGCCAGGCCTGATCGGGTGCATAGCGGTGCTGCACCACGATCGGTACCTCGAAAAACAGCAGGTTGTTATTTTCCAGAATGACCTGCGAAGAGCCGGTCGGCACGATGTCGAGAAACTCGGCGCGCCAGCCGTAGCCGGATACCGGCTTTAGTACCAATTCGGCTTGCAGTGCCGTTTTGGGGTGCAACCGGTATCGGAGCAAGTAGCCCAAATGCGGCAGCACGCTCAGCCGCAGAGGATTGTAGTCCACCGTGTTGGCGCCTGCGCCGAAGATCAAGCCGTGTTCCCAGCGCGATTTGACCCGGGTCGGATCGGGCACTGGCTTGATGAGTGAGTCGGCGGGGCAGGGCAGCGGAAGGGCAAAGACCGGAAGTGTCGGAATGGACGCGAGCACACTTCCGGCTTCCGCCCCAGCTGGCAGCGGGTTTTGATTTTGTCCACTTTGGGAATCGGAGGACGCACGGGAGTCTTTGGTTGTTCCTGCTGCCGAGCCAGGTGCGCCGCCCTCGTTTGCTTCCATTCCGGTCAATACCGGGAACGATACTTCTTGCTGTTCGCCAATTCCTTTGCTCCCGGAATCAAGGTCTCCTCCTTGTTGCGCAAGCGATTGTGTACTCGGTGCTGTCTTTGGTTCTGTTCCTGGAATTTTTGTTTTCCCTTGGTCATACCCCTGCCGGCGGAGCGGCTGGTTTGTCCTGCGTGCACGGCCCTTTTCGGGGGTGTCATCCTGGAGCGCAGCCGAGGCATTCGGCATTTTTTCCGCCCGGATGGTTGCAGTTTTTGGTCCACGGGACCCCGCAACAGGACGGTTTTCAGAAAGCAAATATTCCTGATTCTGCTGATTTTGGGTTGGTACCCTGCCCTGCTCGTTTTTGCGCTGCCCCAAGGCATCCATTTCCGCATCGGCGGGCACGCCTTCTTTCCGAGTCCGGATCGGGATGTCGCTTGTCCGCTGATCACTTTTGGCTGTATCTTCTTCCGAAGCGGCATTCAGCCCCGGGATGGCCTCGGTGGTGGGCCACCATATCGCCAGCCCGGCGAATAGCGCTACTACAAGGACCACAGCGAGTCCCCATTTTCCTGGCCCGGGTTTGGCATCGGGCAGTGGCGGCGGCGGTCCGGTTTGGCGGTCTTGGTCCAGCAGGATCTCCATAGATTCCCACGCCTTCTCGTCGAAGGGGAACTCGTGCCGGAGCATTTTGTCCCGCATTTTCTGCTCGTCGTTGGTGTGCTGTGGATCCATAAACTATTGATTTGGCTGGTATTCGGGGCGAAGCATTTTTTGGAGTTCCCGGCGGGCGTTGGAGAGGTGCCACTTGGAGGTGCCCTCGTCAATACCCAGCAGGTCGGCTATTTCGCGGTGTTTGTACCCGTCCACGACGTACAGGCTGAACACCGTTCGGGAGGCCGGCGGCAGTTTTTGCACCAGCCGGAAGATATCTTCTGCTTCGAGGTGGCCCGTTGCATCGGCAGCGGCGCGGTCGTCGGCCGGTGTAGAAAAATCCATGATTTGCCGATAGGCGTTTTGGCTGCGGACGTGGTCAATGGCGGTGTGGAGTACGATTTTGGTCATCCATCCGAAAAAGGAGCCGGTGTTTTGGTACTGCCCCATGTTGTTGAAAATTTTCAGAAAGGCCTGGTTGAGGACGCCGATGGCCGTGTCCCGGTCGTCGGCGTACCGCATGGCGACACCCAGCAGGCGCCCGAAATACCGTTCGTACAGGTACTGCTGAGCCAGGCGGTGCTGCTCGATGCAGCCTTGCCGCAGGGCTTCTTCGGTACTTTGCCTGTGGTACGCCATGGGAGGTTTGTTTCTTTCTGGTAAAATCGGATGTCGGGTGGAAATGGTTGGGTAACCGGGATGTTTTTTTTAAAAAAAACTGGCAGCGCGGGCGATCCCGCGCTGCCAGTGTGCATTTTGTTTGTTACCAGTCGTGGCTGGTTATTCGCCAAAAATCTCCCGCAACTTCTCGGCGAGTTGTTCTCCACGCAAATTGCGCTGGATAATTTTGCCCTGCGGGTCGAGGAGCAGCGTTTGCGGGATGGAACTTACGGAGTACAGCGCGGCGTGGTCGCTTTTCCAGCCTTTCAGGTCGCTGATATGAGGCCAGGTCAGTTTGTCCTGTTCGATGGCTTTTTTCCATGCGCCCTCTTCGCGGTCGAGGCTCACGCCAAGGATCTCAAAGCCTTTGCTTTTGTACTTGTCGTAAAGGGCCACCACGTTCGGGTTTTCCCGGCGGCAAGGTCCGCACCAGCTGGCCCAGAAGTCAATGAGCACATACTTGCCGCGCATTTTGCTCAGGGAGTAGGTGCTGCCGTCGGGGGTTGGGCCGACGAGGTCGGGTGCTTCCATGCCGGGGGTGAAGGTGGATGTTTTGCGCAGATCGAATTCCAGGCGACTGATTTCGCCGAGGTCTTTGCTGCGGTAAGTGTCCACGTATTGCTGTGCCAGGGTACCCTGCTCCGGGTGGTTGGCGGTTTTCAAGCCGGCGACGATACCGGCGAATGCCCGGCGATGGATATTCGAGCCGGCGGTGAGCTTGGCCAGTTGCTCGGAGATCAGTTTTTTCAGCGCATCGGCATTGGCGCCCAGTTGGGCTACCAGGCCCACATACTGTTGAAAAGCGTCGTACACTTCCGGGACGTTTTCGTAGGCAGGATCGCTCAGGTTAGCGTAGCCAAAAAACTGTTTGCTGTAAAAATCCAGTTCGGAAGTAGCGCTGGCGGTTTCGGAAACATCATCCGGCGAAATCAGCACGGTGGCGGAGCGCCAGATCATCGGGTTGCTCTTTTTCAGATCGGCCAAAAAGCGCGTTTTTGCTTGCTCGTGAGCGACCAGTTGTTCGCGGGCGGTTTTTGCAGCAGCAGGGTTTTGGGCATAACGCGCCTGGCGTTGATCATTGCGGAGTTGGTCGCCGGTCGTGCGGAGTTGCTCGGCCTGCGTGCGCATGGTTTCGTAGGCCTTATTGACCTCAGAGCCGATGGTGCGGCCCTTTTCCATGAATTGTGCGTTTGCCCACAGGGTTATGGCTTTTTCTTTGCCAAGAATGATCCGACCGGTTTGGGCATCATTGAAACCGATGCTGTAGATGCGTGGCTCGGAGGCAGGCATGGTGACTATGTACGATCCGTCGGCCTGGCGAGCGCCCCGGGCTACTTCGCGGCTGGCCATGCCGATTTGTTCGTACACAAAGATATTCTCGGCATTTGGGGGCGCTTCTACGATCTTGCAGGTAAGCTGAATAGGGTCGCCGCTCGCCTTTGGTTTTTGAGGAGCCTGCTGGTAAGCTTGCAGGGAGAGCGGGAGCAGCAGGAGGAAAAACAGTTTTTTCATGTCAAACGTGTTGGTTGTGGTTGCTGAATACTGTTGTTGGCGCTTGGGTTGTTGGATCTGGTTGCCAAAAGAGGTGCAAAATTAAGCAACTGTGTGCTACCAAGTTGGTGCCAAGTTCGCTTGCACCCCGCCGGCAGCGTCAGTCTGTTACCGTGAAGACGATTTCGTCGGTGTAATATTCCGCCGTACAGCGCACTGTAGCGCCGGATAGTTCGGTCTGGATACTCTTTTTTCGCACGAGGTACAGACTCCAGTTTCCCGGTTCAAGTTTGGCCAATTGCGCTGCCGGAAACTCGATTCGGTTCTGGCCGGGCATACCCAGAATCTCCATTGGCACCGTCCGGCTGCCGTCGGTAGATTCCCAGATCATGGCAATACGTTCTCCCTTGTCCAGTGGCGCGCCTGACCAGGTGAGGGTCGCGGGCTTTTTCCTGGAAATTGTTGCCGGATCGAACGAAAACGCCGTTATGGGCGGTAAGTTCATTTTGAACGTGTAGGGATTGCCATCGCTGTCTTTCCAGGTGAAGATGTGATCCGGTGCGTAGCCATCGGTTCGCTCTGCGCGGTAGGTGGTGGTGCCCTGCAGATCCATGGCGCGCATGAGGGAGCCCAGGTACCGAATACCGTTGGGTGCCTCCACGGATTTGGCGTCGGTTTGTCCGGGTGCTTGCTCGCGCAGGATGGTTTCGGCTAGGAGTTGTCCTTCCGGTTTCAGGTAGCGCACATAGCAGTCGGCGGTGCGTTTGGGCGCTGCGGGCGCCTCCGAGCAGCCCGACCAGATGGCGGCTGCGAGTGTCAAAAAAAATATCTGTCTCATAAATTAAAGCGTAAATACCTTTGCCGCCGTGGTGCTGGTTTTCTGCGGCGGGTGATTTCCCCGGCGGTTGCCAATTGCCGGGCGGGTTTGTGGACGATGGGATGGAGATCAGGCGCGGCAAAGTTCCGCTGCCTTGGCTGGATTGCCAACGGAAGTCCGTTTTCTTTCACAAACCCAAACGCTGCATTCACCACTCAAACAGGACCTTCTGCACATTCGACCTTTTCACCTATATATAATGCGCCATTTTGCGGAGCAATTAGCATGAAGAAAGTGCTGATCACAGATGACTGCCATCCTTTGTTGATGGATGGCCTGGAACGCTTGGGCTATATCTGCCATTTCACGCCGACGATTACGCTGGAGCATACCCGTGCGATCATTTACGAGTACGAGGGGTTGATCGTCAACAGTAAAATTCGCGTGGATCGGGCTTTTCTGGATGGCGCCAAAGCACTTCGTTTCATCGGTCGGCTGGGATCCGGGATGGAGATTATAGACCTCGAATACGCTGCAAAAAAAGGCGTGGCCGTGGTGAGTAGTCCCGAGGGAAACTGCAATGCTGTTGCTGAACATGCGCTTGGAATGTTGCTGGCGCTCCAGAACAACCTGCTGCGGGCAGACCCGGAAGTACGGCAGGATATCTGGCGGCGGGAGGCAAACCGGGGCACGGAATTGAGCGGGCGGATCATCGGGATCGTTGGATTTGGGCACACGGGCAGCCAGTTTGCCCGGAAATTAGCCGGCATGGAAATGACTGTTCTGGCTTACGACAAGTACAAAACCGATTATGCGGCTGATATGCCCTGGGTACGAGAAACCGATTTGGACACCATCGTGCAACATGCCGATATCATCAGCCTGCATTTGCCGTTAACTGCCGAGACCCGGCATTTTGTGGATAAAAAATTCCTGGACCGTTGTAAACCGGGTTTTATTCTGATCAATACGGCGCGCGGCGCTTGTGTGCATACGGCGGATATGGTGCAGGCACTGGAGGAAGGGCAGATCGGCGGCGCTTGTCTGGATGTGTTTGAAAACGAAAAGCCCTCGAGCTATTCGATTATCGAACAAAATTTATTCGGTCGGCTGCATCAAATGGAGCACGTTGTACTTAGTCCGCATGTCGCGGGATGGACACACGAATCGAAAAGAAAGCTTGCGGAAGTGCTACTGGGGAAAATTATTGCCGTTCTTTATCCCCCAAAATTTGCTTAAACAAGCGGGCTTGCCGACCAAATTTGTCAAAACCTTAACAATGTTTGCGGTGTACGCCAACGCTGCCGAACAGTTTCACTAACATTGCGGGCCGTTTTGGAACCCTTTGCCGGTTTAAGCCCGACCGGACACCAGAAATACCAGAAAACGCGACCTAATTTTTTCTGACATTAACTAGTGAATAATCAACCTCTGTTCTATGGTACGTTCATTACTACTATTTTTCGCCATGCTCCTCTGTGCTGGCTCCGGGTTTGCCCAAACGGTTCTGACGGGCAAAGTGACGGATGACCAAGGGGAAGCATTGATCGGAGCAACGATCAAGGTGCTCCGTGGTACCGACTTGGTACGCGGCACGATCACGGATTACAACGGGGATTATCGCCTGAATTTGGACCCGGGTAATTACGACGTGGAAGTGTCTTACACCGGTTTCCAAAAGCAACAGGTTACCGCTGTACGGGTGCTTAACAACACCCTCAACTCGCTGGATGTGGTTCTGGTTTCGGGCAATGTGCTCGGCGAGGTAACCGTGTCGGCTTTTAAAGTTCCGCTGATCGAGCAGGACAAAACATCCGGTGGCCAAACGCTCACCTCCGAACAAATCAAGAACCTGCCTACCCGTAGCGTCAACGCGATCGTGGCAACTACGGCAGGTACTACTTCGGTTGACGGCGGCGAAGTCAACATCAAAGGTTCGCGAGCCAATGCTACCAACTATTACATTGACGGCATTCGCGTGTCGGGCGCCCCGCCGCCGGTACAGGACATCGAGCAGCTCCAAGTCATCACCGGAGGCCTCGGCGCCGAATACGGCGACGTGACGGGCGGTGTGATCTCCGTGATTACCAAAGGCCCGGCCAGCTCCTACCATGGATCGGTGGAAGTGGAAAATTCCCATGGCCTGGATCCCTACGGGTGGCTTTTGGGTACTGCTAACGTGAGTGGCCCGATCCTCAAGCGCAAAAGTGCTGACGGTACTTCGGAGCGCACGCTGATCGGTTTCCGACTCTCCGGGCAGTATTTGAAACAAAAAGATGACAGCCCGCCGGCGTTGCCTGTGTACCGGGTAAAAGACGAGTTGCTTCCGCTGCTGGAAGCCTCGCCGCTGGTTCGCCAAAACGGTGTAATCGTTCCGCGCGCAGAAACCTACACGCAAGACAGTGTAAACAGCCTGAATTACCGTCCCTTCGAAGCCCGCCAGGATATTGACCTTACGGCCAAGTTGGACTTCCGGCTGTCGGATAACATGGACTTCAGCGTTACGGGTACGTACAAGGATACCGAAAACCAGTTTACTCCAGGCGGTTGGCGCTTGCTCAACAGCCAGAACAACCCAACCACTTATTCTTCCCGGTACCGGGGTATTGGCCGCTTCCGCCACCGTTTGGGTAGCAGCGACGGCTCTGGTGGCAGTGCAAATCGGGTGTCCATTTCCAACGCCAGCTACACGCTGCAGTTTGGATTTGAACGCGGCCTGAGCGAAACTGCCGACCCCCGCCACCTGGACCGCTTGTTTGACTACGGTTATATCGGTCGCTTCAATTATATCTCCGTTCCGGTGCTCGGAGTTAACAGTGCCGGCGAAGTTGCCCACATTGACAACCGGGAGGAATTTGTTGACTTTCAAAATGGAGCAGTCGTTACCAACCCCGGTCTGATTGCATACAACCAGTTTGCAAACGCAGAAGATGACGATACCTATCTGGCGCAAAATGGCCGTTTCTCGACCTTGTACGATGGTATCTGGTCCGGAATGCACAGCAATGTAGGTTTGGTGTACAACAGCTACGCTAAAAACGAGAGTGACATTATCACCGGTATAGCCTCTGCCAGCTTCGACCTGAAACTGGGCAGCACGGGTACGCACAACATCCAGTTTGGCTTGCTGACCGAGCAGCGCACCGATCGCAACTATGGCGTGGCGCCGTTCGGCCTCTGGAACCACATGCGCTTGTCCACCAACAACCACTTCAATGGTTTGGACTCGACGCGGATTGTTGGCTCAATTCCCGTTCCGGATCTGGGCATTGACGTGCCTGAATTTGCTAATGCTACGATCGAACTCAGCGACTTCAAATTCTACCGCTCCGTGCGCACCATGCTGGGCAGAGATATCTCGGAATACGTCAACCCGAACGAACTGGACCCGAGCCAACTGAGCATCGGGATGTTTTCGCCGCGGGAGTTGACGGACCAGGCTCTGATCGGCTACTACGGCTACGACTACCAGGGCAACAAACTGAGCAACAACATCACCTTCAACGACTTCTTCACCAGCCGGGATGCCGACGGTATCCGGGATTTCCCGGTGGCGCCGCTGCGCCCGCTGTACCAGGCTGCGTATATCAAGGACAAGTTTACGTTCAACAAGATGATCTTCAGCCTTGGTCTTCGTATCGAACGTTTTGACTTGAACACCAAGGTCATGCGCGATCCGTACTCCCTGTATGAAGCGATGAGTGCCGATGAGTTCTACCGCACCCAATCCGGTGTAGGTACACGCCCGGGAACAATCGGAGACGATTACAAAGTATATGTCACGAGTGAGCAAGACAAAACGATCAAAGCATTCCGCAATGGCGATACCTGGTACCGCGCGGATGGCACACAAGCTCCCGATGGCAACGTGATCTTCGGTGGCGGTGTCGTGGCTCCTTTCCTGCGCGATACGGTTTCCGGCGACGACATTTTCGATCTGCGTTTCAACCCGAATTCGGCATTCGAAGACTACACGCCGCAGGTCAACCTGCTGCCGCGTTTGGCGTTCTCTTTCCCTATTTCGGATGATGCCAACTTCTTTGCACACTATGACATCCTCGTACAACGTCCGCCCAGCAACTGGCAGGTAACTCCGCTGGATTATATCTACTTCTACGTGCCGGGCCGCACCCCGGAAAACAACGCCAACCTGAAACCAGAGCGCGTTGTGGACTATGAAGTTGGCTTCCAGCAACGCCTCAACCAGAACTCGGCACTCAAGTTTTCGGCGTACTACCGCGAATTGCGCGACATGATCCAACAGCGTACCATTCTGTTTGTACCGACGATCGGCCGCTACGACACGTATGGCAACCTGGACTTCGGTACGGTAAAAGGCTTTACGGTTCAGTATGACCTGCGTCGTATCCAGAATGCGGAATTGCGTCTGGCTTATACCCTGCAGTTCGCCGATGGTACCGGTTCCGATGCAAACTCGCAGCGTGGCTTGACTACACGCGGTAACATCCGTACCTTGTATCCCTTGAGCTTCGACGAGCGCCACAATATCCAGGCAATCCTCGACTACCGCTACGATTCCGGCAAGCGCTACAACGGTCCGCGCATTGGCGGAAAAGACATTCTGGCCAACTTCGGGGCAAACCTGCAACTGTCCGGCGCTTCCGGCCGGCCATATACGGCCCGCCAGCGTGCAGAACGCTTTGGCGGTAGCGGCACCTTGGGCGCACTCAATGGAAGCCGCTTGCCCTGGCGTATCAACCTCGACCTTCGTTTGGATAAAACATTTGATCTGTCGTCGGCTACGAGCAAAAATCCACTTAGCCTGAATGTTTATCTCCGGGTATCCAACCTGCTCAATCAGAAAAACGTTCTCGGAGTGTACTCGGTTACCGGTTCGCCGTATGATGATGGCTACCTGGCTACAGCAGAAGGTCAGTCCGTACTCCGCGGTGTAGGAGATCAGGGAAGGAATGTAGATGCTTACCTGGACTCCTACTCCTGGGTAATGCTCAATCCTGGTCGCTTTACGTTGCCACGCCGGATTTACATCGGCGCTGCATTCCAATTCTAAGGTTACGCACAGTGGAGAAAACAGAAAGGAAAGAACGTTTTTTCCCTCTGTTTTCTCCACCAGGCTCAACCGAAATAAGTAAATACACAACTAGTACAAAATTTTAAAAACTTGTTAACCATGCGTATAAACAAACTTTGGATGGCACTTGTGCTGGCGCTCGTTTCCTGGAGCGTGACGGCACACGTTCCGGACTATGTGCGCAAAGCGGGGCGCGATACCAAAAAAGCCGAATACCGCGGTGTTTGTGCCAGTTCCAGGTCTCTGATTGACATGGAAATCAACAACGTCCGCGCCCGACTATTGGGTGGTGGCGACTGTTGGTGGGACTTCTCCGACGGCCGCTACATTGTACCGAAAGTGGATGTCTCTACCGGCCAACGGGAGGTATCCTCCATCTTTGCCGGCTCCGTCTGGATTGGTGGGGTTGACCCCTCCGGCCAGTTAAAATTGGCCTGTCAGGACTACCGGCCAAGTGGCCGCAATGACTTCTGGCCTGGCCCGCTGAGCGATCAGGGCGTCACCGATGACCAGGTCTGCGCCAACTGGGACCGCCACTTCCGCGTGACGGGCGACGAAATCCGTAAGCACCTGGCCAACTTAGCCAATGGCGACATTAACCCGGACAACATCCCGCGTGGAGTAAAAGGCTGGCCCGCAAAAGGCAACAACGTCTTTTTCTTCGATGTATGGGGTTTCCAATTGCCCTTTACCCAACAGGGTCTTGCCGGCTTCTTCGATGCAAACGAAGACGGTCTGTACAATCCGCTTGATGGCGACTATCCGTCCATTGAAATACGGGGATGTCCGCTGGACCGCTACCCGGATGAAATGGTCTTTTGGGTTTATAACGACCAGGGCGGTGGCGCCCCGCACGCACGCACCAACGGCTCCCCTATACAAATGGAGGTACAAGTGCAGGCGTTCGCGTATGTAACCAATGACGAACTGAATGATATGACGTTCCAGCGCTACAAACTGATCAACCGCGCCGTGGAACGCATTGACTCTACGTTCTTTGCCATGTGGGTTGACCCCGACCTTGGCTGCTACATTGACGACTACATCGGCTGCGACAGTTCGAAAAGCCTCATGTACACCTACAATCAGGATGCCACCGACGGCCAGCCCGGCTGCGACTGTGCAGGCGTAAGTACTTACTGCGAACGTGTACCGATTATGGGTGTGGACTACTTCCGCGGTCCTCTGGATGAAAACGGTGATGAAATCGGCATGTCGTCGTTTGTTTACTACAACAACCCTGGTGTCGGCGATCCCCCGCAAGCAACGACCGACCCCCAGCTACCGTTCGAGTTTTACAACTACCTCACCGGACGCTGGCGCGACGGCACTCCGTTTTCGTATGGAGGCAGCGGCTATGATCCGACGAATATGGATATCACCAAATTCGCACTTCAAGATCCGCCCAACGATCCGAACGGCTGGTCCATGTGTACTGCGAACCTGCCTTTTGGCGACCGCCGTACCCTGCAGGCTTCTGGTCCGTTCCGACTGATGCCGGGCGCTGTAAACGAGCTGATTATTGGTATTCCGTGGGTGCCGGACATTGACTACCCGTGCCCCGACCTGGAAGGCTTGTTCCGTGCCGACAAACTGGCGCAGGGTCTGTTCGACAACTGTTTTGACTTGCTGGACGGCCCGGATGCGCCGACGGTGAACTGGATCGAACTGAATCAACAACTGATCGCTGTTCTGACCAATGAAGCTCCGTCGAACAACGTGAATGAGCTGTACGAAGAAAAGGACATCCTGGCTCCCGACTCCCTGCGATTCGGTCCGGACTCGAACCTGATCAAGTACAAGTTCGAAGGCTACCGTATTTACCAGGTGGCTAACCCGAACGTATCCACGGCTGATCTGGACAATCCGGAAAAATCGCGGCCGGTGTTTCAGGTTGATATCAAAAACGGTGTCTCCACCATTTATAACTGGGTGGAAACGCGGGATCCGAACAACGACAACCTGCTCTTCTTCCCGGAGTTAAAAGTTGATGGCGGCGATCAGGGGCTGCGGCACACGTTCCCCATTGTAGAGGACCGTTTTGCCACAGGCAATGACAAGCGCCTGATCAACCACAAGAAGTATTACTACGCAGTGATCGCGTATGCATACAACAACTATGGCACCTTTGATCCGTTGGTTCGTCCGGTAGCAGGTCAACAGCTCCCGTATTTGCCTGGCCGCAGAGGTACACAGATATTTACGGTTGTTCCGCGCCCGATCGTTGACCGCGTGCTGAACGCTGAGTACGGCGACGGGGTGTCCATCACGCGCCTGGAAGGTACTGGTAACAACGGCAACTTCCTCGACCTCGAACCGGCTAGCCGGGACGCCCTCTTTACCGCGAACCTGACGGATACGATCCTGACCTATCGCGAAGGACGTGGTCCGCTCACCGTCACTATTTTCAACCCGTTGGAAGTGAAAGACGGCGAATATGAGCTGCGCTTTGTGGATGGAAACATGACGGACACGCAACTCGACAAGGATGCCCGCTGGGAGCTGCGCAAGCTGCCCAACGGCGATATCATTGCCTCCGATCGTACCATTGCCGACCTGAACGAACAACTGATTTTGGAGTATGGTTTCTCGATCATTATATCCCAGGCGCCGGTTACCGGCAGCTATACCTGGGCACAGCCAGCGGGATTGCCGGATAAATACATAGATCCGGGCGAATCGAACGGCGCAATCGGTGCATCCATCGAGTACACCGACCCCAACACGCCCTGGCTATTTGGTATCCCGGATGAAGAGTTAGGCTTCTTCAACTATGTCAAAACCAACAAACTGGAACGCGACGCAGAGTACGATCCTTTCCAGGGTTTGACGACGATGGGTAATGGCTGGTTTGTGCCGTATGCACTCGCTGATTGGGTGCTTGAACCTGCTTCGCGGATGATTACGCCGGCATGGACACCACAGCAAGCTACCCTCAACAGCTCTGTAGTAGGTGGCCCGCAAGAGCCGACCAACACAACCAGCCGGTATTTCAAACTGGCTAACTTGCCGAATGTGGACATCGTATTGACGAAAGATACTAGCAAGTGGAGCCGTTGCATCGTGATCGAATCGGCATCCCGGTACTACACGGAAACGTCGAACGAGTTTCCGAAAAATCCGGACCTCCAGACGGAAAGCCCGGCTAACCGCCGCAGGGTATCCTTCGACGTACGCTTCTCGCCTTCTGTGAGTAAAGTAGATGCCGACAACGACGGACGTCCCGACCCGGACGGTACCTCAACCCTTGGCATGGGTTGGTTCCCGGGCTACGCGATTGATGTCGTTACCGGACGGAGGCTGAATATCTTCTTTGGTGAAAACTCCTGCTACAGCACAGCCGTTGACCCGGCTTACACGGGTCGGGATATGCTCTGGAATCCAACGAACCAGATCACAACCGGCAACCAGGTGCAGGACTACTTTGATCTGCTCTTTGGTGGACAACATTGGGTGTACGTAACCAATACCGCGTATGACCAATGCGAAGCCCTCCGGAAACGCCTGACGCCTGAACTGGCGCCAAACCCGAACTCTGCTGATATCTTCAAGGTGCCGGAAATGCGCAACATTGCCTGGGCGGGTATGCTCGGCGTAGCGCCCGGCTTCCAGATGACATCGCTGCGGGAAGGTTTGATCCCGACAGAAACGGTGATCAAATTGCGCGTGACCCAACCCTTCGATACCTGGTACAACGATGCCGACGGGAAGAAGAAGACGGGACATCCGCGCTACCAGTTCAAGATTGACGGCCGACAATCCACTGACCAAAATACTGTACAGATCGCGAACGCACTCGACTCCATCAAAGTCGTTCCGAACCCGTACTATGGATTCTCGTCGTACGAGACCAGCCAGTTCAGCAACGTGATCAAGATCACCAACCTGCCGGCTAAATGTGACGTGACGATTTACTCGCTCGATGGTAAATTCATCCGTCAATACCGGCGCGATGAAGTGTATGCTCCCTATCAGCAAATCACACCCGATTTAGAGTGGGATTTGAAAAACAATAAGGGCATTCCAGTTGCCAGCGGCGTGTATCTGATACAAGTGCAAGCGCCCGGATTGGGAGAACGAACCATCAAATGGTTTGGCATAGCCAGACAGTTTGACCCATCTGGTCTTTAATTATTAGCGTGCGCGAGTGGTTGAGTGGTCGGCTATTTTTCAAATACCTGACCGCTCAACTGCTCAACCGCTTAAGCACTCAATGAATAATCATCATCACTCAATCATTCAATGGTATGAATCATAACTACACCAGCCTGCTCGCGTTTTGCTTTTTGGTGCTGACCGGATCGGTTTATGCGGGTAACCCGGACCGTCAAGGTGAAGCAGGTGCAGGGCAATTGCTCATCAATCCGTGGGCGCGAAGTGCCGGATTGCACTCCATGAACACTTCTATGGTGACCGGTACCGATGCAATGTATCTGAACGTTGCCGGTCTGTCCCGCATCAATAAAACCCAGATAGGCCTGAACCACACCCGCTACCTGGAGGGTGCTGATATCAGCCTCAACGCATTGGGCTTTGCACAGCGTGTCGGCAAAAGCGGCGCCTTTGGTATCAGCCTCGTCGCATTTGACATGGGCGATTTCGACCTGACTACTGCGGACACTCCGGAAGGCTCGGGCGCTACGTTTAGCCCGTCGTTTTTCAATATGGGTATTTCCTATTCCCACTTGTTCGCCAACCGGGTATCTGTAGGCGTAACGATGAAGTTTGTCAACGAATCCATCTCCAATGCCGGCGCGCGCGCCATGGCTATGGATGCTGGCGTGCAATACGTCACCGGCGATGAGGACAACTTCAAGTTTGGTATTTCGCTGCGCAATATCGGTGGGAAAATGCGCTTCGTCGGCGAAGGTCTGGGCGTTCAAAACAGCGCAACCAATCCGACGTTCGACTACCCGATCACCTACTACCAGCGCAGCGCAGAGTACGAACTGCCCTCCCAGCTGAATATTGGCGCATCGTACGACTGGCTACTCGGTCGCAAAAATCGCCTCTCGCTGTTGGGTAATTTTACCTCCAACGCATTCTCGCGCGACCAGGTGGGCGGCGGTCTGGAATTTAACCTGGGTCAAAACTTTGCTCTGCGTGCCGCATACAAAATGGAATTCGATGCGCCGCAAGGCAGCCTCGAAGCTTCTCTGGACAACGGCTTTAGCGGTGGCTTCACGGTATCTATCCCGCTTCGTAAAGGTGCGGAAAGCAGCCGATTAGCTATAGACTATGGCTACCGCTATACTGAAGTTTTTAGCGGCATTCACAACCTCGGTGTGCGTATTGACCTGTAGTGTCCTGCCATAACCGCAAGGTGCCCGGGAAAAAGAAGAAGTAAAATTTTTGTCTTTCTCGCAGGGCCTGTACCTTTGCACCACTTTTATTATCAGCAGAAACGTTCCTACCCACCCGGTAGGAACGTTTCTGCTTTTTTCTGTACCATACCTAACCTAATGCTTTAATATTATGGCTAATTACACGTATTTGACGCAGAGCGGGTACGACAAACTCAGAGCTGAATTGGATGAATTGAAAACGGCCGGACGACAGGAAGCCGCCCGCGCGATCTCAGAAGCCCGCGCACAAGGTGATCTTTCTGAAAACGCCGAGTACGACGCCGCAAAGGATGCACAGGGCATGCTCGAAATGAAAATCAGCGAACTGGAGACAGTACTATCCAATGCCCGTGTATTGGACGAAAGCCAATTGGACGACTCCAAAGTGGCTATCCTGTCCAACGTCACCATTAAAAACATGAAAACCGGCAAAGAACTGACCTACAAGCTGGTTTCAGAAACGGAGGCAGATACCAAACTCATGAAAATCTCCGTCTCCTCCCCCATCGGATCCGGTCTGCTCGGCAAAGAACGCGGCGATACCGCCAAAATCGAAACCCCCGGCGGCACGCTCGAATTCAAGATCCTTGATATTTCCATCGGTTAAATCTTTTTCAAATGGCATCCATTTTCACCCGCATCATCAACGGCGAAATTCCTTGTCATAAAGTCGCCGAGACGGACGACTACCTGGCTTTCCTGGATATCCGCCCACAGGCATTGGGCCATACCCTCTGCATCCCCAAACGGGAGGTGGATTACATCTTCGATCTGGAAGACGACCACCTGGCAGGTCTTATGGTTTTTGCCAAAAAGGTGGCAAAAGCCGTGCGACAGGTGGTGCCTTGCAAACGTATTGGCGTCGCCGTCATCGGCATAGAGGTGCCGCACGCACATGTACACCTGATCCCGCTCAATGCGGTGTCCGATATTTCCTTCAAGGAACCGCTCGATATCCCGGCAAACGAAATGGCGGACTTGGCTGCCAGGATTGCCGCATTAGTTTAGCGGCGCATCCGGCCGAAATGTTCTTGCTATTAGCACAACAATCCACACACGTGAAAACATCCGGCCTTTTCCTCTTGCTCCTGGTTTTGTCTTGCCGTTGTACCCAACCGACGAGTCCGCTTCCTATACAGGCAGCAGCCCTGCCTGCCCTTGGAAAGATGAACGGCCTCACGATGGTAGCGCCGCCCGAACCGTTCCCGACTGATCCAATGCACGATGTCAAACAAAGCGGAGCAAACTGGATCGCCGTGGTACCCTACGCCTTCACGCGCACCGGTACTCCCAGCGTGCGCTACCAGGAGGAGGGCTGGCAATGGTGGGGTGAGCGCCCTGCCGGCGTGCGCGAAACCATTCGCTTGGCACACGAGTCCGGAGTCCGGGTCATGCTCAAACCCCAGGTGTATGTGCCCCGCGCCTGGACGGGCACCCTGAGCTTCGAAACCGCCGAGCAATGGTCCGCCTGGGAAGCCGACTACGAGCACTATGTGCTTCGTATGGCTCGCCTCGCCGACTCTACCGGCGTGGAGTTGTTTTGCATCGGTACCGAATTTCGAAAATCAATTGAGCAACGCCCGGATTTTTGGTTTGCCCTCATCAAAAAAGTGCGCGCAATATTTCCCGGTAAACTGACCTATTCCGCTAACTGGGACGACTGGCAGCAGGTGCCCTTCTGGAAAGAACTCGACTTCATCGGCCTGAGCGGATATTTTCCGCTCGTGGAAGCCGATACGCCAAATGTGGCGGCTCTTCGAACTGCATGGCAACCCATTGCCGCGCAATTGCGCGATTTCAGCCAAAAACAGAGCCGCCCTGTACTGTTCACAGAGTTTGGCTACCTCAGCGTGAGCGGCGCCGGCTGGCGAAACTGGGAACTCGAGCGCGACATTAAAAACCTCCCGATCAACGAGCAAGCCCAAGCCAATTGCATCGAAGCCCTGCTGAGTACTTTTCAAGCCGAAAAATATTGGGCCGGCGGTTTCCTCTGGAAATGGTTCCCGAATATGCGCGGCCACGAAGGCTACCCCGAGCGCGACTATACCCCACAAGGGAAATCCGCCGAACAGACGCTCCAAAAGTGGTACAGAGAATGAATGATGAATGATGAATTTTTTTAGTAACCTCAAAAAACTGTGTCACTATACCCTAAATATTGGTCAAAGGCGTCGTACAGCCAGGCACAACCAGCTTTCCAACCAATTGCACATCTTTGCACCCTCAATCAACCTTCATAAACCCCATAAACCTTCATAAACCGCATCAGCCCCATAAGCCCGCACCAATCTTCTCGCAAATGGCAACCACAACATCCCGCCAAATCCTGTTCAGCCTGATCGCTCTGTTGATCGGTCTGCTGCTGGTATTCGGTATCGGGGAATTGTTTTTCCGTGTTTTCCCCAAAGCCGTCAGCGACCCGCCCGCCCCGCCACCGTACAACTACCGGGTGCCTGATCGTACCTACGGTTGGCTGGTACAGGAGGGTTATCAGCACACCGGGGAAATGCGCGACAAGTGTGACGTACCCTACCCACTGTCTGTTTCCTTCGGGAAAAACGGTTTTCGGCGCTGGGGCAATCCCGATGTTTCGGACCGAAAAAAAGTACTGTTCCTCGGCGATTCCTACACCGCTTGCGCCCAGACCTCCGACGACCGCCTTTTTTACAAATTACTCGCCGACTCCCTGTCCATCGAGGTTTTTGCATTCGGGGCAGCCGGCTACAGCAACGCACAGCAATACCTGGCGCTGGAAAAATACCTGGATATCGTGAAGCCCGACCTCGTGGTGTGGCAGATGTGCAGCAACGATTTCATTGACAACTACTGGGAACTGGAAAAAATAGCAGGCTACCACGTCCGAATGCGGCGCCCGTACGTCCTGGAGGACGGCAGCATCGTACACAAACTCGCTGCCGAGTACCCCCGGAATGTGAAACCCTACTCGCATTTTCTGTACTTTATCCTCAAGCGCATCGCCGAAGCACGGGGCACCTTCGATTTGCCCCCCGTCGAACCAGCCGAAAAATTTATTGCCGAAAAAAACCTCGATTACGAGCCCTTTGCCCGCAGCGTACGCATGACCGATGCCGTTTTTAAAAAAATGAAAGCCCTGCTTACCGGCAAAGCACAGCTATTGGTGTTCAATGCCGACGGTTTTCAGCCCCAATACGACCACTTCGCCCGGCTTTGCCGGGAAAACAACATCGCTTTTGCCGACGGCCTGCCCGCATACCTGCAACCCCACGAATCTGCAGGCGCCTGTATCCGCACCGACGATGGGTACCACTGGAACAACCGCGGCAACGAACTTGTAGCGGCGTTTTTGCGGCCATTTGTGGCGGAACAATTGACCCGATAATCACACCAGACTTTCCAGGTTTTTAAACCAGAAAAGTCTATTACCACCTGTACGCACCTGTGAACATCCTCGGAATATCTGCCTACTACCACGACTCCGCCGCCGCTATTCTGCGCGACGGCCACCTGATCGCCGCCGCACAGGAGGAGCGCTTCACGCGGAAAAAACACGATCCGGGTTTTCCTACTAACGCCGTGCGCTACTGCCTGGACGAGGCCGGCCTGACGATAGACCAGCTCGATGCCGTGGCGTTTTACGACAAACCCCTGCTCAAATTCGAGCGCCTGCTGGAAACGTACTACGCCTTCGCACCGCGCGGCCTGCGCTCCTTTTGGGCCGGAATGCCCGTTTGGCTGCGCGAAAAAATGTTCCTGAAGCGCGCCTTGCGCGAGGAACTGGACAAAATAATGCCCTTTGACCGCAGCAAACTGCGCCTGCTGTTCCCGGAACACCACCTGTCCCATGCAGCCAGCGCATTCTACCCGTCGCCGTTCCAGGATGCAGCGATTCTTACCGTGGACGGCGTAGGGGAGTGGGCCACGGCCAGCATCTGCCACGGCAAAGGCAAGGACATCACTATTTTGAAGGAACTGCGCTTCCCGCACTCCCTCGGGCTGCTATACTCAGCATTCACTTATTTTCTTGGCTTCCGGGTCAATTCCGGCGAGTACAAACTGATGGGGCTCGCCCCGTACGGGAACCCCCACGCGCCCGATATCGCACGCTACCTGGAAACCATCCGTACCGAATTGGTGGACATCCGCCCCGACGGCTCCCTTTGGCTCAACCAACGCTATTTCGACTATGCTACCGGCTTGCGCATGGTACGCGATGCCGACTGGGAGCGGCTTTTCGGCTTCGCCAAACGTCGGCCGGAGGATCCTATCGAAGCGCACCACTGCAACCTGGGTTTGGCCATTCAGCATTTTACCGAGGAGGTCGTGCTGTCTATGGCCCGCGAGGCCCAGCGCCTGACCGGCTCCCGCAACCTGTGCCTTGCCGGCGGGGTGGCACTCAACTGTGTTGCCAACGGCAAAATTCAGCAGGCGGGCATTTTTGATACCGTGTTCATTCAGCCGGCCGCCGGCGATGCGGGCGGTTCGCTCGGCGCCGCCCAGGCCGCGCACCATATTTTTTTCCAAAAAGAACGCTCCGTGCCCACATCCCTCGACGGCATGCAAGGGAGCTATCTCGGCCCGACTTTTTCGGATCTGGATGTGCAGCGGGTAGCCCGAAAATACGCTGCGCCCTACCGCCATTTTGAGCAGTTCGAGGCACTCGCGCAAGAAACGGCGTCCCTGCTGGCTGCCGGAAATGTCGTCGGCTGGGTACAGGGACGTATGGAATTCGGACCCCGCGCGCTCGGTAACCGCAGCATCCTCGGCGACCCGCGCAACGCCGAAATGCAGAAAAAACTCAACCTGAAAATCAAGTACCGCGAGAGTTTCCGGCCCTTTGCCCCCTCGGTGCAGGCCGAGCGCGTGGCGGAATATTTCGAGTACGCGGGTCTTTCGCCGTACATGCTGCTGGTGCACCCCGTGCATGCCGACCGCCGATTGCCGCTGCCCGACAACTACGATACCTTGCCTGTCCGCGACAAACTGTACCACCTGCGCTCCGATCTGCCCTCCATCACGCACATTGACTTTTCGGCGCGTATCCAGACCGTACACCGCGAAACCAATCCGCGGTACTGGACGCTCATAGAAGCGTTCCGGCAACAGACCGGCGTGGCGGTGGTAGTCAACACCAGTTTCAATGTTCGTGGCGAACCCATTGTTTGTACCCCCGAGGATGCTTACCGCTGTTTTATGCGCACGGAGATGGATTACCTCGTTGTGGGCGATTTTTTATTTGACAAAAAAAACCAGCCGGAGTGGACCGAGAAAGATGGGTGGAAGGAGGAGTTTGTGCTGGATTAAACCCCATCCGGTTTTGTTAACTTTGCCCGCACCCCATCATGTTCACCGTTTTCTTGCCATGAGCAAAATGCTGCCGATAACTGATCTTTTGAATAAAGTCATTCAGGGCGACTGTCTGGATGTCATGCATACTATCCCAAGTAAGTCTATTGACCTGATTTTGTGTGATTTGCCGTATGGTACCACTCAAAACAAGTGGGACTCGGTGATACCGCTCGATTTGCTTTGGGCGCATTACGAGCGGATCATCAAAGACGAAGGAGCCATTGCTTTGACAGGCCAAGGGGTGTTTACGGCCAAACTCATCTTGAGCAACGAAAAACTGTTCAAGTACAAAATCGTGTGGATCAAGTCGAAGCCGACCAATTTCCTGAATTCTAAAATTCAACCGCTAAGAAAACACGAGGACATCTGTATTTTTTACAAAAAACAGCCGACCTACAACCCGCAAATGACCGAAGGTGAACCCTACGACAAAGGCTATCGGAAAGACCAATACACGGGAAGTTATGGGGATTTCAAACCCCGTCATGTGAAAAGTAATGGCAGCAGGTACCCGACTGATGTAGTTTTTTACCCGGAACAGGAATTTCCGATTGAGGACCATATCTACATCAAGACTGCTGAATCCGAAGGGAAGGTGTACCACCCAACGCAAAAGCCCGTCGAATTGGGCAGGTACCTGATCCGAACATTCACAGACGAAGGCGATATCGTCCTGGACAATGCTTGCGGAAGCGGCAGTTTTCTGCTGTCGGCTATATTAGAGAACCGGAATTTTATCGGAATCGAAAAAAATGAAGATGTCCTGTTGCACAAAGTGCATCCCATTGACTACATTAAGGTGTGTGCCGACAGGATCGAAGAAACCCTTCAAAAGAAAAAAAAGGAAATCAAACCCGCCACTCTGCTGCTTTTTGAAGAGCCGTTTGTCAAGTATCACACGATGAACTATGAAGGCTAAAATTAACGAGCGCACCTGGGCCGGGCATCTTGTCGGTTGGATCAAGGAGGCGATAACAAGCGGCGCGACTATTTTTCAGGATGCGACGAATGATCAGGGTATCAAGGGGGAAGCCAAGGCCACCAAGTTCCCGGATATCTTGCTCTTTGTGGACAAAATATCCGGGGTGATCTTTAATGGGTGGGAACTGAAATTCCCGAATACGCCGGTGGATGATCCAACCATGCTCCTGAATGCGCTCGAAAAAGCAAAAATCCTTCGTTCCAACTCTTTTGTGACCTGGAATGGCGCGGAAGCCGTCATTTGGGGGATTCCCGAAAACAACTACACCTCCATTCATCTGCTTGAAAAACTTAAGTATTATCCTAGAGAGGCCGGCATCAACAGCCGGGCAGACCTGGAGGATTACGGATCGTACCAAAAACACGAACAAGCGCTGAAAGTCCGACTGAGGGATATTTTAGATGATTTGCAAGCCTTGTCTGAACGCGGCGCGATCAAAGCGGCCCTGACTATTTCAGATACGTTTATTGAAGCCGTAAAAGACACCTCACTGGTTGTCATACCGCAGTTTCAGGAAGCAATTAAGGGCCTGAAAGAAGGCAACCGGTCATTTCGCGACCAGTTTAACCGATGGACGGTGTATGAGCGGTCAACGCTGGATATGCTCGCCAGTTCATCCCGAAAAAATATCGTTCTGGATGAAGAAGCAGTTCTGGCCAAGTTCACGTTTTACAACCTGATCGGAAAAATCATTTTCTACGAAACCCTCGCGTCGAATATGCCGGCCCATTTGCGTGGGTTTGACGTTGCTGCGCCCGACGGCCTGAAAGAAGTGCTGGAGACAAACTTTGACTTGGCAAAAGCGATTGACTATCAGGCTGTTTTTCAGCCCTATTTTACCGATGTCATCCCGTTTTCCCCCATACTTGAAGCGGCGCTTTTCGACTTGCTGCGCGCAGTATCGCGGTTTAATTTCAGGTTGTTGCCCTCGGAAGTGATTGGAACCGTGCTGGAGAACCTGGTGCCGCAAGATGAAAAAATCAAGTTCGGCCAGTATTTCACCCCCCAACAACTCGCTGTCTTCGCCGCATTTCCGGCGATCCGCTCAGCAGAAGACGTGGTTTTTGACCCGACATCAGGAACCGGCACCTTTCTTAGCACGGCCTATTCGATCCTGTGTTATTGGGGCAACACCGATCATGGAGCTTTGCTCGACCAGATTTGGGGCAACGATATTTCACATTTTCCAGCGATCCTCTCCGTCATCAACCTGTACAAACGAAAACCGAATGAAATCAATAACTTCCCAAAGGTCATTCGGGACGACTTTTTTAATTTAGCCGTCGGCAAAACAATAGATTTCCCGGAGCCAAAGGATTTTACCCAAAAATCCGGAATGAGTATACCGTTGTTTGATAGCATAGTCAGCAATTTTCCTTTTGTGCAGCAAGAGGATATTCCCGACGATTCGTTTTTGCGCTTCAAACAACAAATTGAAAAAGAGCAGCAGAGCGCACAACAAGACCACTCCCTTCGCCTGAACAGGCGGGCCGACTACTTTACCTACTGTATTTATCATGCTACCAAGTTTCTCAAAGACGACGGTATGCTTGCTGCGATCACGTCAAATGCGTGGCTGGGCAAGGAATATGGCGCCCAATTCAAAAAGTTCTTGCTCGACAATTTTACGATCAAATATGTGATCCAGACCGAGGCAGAACATTGGTTCAAGTCGTCCAGGGTTATCACGATAATTACCGTGCTGGAGCGCCGGCAAACAAATGCACCAACAAGGTTCATCACATTGAATCGCAAAATGGAGCAGTTTTTCGGCGGCCTGGACGAACAAACGCAAATCAGGGAGGTCGAAAAGTTCTATGCCGATGTTGACCTTTGCGACGATCCTAAAAACAAGCAGTGGCGCGTATCGGCTGACATGGCCAATGTTTACACACGGCAAGACGGCGCTGCAAGCATTTGTATAGTACCTAAAGAACGGCTTCTGGCATCGTTACTGGTACACGATAACTGGCGGGCTTTTTTCGAAAGCCCCGATTTATTTGCTCCATTCGAACCATATTTTGCCAAAGACATCAACCAAATCACGACTTCGGGCAGAGGGGAACGGACGGGTTGGAACGATATGTTCATCATACCCAAAGAGGCTGCGGCGGCCACGGGCGTGGAAGCGGATTTTTTGCTGCCCCTGATCAAAGGACCGAAAGAGCTGAAGCGAATTGCTTTGAAACAACAGGACTTCAAAAATTACCTTTTTGTTTGCCAGGAACCGATTGAGCAAATTCAGACCCGATATCCGGGTGCTTACAACTGGATCAAGAAGTTCGAAGGCATGCCCAACAAAAACGGTCGGAACACTATTTCAGAGGCTTGTGCCCAAACAAACAAACCGTTTTGGTACTCCATGCGCCCCAAGATGTTTCATTTGATTACCTCAATCAATCCGGAAGAGCGGTTTTTTTTCACCTTCTCGGCAGATGGATTTATGGTAGATCAGCGCTTAGTCGCTCTTCAGGTCAATGCAGCCTACGACAGGGAGTTGATCGCGGCATTGCTCAATTGTACCTTGACATACCTTTGGATCGAGATGAACGGCACGGCCCGTTACGAAGGTGTACTTGACTTGAATGCCAACGACTTTAAAAAACTGAAACTGCTCGACCCAGCTCGGTTGAGCCTGTCTCAGGTGGAGAAAATCAAAAAAGCCTTTGAGCGGCTCAAGCGTCGCGACGTTTTGAGCATAACCGACGAGGTTATCAAGTCGGATCGTATAGATTTTGACAAGGCAGTCTTTCACGCTTTCGGGCTGGATGAATCCTTGCTTTCAATGGTTTATCAGGTATTAACCAGATCGGTCAAGAACAGGACAGAAATGAAAAACAGATAGTTATGGAATTTCTACGCGAACTTTTTCAATTCATGAAAACCCGCAAAAAGTGGTGGCTGGCGCCGGTGGTGCTGGTGCTGCTGCTGCTGGGCGTGCTGCTGGTTATCGGCGGCGGAAGTGCCATCGCCCCGTTCATCTACACCCTGTTTTAACATGCATACACGGACAAAAGTGCTGGAGACCATGTTGGTCATTGTGGCCGGGCTGCTGGTATTTTACCTGTGGCTGGGCAATGTTTGGTTGTTGCGTATCGGGTTGCTTGCTGCACTGATCGGAGCATTCTCGCCGTGGCTGTCGGCCAGGATACATACGGGATGGATGCTGCTGGCTCAGGGGCTGGGCTGGCTGAACGGGCGCGTGCTGCTGTCGCTGGTGTTTTTCCTCCTGCTTACGCCCATTGCATGGCTGTCACGCCTTTCGGGCGCCGCCACGGGTTTTTTGATGCGCAAAAAAAAGGCGGAGGAAAGCTACTACACCGAACGCGGGCACACCTACGAGCCGAAGGATTTGGAGAACACCTGGTAACAAACGCTTGCCACAGACAAACTATCCGTTACCTTTGCTCGATAACTGCTCCGTCCTATGAGTTCTACCACGACATCCTTGATACAAGATGCCGAAGCTTTTGTGATAGCGTATTTTGCCGAAAATATGCCGGCGAAATACGTTTTCCATGATTTTGAACATACCGTTCAGACCGTAGCCGCGGTCAATGTCCTTTCCGAAGGCTGTCAAATCAGTCCGCACCACACCCAACTGCTACAGCTGGCCACCTGGTTTCACGATACCGGGTACGCCCAGGGACCGGAAGACCACGAGGACCGCAGTTGTACCAATGCCGAGCGGTTTTTGCGCGGTAAAATTTCGGACGAAGATCTCGAAATCATCTTCCGCTGTATTCGGGCGACCAAGGTGCCACAACAACCCATTGACCTGCTGGAACAAATTATCTGCGATGCAGACCTTAGCCATCTCGGCATGGAAATCTACTGGGACCGCAACAGCAAGCTCCGCCAGGAATTTGCGATCACGCGCAACAGGGTAATGAACGACCAGGAATGGGTGGATTTTGAAATCAACTTTATGCTGGGCCACGAATACCACACTGTGGTGGCCCGGGAAATGCTGAACAAGCGGAAAGCCAAGCATATCCAGCGCTTGCTCAAACAAAAACGCCGCCTCAATCCCGATAAGGCGCCCACTGTGGATGAACTGGCCCTACTGGATGAAAAAGGGAAAAGCGGCAACATCAAAAAAGTGCTACTCGAAAGCGAAACCGAACTGAAACTCGCCCGATTCGGACGCGGTGTGGAAACCATGTACCGCACGACCTACCGCACGCATACCAATCTCAGTGCCATGGCCGACAGCAAGGCCAACCTCATGCTCTCGGTAAACGCCATCGTGATCTCCATCCTCGTGTCCAACTTGCTGCCCAAACTGATGGAAAAAGGCGAGCAATTCAACCTCAAGCTCGGTATCCCTTCCGGCATGTTGTTGGCTACCTGCATGGGCTCCATGATTTATGCCACGCTCAGTACCCGCCCTAAGGTAACCGAGGGCAAGGTGACCCGCGAAGCAATCAAACAGCGCAAAGCCAACCTGCTCTTCTTCGGCAACTTTCATAGCATGCCCCTCGAAGACTTTCAATGGGGAGTCAATGAAATGCTGCGCGACCCGGAATTCCTGTACAGCTCCATGAGCCGCGATCTGTACTTTCTCGGCATTGTACTGGCAAAAAAATACCAATACCTCAGCATCTGTTACAACATATTCATGTACGGCCTCATCGTGTCACTTTTGGCATTCGCCGTCGCATTCGCTCTGTGAGGTTTCCGGTTGGAGGGTTAGAAGATTTCTGGTTCCCGGTACATTCCCAACCAGAAACCTTCTAACCCTCCAAACAGAAACCTCATCACCAGATTCTTTATGCCCAATCTTGTCATCATACCCACCTACAACGAACGGGAGAATGTGGAAGCCATTACCCGGGCGGTATTTGCGTTACCCGACAGGTTTCATGTCCTCATTGTGGACGATGGCTCGCCCGACGGCACCGCCGATATTGTTCGGAGCCTCCAGCCCGAGTTCACCGACCGGCTGCACCTGCTGGAGCGCCATGGGAAACTCGGCTTGGGCACCGCCTATATCGCCGGCTTCCGATGGGGACTGGAACGCGAGTACGCCTTCTTTTTTGAAATGGATGCCGATTTTTCGCACGATCCCCACGATTTGCCCCGCCTGTTGGCTAAATGTCGGGACGAGGGCGCGGATGTTGCCGTCGGTTCCCGCTACGTACGCAGCGGACACGTCCAAAACTGGCCGCTCGACCGCATCGTGCTCTCCTACGGTGCATCGCTTTACACCCGCATTATCCTCTGGATGCCGATAGCCGACCCCACCGCCGGTTTTATCTGCTACCAACGCAAGGTGCTGGAATCCATCAATTTGGACAAAGTACGCTTCGTAGGCTATGCGTTCCAAATCGCCATGAAATTTGCGGCCTACACCCTTGGCTTTAAGGTGTGCGAGGTGCCCATTACCTTCAAAGACCGTGAAAAAGGACAATCCAAAATGTCGCTGCGCATCATCCGCGAAGCCATGCTGGGCGTGTTGCAAATGCGGTGGCGGAAATATACTGTCGGGGGTTAAATATGGAATATGCTGCTGTCGGGCCACGAACGGCTAAAGCGCGCTTAAGCCGGGTGCGAAAAAATCTCCTGAACGAGTTGTAGCGCCGAACCCCGAAACTTGCCGGCCAGCCCCGGCGAAACATCCTCTTGCAGCGGCAGGACGTTTTCCGGAAATGTGCGTAGCCACTGCACGTCGCGGAAGGAAACGGACGCGTCGGCAGGGCTTACTTTAGGGTCCGATTGCACGATGCCCAGGCCCAGTACCGAATTTTTCCCGACAACAGCCACGACAAGGTCGCCCACATCCATCCGACGGGCAAGTGCTCGCAGACCACGTGCAGCAGCGGGCTTCGCCCCGATAGTACATTCCGTCCACATCTCGTCGAACAGCGCCGTATCCCATAAGCGGTAGGCGGTCCAATATGGACGCAGCAGGCCGGTGGAGTCAATGGGAATACGATGCGCCTGAAAATGTACCGCCCAGGCGTCGGGCCGGCGCACTGTGCGCACCCACCACACCCTTGCTCCGCTGGTGATGCGGCGGCGCAGGTCGTTCAGTTGGAAATGTGTGTTTTGGAAAAGCGGGAAGGCCGCAAATACCTTGACCTCCGCCAGGCGAATTTTGCGCACGTACACGCACAATCCCTTCAGACGGCTGAACTCCTGCCGAAAAGCCGACACAACTCCCGGGTCATCTGTGACGAGCAGGTTTTCAACGTTGGTATTGTACGTCCAGTTGAACGAGCCGGTGAGCAACAGCCGGTCGTCGAGTACCGCAAACTTGTGGTGCATGAGCGCCGTATCGCGGTAGGCGTACAGGCTGCCACCCAGCCGGATGAATTTGTGGAAATCAAGCCCTTGGCTGCGCATATTCTGGGAATCGTATTCCAGCAGGAGTTCGACAGCGATTCCGGCGCGCAGTTTTTTCAACAATAAATCGAAAATTTCCCGGTGGGAAAACCAGCAAACGGCAATCTGGATGCGGCACTCCGCACGGGAAATGTGGCGACAAATAGCCGCCGACAGGTTTTGGAAATATACTTCAGGCATGTGCAGAGAATTGAGGTGGTTGTTCGGTCATGGTAGGGGTGTTTTTGCCTTTACCGCCGAGTACGCCCTTCGCATATTCTGGGTACGTTACGTTTGTCATCCCGAAGGGAACTGTCCGCTCTACGTATAGCAAACCCCGCAGTTTCGACCGTAGAGCGGACAGTTCCCTTCGGGATGACAAACGTAGAGCATGGAAACTATGCGCTGCTTAAGCTCGGCGGTATCGGCAAAAAAACCTAACGCGGACAAAAATACAAAATCGGCTCATTTTGCACTTTACTTGGCGATTTGCCCTTTGCTCCTTGATCTTTGCCTTTGTACAAACAATCAAATTATGCATGCACTCATTATCGGCGGCGGTATCATCGGCCTGAGCGCCGCGCGCTACCTGCAAGAAGACGGCTGGGACGTGACCGTACTCGAAAAAGGCGACCTCACAGACAACTGTTCCTTTGGAAATATGGGCTACCTGTCGCCCTCGCATTTCGTCCCCTTAGCTGCACCGGGCATGATCGAGCAGGGCTTCTGGTGGATGTTTGACCAAAAAAGCCCGTTTTATGTGCGGCCACGGCCGAGTTGGGAATTATTGGACTGGGGCCTGAAATTCATGCGGGCTTCCACCCATGCCCACGCAGCACGCAGCGCCCGCCCGCTGACCGACCTCCTGTTGTTTTCCAAAAAAATGTTTCAGGAATGGGCGGCGGCAGGCGACATGGACTTTGGCTTCACTGAGCGCGGCTGCATCATGTATTACCAAACAGAAAAGGCAGAAAAAGAAGAACTTGAAAACGCCCACAAAGCGGAACAACTGGGCCTTCAGGTCGAAATACTCGGGCCGGAACAGGTGCAAATTATCGAACCGGACGTCAAACCGGTCGTGCGCGGCGGCGTATTGTTCAAAGATGACGCCCACCTGTACCCAAATGCGCTTATGCAACAATTGCCCGCCCTCCTGGAAAAACGCGGCGTGCGCATTATCCGAAACGCCGAGGTCGCAGGTTTTGAACGAAATAACGGCAAGATCGCCGCCGTACGCTATCAACTCAAAACTCAAAATTCGAAACCCGAAACGGTTCAACCGGATATGGTTGTGCTGGCTGCCGGCTCCTGGTCGCCCCAAATTGCGCGCATGGCCGGAGAATACCTGCCGCTCATGCCCGGCAAAGGCTACTCGATGACCGTAGAAAATCCTGCCAAAAAACTACGCTACCCGTGCATTCTGCTGGAAGCCAAAGTTGCGCTCACGCCCTGGCCCAACCGCTTGCGCATCGGCAGCACCATGGAAATCGGCCCGATCAACGACCGAATTCTGTTCCCCCGCGTGCAGGGTATCCTCGAAGCGGTGCCGCGCTATTTGCCGGGCTATCTCGACGATCCGGCGTTCCGGGAGCTGGCCGACCTGAAAAAACTGAAGGATAAGGTGCGCGAAAAAGTGTGGTTCGGTTTCCGACCTGTTTCCGCTGACGGACTGCCCTACATCGGTTTTGCCAAAAAAAACGCCAACCTGATTATCGCTACCGGCCATGCCATGCTGGGGGTGAGTATGGCGGCCGGCACAGGCAAAGTAGTAGCCGAACTTGCCGACGGCCGAACGACCAGCATTCCGGTGGAGGCATTCGATCCACGGCGGTATTAAGCAAGGTGTGCAAAATTATTTTAGAGTCAATTTCTGTGTGAAGTCTGTGCCCGGAGTCTGTGTAACGTCTGTGTGAAATATTCTAAGCACCATGCGGAAGGCGATAATTTCACACAGACGTTACACAGACTCCGGGCACAGACTTCACGCAGAATTTGTCAATTAAATATGTTCGGATACTTAAGTGCCGAGACTGAGTTAATTGATACTCGAAACGCGGCACTTCGTACAACACACCACAACCTTTATCCAATGCGACCGATCCGATCTTTTATCGCTGCGGTGTTTCTGTTTGGCGCCGTTCTCTTGCACGCTCAGGTCGTCAATATTGAAGAACAGCGCATTACCGGCACACGGGATTCCGTGCGCTGGTACGGTCATTTGCGCGGCAGCGCGTCTCTGGCGAAAGTGCAGCAGCAGAGCCTGCAACTTCAGGTACAAACTAAAGTGCAGTTCAAAAACGACCCGCACCTGACGCTCCTGCTGCTCAACCTCAACCTGCTGCGCGCCGGGAACAAAGACTTTGCCCGCCAGGCATTTGCCCACCTGCGCTACAACTACAAAATGAGCGAAACGTGGACATGGGAGGCCTTTGCTCAGATGCAAACCAGCCCCATCCAACTGCTCGACCAACGCAGCCTCATCGGCACCGGGCCTCGTTGGCGCCTGCTGAAATCGGCTGATGGCCGCCAGCGCATATACCTCGGCGCAGCCTGGCTTCTGGAGCAAAACACGTTTTCGGAACCCCATGGACGAAATTCCTGGCACCGATCCAGCAATTATATCTCCATGACGTTCCGCCCCGGCAAACAAGTCACGCTCATTGGCACTACCTACTGGCAACCTGTTTGGGGGTACATTCGAAACTACCGCTTCAGCACCGATTGGCTGCTGCGGGTGGATATCACCAAAAAACTGGCGTTCACGGTTGATTTCGAATACAGCCTCGACAAAAACCTGCCGCCCGGAGCGCCCGCCGGAACGTATGCCTGGCGCAATGGACTGGCGTTGCAGTTATGACCCGTCGCTATTTTTTCGGACAAGGCCACACCCAGTCCGACAATGGAAAATTTTTGCCCTGAAATGAAAAGTGCCACCATTCGGTGCGGATACCCTTTAGCCCGACCGCTTCCATCGTGCGGCGCAGCAAGCGGCGGTTCTCCAGTACCTTGGCAGGCAGTTTGGTGTAGTCGTAGTGCGCTTTGGGCCCAAAAAAATCGTACGGGGTGCCCATATCCAGCTCGTTCCCTTTGGCATCCACGAGGGTAAGGTCCACCGCCGCACCGCGGGAGTGCATGGAGCCTTTGGCGGGGGGCATCACATAGTTGGGATCGGGCACTTTGTCCCAAAGACGCTGCTGGTAGGGGCGGGGGCGGTAGCAGTCGAACAGTTTGAGGCCCAGCCCCTGCGCCTGGAGTTTCTTTTGGGCGCGCACGAGGGCGCGGGCAGTTTCGGGCCGCAAGAAACAGCGCGGGCAATCATAGATTTTGCTCCCGGTGAAATTGTTGGCAGTGGCATAGCGGATATCCAGCAGAATGGTCGAATCGAGGCGCTGGATTTCTACAAATCCTGCAACGGTATCGGGCCGCGGGGTAATCGTATCCGGGGGAGGCGCTGCGCGGCGCGTGTTGGCTGTATTGGGAAGCGTAAGTTCCGGTTGTTGCCCACCACAGGCGAGCACCATTTCGATCAGGATCAGCAAGGCAAGGGAGTGGTGCATAGGCGCGTGACCGGCAGGTTTCTTTTGTAAACGAAAACACAAAGAACGGCGTTTAATCGCGCAACCGGGGGCAGTACCGTGGGCCAATCTACCGTGGCGGCCCAATTTTTGAAAACGAATCCCGTAATCTGCTGTTTTTATACTTCTAATTAAAAGTGCGTCCCACGAAGGGGCACGGCACGATACAAACTATGCGTACATTTATTTTCATGGCAATAATGACGTTCAAGGGCCTGTTTGCTGCGGCCCAGGATACGCCCTATCCGGGGCAACCGGCAACCGGTCCGGGCGGCGCGGAATACAACCACCGCTCCGTGGCATTTTACGATGCGGCCACTCGCGCCGATGGCTACTGGCTTTTCGAACCCGCCGATCCACGGCCCGACTCCGCCAATGTAGTCGTTTTCATGCACGGCTACGGCGCATACAACCCCACTGCGTATGGCAAATGGATCAAGCACCTGGTGGCCAAAGGCAATATCGTGATCTACCCCCGCTACCAGAAAAATCTGCTCCTCCCGCGCCCCGATGCCTTCCCGGCCAATGCGGCCAAGGGAATCCGCGACGCGCTGGCGCTGTTGCAAACCGGCGATCATGTGCGACCCCGCACCGACAATGTGGCCTATATCGGCCACTCCTACGGTGGCGTCATCACGGCTAACCTCGGTGTTTACTGGAAAAAATACCAGATACCCGAGCCGACGGCCATGCTGCTGTGCGAACCCGGTTCCGGCCCCCTCAAGGGCGCCCGGCTCGGCAATTATTCTGGTCTCGGCCCTGATCTGAACCTGATCGTTATCGTCGGGGAAGACGACTACGTGGTAGGCCATGAGTTCGGCCAATTGGTGTTCGAAACAGCCGTCAATACCCCCAGCCGAAACCTCGTACTCCAGCGCCGCGATACCGATGGCCACCGCTGGGTGCTGGCGACCCACTCCGAACCCTACTGCTACGACCTTGACTTCGATACCGGCCTGCGCAACTACACCACTCGCCGCGTGTTCCAGACCTCCCGCCTGAACGAGGTGGATTTCAACTGCTACTGGAAACTCGGCGACGCGCTCATCGAATTTAGCCGCGACGGGCGTTACGGCGAAATAGCATTCGGCAATACCCCCCAACAACGCCACCTCGGCCAGTGGGCCAACGGCAAGTATATGCGGCCCCTCGAAATTTTTCTGCCGAAAACAACCCTCGCTGAACACCGCGAAACAGCCGCAGGTGGGGTGGGGAAATAGGTTCAATTGTTCCGATTGATTCGATTGGTTCGATTGGTTCGATTGTTCCGATTGATTCAATTGTTCCGATTGATTCGATTGTTCCGATTAGATGTTGCGCTTGGTGTTTTCGCCAAAGCGATACCATGATTCACAAGAAATCTGCCCACAGCTTCTCAACATGCGTCATATTGCCCGATTTCCTGTCCATGATCTGGTGTTGCAGAAGCGCCGGCTGCTGGCATGGACAAATACTTACCCGATCGGCATTTATTTAGATAGTAACACCCAATCGAATCAATCGAACCAATCGAATCAATCGAATCAATCGGAACAATCGAACCAATGGGAATGTCTCGTCGCGGTGGGCGCTGCGGCTGTTTTCCAGGCAAATAGCGGACAAGCGTTCGCGGGGTTGCAGGCTTTTTATGAACAAAAACAAGACTGGCTTTTCGGCTTTTTCGGGTACGATCTGAAAAATGAGGTGGAAAAGCTCCATTCCGCCAATGCTGACGGTATTGGTTTGCCCGATCTGTACTTTTTTCAACCGGAAATCGTCGTTGGAATTCGCAGCACGGCATTTTCTCAAACCGGGCGTTTCGGCAAAACTGAAGCACACGGGAGGGAGTATATCCTGGAAGTTCATTCGATTTCGAGGGCTCCGGATGCTGTTTTTTCTGCCCTTCAAAACACCCCCATTCCCAGCCCTGCTACACCAGCCGTGACCCTCAAGCCTCGAACCGCAAAACCGGACTATCTGGCAGCGGTGGAGGCAATCCGGCAGCACATCATCGCCGGCGATGTGTATGAAATGAACCTGTGTCAGGAATTTTTTGCCGAACAGGCGCGCATCGAACCGCAAACCGTTTTCGAGCGGCTGAACGCCCGAACGCAGGCCCCGTTTGCTGCTTTTCTCCGGCGGCAAGACCGCTACCTGCTGTGCGCCAGCCCCGAACGGTTTTTACAAAAAAAAGGCGCAACACTGATTTCCCAGCCCATCAAAGGTACCCGCCGCCGGCACCCCGATGCCGGAGAAGACGCGCGCATCCGGGAGGAACTGCGCACCAGCGAAAAGGACCGCGCCGAAAATGTGATGATCGTGGATCTCGTGCGTAACGACCTCGCCCGCAACTGCCTGCCCGGCTCCGTCCGCGTGGACGAACTCTTCGGCATTTATTCCTTCCAGACGGTCCACCAGATGATTTCCACCGTATCGGGTACCCTGCGTCCGGGTGTCCATCCCATCGCAGCAATTCGCGATGCGTTTCCGATGGGGAGCATGACGGGCGCGCCCAAGGTGATGTCTATGGAACTGATCGAACAGTACGAGCGCACCCGGCGCGGACTGTATTCCGGCGCGGTGGGCTATTTCACGCCCGACGGCGATTTTGACTTCAATGTGGTCATCCGCAGCATTTTGTACCACGCCGCATCGAGCTATGTGTCCTGCCAGGTGGGCGGCGCCATTGTGTACGATTCCGTGCCGGAGCAGGAGTACGAGGAATGTATGGTGAAAGTCGGAGCACTCCTGGAGAGCCTGCGCGCGAGCGACTAGTACCGGCGGGATTTATCCCGCCGCCGCTCGTGACCTGGATCATTTTTTCACAAACCGGTCATCCGTAAGCGCGTGCAAGAAAGCTTCCAGATCAATTTTTTCCTGTTCGGTAAGGCCAAGTGATTTGGCCAATATCGTGTCGCGGTTGATGCTGTGGGTGACGAACTTGTCGGGTTGGTCGTAGTAGTCAATCACCTCGCGCAAGGTACGGTACGAGCCGTCGTGCATGTACGGGCCGGTAACGCCCACATTGCGCAAACCCGGCACTTTGAATCGGCCGAGGTCCGCAGAGTCTTTGGAAATGGCAAAGCGGCCGGTATCGTTCAGCGTCTTGCCGTCGAACAGGCCAATATTTCGGAACTCATCGCCGGTGAAATCGGGTCCGAAATGGCAATCGAAACACTTGCCTTTTTGCATGAAAATTTGCCGGCCGCGCACAGCGGAGGCGCTCATGGCAGTTTCGTTGCCCCGCATCCAGCGGTCGAAGGGTGTGTCGCCGGTTTCGAGTGTGCGGATGAAGGACGACAGAGCGTCCGCGAGATTGGCCGAATCCGGTTGGCCGCCGTAGATGGCCTTGAAGTAGCCCTGGTATCGGGCACTGCTGCGCAGGCGTTGGAGGGCGACGGGCAGGGGCAGGTTCATTTCCACGGGATTCTCGATGGGCTGCAGCACTTGCTGTTCCAGCGTGGCAGCGCGGCCATCCCAGAAAAAGGATGCGCGAAAACTCATGTTGGTCGCGGCAGGGGTATTGCGGGAGCCTTTTTGCCCGTGCACACCAAGGCTCACCGCCGAGGTGTCGGAAAAAGCAAATGCCGGAATATGGCACGAAGCGCAACTGATACTCTGGTCGGACGACAGAATTTTGTCCTCAAAGAGCAGGCGGCCCAAATCCTCATTGGCCAACGGCCCACTCCCGGCGGGCCGGAATGCAACGGCCACGACAAAAAGCATGGCGAGGAGCAGTAAAATTTGATGCAATCGAATCATAGCGCCGCAAAGATAGGAGGGAACCGCGAAAGGAACGCTCCGCTATCGGGTGGCGTTCGTCATGGTCGGCAGTGGTATTGGTCAGGATGCAGCGCTGTTGACGCGAAAACGGGTGCAACCGAATCATTTCGCGGCATCCCAGCACTCCTGCTCTATGGTATTGGCAAATGCCGGGTCCCGCACCAGGCGGAGGTAGGATTCCCGGTTGTGCTTTGGATTGTTCGCACTCAACTCGTTTTGAAAAATCAGATCGGCCAGGCGTTGCCAGCCTTTTTCCCGCAGGGTAAGGCGGGCTACGCACAGGCTGTATCCGGGCGGCGCCTCCAGGTGGGCGGCGAGTTGCGCCAATCGCGCCTGTTCGAGGTAGCCGGCGATGGTTTGGGCGGTCGGTCTCTCAAAATCCACGCGGTGGATATTGGGGTCGGAGGGCAGGTATCGGACGGAAAAAGCATCGCTGTCGCGCAACGGAAAGCCATTGGGCAGGATGATCAGCCCGGTGTCACGTACCGAAAAACGCCCGGAAATTCGATGGTTGTCGGCTGTGATAAATCCGTAGTACACCTGGCGTTGCGTGGAGGTATATACAATCACGAATTGGGCGACGGCGGTGCGACCGTCGGCGGCAAGACGTCGCTCGTTTTCGGGGGTGATTTGGCTGGTCAGGCTTGTGCCGGCAAGAGGGGTTTCCTTTTGGTGCCGGCTCCACCAGCGCAAGCCGAGGAAAAGTCCGGTGATGACGGCGATCAGCCCGACAACCAGGATCGCCATGTATTTCCGGGTACGGCGTTCGTCGTCCTTGCGCAGGCGGTTGCGGGGGGTATCTACTTTCTTGTTTACCTGAAAATCGTAGGAATAGCCTTGTTTTTCCTGCACGACGCTGACCTCGCACAGTTCGTCTTCCACGAAAAAAGAATAGGTTCGGGATTCTTTCACCGAGAAATCCACCTGCACGATACGGGAGTCGCAGTGGAGCAACAGATGGCCCGTTCGGTCGCCGTGGTACAGCCCGATGCGGTGTTTGCCGCCGAAATCATCCAGATATACCCAGCCGACTTGAGCCACTGTACAGTTCAGGTTTTGCGTTCGCGCCGGCGCCACCACAGCAGTTGCTCCAGCAGGAGCAAAAACAGGCAGGGCAACAACAGCCATTGAAAATAAAGGACATACTCGGTTTTGGCCTTGGCCTCCACCGTTGTTTTTTGAAGCAAATCCAGGTTTTTTGCCAGGGAACTGACGGCGCCGGATGCATCCGCCAGGTACATAGCCCCACCGCCGGTGCGCGCCAGTTCGCGCAAAAAGTCGGCATCCAGTCGGGTGCGCACCACCTTGCCTGCCGCGTCGCGTTTGTTGCCGCCGCCGGGCAAGGGAATGACTTCCCCGGCCGACGTGCCCACGCCCACGGTGTACACCACCATTCCTGCGGCCTGGGCCGATTGTACCCGAGCCAGGGTGCTTTCGCCGTGGTTTTCGCCGTCGGTAATCAAAACGAGCGCGCGGCCGGCTGCGGCATTGGATTCAAACATCCGGCCGGCCAATTCAATCGCCGAGGCGTGCGCGGTGCCCTGGTTGGCGATAAATTCCGGGCCGGCATTTTGCAGAAAAATTGCCAGTGCATCGTAGTCGGTCGAGAGCGGCATTTGCGGGAACGCGTCTCCGGCGAAAAAAATCAGCCCGATACGATTGCCCTCCAGCGCCTGCACGAGTTTTTGGGCGAATACTTTGGCTTGTTCCAGCCGGTTGGGCGCTGCATCCCTGGCCAGCATGCTCCGGGAAATATCCAGCGCCAGCACGATATCTGCTCCTTGACCGGCCTGGGCAGGCAATTTGACCAACTGCCGCGGACTGGCAATAGCCAGCACCAAAAGGATCATGGCAGCGCCAAACAGTGCATTTTTCAGCCAAAACCGTTTTGTCGAGAAACCCTGAAGCAGGCGTTGCGCGAGTGCCGGCGACCCCAGCCGCCGCAAGGTCCGCTTCCGCCATAGCCAGTACACCCACAACAGGAAACCTTGCAGAAGAACTACCCACAGTAAAAAAAGCAGGTCCGGATTTTCGAATGTCATGTGCTGGACTTTGTGCAAATGTATGCCTTGTCCGACGGAGTCTTTATACGCAGATGGAAATCTGACTACATTTGTCCATTGTTTCACAAACAACCAGATTCATGTCCAAACAACTACTTGCCCGACTCACTGCCCCTGGTCCCAAACGTATGCTCGCCCTGGACGGCGGCGGCATCCGCGGGGCGATTGCACTCGGTTTCCTGGAAAAAATCGAATCCATGCTGCGCGAACGGCACGGCAACCCGAACCTCCTGCTGTGCGATTATTTCGACCTTATCGGCGGCACCAGCACGGGGGCCATTATCGCAGCGCTCCTGGCTACGGGCCACAGCGCATCCGAGATTATCCAGATGTACAGCGCGTTGGGCGGCAAGATATTCGGCGACAAATACAACCTGTTTTCGATCGGCAACAAACTCAAAGCCAACTACGACGACAGGCCCCTGCAAGCCGAACTGCTGCAACTCTTTGGCGATATCCGCATGGGCGACGATGCTATCCGTACCGGCATCTGCGTCAATGCCAAACGCGCCGACACGTTTAGCAACTGGGCCATGATCAACCACCCCGGGGCCAAGTACTACGAGCCGCAGCGCGAAGGCGAAATCGGAAACAAAGACTACCTCCTGCGCGAAGTCGTGCGCGCCAGTACGGCAGCGCCCACGTACTTCCTGCCGCAGCGCATTGACATCGGAAACCGACACGCCACCTTCGTGGACGGCGGCGTGAGTATGGCCAACAACCCGGCATTCCAACTGTTCCTGTTGGCTACGCTTAAGGGTTTTCCGTTCCATTGGGAAACCGGCGCCGACAAACTATTGCTCGTGTCCATCGGCACCGGCACCTACACCAAAGTGGTGGATGCCGAAAAAATGGCCGCCAACAATATGCTTGACTGGGCAGCTACTGTACCAGATATGCTGATGGAAGACGCCACCTACCAAAACCAGATGCTGCTGCAATACCTCAGCAAAAGCCCTACGGCGATCGAGATAGACTCGGAAATCGGCGACCTGAGCGGCGACCTGCTCACGCCCCAGCCCCTGCTGCACTACCTGCGCTACCAAGCGTATCTGGAACAGCCCAGGACACTGTCCGACGGCTCTCAGGAGGACAAGCCATACCTGCCCTTCGACGACAAAACCATCCTGAAAATGCGCGAGATGGATAAAGCAGAAATGGTGGATCAACTGTTACAGGTGGGGCGGATTTATGCGCAGCGGCGGATCGAGGCCGGGCATTTCCCCAACGCATTTGACCTGGAGGGGGTGCGGCCGGTTAGTTGATTTTGGGCAAAGCGGCCTTGTTTGGGAATGGCTTTACACTTGTGCTTTGTGTAAAGCCATTCCAAAACAAGAAAAGGACTACAACTTAACCACTTTCCCAGCCCTTCGCCGCCCGTCCTCGGCGACCAACTCGTACAGGTACACGCCGGGCGGAAGTACTTCCAAATGCCAGTCCGAACTTGTCCCCCGCCAGGCGGTGTGCGCCACTTCGCGCCCGGTGAGGTCGAACAGGCGCGCATCCACACGCACCCAAGGCTCCACGGGCACGGCAAAGGCAAGCACCGTGTGGAACGGATTGGGTACCACGGACACTTCCAGCGCCGCAGTGCCGGGCGCATCCGGGCGGGTGGATGTGATGCCGACCGTGACTTCGTAGCAGGCCGTGTCGGCCCCATAGTCGTTTTGCACACGCAGGCACACCGTGTACACACCCGGAGATGCGTAGGCGTGTACGGGATTCCGCTCCGCGCTGGTTGTGCCGTCGCCGAAGTCCCAGTGCCAGTCTGCCGGCTCATAGATGGACAGGTCTGAAAAGAATACCCGCAGCGGCGACAACGTATCCCAAAACTCCCAGCGAAAATGCGCCGCAGGCAGGTTGTCTATGCCCAGAGTATCGCAGGGCGAGCCGTCAAGCGGGCCGAGGCGGTAGTAGGGGAAGTTGGGTAAGCTCCAGTTGTTGCGCGTGGGCAACTGTACGCCGTGCTGCTCGAAACGGCAGGCCGTGGCCGGCTCGTCGGGCGCATGGATCACATGAAGCGTATTAGCCAAGGATGGGCTGTTCATGTACAGTTTGCCGTTGGGCGCCAGTTGCAGCATGAAAAAAGTAGTCGGAGATAGCGATACATAACCGTCGTAAGTGCTGATGAGAACTTTGCTTGTTGCCACATCGGTTGCCTGCAGGTCGTATTGGTGCAACCACAGCCCATGCGACATATACAAGAGCCTGGAGTTGGGCGAAATGGCCACACCGGGCATACCAACCTGAGACGTCTGGTGTATGTTGATGGGATTACTCAACATCCCTGTACACCTGTCAAAATCAAAAATGTCCAAAAAACTGCCAACATCAGAGCCGACCGCATTGTATCGAACATACTTTGTCCCGTCGGGTGAAAATAACGCTTGGCCTACCCCGGAAATAGGTTTTGTGCCTAATTGCTGAGTTCCAAGTGACTGAAGTCCTTGGGGGGTCAGCAAAAACTTGAAATATACCGAGCTGTTCCATTTCGGGATCAGTAGCCACCAATCCCGGCCGTTTGCATGCTTCGTGGCGGTTAGTTTGCCATAACAAAGTGTGTCTTTTAAAAAAATGGTGTTTGCCTTGACCATTTCGCCAAGGCCGTTTTCATTTTTCATGTCAATAACAGAATAGAAACAACGATATGCCTGACCGAAAGCGTAAGGCGTTGGATCGAACGTGCTTTCAGAGTGAATGAGATAGTACATCTGGTCGCTTTCGGGAAGCGGCAGGGCTAAAACGCCCTGACAAAATGTGGTTTGATCGTCATCAGCCGGGTTGATTCGTTGCCCTCCTCTCATCGTATCCTGGGCGGCATTCACGATATACAGGCCGTTGGTGTAAAACAACAAGTTGCCGTGTGCGTCGCATTGGCTGGTATTGTTGACATAAAAATCCATTACCCGTTTCTTTCTAATAATTTCAGGTGGGTTCGTATAGAATATGACCCTGCTCTCTCCGTGATGTGTGCTAGAATCGGGCGGCGGGAGTGTATATCCGAACAGCCACTGGTTATCGTGAAGCGGTTGGAACCTGGGGTTTTGGGCAAAGACAGAAGCTCCACCGTATAAAATGGAAATAAAAAAAAATACTCTCATGGCAAAAAACAGAAAAGGGACAAGGAACGAGTCTTGCCCCGGGTGAATCATCTTGATCTGTATTGCAAAAGTAAATCAATAACCTTCGAAAGGTAACGGAGGTGTATGTTAATGGCAGGCTTTGTAACAAAGCCGGATTTCAGGACTCGGAAGTAATTGACTTGAGCAGTTCCCTGGCCCGCAGGATGGATGCCGAAGTAAGGGAACCGTAACCTTCGATGAATCGCCAAACGGGGTTCGGCTGTACAGAGTTTTACCGCTTTCCCTGAAAAAACGCCGACATCAGCATGCCGCCATTTCGACCCCATTCACGCCATCATCCTTAATCTGCTGAGATGCCCTGACGATATCTATATTAGGTGCGCCAATAATTGCTTCCAAAATTGTCAATGAACTTACCCTGAATTTTAAGCGAAATGGGTGCTCCGAGGTCGGTGGCACATGGAATTGGCTGTGTCATAGCTACTCAATCCGCATATCCTTTACACGATGCATTGGTCGCCGATGAACCCTTTTTTGTTCTTTTGCACAAAAATCAGCTCCCGCATGCATCACCGTTTCTACCTCCTTGCCCTTGCGCTCTGTTTCACTGCCACCCTTTCCGCCCAAAAACGCCCTGCGCCGGTCTTCATCGGCCCCGACGCTCCGGCGTGGATGCGCCTGATGCAAATGGAAAACCCCGACGTGTTCGCTATTCAAAAAGCCTGGCGTGATTACCATGCCGAGCGGCCGTTTGAAAAAAATACCTACACCCAATATTACAAACGCTGGATGCACTGGGCACGAACCAGAACGGGTAGCGATGGGCGCCTGAGCAATGTGCAGGCATTGGACATTGAACATTTAAAAAATGACCAATTTTCAATGTTCAAGGCCCAAGGTTCAAGTGCTACCGGGCAGGGCTGGTCCTGGGTCGGCCCCAGCCAAACCTATGACACCGACGGAACCACCAAAGTCACCTGGCAAACCAACGTCTATTCGATTGCCATCGCCCCCTCCAACCCCAATATTCTGTACGCCGGCGGCGAAACGGGCGGCGTGTGGAAAACCACCGACAAGGGGCTGAACTGGACCCTGCTCACCCGCAATATCCAACACGGCTCCTTCGGCGCGGTGAAAATCCACCCCACAGATCCGAACATCGTCTTTGCCACCACCGGCGGCAAAATCATCAGAACCACCGACGGCGGCAGCACCTGGACCAACGCTTACACCGAAACCAACCTCTGGGTGAACGCATTAGCCATCAGCCCGGTCAACCCGAATATCATCCTCGCCGCCGCCGACCAGGGCTTGCTCGTGAGCACCGACGGCGGCGTGTCATGGTCCAAAAAATTTACCAATCAAACCTGGGCCGTCCAATTCAAACCCGGCGACCCGACCGTGGCGTTTGCCGTGCGCAAAAACGGCACTACGTCCAATTTTATGAAAAGTATAGACAGCGGCGCCACCTGGACGCCCGTCGGTACAGGTTGGTGGACGCCCGGCTCGGGCCAGGAAGTCACCGGCGCGCACATAGCGGTTTGCCCTTCCAAACCCGACAAACTGTACGCCTACCTCTGCGGCAGCGGCGCTACCCTGTACGGCTACATCGGCGTGTTTGTGAGCAACGACGCCGGCGCCACCTGGACAAACACGCACCCGACCAACGCTGTCGGTACGCCGTACAGCATACCGGCGCATAGCAACCTCATGGCCCACAACGGTACCACGGGTTTCGATCAGGGATTTTACGACATGGCTATCGTCGTCAACCCCGCCAACGACCAGCAACTGATCGCGGGCGGCACCTCGTGGTTTAAAAGCACCGACGGCGGCGCCACCTGGCAACCGCTCGGCGGCTACGTCGGCGGCCTGCCCTGGAGCCATCCCGATATTCAGGCGCTCGCCGCGAGTGGCTCCGACCTCTGGATCGCCAGCGACGGCGGCCTGAACTACTCCAGCAATTTCGGCCAAACCCACGAGGCTCGCATGGACGGCATCACCGGCTCCGATATGTGGGGTTTCGACAGCGGCTGGAACGATGACTTGCTCGTGGGCGGACGCTACCACAACGGCAACATGGCCTGGCACGAGTCCTTTCCGGCCAATTCCTACTACCGCATGGGCGGCGCTGAAGCGCCAACGGGCTACGTCAGCCCCGGCCCCGGACTGAAAACCTACCACTCCGATATCGGCGGATACAGCCTGAGCGGCGGCCTCACCGGCGGGCGCACGTACTTCCCCGTCGGGCTTTTCCCGAACGAGAGTTACGCCTACTACGCCAACAGCGAGATGGTGTGGCACCCGCAGTGCTGGGGCATCGTGTTTTTGGGAAAAGACGAAAAAATCTGGAAAAGCACCGACGGCTGCGCCTCCTTCACGGTGCTGCACACCTTCCCGGGAACAGCGGACAACGCCGTGTACGATATTGAAATCGCCCGATCCAACCCGCAGATCCTGTACTGCTCGCAGTGGAACGGCGCCGACGATGCCATCTGGCGCAGCACCGACGGCGGCCAAACCTGGTCGCTTTGCACCCCGCTGCCGCTGCCCAACAACAACGACCGCGTAAAACTCGCAGTGAGCGCCGAAAATGCCGACGTGCTCTGGTGCGCCGTCACCTACGGCTCCAACGGCCGCAAAATATACAAAAGCACCGACGGCGGACAGTCGTGGATCAACCTGACCACCACTTTGCTGAACGGTGTGCGCATCACCAACATCATGGCGCAGTACGGCACCGACGGCGGAATTTACCTCGGCACCGACAGGGGTGTGTTTTACCGAAACAACAGCCATGCCGACTGGCAGCCCTACTCCGAAGGCCTGCCTCTGAGCGCCGAAACCAACCGCCTGAAGCCGTTTTACCGGGACGGTAAAATCCGCAACGGCTGCTGGGGATTCGGCGTGTGGGAAGCACCCCTGTTCGAGCCGTCCGCTGTGTTGCCGCAGGCGATGGCCGACAAACTCGACAGCGGCTGCGCGCGCGACACGTTTTTCTTCGACGACTACTCGGTGGTAAACCACACCGGCGCCGCCTGGGCGTGGGCGTTCCCCGGCGCAACCTTCATTTCCGGCGAAAACACGCGCACACCCAAAGCCGTATTCGGCACACCGGGCGAATACCAGGCCGTCATGACGCTGGAAACACCGCAAGGCATTTTTCACGATACCCTCTTGCTCCACGTAGGCAACGGCTGCGACCGCGACAGTTTTCCCGGCAGCGCGCTCCAGTTCGACGGCGCTGGCGACAACGCTGTGGCCGCCGATCCGCTGCGCCTGAATTCCGATACCGTCACCATCATGGCCTGGATCAAGCGCCTCGGCACGCAGGACGACCGCGCCGGCATCGTATTTTGCCGCAGCAGCAACACCACGGCGGGCATGGGTTTCGACGGCGACCGGCTCAGTTACCACTGGAACGACGCCGGCTGGTGGTGGAACAGTGGCCTGTCGGTGCCGCAAAACGAATGGGCGCACGTGGCGCTCGTGGTGGAACCCACCCGCGTCACGATGTACCTGAACGGTCGCCCGGCGGTGGACAATGCTGCCCGCGGGGCCGAGGAATTTGACGGCTCGCTCACGATCGGCGAAGACCCCAACGGCGGCGGGCGTTTTTTCAACGGCCTGGTGGACGAGGTGCGCGTGTACCGGCGCGCGCTCGGTCAGGCCGAAATCCGCGAGCAGATGCACCTGGTGCAACTGGATGCCGGCGACACCGGCCTGCGGGCCTATTACCAGTTCAACGAACCCACGGCGACCGAGCCGGTGCTCGACCGCAGCGGCACCCGCCACCTCGGTTTGAACGGTGATGCGCGGCGCGTACCGTCCACGGTGGCGGTTGGTTCGGGGTTCAGTGCGCGCCGCACCATAGCGGCTCCCGGCACGTATTTTTTTGGTGAAAATGTGGGTTTCGAGTGCCGCACCGCCAACGCGGGTACACTGCCCGGCGGCGGAGTTCGGGGGCGGATGGCGGCATAGTGAATCCTGAATTGACGATATGGTCACTATCAGCACGCTTCGCCGAAAGGCAAGCGGCTGTAGGAAAACTGCTTGCGCGACTCGGGATAGGTCGATTAAAAATGACCAAACAGTCATTTCTTTGGGAGGCTCGCGATGAGCATCATCAAGATTGCCGACATTGCGCATGTCCGCTTCACCGCGCCCGATCTTGACGTAATGGCGGCGTTCCTCGGTAACTTCGGGCTGGCGCCGGCTGGGCGCAGCGGCGACACGCTGTTCATGCGCGGCGCAGGGGACGCGCCGTTCATCCATGCAACGACGCTGGGCGATCCCGGGTTCGCCGGGTTGGGGCTGCGTGCCGACAGCGTCGCCGATCTTGCCTTGCTCGCGGCTGCCGAAGGCGTCACTTTTTTATCTGTTACGCACACGCTGGCATTGCACATAATTATCTTACTAGGCTTTGCCATATCATTATTTATTTCTATATCGCCCTTAACTAATGTCTCAGTTAATAATTGTCCTTGCATCACATTAAG
>JBGSKO010000046.1:0-7892 GCA_041741155.1 Saprospiraceae bacterium | reverse complement strand
GTGTTAAATTTGCTCTGAACGGGCTGACACAGTTTTCTGAACACTCCCAATTTTTTAAGGAAACAAGGACATCGGAAAAACATGCGCCGGCATTGGGTGCAAAACATCCCGCCCAATACGCGCCGGATATCTCGAAAAAAGGGCGATTCAACTGTTTTCAAAATTCGGGATGACTCATGTTAGAAAATTACTGTTGTACCACTAATTTTCCCTGCCAAATTTTTCCTTCGGACCAGTAGCGCACCAGGTACAAACCATTGCTCAGACCGGCAAGATTAAGCGCCTGGTCGCCGGCAGCAATCGCGCCCGTGTAGCACAATCTGCCACTGAAATCTACCACCTGCACTTGCCCGTCGGCAGGCAAATTCCGCAGCATGACCGATTCGCCGGCGGGATTAGGCTGCAAGAGCAGTGGCTCTACGGCCAACTGTCCGGCACTCGTGAAGAACCCTATCTGCTGGTAGCCAAGGAAGAAAATTAATGTATTGGTTAACGCGGGCGTCACGCAGCCACCGTGGTCGGCGGCGGAGTTGACGTCCGTAGCAATCAAATTGACTGCGCCACGGGCGATCATGGAGTCGCGTGCCAGGACGCTATTTTGGAACGGCACCTGGTCGTCGGCCATACAGTAAAAAATACGCGTCGGCGTAACAGGCGCCCACGCATAGACATTATTGTCGCGAAGGGCTACGTTGAACGGGTGCTGCGGGTCGGTCACTATCGCCTGAATAATGGCGGGCTGCAACATACGAATGGGCCGCGACTCGCCTTCGTTGGTGGTGAGCAACCCAATAAGTTGGGTGTTCAAGGAACCCAAGCTGAGTGTTCCAGCGTAAAATTCTGCGATTTTGGTGGCGTAAGGCTCCCGAAAGACATCGCTCAACTGGGTAAACAAATTCCCATAAGCCGTTTGGTACGACAGGATTGTATTGGGCAAATAGCCCGGGTAGTAGTAAATCGTATCCTTCAGAATCAGGTCGCGCATCACCTCGGCGATGCTGTATGGGCCGGACAGGTGCGTGGCGGCCGTCATCGTAAATTCATTTTGCCAGGTACTTTCCACCTCCCGGTGAAACGCCATGGATGCGTGTCCGCCCTGCGAGTAGCCGGTGGCAAACAACTGTTCGTTGGTGTGTACGCCGAACTGCGTTGCAAATGCCGGCAACGCGCGCAACATATCCGCCGCCACCGATGCCTCGCTCGCAGCGTGTACGTATGGGTGGAAACCATCGGACACCCCGAGGCCCAGGTAGTCGGGCAGGAGCGCCACATAGCCGAGGCCGGCAAATAAATTTCCGATTGCGCCCTCGCCGCCATTCACGACATTGAACGACGGAACATCCAGTTTGGAACTGGAAGTACCATGCTGATAAACCAGGCGGGGAAAGATGCGCGTGGCATCATCGGGCACGGCCACCATGCCGGAAACCGTATCCAGTTGGCCCTGCATGCCGGTTGTGGTGTAGGTGATGCGGTAGTATTTGGCGCCGTACTGGATGAGCGGCACGCCGAATTGGGAAACCAGTTGCGCCCGCGTCCGACTGCCAAGCAGGGTGGCCGATACGAGGGTTTGGGAATGAAGGGCCGGGCAAAGGCCAAGAAAGAGCAAAAAGAGCGTAGAAGTAATGCGCATGAGCAGGTAGAATTTAGTTTAACGGACAAAAGTAAGACATCCAAACCAGATACCACCTGCCCTGCGCATACCGGATATTACCGAAATGGATTGCTGAACCGTTTCATTTTGCTCCTTCACTTTGTTTCCTCCCGGTACCTTTGCGGGAGAATACCCGGAACTCCAACAATCTGCAACCAGAGCATCATGGAAATATTCAAACAATTCACGTTCGACTCCGCACACTTCCTCCCCAATGTTCCGCCCGAGCACAAATGCCGGGGTATGCACGGGCACACCTACCGGCTTGTCGTGTACATCAAAGGCGATTTGGACAAAAACCTCGGCTGGGTCATGGATTTTGCGGAGGTCAAACGCGTGATGGATCCCATCATCAACAAACTGGATCACCAGCTACTCAACAACATCGAAGGGCTGGAAAACCCGACTTGCGAAAACATCGCCGTTTGGTTGTGGAACAGTATCAAACCCGGAATACCGCTGCTGTCGAAGATCGAACTGCACGAAACGCCAACCTCGGGGGTGGTGTACGACGGGGCGTAATGTCACATCCTCACTCCCCTACCAGCCACTTCTTAAACTCTGCCGACCGCTCCGTACTCACGATCGTATCCTGATCGGTGGCATGTTCCAGCACCACCTTCACCCGGCTCTTGGAGTACGGGTGCATTTCCCGGATAGCCGCCACATTGATGATAAACTGGCGGTTGATGCGGAAAAACACGGCAGGATCGAGCAGGTTTCCCAGTTTGTCCAGCGGATAGTCCACCGGAAAGCGCTTGCCCGTGCTGCGGGCCACGAGGAAGGTGATTTTGTCCTTGGTGTAGAAATAGGCTGCGTCGCTCATGTCCACGAGTTTGATACTGTTGCTGAACCGGATGAGCATCCGGCGCAGGTAGCGCGTTCCCTCCTGTTTGCGGAGCATATCGAGCAGCGGGGCGTAGTCGGGCGCGGCAGCGTCAAACAGCCGCCGGTACTTTTCCAGCGCTGCCTCCAACTCGTTGGTTTTAATTGGTTTGAGCAGGTAAGCTACGGCGTTTACCTTGAACGCGCGCAGCGCATACTCGTCGTAGGCCGTGGTAAAAATGACCGGACACGCGACTTGTACATAGTCGAAAATTTCAAAACTCGACCCGTCGGCCAGGTGTATATCCAGCAAAATCAGATCGGGTTGGGGGTTGTTTTGCAGCCACAGAACGGTAGTCTCCACGCTGTCTAAGCGATCCAGCACGATGGCCTCGGGCGCCACCTCAGCCACCAGTTTTTCCAGGCGGCGGGCAGCGGCATTTTCATCTTCGACAATTAGTATTTTCATAATTTATTGTTTTTCATGCCTCAGCGGCACTTTCACCACAAAAAACGCCCCGTCGTTTTCCACCATCACCGGGCGCTCGCCCAAAAGGCGGTAGCGGTGTACGAGACTTTGTAATCCAAAATGGGTGCTTGGTTCGGGTTTTATTTTGGGCTGTATGTTGTTGCGCACCACCACATAGCCGTCGGCGTCGGCGAAAACCTCCACGGTGAGCGGCCTGGTTGCCGAAATGACATTGTGTTTCACGGCATTTTCCACCAGCATTTGCAAGGCCAGGGGCATGATGAGACCGGTTTGCCCGTTGAGGCGGTCCACTAATCGAAAACCGTCCTCGAAGCGTTTTTTCAGTAAAAAATCGAAACTGCGCACCAGGTCCCGCTCCTCTTGCAGGCTAATAAAATCCCGCTCGCGGTAGGCGATGATGCTGCGGTAAAAATCGGAGAGGTGCTCCACATACTCCACGGCCACCTTGGGGTTTTCCTCGATGATGGCGATAAGCGTGTTGAAACTGTTGAACAAAAAGTGCGGGTTGATCTGGCTCTTCAGGGCCTCGAATTGCGATTCCACCGTTTCCCGTTTCAGTTGGGCTTCGCGCTGCAGCCGGCGTTCCCGGTTTTTGATAAAAACAAAAAAAAGTCCGCCGGTCGAGGCCAGCGCCAGCAACACAAACCACCACCTTGTCCAAAACGGCTGTTCCACCGTGAACGACCAGGTAGCTTCCGGCACATTGTCGAAGTTGCCGTGCTCGCTTGTTTGGACGCGAAAAGTGTAGCGCCCCGGCGGCAAATTGGGGTACGACGCCAGGTGGTCCTTGGACACCTTCCAGTCGGGGTCGAATCCGTCGAGCCGGTACCGGTAGCGCACCGATTCGGGGTCGGTGTACCACAAGCCGGTAAAGTTGAACACGAAGTAGTTTTGGTCGTAGGAAAAGGTTTTTCGGTTCAAAAAATCTACCGGCTCGGAAAATACAGATACGGCGGTGATACCCGGCTGCGGGTCGTCCAGAAACAGCTCGTCATATGCCGCCACGCGCAGAATACCCTGGCGGGCGCCGAGCCAAATATTGCCCTGTGCATCGCGGCACAACGCATTCAGATTCACCTCGGCATCGGGCGCGCCGATAGCCGCGTCGCAAAAGGTGACATGGCCCGGGCGGGCGGGATTCAGGATATCCAAGCCATCGTCGTAGGCGATGAGGAGTTGGCCGTTTCCATCAATGGCCAAACCCGTGCCGGCAAGGCGGTGCAGATGGTCTTCCGTACCGTACCGGTAAAATTTTTTGCCGTCGTACCGAAACAGGCCGTCGTTGTCGGTACTGAACCAAATGTGCCCGTTCCGGTCTTCAGCGATGCTATACACCGTTTTCAGGGGTTGGCCGTTTGCCTCGGAAATATGCCGAAACCGGTCGTTTTCCAACACAACAAGTCCTTTTCCATCGGTACCAAACCACACCCGCCGCCGGCTGTCGCGAAGCACACTGTACACGTAGCCGTTGCCCAGCGCATCCTGTCGGGTGCATGCCCCGGTTTGCTGATCCACAGCCGTTACGCCGCCGAACGTCGCCAGCCAGACTTGCCGCTCGTCGCCGGCGATGGACAACACGTTGTTGTCTTCGATACAAGTACCGGCGGGTTTTAACCCGCCGACTGTAGCAGCGGGTTTTAACCCGCCGGCACGCGAGGTCATCGGCGGGTTAAAACCCGCCGGTACTGCGAGGCGTCGCAGAATATGCCCTTCCGGGCTGACAATAAACACCCCATAATCGAATGTACCTGCCCAGATCGCACCGTCGCCGGGTGATTCCCACAGTGCGACGACATTTTGCGGTTTCGGCATACCCGCTCGCGGCAGCACCGGCATCGGCACACCGTTTTCAAAACAAAAAAGCCCCTCGGGGCTACCCGCCCAAATTCGGCCACGGCGGTCGGTCAGTACGGAAAGTACGTTGCCGAACGGCGCTTCGAGCATGCCGAATCGGACGTTGGCCGAATACACCGCGCCCTTGTCGGTCACGGTCCAAAGCAGGCCCTCGCGGTCTTTGCGCAGTACGCGGATACGGGCGTGGCGGAGCGGGTGCGCGGCAGGCAGGGTGTGCCATGCGCCTGATGCTATTTCGAGCCGCGCGAGGCCATCTTTTTCCGTACCGATCCAGAGTTCGTTGCTACCAAAAACGGCCAGGCTCGTCACGGTACCATATTTCCAGTCTGGCGTTTGAAAATCAAATTTTTGCTGTGCAAGGTTGTAGCGGCAAACGCCTTTTTCGTGCGTTCCGATCCAGATGTTGCCTGCGCGGTCGGCCAGCAGCGCCGTGGCGATCTCGTCGGGCAGGCCGTCGGCGATCGTGAGGCGCTGCACCTGTTTTTTGCTCCGCGTGGACATGGAACAAATGCTGATTCCCGCGTCGGTGGCGGCCCAAATCCGGCCGTTGGCATCGGTCGCGAGGGCGTAAATTTCATCGCTGCCGAGGCCGTCGTCTTCGGCATTGAACTGGTACAGGCGTTTATTTTTCAGGCAGTATAAACCTTCGCCGTAGGTAGAAATCCAGAGTCCGCCCGAGGAATCGGCGGCAAAGCCAGTGATGGCTTTTTGGGGCAGGCCTTCTTCCGGCGTCCAGGGATGGAGTCGTGCGGAATATGTATTCTGGCCATTTGAGGTGGCAACAAAAGCATGATTAAGCGGCAACAAGCCGATAGCACCGCTACGAAAACCTACCCAAATTTGGCCGTTCCATTCAAAAATGGCACTCACGGCGCCCCGCAGGGTATCCGGAATTTGGACGGGCTGATACTCCAAACCATCGTAGCGATACAGTCCAGCCTGTGCGCCGAACCAGAGCCAGCCCCGGCTGTCCTGCAACACCGTCGTCAGGTGTACATCGCCCGCATCTTTCGTTTCCCGGTGCCGAAAAACAGGAGTTTGGGCTTCGGAGACGAAACCGGAGAGCAGGATGATGAATGCTAAAAAATAAATGCCGGGTACGGAATATCGCCTTTGTGGCCGGGGCGGATACCGGCGCCAAAGGCTTTGGGGTAAATCAAGCAAAAAGATGGAATAGAATCGGACCATAGCGCGCGGGGTTACTTGTTCACGAGTTCGGCTTCTACGGTCACGGTGATTTCCTCGGCGATTTTTTGATAAACTACCTTGGGGATTGCAATATCATGATCGGCCAACGGAACCGTGAACTCGGCTTGTATCCGGATTTTGTTGCCGTTTACCTCCAGCTGGCCTTTGATGATACGTTCCTGTTCCACACCATGGACGTTGAGTTTGCCTTTGGCCCGTACGGGGTAGGTTCCATTTTTAGTAAAATCAATTTCTTCGATGATCTTGCCACTGAAACTCGCCTTTGGAAACCGGGTGGTTTCCATGTAGTTTTCATTAAAATGTTCGCGCTGGAGGGGGCTGTTGAAACCATCGAAAGTACTGACCTCCACCGTCCACGCGAACGTTTGGCGCTCCGGGTCGAGGATGCCGCGCAGTTTGCTGCTCCGGGCCTGGATGACCTCCAGTGGCGCTTCGGATTTAATCAGGATACGCCCGTTTTCGCAGCGAAAGGTATCGCCATCGGGCGGGAATACTCCCGCACTCAAAACCAGCACGCTGAGCAAGACAGCTATTTTTATCACAGGAATATTCATTTCAGGGTAAAAGTAGAACAAGGCCGGATCATGTTGTGGCAACAAGCATACCGAGCGGGCATTTTTTGCTACCGAGCCTGCCTGTTCGGCCATATAACTGAACTTTCGCTGTATGAGACCTTCCAGGTTTGGCAACCGGTGTCCGGAAAACAAAAATGATTCGTAGCCCGCCTGTTCGGCAACTGATTCTTCCCGTTCGGCAACATTGACCCAATTGAACCGGGCGCCGTGCGCGTTTTTTGTGCCGGTTATTGAAGTCCGTTGTGTCTCAACCTCTTCTCAACCCCTCTCAACCTCTTCTCAACCCCTCTCAACCTCTTCTCAACCCCTCTCAACTTTTTCTCAACCCCTCTCAACTTTTTCTCAACCCCTCACAACCTTTTTCTCAACCCCTCTCAACCTTTTCTCAACCTAAAAACAAACACAATGCGCTCCTTTTTCGTCTTCCTTGCTTTTGTCGGCCTGTTTGTGGCCCTTGCGTTGCCCGCGTGCAAGCACGATCCGCTGTTTTCCGGCAATGTTGATCCGGATCCGGATCCTGTAGATACTCTTGACCCCGGCAACACGACCGGCTGGCCTTGTAGCCCGGATTCGGTGTATTTCGAGGTACAGGTTTTACCTCTGCTGATTTCGCAGTGCGCTATGGCGGACTGCCACGATGCAACGTCACACCAGGATGGGGTGATTCTGACCAATTACCAGCAGGTAATGTCCACCGGAAAAGTGAAACCCTTCAACCCCGGCGGCAGCGACCTGTACGAAGCCATTACAGAAACTGACCCGGACAAACGGATGCCCCGCCCGCCCGCAGCTGCGCTTACCGCTGAACAAAAAAACCTGATCCGCAAATGGATTGAGCAGGGCGCAAAAAACACTACGTGCAACGAGAGCTACGGCTCCTGCGATACGACCAACGTGACTTATACCAACTTTGTAGGCTCGTTGTTGTCCAACTACTGCACCGGTTGCCACGGCGGCGCCAACCCATCGGCGGGCCTGCGCCTCACCACTTTTGCCGAAGCCAAAGCCAGCGGCCAAAGCGGAAAACTGTACGGTGTCATTGCCCGGCTGCCGGGCTATCCTGCCATGCCACAGGGCGGCGCGGCGCTGTCGGCGTGTGCTGTTTCCAAGGTAAAAAGCTGGGTGGACAAGGGTATGCCGGAGTGAGGCTTTGTTGCATGAATCAGCCGGCGGAGCCGGCTTCCCCCAACCCAATTAAAGGTCAGGCGACTTTTACGGCTATAGGCGCGGCGATCTGAATAAATTTATTCAATATGGCCACCTTGATGGCGGCTTCTGTTTTCTG
>JBGSKO010000045.1:0-5606 GCA_041741155.1 Saprospiraceae bacterium | reverse complement strand
GTAACTCAAATTTACACTTACCGGCTTACTTTTTACCCCCCCCCACTCAAAATCCTAATCAGTTCATGCCAAAGTAGGCCCGGTTCCGCCGATTGGGTAGCATGGGCCGGGGAGGCTGGGATTCATGCAACAAAGCCGCCTGTGTAGCAAAACGTTGAAGCTGAAACTCGAGGGATTTACCCGAACCATTGAAATAAATAAGCAAGGTTTTGTCCGTGCCGGGCGGACCGTCATCGGGTACCACCTGAAAGGAAGAAATCCGGTCGTTAGGCCCTTCTACAAAATTGACCGTACCCCTGAATTCAATCGGAAAACCTACATAATCGCTGTTGTTATAAGTAATCATCTTATAGCCAGGAGCGATCTGCATCGAACTGATGTTGTCATTACCCACGCCTGTAAACAGGGCGTTCACATTATAGTCGCCTTCTCCAAAATGCTGCGTTCTACCGGTCAGGTTGGCATCAGCATACAGGGTCACTATTTTAAGTGCCGGCAATAATTCCCATTCCAATCTCAGTCCGTACTGGGCGCCGTTGCCCGACCAGTTAACATCCATCGTATTAAAACCCAGACTCATTGTCGAGGGGTCAATCGTAATCGTAGCGGACGTAGCGGCAGGATGATCATCGTCGTTGGTGAAGCAATCGTCATCATAGGAATTATCTCCGCCACATGCATCTTCCTCCCAGGAGAAAATATTTATATTGAACTGGAAAGGCGAAGCAGAAGACGTGACTTCATAGTCGCCTGGCAGCATATACCTTCCATCGTTATCCAAACGCTGCCAACCACAGTTCTTATCATCGCCGGGATTGATCGTTTGGCCGAAACCGAAAGTGGGACTACTAGCCTGGTAGCGCGGGTCGGGGGATTCTCCCGAAAAATCACAGCCGCCTCCGTTGTCATTGATACGATACCAACCTATGCGCAGGTTGTACACATAAAAGGTAAGCGAGGACTCCGTTTCCGAGCCTGGCAACCTGGATATTGAGATTGGCTCGCCATTTAAAAGTTGGGTCGCTTTAACGTGTTTTACCTCAATCACCTGATTCGGGTCGATGTCGTCGGTACCCTCCCGTGAAAGATATTTCAAGACGGGCTTAGCGGCCCTTTGCTGTGCATCAAACGCTGCATTGCGGGCATCGGCAACCAGGGTAACCGTTGTCGGTTGTCCTTTGTCATCCAGCCAGCCAGCCAAAGGAGGCTCCTCCGCAGTACCTGAGGCGCGGTAGTATTGTGCGCCTCCCGACAGGTTTTTGTCGGTGTTCAGCCACCAAGTCCCCTTACCGTCATAGTTCAGGTCATAATCTCCTGAACTATGCGTGTAACGCGGCTGCCCGAGCCTGTTCAGGCCATTCAGTGCATACACGCCATTCACAATCAGGTGTTCTGAACCGGAAAGTGTAAATGATCTGGTAAAGGCTTCTGGTGGCGCCTGTACACCTTGTGCGGTGGAGGTTTTCAGGGTGCCTTGCTCACTGACTTTGGGCGATTGCGCCGAGAGGGCGTTGGAGAAAAGAGTACACAACGCAACGAGTGCGAGCAGCGGTAAGATTTTTTTCATGAGACGACAATGCAATTGAAAAAGTTGAAGAATCGCCCTCCCGAACGCTTACAATGCCCGGAAAGCAGCGATAGTTTTTACGCCGGTAAAGGTAATAGCACAAAAAACCGGTATCCCATAGGGGCTAACCCCCATCTTTCGTCAGGGCGGAGAGGAGGCGCGGAAGGGATCGTTACCTTTGTAGCGTTTTTTGATTGATGTTTTCTCACACTCCCCGGGTACCGCTTTCCAATTTCGCTACCATGTTTCGATTTTGCCTTTTTGCCTGCCTTTTTGCTTTTCTGTCCAATGCACCGGTAGCGGCCCAGGCGCCGGTGCTGGACAGCCTCGTGGCGGCCTGCAACGCATACGCCAAAGCAGACACGACGAAAGTCCGAATGCTGACGAACCTGGCCGGCGAATACCAAAAATCGGATCCCCACAAAGGCATTGTAGCTGCCGGGGAGGCAATTACCCTGGCGCAGCAACTGAACCAGCCGCTGTACTTAGCCGAAGCCCTCAACAAAAAAGGATCAAACCTGAGCATTACCGGAGCCTACACGGACGCAGTCGCCTGCTTCGAGCAAGCCTTGCGCCTTTTTGAAAAACAGGGTGTACAGAAGCGCGCTGCCAACATGCTGAACAACATCGGCGTGATGTATAACTACGCCGGCGACTATGCCAATGCTCTGAAGTTTTTCGATAAAGCACACGCCGCGCAGGCTGCCCTAGGAGACAACGCCGGAGCGGCAATTACCCTCAGTAATATGGGCATTATCAGTATGCTCAGCAGCGATTACCCCAAAGCATTAAACTACTTTGACCGAGCAATACCCACCTTCCTGGAAATGAGCAACGACGGCGCTTTGGCCAATACATACTCGAACAAAGCCAATACCTACAATTTTCTGGCGGATTACCCCCAAGCGATCGAGTTTCACCTGAAAGCCTTAGCAATAGCACAAAAAACCGGCAACAAAATTGACGAGGCGGCTTATTTCAACAACATCGGCGTCGCGTATCAAAACATGGCCGAAACGACCACGGCGCTGGAGTACCAACAAAAGGCGCTTGTTATTCACGAACAAATCGGAAACAAGCGTGCCATTGCCCGCGATCACATCAACCTGGCGAGCCGGTATAAGTCCCTGAAAAACTACTCTGCGGCGCTGGAGTACCTTCAAAAGGTAGAAACGCTGCTTCAGGGTACCGACGACGAAAGCAGTATGGCGTATTGCTATTCCAATTTTGCAGGCCTGTACTTTGATTTATCCGACTTCGGCCGGTCCATGGCGTACGAGCAAAAAGCACTCGAAACCAATGAAAGCCTGGAGGACTTGGCTGCCGTAGCGCATGGGTATCTGCGCATCGGCAATATCGTCCGGACTGCTCCCGATTCCGTGTTGGCTCAGTCGGAAATATCTCCGAAAAATCGTTTTCAGACCGCCGAACAGTACTACCAGAAAGCCCTGGCCTTGGCCGACACCATCGGCGCCCTGGAGACCTTGACCAATACCTGGCACAATCTGAGCATACTCCATGAGGAGGCTGGTGCATACCGAAAGGCTTATGATGCCTACCGGACCTACACGGCGCTATCCGACAGTATTCTGGGCGAAGACACCAAAAAACAAATCACCCGCCGGGAAATTCAATACGAATTTGATAAAAAAGAGGCGACCCTGAAATATGAGCAGCAACTGACCGCCGGGCAATTGGAAAAACAAAAACTGCTCGCACAGCAGCGGCAGCAGGCTCTGGTCATCAGCAACAAAGAAAAAGACCTGCAACACCTCGCCTTTCTGAAAGAACAAGCCGAGAAACAGGAGCAGGAACAACTGCTTGCACTGGCTGAAAAAGACAACCTGTTACAGGCCGCCGACCTGGCAGCCCTCACCAAAGAAAAAGCCCTGCAACTCAAAACCCTCGCCCAAAAAAATGCGCTGATCGGCTTCCTGCTGGCCGGTATCGCAGCTATACTGCTCGGTATAGCTGCGTTTTACCTCCTGCTGCGCCAACGACAGGTAAAACGAAAAGCCGCTGCGCAAGCCCAATATACCCGCCAACTGCTCGAAAATATCGAAGAGGAACGCGGACGCATCGCCCTCGACCTGCACGACAGCATCAGCCACGAGCTGCTCGGCCTCAAACAAAACATCCGAAACGGCAGCACCCCGACACCCGAAGCGGGCGACAAAATAGACGGCATCATCAACGATATTCGCCAGATCAGCCGCAACCTGCACCCGGTGATGCTCGACAAAATCGGGCTGCGACTCAGCCTCGAAACCCTCTGCGAACAGTTTATGCAACACGAATCGCTGTTCATCTCGCATGAAATCAATTACCCCACACCGCTCCCGAAAACAGCAGAACTGCAACTGTTCCGCATCGTGCAGGAGGCCCTTACCAATGCCCACAAATACGCCCGCGCCGAAGCCGTAAACGTGAAGCTGGAACCAATGAAAAATGGCCTGCAACTCGTCATCCACGATAACGGAAAAGGCTTCGATGTGCAAGACGCCCTTCACAGCGGCAAAGCATTTGGCCTGCACAGTATTCTGCAACGCAGCAAAGCCATCGGCGGACAAGCCGAAATCCGGTCGGATCAGAACGGAACGGTCATTCGGGTGGAGGTACCCATCGCATAGGGGCTAACCCCTCTTTTGCTCCCGGCACCAACAGCGCCGGGTTGAGCAATCTACCTTTGCTGCACGAAACATCCGCTATGGCCAATATCCTGATCTGCGACGACCACCCCCTGACCCTCATGGGTACCAAAACCTATATCGAAAGTTTGGGCCACCATATTTGCGAACTGTGCAGCAACGGGATCAATGCCTACAACATGATCCGACAGCGCAAACCCGATATTGCCGTACTCGACATCAATATGCCGGGCATGAACGGCATCGAAATCCTGGAAAAACTGCAAAACGAGCCGGTACCAACCAGGGTTATCCTGCTCACCATGCACAACGAAGTTTCCATCTTCAACCGCGCCAAAGCATTGGGCGTGAAAGGCTATGTGCTCAAGGAGTTTTCCACCGATGTGCTGGAAACGTGTATCAAGGCCGTCCTGAACAACGAAACCTGGTTCAGCCCGGAACTCACGGCCAAACTAAACATGAACACCGATCACGCCGGTGGCAACCTGTTGGACAAACTCACGTTCGCCGAAAAAAAAATAGTCGAGCTCATCGGGCGGCAACACACCTCCAGAGAAATCGCGAACATGCTCTTCATCTCCGAAAAAACCGTAGATAACCACCGCTCCAGCATCATGAAAAAACTGGATTTACCCGCCGAGAAAAACGCACTGCTGCTCTGGGCGGTGAAGAACATGCCCAATTGATTCGATTGTTTCGATTGATTCGATTGTTTCGATTACCAAGCGTGAAACCACAATCGAATCAATCGGACTAATCGAATCAATCGAATCAATCGGACTAATCGAATCAATCGAAACAATCGGACTAATCGAATCAATCGAAACAATCGGACTAATCGAATCAATCGGAACAATCGAATCAATCGACAACAATTCTACCAAACGCTATCGTCCGCTCGCCCTCTATGGCGTACGCGTACGCCCCGGCACTTAGGCCGTTTAGCCGTATGGAGGTTTTCCCTTCAAATTTTTCTACCCGGATGGCTCGGCCTTTTTCATCAAAAAGCCGGAAAACCACGGGTCCCGATTGGTCGGTTTCTACCCACAACAGGCCATTGGCGGCCGCAGGGTTGGGAAACACCCGGCTGACGGCAACACGGCCGCTGTTTTCCAAACTCCGGTCCAGCACCAGCACATCCGACTGGAGGTTGGGTACGGGCTTCGACAACACGAACTGCCCAAACGCATCCACCGGCAGCCCGGTGCTGAAAATAACCGCACCATCCGCACCGAATTTGCGGTGGTCGCCCGCATCTTCCTGCAACCAGGTATTGCCCTCCCCGGATGCCGGGCGTGACCAGAGTTTGTACGCACTCGCGGCAGTCGTCAGCGGCACGCGCCCGATGCGGTAAAAACGCATTTCGCGCAGCGGCGCAAAAGCGGCGTTCG
>JBGSKO010000044.1:0-48681 GCA_041741155.1 Saprospiraceae bacterium | reverse complement strand
CGAAATCTTTACAATCAAACAATTCGTTGATAATCCGTTTCAACTTTCGTTGAACCTTGATTTATAATTTCTTCATTCAGGTCAAGGTATTTTAGGAAGGCACAATTCATCATTCATCATTCATCATTCATCATTCATCATCCCCTTCATGCACTTTCAATCCGTGTTATCCCGACTCCCCGCTGCCGGCCGTTTGTTGCCGATCCTCGTTTTTTTCTTTTTCGCCCAATCCCTTTTTTCCCAAAAATACACAACGGCAGAAAGTACTGCGCCCAAGGCCCGCACCGCCTACCTCTATGGCCGCACGTTTCTGCGCCAGGGCGACGCTCCCCGCGCCTTGCGCGCCTTCGAGCAGGCCCTGCGCGAAGACACCGTATTCATTGAGGCGCATCTGCTGTGGGCCGAAACGCATTTCGACAACGACCACTGGGCCGAAGCAGCCCTCGGCTATGAACGGGTGATGCGCCTCAACCCCACCTTTCACCCCTCTGTACCGTTCAACCTCGCCCTGTGCATGTGGCGGCAGGACAAGTACATGGAGGCCTACGCGCACATCGAAACGTTCCTGCAATCGGGCGTAAAAAATGCCGACATGCTGTACAAAGCCAAACGTTTGGCCGAAAACTGCCTGTTTGCCGCCGAGGCGGTCAAAAATCCCGTGCCGTTCAAACCGGTATCCGTCGGACCCGGTGTGAACAGCGCCGAAGACGAGTACCTGCCTGCCCTCACCGCCGACGGCAGTACGATGATCTTCACCCGCCGCGACGGCTACGACGAAAATTTCTACTCCAGCGCCCGCCAACCCGACGGCTCCTGGGGCCGCGCCGAGTATTTCACGGGGGTGAACACCACCCAAAACGAGGGTGCACAGGCCATCAATACCGATGGGGTATGGTTTGTGTTCACTGCCTGCAATCGCCGTGACGACGGCTCGCAGGGCAGTTGCGACCTGTACTGGTCACAATTTAAAGATGGCGCCTGGACCAAACCCATCCCGTTCAGCAGTGCCGTGAACTCAAAGGACTGGGACGCGCAGCCGAGCATTAGCCCCGATAGCAAAACGCTGTATTTCAGCAGCACCCGCCCCGGCGGCAGGGGTGGCAAGGACTTGTGGTACACGACCCGCCTGCCCAACAACCGCTGGAGCGAACCGCAAAATCTTGGCCCGGAGATCAACACGCCCGGCGAAGAGCAGGCGCCGTTTCTGCACCCGGATGGCCAGACGCTGTACTTCACGTCCAACGGCCTGCCAGGCATGGGCGAAAACGACCTTTACCTCGTACGCCGCACCTCCGACAGCACCTGGGGCAAGCCCCAAAACCTCGGCTACCCCATCAATACCAAAGCCAATGAGGGTACCCTGACGGTGAGTCTCGACGGCAAAACAGCCTATTTTTCCGCCAATCTGCCCGGTGGCGCCGGTGGTATTGATATTCACTCGTTTGACTTGCCCGAATCGGACCGCCCGCAACCGGTGACCTACGCCAAAGCCCGCGTGACCGATGCCACAACCGGAAATGTGCTGGTGGCTCAGGTAGAATTTACCGACCTGAAAACCGGGAAAGTATTTGCCTCGGCCCGCACGCGAGCCGACGGTACCTTTATCGTATGTTTGCCGGCAGGCAAAGACTACGCGCTGAACGTGTCGAAAGAGCAGTATCTGTTTCATTCTGAAAATTTCAACCTGGTGGGTACGGCTTCCTTCGACAAGCCTTTTTTGTTGGAAATTGCCCTGCAACCGATCGCTTCCGGCGACGAAGCGGCCGCTCGTCCGGCGCCCTCGAAGCCGGTTGTGCTGCGCAATGTTTTTTTTGAAACCGGCTCTGCGGCGCTGCTGCCAACGTCCACTACCGAGCTGGACCGCCTCGTGGCCTTGCTCCGCGAAACCCCGGCGTTGCGCATTCAGGTCAGTGGCCACACCGACGACGTGGGCGACGATGCCAGCAACCAGACGCTGTCGGAAAATCGCGCCAAAGCCGTGCACGACTACCTGGTTCAAAACGGGATCACTGCCGACCGGCTGCGCTTCAAGGGCTTTGGTGAAACCAAACCCATCGAGACCAATGACACGCCCGAAGGCCGCGCGCGGAACCGACGGACGGAGTTTGTGGTTTGGTGACTTCGATTTAAAAAAAATATGCAAACAGGAACCGTCATAAAATCTACCGGCAGTTGGTACAGTGTCCGCCTCGACGCGGATAACGTAGTGATGCAATGCCGAATCGTGGGAAAATTTCGCCTGGACGATATTCCCCTCACCAACCCGGTGGGCGTCGGCGACCGCGTAGAGATAGTGCCCGAAGGGGAGGAGCAGGGGATGATCAATAAAATTTTGCCCCGTCGCAACTTCGTGGTGCGCCAGTCGCCCCGCCGCAAGCACGACCTGCACCTTTTAGCCGCCAATATTGACCAGGCTGTGGTCATCGTAACGGTGGTGCACCCCAACCTTAAACCGGGTTTTATTGACCGGTTTTTGCTGATGACCGAGCCGCACGAAATTCCCGTCACCATTGTGTTCAACAAAGGCGACTTGTACAGCGAAGAAGATGTGGCCGTGTTTTTTGCCATGAAGGCGATCTACGAAAAAATCGGCTACCGCGTGTTGGCCACGTCGGTGGTGGACAACAAGGGGCTGGATGCGCTGGTGGAGCTACTGAAAGGCAAGACGACCCTGATCAGCGGACAGTCGGGCGTCGGCAAAAGCAGCCTGGTGAATGCCATACAGCCGCAGATGGTGCTGCGCACCGGCGAGATCAGCGACCACTCCGGTAAAGGGCAGCACACCACCACATTTGCGGAAATGTTCGAGCTGGATTTTGGCGGCTCCATCATTGACACACCGGGTATCAAAATGCTGGCATTCAACAACAAGGACGCGCAGAACGTAGCGCACTCGTTCCGGGAATTTTTCAAACTATCGGATCAGTGCCGGTTCGGCGCCTCTTGCCTCCACCGCAACGAACCCGGCTGTGCGGTGCGCAAAGCCGTGGCCGAGGGTACCGTCAGCGAACTGCGCTACACCAACTACCTCGGTATCCTCGAAGAAGTGGACGACCAGAATTACTGGGAGCGGTGGAAGGATATTCAGTAGAGCAAGTTAGCAATATTCGGCGGGTTAAAACCCGCCGTTACCCTTTTGCCCTTACAGATGCATCACCGTGCCGCAGTGTTTACAGGTGCGGGCGGCCTCATCGTTTTTGAATGCCTCGATGGCGCCTTTGATTTGGGTGCCGATATCGGTGAGCGGGAAGCCGGCCTCGTAGAGTTTATTGCCGCAGCTATCGCAGAACCACATTAGTTTATCAATTTCGCCGGGTTGGCGGGTGCGCTCCATGACGAGGCCCACGGTGTTGGCGGGGCGCTGGGGAGAGTGCGGGATGCGGGCCGGCAGGAGGAACATCTCGCCTTCGCGGATGTCAATCGTTTCGGGGGTTCCGTCTTCGTTGATGATTTTGACCTGAATGTCGCCCTCGAGTTGGTAAAACCACTCTTCGCCGTCTTCCCAGTGGTAGTCCTTGCGGCCGTTTGGGCCACCGACAATCATGACGATGAAATCATCATTGCCCACATAGAGTTGTTTGTTGCCCACCGGCGGCTGGAGCAGGTGACGGTTTTCGTCAATCCATTTTTGGAGGTTGAATGGTTTTGCTATTGCCATGATGTTGATTTGTTTTATGGATAGAGTCCGTCTCGTTCAGGTAAAAGGCAGTACTCGCATCGATGCCCAGCGCGCTTCCGCACCTTTTCCCTCATTTCATCTGTAACTTTCTGTTTCATTAGCGAGAAGTGCATTGAGTTTGCGCCTGGCTTTAATTTTTGCTATGGTAAACAAGCGATTTATGATGAGATAATGTTCCATCTCAACATGCTCGTCCTCTGTCAGCCCTTCTTCCCTGTTTTTTTCCAACAGGAATTCAACGCGCTCCTGCAATACAGGAGAAGCCTTGAACGAAACTAACTTGGCCGGATCTATTTCTGCCAAAAGGGCAGCGATTTCGTCATAACCTTGCTGTGCGATCATGATGCTGTTTTTTGTGCAAACCTACACGAAATCTTGGGGATAAAAAAAGTGCCTCAATCCTTACACTTGGCATACGCCACCTCTCCGTTTCTAAAATTCTATAAGTTTTTTTCGGATCAAAAGTACTTGGGGGTCGTTTTTCAGGTAATCGGGTGCCTTCGGGCCGTCTGGATGGTCAAATACCGCTATTTTAATGCCTTTACTTTTCATCTCGCGGTAATCTGGTTCGCTGGGCACCCAACTGTACACCTGGCAATTGGAAAAAAACATGGCATCAAGGTCGTCAAATGCCACCGGGCAGTTGAACACAAAATAGCCTGGCGGCACCAAGGTATCCAGCTGGCGAAACACTGCTGTGTTTTCTGTTTTGCAGTGTCGTTTGTATTGTTCGGCTTCGCTTGGGGGCTGAAAATGGATTTGAACTATCCGATCCACTTGCAGCGTGACTGCCCCCCCCCTATCAGTGCCCCGGCGATGGCGATTCGCCGAACACCGGCAGCAACGCCCAATTCCAACAGCCGCTCAAAGCCCCGCACCGACAAACCGAACAGGACATAAACCAAAGATGCAACCGGATACACATACCCTGATAATTTGGTTTGAGCGATAAAGGAAAAGAAGATGTACACCGTCGCAATCCAAACGAGCATAGCGTTCCGGTAGGCGGGCTTGTTTGCCCAAAATACGCACAGAATCAGACCGACTACGGCGGGCAGCCAACTGCCCGGACCGTATTGGTGCTTGAAATAGTTGAAGTAGAAATCCCAGTTACCGCTGTGATTCTCCACCACTTCGTGTAAATGTTTGGTGGCAAAGGCCAATTCGTATGCGGCTTCCTCCGGAAAAACATGATGCGTGTAGAGCTGCCACGGTAGAAAAAACGCAACGGCAACGCCTACCGAGGCCAACAACGCGCCTAGTTCCCTGCCCCGTGGCCCGGAAGCACCGAGGAGCCAGTTTATTCCCCATGCACTGTACACTAAAAGCCCCGTCAGCCATTTGCACAGGATTGCGGCCCCGGCAAACACTCCAATCCAGATTACCCATTTCCAGTCGCGATCGCTTTGGCGCTCCCACTCCAAATAGGCCCACAGGCTGAGACCGACGTAAAACAAAAAGGCCATGTCGTTGTGATCCATGCTTTGTTGGCCGGAGATCATGTCTAATTGCCAGAAAGCACCTGCCGACAAAAACGCGGCATAGAAGCCGGTTCGGCTGTCGTGCAAAATAGTGCCGATGCGGTAGATCGGAAAGATCAACAGAGCGCCCATCAAAGCGCTGGGAAAACGCATGCTCCACAAATCCGCGCCGAACAGTTTCATGCTCAGGGCCATTTGCCACAGGAAAAGCGGCTGTTTGTGCAGCCAGACATGGTTGCAACACCAAGCCTTGAAATCGTAGGGGAAGATAGGCTGGGTGCGCAGCATGGGCTTCCATGGGTACTCCACCATGTTTTTGGCTACCAAGGCGTGGAAGCGTTCATCCCACTCGTGCAGGAAAGGATCCAACAGCGTCATCCACAGCCGCAACGCCAGCGCGCCCGCGAACAGGCACCACAGACTGGCCGTCGTGTTCCGGCGATACAGGAATAAGTACAAACTGAGGAGCAACAGCAAGCCAGCGAGCGAGGGCAGTAGAAACATGGCAACTACATGGGTTTCTTTGGTGCGAAGATTCATAAATTTCCCCGACTATTTCCCCAGCAAAAACACCACAGGTATCTCCAGTCGTTGCTGCCAGGCCTTTTCGGAATGGTCTGTGCCCTCGAACACGCGTGTGATCCAGTTTTTATCCGTGAAACCCCGTGCCCGCAGCACCGCGTCCGCCTGTTTCTGGAAAGGCGGATACAGGGCATCCAGCGTGGCGGTGCCGTGGTCGAAGTAGATCTTGTGGGTGCGGGGAGCGGGCAGGTGTTTTTCCATGTACTGCATGAACGCAGCAGGCACGGGGTTGTCCTCCGCCCGGAAGATGCCCGGCCAGTGCGTGGATAGGCAGGCTGCCCCGCCGAACACCTTCGGGTATTCGCAAATAGCGTACAGGGAGATCAGCCCGCCCATGCTGGAGCCGGCGATGAACGTATTCTTCCGGTCTTTGAGCGTAGAAAACTGTTTGTCCACAAAGGGTTTGAGTTCCTGAACCAGAAACCGGAGGTAGTTGTCCGACTGAATTTTTTCTGAAAACAAGGGGTTTTTGGCGCTGCGGGCTTCTTGTAGCAGCGCTTCACGTTCGGCGGGTTTGAGCGCCTCGAAGGGTTTTTGCGGGAAATACTCGCTGTGGCGCTTGGGGCCGTTGTTCCAAATGCCGACCACGATGCAGTCGCGGATCTTGCCCTCGGCCAAAAGACGGCCCAGGGTCTCGTCCACGCCCCATTCCTGTTTGTTCCAGGTGGTGTTGGAATCGAAGAGCATCTGACCATCGTGCATGTAGAGTACGGCATATTTGTTTTTGGTGTCGTAGCCGTCGGGCAGCCATACGTCCACCGTGCGCGGGTCCACAAATTTGGACGGAAAGTTGTCGAAGCGGCGGAGGCTGCCGGTGGCGAGGGTTGGCTGCTGCTGGGCAGTGACGGTAAAGAAACCGAGCGATAGCAGCAAAATGGCGATGGACTTCATAAAAACGGTTTGTTTTTTTGAAGCAAGATTAGCGCATGTTCTTCAAAAAGCACGGCTTTTTTACCGTCCGCTGACGGCTTGTTCCCGGCAATCGCCCTATCCTTGCGGTTCAAAAAAAACGAACCATGCGCATACCAGTTTTATTCTTCGCTTTTTTCCTGTTGTCGCTTGTCCAGCTCTCCGCACAACAGCCGACAACCACCCCCGAACCGCCGGTAGCGGAAAAACACCTGCGCAATATTCGCCAGGTCACGTTCGGGGGCGATAATGCCGAGGCATACTGGAGCCCCAACAGCAAATGGCTCACGTTTCAGAGCAACAATCCCGCCTGGGGTCTTCAATGCGATCATATTTTTGCGATGGAAGTAAGCAAGGCGGCCGGCAATGCCGACTACCGCCCCCGGAATATCAGCGGCGGCAAGGGCCGTACGACCTGTTCGTACTTCATGCCCGACGGCAAGCACATCATTTTTGCCAGTACTAAAGCTGCCGCCGACTCTTGCCCGCCAGCCCCGGAAATGGTTCCCGGAGGTAAGTACCTGTGGGCAATTTACGATTCGTACGACATCTATGTGGCCGACCTCAAGGGCAATATCACGAAACGCCTCACCGACCAGCCCGGCTACGATGCCGAGGCGGTACTCAGTCCCAAAGGCGACAAAATTCTGTTCACCAGCACCCGTTCGGGCGACCTCGAACTGTGGACCATGGACCTCGACGGAAAAAACCTGAAACAGATCACGTTTGACCTCGGCTACGATGGCGGCGCCTTTTTTAGCCCCGACGGCAGCCAAATCGTGTTCCGGGCCAGCCGCCCCAAAACCGACGAGGAAATCCGGGAATACCGCGATTTGCTCCGCCAGGGTCTCGTGGCGCCCACAAACATGGAAATATTTATGTGTAATGCCGATGGCTCGAACCTGCGCCAGGTCACCCGTCTCGGCAAAGCGAACTGGGCGCCCTACTTCCACCCGTCCAGCCAAAAGATCATTTTTTCCAGCAACCACCACTCCACGCGCGGCTACGACTTTCAGCTTTATATGATTGGAACGGACGGCACCGGGCTGGAACGAATCACCTCCGAAAGCATCTTCAATGCTTTTCCTATGTTTTCACCCGACGGCAAAAAAATCGCGTGGAGCAGCAACCGCAACAATGGCGGCACGCGCGACACAAACGTGTTCGTGGCAGACTGGGTAGATTAGGTAGCGGCGGGTTTGCTAAAAGCAATGCGTCATGAATACGGAGAGTATTCAGAGAACTGTATCAAACCTACCGAGAGATATTTTTACACAGACAAACGCAGAGTGTAACTTATTTAAAATCAAACCTCTGTGTTTGTCTGTGCAGCAGTCTGCGTTTGTCTGTGTAAAAATTTGCGCTCAACGGGCTGACACAGTTTTCTGAACACTCCCTGCATACGTTTCGTGTCGTGCGTATCGCGTCCTGCAGTTGGCGTCCGGGAAGTTGAATACGTTTACAGTGTCTCAACCTCCTCAACCGCCTCTACTTTTTCAAACCGTTCCTCCACGATGTCAATCTCAAAGCGCAGGTTTTCAATGATGAATTCCTGGCGCTCCGGCGTGTTTTTGCCCATGTAATAGTCGAGCACGTGGTCGAGATTGGTTTCTTCCGGCAGGATAACCGGATCAACGCGCATGTCGGCGCCGAGGAAAGCGCCGAACTCGTTGGGTGATATTTCCCCGAGACCCTTGAATCGGGTGATCTCGGGTTTGCCGCGCAGTTTTTTGATGGCCGCCTGTTTTTCCGCCTCGGAGTAACAGTAGTGGGTGTGTTGTTTGTCGCGCACCCGGAACAGCGGCGTATCGAGAATGTAGAGGTGGCCGTTGCGTACGAGATCAGGGAAAAACTGCAGGAAGAACGTCAGCAGGAGCAGGCGGATGTGCATCCCGTCCACGTCGGCGTCGGTGGCGACCACGACGCGGTTGTAGCGCAGGTCGTCCAGAGAGTCCTCGATATTAAGGGCGTGTTGGAGCAGGTTGAACTCTTCGTTTTGGTAAACGATTTTTTTGGTCAGGCCGAAACAGTTCAGTGGCTTGCCGCGCAGGCTAAATACAGCCTGAGTATCCACGTCGCGGGCTTTGGTCAGCGAGCCGCTGGCAGAGTCACCTTCCGTAATGAAGATGGTGCTGTTGATGCGTTTTTCGTCGGGGCCTTTTTCGTTGAGGTGGAACCGGCAGTCGCGCAGTTTTTTGTTGTGGATATTGGCAGCTTTGGCGCGTTGGTTGGCTAATTTTTTTACGTCTGCGATGTCTTTGCGCTCACGTTCCGACTGCTGGATGCGCTTGAGCATATCCTTGGCAACCTCGGGGTTTTTGTGCAAAAAATCGTCGAGGGCTTTGGCCAGGAAATCGTTCATCCAGGTGCGGATGTTCTGTCCGTCGGGGCTGATTTTGTCGGAGCCGAGGCGTGTTTTGGTTTGGGATTCAAACACGGGTTCTTCCACACGCACGCTGACGGCGGCGATGATGCTCTCGCGGATATCCTTGGCGTCGAAGGTTTTTTTGAAGTGGTCGCGCACGGTTTTTACGAGCGCTTCGCGGAAGGCGTTGAGGTGGGTGCCGCCCTGGGTGGTGTTTTGGCCGTTGACGAAGGAGTAGTACTGCTCGCCGTAGTGGTCGCCGTGGGTGAGGGCGATTTCCACATCTTCACCGATGAGGTGGATGATAGGGTAGCGGATGTGCTCGGCATTTGTTTTTTTGCTGAGCAGGTCGTGCAGACCGTTTTTGGAGTAGAATGTTTTTCCGTTAAAAAGGATTTTGAGCCCAGCGTTGAGGTAGGCGTAGTTCCACAGTTGCTGTTCCACAAACTCGAACACCCAGCGGAAGTTGCGGAACATCCCGTTGTCGGGTTTGAAGTGGATACTGGTGCCGTTCTCTTCCTTGGTTGGTTCCAGTTTGCTCTCTTTGGTCAGGTTTCCAAATTGGAACTCGGCCCATTTGGCCTGGCCTTCGCGCACGGCGGTGACTTTAAAGTATTCGGACAGGGCGTTTACGGCCTTGGTACCTACGCCATTGAGGCCGACGGACTTTTTGAACGCTTTGCTGTCGTACTTGGCGCCGGTATTGATTTTGCTGACCACATCCACCACCTTGCCCAGCGGAATGCCGCGCCCGTAGTCGCGTACAAATACACCTTGCTCATTGATGGCGACCTCAATTTGTTTTCCGAAACCCATGGCGTACTCGTCAATAGAGTTGTCCAGGACTTCCTTGACCAGCACATAAATGCCGTCCTCGGGGCTGCTGCCGTCGCCGAGTTTGCCGATGTACATGCCCGGGCGCAGGCGGATGTGCTCGCGCCAGTCGAGCGATTGGATTTCGTCTTCGGTATATCTAATCTCTGCCATATCTGGTTTTGCTGCTTTGTTTTTTGGCGGGGTTGGTTTCTTTCTCGATGTGTGGTGTTGAGCGCCCAAAGTAACGGAGTTTTGCAAGAATGATGAAAACGATGGGCGAAGTTAAAACACATTTTTGTTTTTAAAAACAAATTGTTTTTAAAAATATAAAATCAAAAACTACAAAACCCGCTCTAAGTCAATTCCTTAGTGCGGGTTTTGTGGTTTAAAACCTTTTTGTGGTGGAAAAATCACTCCAGCAACAAGGTTACATTGCCGGAATACTGCCGGTGTTTTCCGTCCGCAAACTCCACTTGTCCCACCCAGGGATAAACGCCTGACGGAGCGAGTCGTCCCCGCCATTTACCGTTCCAGCCGAGCAAGGGGTCATTTGGCATAAAATTCCGGCGCTCGAAAACGAGGTTGCCGATGCGGTCGTACACTTGAAGCGAAACAATATGCGACACGCCTTGTCCGGCAAACAAGGTGAAGTAGTTGTTTTGGTTGCTTAGAGGGTTGAAAACATTGGGGAAATACAGGCTGGTTTGCTCCACGGTCACGGAAAGCTGGTCCCGCGCGATACACCCGTCGGCATTGCGCACTTCAATGGCGAGAACGGTATTTTCCAGCAGGCTGACGTACTGTTGGAGGTTATTCGGAGCGGTAAACAAGGCGGGCGGGCGCCAGTTAATGGCGGTGAGTGCCGTTCCGGGCGGCGTGACGATGGCGTTTACGTACACCGATTCGCCGGCTACCACGGATGTGTCGCTGACACTAATCCTGACCTTCAGTTCTTCCGGCTCCGGCACGAGCACCGCGTATGTTTGCACGCAACCGGTGGAATCGCGCACATACAGCACATACTCGCCGGCCCAAAGCAGATCAAATTCCGGACGCGTGCTGTAGGATTGGCCGTCCAGCGAAAAGAAAAACGGGTGGACACCGCCGAAGATTTCCTTGATCTCGATCACACCGTTCCGCAGCCCGTGGCATTGCACGGGGCGTACCGTGACGTGCACACTGTCGGTGCAGTTGGCGCGGAGCGCTGTTCCAAACACCGTCAGAAAAAAAAATAAAGCGGAAAGGCGCAAAAACCGGTTGCACATGGGAGTACTGGCTGATGATTCTAATAGTCTGTTTTTCGAGCCTAAAAGTAAATACGATTTGGCATTTTTGGGGTTCTAATATACAAACTGTCGGTAAAACAACGGAAAGGGCCGGGGCGCTCGAACGAACTGTTTGGTGCTGCCTTTGTCGCGGCGGCACCGGAGTTAGCGGTCCTTGGGCAGCGATACCTGCCCTAAAAGAGAAAGAAGCTCAGTCTTTAAAATCTGATAAAAATAAATATTTTTTGATATTTAGTTTTTATTTATTGCTTATCAATAAATATTTGCTATTTTTGTGCCGTACTTTTAAATGATAAAAACAATGTCAAAAAGAAACAGCCTGGTATTTATAGGCCTGCAGATTGTTGCCTGGATCATCTTCGTTGGCTTGTGCATTGAAGCCGGAGCCTTGGTCGTCAATTTTGTTTTCAGTTTGTACAACCCTGCAGTTGTCCACAACTTATACCAAAAATTGGATTTAAGTGCACTGTATCATCGCAGCCAATGGGCTTTTTACGGTATGTATAGTTTTATCTTGGTCATCGCGATTTTGAAGGCATACCTGTTCTATATAGTCATCAAACTTGTTAGCGAGTTTAATTTGTCGAAACCATTCAACAACGTTGTTTCGGAACAGATTACACAAATGAGTTACTACACCCTTTCGATAGGAATCTTAAGTTACATCGCTCGACAAACAGCCAAAAACTTGCAACATCATGGATTTGAAATGGATACCATAGACCAGTTTTGGGCAGACAGTCAGGCATTTATTTTGATGGCGGCTGTGATCTATGTCATTGCCACTATTTTTTCGAAAGGAGTTGAAATTCAAAACGAAAACGATTTAACTGTATAAGCTATGCCGATCATTGTAAACCTGGATGTGATGATGGCAAAGCGGAAAGTTTCTCTGAATGAGCTTTCTGAAAGAGTTGATTTGACATTATCCAATCTTTCAATTTTAAAGACTGGAAAGGCGAAAGCAATCCGGTTTAGTACCTTGGACGCAATTTGTAGAGCCTTGGACTGCCAGCCTGGAGATATTTTGGAATATGTTCAGGACGACGAAAAAACAACGAACCGCTAACCATAATTTAGCACAACAGGGACTGTGCCGGGGGCAGACGCTTGCCAACCTGTCAAATTGATTTAAATCGAGACCATGACTGCCGACCAATTTTACACGTATGCCTCTGTGCTCATTTTTGTTCCGTGGGTCTTGTTGATCTTCGTTCCGCGCGGGCGCTACACAGAACCGGTGGCATTCGGCTCGGCGCTGCTGCTGTCGCTGGCTGCCGCCTGGTTTACTTACACGTATCTCACCACCGACGATCAGGGGGGCAGCATCCTGTCGCTGGAAGGGTTGCGCGACCTGTTCCGCAACCCGGCCATGGTGCTTACGGGCTGGTTCAACTACCTGTCGTTTTGCCTGCTGGTTGGGATCTGGCAGGTACACGATGCCCGTCAGCAAAAAATCCCCCACATCGCTGTAGCGCCCGGACTCGTGCTGACCCTGCTGGCCGGCCCGGCTGGACTGCTGGCATACCTGCTGGTGCGGTTTTTCAAAACCCGGAAATGGGAGGTGTGAAAAGATACGGGGCGGTTTTGGGTATGCGTTTGTACCTTTGTCAAAAAAAAGAAACATGACAACAACTGCCCACAACGAAATAGCGATATCGCTGGACGGCAACAAGATCGCTACCCTCTCTACGGAACTGACAGAACTCGCTGCTGCTATTGAACAATCCAGATATATTTTAGCACTAGGACATGGTTTTGATGGAGAACATGAAACAACGCCGTTGCTTAAAATCCGGTTGGTACAGGAAGGCGATATAAATAACAATAGCGGAAGAGCATACTCCCCGGAAACATGGGAAAAAGCCGTTCGATTTATCGCCGGTTATGCCCAATGGTTGTTCGATGTTTTTGGCAAGGTAATTTTTACACCCAAAATTTATCATGGCCCTGATGGTAGTATAGATATGTATTGGGAAAACCCGCGCTTCAACTTGCTAATCAACATACCTCCCGGGGACGAACCTGCTACTTTTTATGGAGACAACTACGGTTCGCAAGTCATCGAAGGCAAGTTTGATCCATCCAGATTTCAACAAGCACTCCTGCCTGACCTTTCCATGATCTCTGCCTGATGTGGCCAGTTGAAAACATTCCTGATTCGGACATTCTCTTTTACCGTATCCATAAAAGTTTTATCGTAGATGGTGAAATCGTACCCGGCGCCTTCCAGGAAAGGGGCGAAGGAATGGAACGTGGAATGTCTACCGATTGGGATAAATACTCCTCTGCTGAAGAAACTAAACAACGCTCGAAAGTGCCTGCCGACAACGGTGTAGGCCAGTTTCATGTTGATTCAGTGCGAGCAATTGATCTGGAAGTGGTACATGCCCCTGTTACAGACAATCGGTCACACAGCCACATCAGGGGCATTCCACACGAGGGGCAGTTAAAAACCAAAGCTCGACTGCTACTTAAACGAATCTGCATGTGGGCCATCGAGCCTTCATTAGACAACTAATATAATGGACTTTACAGAATTTGATTTCCACCCCGACCTGCTTGACGGCATTGACAGCCTGAACTTCAAAAAAGCTACCCCAATTCAGGAACAAGCCATCCCGCTTATCCTCGAAGGCAAAGACCTGATTGGTATTGCCCAAACCGGTACCGGAAAAACAGCAGCCTTCATCCTTCCCATCCTCGATATGATCCTCGACATGCCGGAGGATCACTTCACCAAAGCGTTGGTAGTGGTGCCCACCCGCGAGCTGGCCATGCAAATTGACCAGGCGGTGGAGGCGTATTCCTATTTCACCGGCATTTCCTGCATCGCGGTGTACGGCGGCAGCGGCGGCAGCGAGTTCAGCCAGGAACGCCAGGCCCTGAGCAAAGGCGCCGAACTCATCATTGCTACGCCCGGACGCCTCATCGCCCACCTCAACATGGGCTATGTCAATTTCTCCAAACTCCGGTTCCTCGTGCTCGACGAAGCCGACCGCATGCTGGACATGGGTTTTATGCCCGACCTGAACAAAATCATCAATACCCTGAACCCCGATCGGCAAAACCTCCTGTTCTCCGCTACTATGCCCCAGGGGGTAATGAAACTGGCCAAAACCCTCATGCGCGACCCGGTCTCTGTGAACATCGCACTGTCCAAACCCGCCGAAGGCGTACGCCAGGCCGCTTATGTCGTACACGACGAACAGAAACTGCCGCTCTTGCAGGAAATTCTTAAAGACCGCACGGGCCAGCGCATCCTCGTGTTCAGCAGTACCAAACAGGCTGTGACCAAACTGTACCAGAAACTCAAACCCAAAAATCTGACCGTCGGCATGATCAGCAGCGACCTGGAACAGACCGACCGCGAAAAGGTCATGCTCGCGTTCCGAAACCGCCAGATTGACCTGCTCGTAGCCACCGACGTGCTCAGCCGCGGCATTGATATTGACGGCATTGACCTCGTGATCAACTACGATGTGCCGCAAGATGCCGAGGACTATGTGCACCGCGTGGGCCGCACCGCCCGCGCTGCGCGCGAAGGCACGGCCATCACGCTCATCAGCCCCACCGACCAGCGGCGTTTCCAACGCATCGAAGAGCTGATCGGCAGTACCGTGGAAAAACTGTCCGTACCGGATAGTATCGGAAAAACGCCCGATTACGCACCCAAGCTACAACGCGAGGCGCCCCGGGGCAAAGGTCCGGGCGGCGGCGGCGGGCGAGGTTCGGGTGGCGGCAGGGGAGGCTCCGGCGGCGGTGGAAAACGATACGGCGGTGGCGGAAAACCGGGCAACCGGGATGGTAAGCCCTCCGGTGATCGCCGGGGTGATGGCGGCGGGCCAAAGCCGAAAGGGTAGGAGCCGCTTCAGGACGGAGACCCTCCGAGCGAAGAGAGGAAAGAGTTGCCGCAGGAAGGAGCAACCCGTACTTTTGTGAAAAAAATTCAACCTATGCAACAACTCGTATTGAACATTGAGGAAAATCGCTACGCAGTATTGCTGCAATTCCTCAAGACCCTTGACTACGTTAAAATTGTTCAGGCGAACCAATCTTCCCTGCCGTTACGCCATAAGCAGGCATCCGAATTGTCGTCTCCAGTGCCGAGCAATCAACTTGCTTTATTGAAACAAGTACTTCAAAGACAATCCATTCCATTGTTCCAAAATGTTTCCGATCCGGTAGCCTGGCAAAAACACCAACGCGATGAGTGGTCGTAAACTCTTGCTGGACTAAAAATGAACCAACTTTACCAGGACCAATGCCGCCGCAACGCGGAAGCCTTTGTGGCGGACTACCTGCACATTCGCGACGAAAAAGGGGAGGCACATTCCTTCTGGGATCGGTTCTTCGAAATTTTTGGTCTCCAGCGTATCCGCTACGCCAACCACGAAGCCCGCGTAAAACGGGAAGGCAACCGCCAGGGATTTATTGACCTCCTCTGGAAAGGCAAATTGCTCGTAGAACACAAATCGGCCTCGAAAGACAAATCCGAAGACTTCGCCGACGCCCTCCGGCAAGCACAAGAATACGTCGCGGGGCTGCCCGCCTCCGACCGACCCCGCAAACTCGTGGTCTGCAATTTCATCCGTTTCCGGATTTACGACCTCACCGACGCTTCGGCCGGCGGCGAGGCGTTTGTGGAAGTCCCGCTTGCCGACTTGTCCCGCCGACTCGATGCGTTCGACTTTTTCCCGGAGTTTGCCGAACTGGCCCGCGAAGAAGAGGAAAAAGTCAACCTCGAAGCCGTGCAGCGCATCAGCAATGTCTATAAAACCCTCCATGGCGCGGGCTACCGCGGGCACGACCTCGAACTGTTGCTCGTCCGTATCCTGTTCTGCGTGTTTGCCGAAGACACCGGCATCTTCGAACCCAAACAATTCTCCGACTACCTCGAAAAATATACCCTCCCGAACGGCAGCGACATCGGCCCCGGCCTCGAACATCTTTTTCAGGTACTCGATACGCCCGTACGCCTGCGCCAATTGGATACAAACGATCCGCTCCGCGCTTTCCCCTACGTCAACGGCGGCTTGTTCGCCGACCCGCTCGGCCAAACGCCACCGTCGCTTTCCGGTATCCGAAACGCCATCCTCAGCTGCGGCGACCTCTTCGACTGGGCGCAGATCAGCCCCGAAATTTTCGGCGCGCTCTTTCAGGAAGCCCTCGATTCCGCCGAACGCCGCAGCCTCGGCGCACACTACACCTCCGAAAAAAATATCCTCCGCTTGCTCGAGCCGCTCTTCCTGACCGACCTGCGCCAGGAACTCAAAAACGCCCGCCGCGACCGAAAAAAACTCGAAGCCTTCCGCCGGAAAATCAGCCGCCTCCACTTCCTCGACCCCGCTTGCGGCTGCGGCAACTTCCTCGTGGTCACCTACCGCGAACTCCGCCTGCTCGATCTCCAAATCGCCCGAATCCTGCAAGGCGACCAGCAGGTGCTCGACATTTCCATGCTCGAAAATGTGCGCCTCGACCACTTCCACGGCATCGAGATCAAACCCGTGTCGGCACTCATCGCTCAGGTAGCCCTTTGGCTCACCAAGCACCAGTGCAACCGCCTGCTCAACGCCGCTTTCCACACGCACATACGCTCCGTGCCGATTGACGAATCGGCCGGTATCCTGGCCGCCGATGCTCTGGAAACAGACTGGAACACACTGCTGCCGACCGGCGAACACTACGACTACATTGTCGGCAATCCACCTTTTTCCGGCGCCAAAATCATGGACGATGCCCAGCGCACGGCCATCAAAAACATATTTGGGAATACCTCCGGCAGCGGTACGCTCGATTTCGTGACCGGCTGGTACAAAAAAGCCGCGCAATACCTCGACCACTCGCCCGCTACCGTAGCCGCCTTCGTGAGCACCAACAGCATCGTGCAGGGCGAACAGGTGGGCGCACTCTGGGGCGACCTGCTCGAAAACCACCGCATCCACATCCGGTTTGCGCACCAGACCTTCAAGTGGACCAACGAGGCGCCCGGTATCGCCGCCGTCTATTGCATCATCGTTGGTTTCGGGAAAACCAAACCCGCCACCTGCCTGCTGTACGAATACCCCGATATCAAGGGCGAACCCCTGCCCTCTACCGTGAAAAACATCAATCCCTACCTCGTGGAAGCCCCCGACGTGGTGGTGCGCTCCCGCCAAAAACCGCTGTGCAAGGTGCCCGAAATCGGGATCGGCAACAAACCCATTGATGGCGGTCACTACCTGTTCAGTACCGAAGAGCGCGACGATTTCCTGAAACAGGAACCCCGCGCCGCCCGCTTTTTCCGCCGCTGGATCGGCTCCGACGAGTTTATCAACGGCTGGGAACGCTGGTGCCTGTGGCTCGGCGAAGCCCCGCTCGAAGAACTCCAACAAATCCCGCTGGTGTGGGAACGTGTGCTGGCCGTGCAACAAACCCGCCTCGCCAGCAAAAGCGAACCAACCCGCAAACTCGCCCAAACCCCGACCCGGTTTCACGTCGAAAACATCCCCGTCACGCCCTATCTCGTGGTGCCTAAAGTATCTTCCGAGCGCCGGCGCTATATTCCTATTGGTTTTGAACAGCCGTCCACGTTGTCCAGCGATTTGGTATTTATCATCGCCGACGCCACGCTATTTCACTTCGGCGTGCTGCATTCCGAGATGCACATGGCCTGGGTGCGCTACGTATGCGGGCGCTTGAAAAGCGACTACCGCTACTCGAAGGACATCGTGTACAACAATTTTCCGTTTCCCGTGGCGGCCTCGCCGGAGCAGCGGGCGGCGGTGGAAACGGCTGCGAAGGCCGTGCTGGATACGCGGGTGCAGTACCTCGGCGCCGGCAAAAACCTGGCGTTTTTGTACGACCCCGACAAGATGCCCGCCGACCTGCTGGCCGCACACCGGGTGCTGGATCGGGCCGTGGATGCGTGCTATGGCGTGGAGCAGCCTTTCGCGTCGGAGGCGAAGCGGGTGGCGTATTTGTTTGGGTTGTACGAGGGGATGGTTAGGTAAGCGACCCGCTCAAACAAACTCAAGTAGTGCTCGAACCAGTTTGAAAACAGTCGTACACGACTCTGATGTGGCTGGCGTATTATTTTTATGCAAGCCCAGCACACGTTCTGCCCTCTTGATTGCAAGATTGAGGCGTGACTCTCCTGACTTTTCGTCCTTTCCCACTAAAATCCGGAAAAATTCTGATGAAATCCGCTTGCTGCCTTGCGCATCATAGGAAATTCCGAAAGGCTTAAGGTAGGCGTTGATTTTATCGGCATACTGCTCTCGGCGAAGTGCCCCACCTTGATGATCTTCAAAATGAAGAATTAACCAGTATTCAAACGCCTGGTTGGAGTAGGCAGAATGGAGTCCGGCCGCCTCAGCCATGTGGATAGCGTTGTCAAAATTATCTGGCGGAAAATCATCTTTGTCAAAAACCACCCAGATTTGGTCAAAACTACCTTTTTCCTGCTCCCTTATCGCCCGTTCTACTACCCGAATGGTTTCACCGACGCCGCCAATCGTCTGGATTTCAACAGCAGTCATTCTGAAATACTGACGAAATTGATTGAAATAATCCGGCTCCGTATTAAAGCCTTCACAAACAATCAAAATATGCTGTCGTTCCTGACGAACTGGTAGCGGCAACTCAAAATCAGGGGCTGGACGGCGTCTTTTGGCTTCTTGAAGCCGTGCTTTATGTGCCTCTTTTTGCACGATTTGCTCGGCTTTTTTGTTTTTCATTTTCATTTTGCGGCGCCATTCTCGGGTTGAAAAATTTTTGAAAAATCACCGATTAAAGGCACGCCACCATAACGTCCCTGCAAATAGTTCTCTTCAAAATTGTCCGTTTTACGACCGCCTTCATCCGTTTTGAAGGAAGCAAGGGAGTACATGGAGGCTGCCCCAAAACGGTCTTTTTCCATAAACCAGATTTGGTCGCGCCGAAAAAGCCCGGAGCTAAGCAGGTTCGTATCGTGGGTATTGAAAATGAGTTGCGCATTGTTGGGGTTTGTCGCTTTAGAGTTGAACAATTTGATCATGTGCTCAACCAAAGTTGGGTGAATTTTCGAATCCAACTCGTCAACGACAAGAATGTCTCCTTGGTCTAATGCGTTGATGACGCAACCAGAAAGCGCAAAAAACTTAGCCGTTCCAGCCGATTCTTCTTGGCTCATTTTAAATTCCAAGTGGTCTTTTACTTCATTTTTTTCATTGAAAACGGCGTGTTTAGTTCTGATTTCAAACAAATTAAAGATGCCGGTTTCTGCGATTGCTCTCTTTACAAATCTATTCAAAAAGCCAGGTAATTCCTCCAAGTCTTTTAATTCCTCATTGTCTTGCACCTCAAAATCATCAATGCTCGTGTCTGCAAATTTGAGCATATCTAAAACCCTTTTTTTAAATGAAGGGGTTTTAACATGTACAATAGTCTCATCCATTAAATCATCCTCAAACAAGCCAGAAATTTGACGAAATTTCTCAAACCAAGATAAAACCCCCTGCGCTAATAGGTCATTAAACTGCGCGGCTGCGGATAACATCAGCGCATTATTGCGCACCATGTTTTCCTTGACCAAAAGGTTCCCTTTTTTGAATAACTTGGGGTGGATGCTAAAACTTTGCCCATCCCGATAAAAAATCTCCACTTCTTTAGTATTCGGGCGGTGGTATAGCCATTCCGAAACAACTTCTTTTGAAGTTACTTCAAACCCATAGCGATACATTTCATCTTCGTGGATGAAAATAATTTCAAACATCGAAGGCTGGGCAGCCGTTGCGGTATTCAGTCGAAAAGGTTCTGTATCAATTGATTCACCCTGCTGTGATTCTTTTGAAGAATTTAAAATGAAGTCCTTCATGAAATGTACAGCGTCAATCAGCTTGGTCTTCCCGCTTGCATTTGCACCGTAAATGACGGCACTCTTCAGTAGTCGCAAACCAAACTTAGGTACCTCGAAAACATTCTCTTGCTCCCTCGTAGATTTGTCATAATTGGATGCAAAAATCGTGAGTTTTGCCTCTTCCTTAAAAACTTTATAGTTGCGAACGGATACTTGAACTAGCATAATAAAAAGCGTTTTTGAGAAAATAAACGCAAAGGTGAGTTTTATTGTTTGCTATTTTGAAAAATAAAACGGGCGCGCAACTGAAATCAGTACTTCATCATGCAAACAAACTTACAGATTTTTACCACCACCCAGCCCCTCCAATATCCCCCGCACCAGCCCCGGCCCCTCATACACCAGCCCGGAATACACTTGCACCAAATCCGCGCCGGCATCCAATTTTTCCTGCGCCGCCGCCGCGGAGGCTATGCCGCCCACGCCGATGATGACCGGCCCCTGTCCCAGTTTTTCCCGCAAATACCGAATCACCTCGGTGGCGCGCGCCTGTACCGAGGCGCCGCTCAGTCCGTGCCCATAGCCGACACGGTTGACTCGGGGGTGTGCAGGCCTGTGCGGGCGATGGTGGTGTTGGAGTTTTTAAATATAAGCCGGAGGGTGTCCACCGAATGGCAGCAAGGCCAACCGGTATTCAATCAATTTTGGGCGGTTTAACTGTAGTTCGGCTACAGTGCTTCGACCTGTCGAAGTAAGCCCTATGACAAGCATGAAATTCTCGTTCCACGAGAAATGCTGTGACCAGATATGGATACGAGGGTTAAAAAGCGGCACATAGCTTTGTATAATCGGGTCAAATCCTGTTGTTTTATTGGATTTTAGCCGGTTGCACAAAAAACAAGCGTAGGCCAGGTTGTCTGGCTCGTTTGTGCCTCCCAAATCTTCCGGGAGGATGTGGTCAATGGTGAATGCATTGGGGGAATACTTATCCTGACTTTGACAATACTCGCAACAATGATCGGCGCGCTGCATTACAGCCTCCCGGATGTTGGCTGAAAGCACTGCCTTAGGCATGAGTAAGTGGTTTTATCTCTAATTGCGTCATCAACTCATCCAGGGATACTTTGCGGATGTCCGCTAATTTTACAAGCAGTTGAAGCCTTTCCACGGTATGGTTTTCATAAGCCATTGCTAATCGTAGCGATTCAGCTGCTTCTTTTTCGCTCAATCCGCTTGTTTCCATCTTCCAATCCAGATATTGAAGACGTTCCCATTTAGCCCTTGGGAACCCTTGATTTATTTGTTCCAAAAGATCCGCTTCCCCCTGAGATATTGCAGACATCCCACTGCGTTGGACATGCAGAATGGCTATTTTTTTAAATAGTTTTTCAAAATCCTCCGCTCCCAGGCGGGAGGCGCTGTCGAGTATTTCTGAAACGGTCTGTTGTGCATTCATCGAACTTGAAATTTTGGTCAAAAATACGGTAAAAATGGCTTGTAAAAAAGTGGGCTTCTAACGGAAATCACCATCATCCAGCCCTTCCAATATCCCCCGCACCAGCCCCGGCCCCGCATACACCAGCCCGGAATACACCTGCACCAGATTAGCGCCGGCATCCAGTTTTTCCTGCGCCGCCGCTGCGGAGGCTATGCCGCCCACGCCGATGATGACCGGCTCCGGGCCCAGTTTTTCCCGCAAATACCGAATCACCTCGGTGGAGCGCGCCTGTACCGGTGCGCCACTCAGTCCGCCCATACCCATAGCCGACACGGTTGACTCGGGGGTGTGCAGGCCTGTGCGGGCGATGGTGGTGTTGGTGGCGATGACCCCGTCCAGCCCCGTGGCCCGCACGATGTCGGCGATGTCGTCGAGTTGTTCGTTGGTCAGATCGGGCGCTATTTTCAGCAGCAACGGTTTGGGCGCGGTTTGGGCGCGGTTTTTAGCCTGCAAATCCTGCAACAGACGGGTCAGCGGTTCCTTTTCCTGCAAGGCGCGCAACCCGGGCGTGTTGGGTGAGCTCACGTTGACCACAAAATAGTCCACGTACGGAAACAGCGCCTCGAAGCAGCGGAGGTAGTCGCCGGCGGCCTGTTCATTGGGGGTGTCTTTGTTCTTGCCGATGTTGCCGCCGATGATGAGGCCGTCAGGTGTGCCCTGCTCCCGAAGGATCCGCAGGCGCTCCACGAGCGCGTCGAGGCCGGCATTGTTGAAGCCCATGCGGTTGATGAGCGCCCGGTCGGCCGGCAAGCGGAACAGGCGCGGGCGCGGGTTTCCCGCTTGCGGGCGGGGCGTGACGGTGCCCACTTCGATGAACCCGAACCCGAGGCAGGCCAGTCCGCGGATGTGTTCGCCGTTTTTGTCGAAACCCGCCGCCAGGCCCACCGGATTGGGGAAGCGCAGGCCGAGTACCCGGCGTTCGAGCTTGCTGTCTGAAAAACAATACCAGCGGCGCAGCAACGCGCGCGCAGGGGGCAAAGCGGCAGCCAGGTCGAGCAGGGCAGCGGTGAGGCGGTGCGCGGTCTCGGGCGGGAGCAGGAAGAGCAGTGGTTTTAAGAATTGATACATGGCGGCAAAAGTCGGCGTTTCTTAGGTTTTGATATTGAATTCTGTGAAATACCTGGCACTAAACACCGCGAATTAATTCCATAAAATTTTCTCGATGGATGCCATGGAACACTGCTTGAGGGTGCGTTTTCAGCCATGCTGCAGGAGCGGTGGAAACCTTGGACCCCTCCCGGGTTTTATCCGATCCCGCGCATTTCCCAAACTTTCCGTTTTTTCGCCCTGTAAAAGGCTCCCTTCGGGAGTTTTTCACCGCAGCGGCGCGGAGACGCGGAGTTTTTCCTTTAAAAAATCACAACACTCCGCGCCTCCGCGCCTCTGCGGTGAAAAGAAAAACGACAGCTATGGCCAAACCACCACGCAAACCCGCCCCCCGGCAACAACCCGCGCCCGCCGCCCGCATCCCGTTCGAGATGCCGGAGTTTTTTCAAAATACCCGATTGCAGGGCCTGCTGCTCTTCGCGTTCGCATTTCTGCTGTACGCCAATACGCTCACGCACGGGTTTGTGCAGGACGATGCCATCGTCATCACCGACAACATGTTCACCCAGAAGGGCGTGGAGGGCATCCCCGGTATCCTGGGCAAAGACACGTTCTTCGGATTTTTTAAAGTGGAAGGCAAGGAGAATCTCGTCTCGGGCGGTCGCTACCGTCCGCTGACGCTGGTTGCCTTCGCCCTGCTGTACGAAGTGGCGGGCAACAACCCCTTCCCGTTCCACCTGCTCACGGTATTGCTGTTCGCAGCCACTTGTGTGCTGCTGTACCGCACGTTGTTGCTGTTGCTGCAAGGCTGGGCGGCCGGACGCGAGCAGGCGCCGCTGGTCGCCTGGATTGCCGCGCTGCTGTTTGCCGCGCACCCCATCCACACCGAGGTAGCGGCCAATGTCAAAGGTTGCGACGAGATATTTACCCTGCTGGGCAGCCTTGGGGCGCTGTGGCTCACGCTACGGTTTTTCGATACGGGCAAGGCCCTGTGGGCGGTATTGGCAGGTGTGGTGTTTTTTCTGGCCTGTTTGTCCAAGGAAAACGCGGCCACGTTTGTCGTGGTGATCCCGCTGGCGTTATGGTTTTTCCGTTCGGCCTCGGTTGGGCAGAGCGTGCGGGCATCTCTGCCGGTATGGATCGGATTTCTGGTGTTTTTTGTCATTCGCGGCGGCATCCTGCAGTGGAAATTTGGCGGCGCACCCATGGAGCTGATGAACAATCCTTTCCTCAAGATCGAGGGTACGCAATGGGTGGCGTTTACGGCAGCCGAAAAATTTGCCACCATCCTGTACACGCTCGGCAGATACCTCGTGCTGCTGGTGTTCCCGCACCCGCTCACGCACGACTACTACCCGCGGTTTATTGCACTCAAAACCTTTTCGGACCCGGGTGTGCTGCTGAGTCTGGCGGCCTACGGTGTGCTCGGGTGGTATGCGCTGCGGGGCCTGGGGCGCCGCGATCCGGTGTCGTTCAGCATCCTGTTTTTTCTGCTCACCATCAGTATCGTGTCCAATCTGGTGTTTCCCATCGGCACCAACATGGGCGAGCGCTTCGCATTCATGCCCTCCGTCGGGTTTTGCTTAGCCGCCGCCGTACTGCTGGTGCACCGGAGCAACTGGAAAACTGCGGTGGGCATAGCGGCCACCGTAGCGCTGCTTTTTTCGGTAAAAACCGTGCTGCGCAACCCCGTGTGGGTGAGCAACGAATCGCTCTTTTTCTCCGACGCCAAAACCTCGGTGAACAGCGCCAAGATCAACAATGCCTGCGGCGGCGTGCTGTTTGAAAAAGCCCAGGCGGAAAAGGATGAGACCAAGCGGCTGGACATGCTGCGCCAGTCGTTCGATTACGCCAACCAGGCCCTGAAAATTTACCCGAACTACAAAGACGCCCTGCTCACCCGCGCGGGCTGCCAGTATTTCCTGAAAAACTACGACGGCGCGGTGGCCGACTACCGCATGGCCGCTCAACTTGCTTCGGGCGACGCCAAGCCCCGTACTTACTTGGCTGTGGCCCTGCGCGAAGCCGGCAAATACTACGGCGAACAAAAAGGCGACCTCGCCACGGCGATGCAGCACCTCGGCGAATCGTGGCAGATCAACCCCGGCGATGCCGAAACAGCGCGTCTGCTCGGTGTAGCCAACGGGGTGCAGGGCAAAAATGCCGAAGCGCTGGGGTGGTTCCAAAAAGCCGTGGAACTGGAGCCTGAAAACGCCAGTTACCTGTTCGACCTGGGCACGGCCTACTATATCGGCGGCGACAAGGTCAAAGGCGAAGCATACCGGCAGCGGGCGCTAGCGATCAATCCGGAAGTGGTGAAAGAAAAAGGCAAGTAGTTTTTACCGGCCATACAGACCCTCCAGGTTTGTCAAACCTGGAAGGTCTCGTCCCGGGAATGTCCGGTAGCGTAGTTTTTACCACACAAACTCCACCGCCTGTTCCAGGTCGGGGTGCAGGCTTAGCGCTACGGGGCAGGTGTGCGCGATGTGTTCCAGCAATTTTTTATCGGCGTCCGAGTAGTTGTTTTTGGGCATCGTGAGGTGCACTTCGATGCGGCCGATACGGCGCGGGTCGGCGGCCATGATTTTGGCTACATCGGCCTGGGCGCCCTCGATGCTGATGTCTCTGTCGCGGATACGGATGGCCATAGTGGTCAGCATACAGGCCGCCAGCGCGGTGGCGCACAGGTCGGTGGGCGAAAAAGCCTCGCCTTTGCCCTGGTTGTCGGGCGGCGCGTCGGTCGTGATGCTGGTGCCGGAGAGCAGGTGGGTGAGGGCGCAATTGAGGTCGCCGGTGTAGGTAACGCGTGCTGTCATGGTGCAGTTGGCAGGTAAAAGTGTGATTCAGGCAGGGCAAAACTACGGCATCCGTTTTACAACGTCTTCAGGTATTCTAATACGGAGTTGCATGCTTCCACTCCGCACCACAACACGTTTATAACTTAACAAATTTTCCGGTGACGATACCGAACTCGGTTTCTATTTGATATGCGTACAGGCCGACCGGCAGGTGCCCAACCAGTATTGGCTCGCCCAAGTCCGGAACGGCTTGGTGCAGTACCACACCGCCTAAAGTGTTGAAAATCGCAAGTTCATATACTTTTGGCAGTATACCCGACGCACCGGGCAGGAAACGGAGGTGGTCGGTGACGGGGTTGGGGAACAAACGGATTTTGCTCGGTTCAAAGGTCTCGTATGCGCCCACAGAGATGGTGTCGCACAGCCCGGACAACGCCCCCAAGTTGTAGTTCGGGAAATTGGGCATGGCGGCAAAATGCCGGTTGGGCAACTCAATGGCGTGCTGCCTGACCTCGCAGGCCAGCCCGATGGAGTCAGGATGCTCGATGACGTGCAGGTAATAAACCGGCCCGAAGGAGTTGATATAAATTTTGCCGTCGGGCGCCAGTTGCGACTTGTAGAAATCGGTGGAATTGCCGGCACTCTTAAAACCGTCATAAGTAGCCACTAAGGTTTTGCTGCTGTCTATATCCTGGGCCTCCAGATCGTATTGGAATATCTGCCAAAGAGTATGATAATAGGCAAAGCGACCGCTGGGAGAGAGGGTCATGCAGTTGAGCGAAAACAATCCTTGTGGTGCGATAGGGATATGCACAGGGTTGGATAGTTGTCCGCTACACCGATCGAAATCAAAAATGTTCAAGCCATATTCGATATCACAGCGTACATATCGGGCACCGTCATTCGTAAACAGGGCGCTACCCCCTCCATATTTGCCCCAATTGCTGCCAATGCATTGTTTATCCACGATTTTGGGGCCGTAAGGGTCTAGCAGGATTTTGTAGTAGCAGTTGCCGTTGAACTCGGGCGCGAGTACCCACCAGTCGCGGCCATTAGCGTGGCGCACTGCCTGCAAGGCACAGGAACTAAAGGTGTCTTCCAGGAGGAGGTTGTTTGTTGAGAGCACCTTGCCGAGGCCGTTGTTTTGCGACATATCCACCACGGTATGGTACAAGTGCAAGGGGGCAAACTGTGAGCCTCCGGGTTGCCCCACGTTGAATGCCTCGTAGTCCCAATGAAAAACCTGGAATACCTGCTCGTTGTCAGGTTGCGGCAGGATCAACACTGAATTGTCGTTGGGGTTGGCAAACGGGTTGACGCTGCACCAGTAGGTTTGCACCTGGCCGGGGTTCATCCCCCCGCCGTTTTCCATTGCTTCGTGGTTTTTGTTGAAAATCGAACAGTTGTTGGTGTAAAAAAGCAGGTTGCCGTCCTTGTCGCTCATGCAGGCAAGGGCTTCGTAAGTACTCATACTGTTTATCCCGATGCTTTCGACATGAAGTGTGCTATTGGCAAAATTTAATAAATTACCACCGATGTTTTTAAAGGAAAACACCCAATTATTATTATGTTTAATTTGCGCCGAAACCGGGCACAAACAAGTAACCCACAGAAAGAAAACGAAACAATTTTTCATATACGGCAATAACAATACAGGCTGCACACCGGTAGGGTGCAGCCTGCTTGGTGAAGGGAATTAAGGTTTTACAACAAATACTTTGATGACCTGACACTCGCCGTCGGCACTTTCGACGACGCAGGCGTACACGCCATGAGGGACATTTGCGAGATCAACATACTTCGCTTCATTTCCCTTGGTGAAGGGCACCTGAATCCAAACGATGCCTGTCATGTCCCGGAGCGTGATCTGCCCGTCGGAGTCAGACGGGATTCGAATGGATATGCCGTCCGTTGCAGGGTTGGGATATGCAAACGCTCTTGCGGCTACCTGTATTCGGGAGGAACGATCAAAGCCGTTGTCAAGAACTTGCTCCTGAACCGGATCAGGCGCGGGATAACATTCGGCGTAATCATCGCTCCAATTTCCCTCGTTGCAGCCTGTGAGCATACCGCGTGCCCGATGAACGCCATGCCCCGCAAACTTTGGGCACTCGGCAGCAATGGCGGTCAGGGTGTCAACCTGGGCTGTCGTCAGTACGCCGTTTTGGTACAAGACCTGCCGGATGGCGATGTCGTTGACTGCCTTTTCATAGCGTTCATAATCGGCGGCCGCAATTACGGCATTGTTGAGCGCGAGAGCCTCCTGCAATTTTGACATCAAGGCGGCCTGATACATGGCATTTATCTCGGCGTACAGGCTGTCCAGAGTACGGAGCTCTCCTAATCTGAGTACTTTGTCGTTTTGCGCGGTGATCAAAATTGCCGAATCCGCGGCCGTGTTCAAAATTGAGTCTGCCAGCAATATCTCGCCAAGAGCCAAATTTTCGCCTGTTTTTATCTGGCTCAACTGCGCCGCGAGGCTTCCTGATACGTTCAGGCCTTCGGCTATTTTTTGCTCCACGGCGTACAACTGCCCCACCGAGGTTTGGGATTCATCGGACAGGAAGGGGCCGAATTCGGCATGGTCGTCCTGCAAGTCCTGGTTCTCTAGCAGTTTGGCGTACAGGTAGCGCTTGGCCGTCCAGGCATGCGCCTGGCTCAACCCGGTCAAATTGATCGTGCCACCGGCAATTGCCTTATCGGTTTCGGTGGACACGATGATGTGGTCAATGCAGCCGCCTGCCCCCGGGTATCCCGAAGGGTCTCCCTTGAACCACTCATCCATCTGGTCGGGGTTTATGTCGGCGGGATGCAATTCGGAAAAGTAGGAATAGCCTAGCCCCTGCCCTTGGGGGATACGCACCGACTGTGGAGTATGCACAAAAATGCGCGAATTTGGCGCTTGAAAAGGCGGGTAATGATAGGCGTGCAGCGCCGGGATAATATTCAGCCATTTGTCGTACCATACATTGCCGTGGTGTTCGCCACCAGCCATGCCTTGAGCGCCAATGAAGCCATCCTGAATTCGGAGGCTGTGGGCTCCACCAGTGTGCGTGTTGGCAAAGTATTGGGTTCCCATGCAGGTGCCATAAAAATACATGAGATAGGTGGCCTCTCGAAGGTTGTTCTCACAAAAAATGGTGTTGGTAAAATCTGTGGCGAAGATTCCTGCAAAAAAATCAATTGAATTGCCAGTGTTGGGGTTAAAGTTGAAGGAGTTTCCTGTCACCACATTGCCCCAGCCTGTGGACCCTTTAAGAAAAATTCCCCAATTATTTACTGATAGGTCGCCAAGGCCCGAAGTGTTGGCAGCAAAGGTGTTTGTGTAAATCTGAGTTTGATTTTTGTTGCCATCCTCTAATGTTATCCCACGCAATTGGCTAGGGCTTAATGTTCCAGAGGGTCGTATTAAGTCGAAACTGTTGAATTCGATTACAGTAGAGCTACTTGAGGGGAATTCGCCTGTAATTAATATTCCATGGGATCGGTAAAGCGTTTTTGGGTGCGATATTGAAAAATTGAAAGCGTTCCAGTCCACCCGGATTTTCGTGCCGCCACCCATGGTCGCTCCCCCGACCAATTCAATGCCCCGCAGGTATCCAGCCTTTTCTGAATCGGAGAAATTGCAACCAAAGAAGTTGTGGTTGATGTCAACCGTAGTGTTCAATGTAAATCCGGCAGCCTGAACATGCCGATAAATGTTGCCGCCGCTGACCTGCGCAGCCACATCATCATTACAGTTGAAATTGCTGTTCTTGACAATCAATCCTCGTGTCGAAAGCACATTTATACCTCTGAAGCCATTATTCATAAAAAAGCACCGCTCTACCTGCAGGTTCCCTTGTGCCATGAATATACCATCGTTTAGCACACGATCAAAGATGCAGCGGTTCACCGCCGATGTGCCCCACCACTGCGACTCAAGTCTGATGCCATACTGGATGTTCCGGAAGGTGTTAAGTGTCGAAGTCAAGGCTCCAATGGTTGCATTTGTTTTGTACACCTGCACGCCAACATAAGATACCCCATCAGTAGTACCGTTAAGCGGTGCATTGCATCGAAAAGCGTTACCTGAAAATTGAGTAAATATCGGAAATGTAGGGCACGGATTCCAAGGTGTCGGCCCGTCGTACCCCAGCCGGATTCCCACTACGTTTCGATTGAAAACGGTATTCCTGATGGACAATGTTGCCGAGCAAGGAGACTCCAGCGCCACCATGGCATCCTCGATTTCCGTCACATTGCGCGACACAATGGCAGAACGGTAATCAAGATCAATTCCCTGCCACATGTTCTGGCAACAGAACAGTTTGCTGCCGTCAAGCGTGAATGTCACATCCGCCTCAACGCGGATTCTGACATTCGGTGAAATACGCACCTTGCAATTGAGCAACGTAAAATCCTGATCTATGATCAAGTCGCCTATCAACTCAATATCACCTGTAAAAACGTCATTCCCGTTGTTGAAAGACCCAATGATATGGGAGGCATAGGTCGTCGTCGTTGTTCCAAAGTAGTTTGGAAATTCTTCCATTTCATACATTTCGCATAGTGTGCGCGATCCCTGATCCGAATCGAACTTGGGCAGGGTATTCTCCTGACAGTTCTCTTGTGCGGTTGCCTCAAATGGTGCGAAAATCCGTCCAAAAATAAAAAGCAGAATTACGAAAAACCTCGTAGTAGGGGGGGGCGTTAGCGCCCGGCTGGAACGATTGTTTGGATTCATGTTGAATTGGATTTGGTGAGAAGAATAGTTTGCGAAACACCGACGAAGCCATGCTTCTGTGGCTTTACAAATCTATTCGGCTTCATTTAAATGCGCGTGCATCAAATTGCGTCAATCTGTGTCAAATTGCGTCAACGCCGGGCGAGGGGGGAGTTCTGGGGCCGGTGGGGGCGGTTTTTCCTTGAAATGGTCCAATGCCGTGCATAGGTTATCCTGTTCGGAAGGGCTAAGCAATCGGCCGTCCAGGAATGCGTGCAAGCCGAGTGCCCGAATGCGGCGGTACAGGGTTGCCGGGGAGATACCGAGGCTTTTGGCAAATTCCAATTTCGTTTTGTGTTGGCGGGCGTCGTTCATTTTCAAAGGGGACTACTTTGTGCGTTTGGTTAACTATTCTTCGGTTTGGCGAAGGTAGTAAACCCAAGCGGATGACGTATGTGTCTGTTTTGACAAATACAGTCAAATTTGAATAGCAAGAGCGGGATAGGCGCCTGCTAATCAGCACTCCCGAGCGACGAAAGCATACCCTCACAACGTCTTCAAGTATTCCACCACCGCCCTGCGTTCCTCCGCGCTGAGTTTATCCCCGAACGTATGCCCGCCGTTGCCGTAGCCGGGCAGTAGGCGCCAAAGCTGTTGAGGCAAGTTGGATATTACTTTTTTACCACCTTCAAATATTGAACAATAGAGCTACTCTGGTCTATGCGCAAAAGATAAATCCCAGGGGGCCAGGCGGATGCGTCAAATTCATTAATCAGCTGCGGATCCATCGGTCGTTCTTCAACTATTCTCCCCAACTGATCAAAAACCGAGATTCGATACTTGCCCGACGGAATAACTGCACCCAACCTGCCGCCTATGGTGATCTGCTTACTAAATGGCGACGGGAAGGCAACGAACGGGCCTGCTATATTCCGGGCATTGGGGACACTATGGATCGAAGTTAGTATTTGTTCTGTTTCACACCCAGGTGTGAAACACCCCATACTGTCCAAACGTACAACCCAGACGTTGTACGGGTAAGGATCGTCTTGTAACGAGTCTGCTATTTCGCCCGCAAAAACCAGATCGCCATTGTCCAACTCGGTGCCGGAGTACAGATAATTTTTGTGGTCGCCCTGCGAAAAATCCATGATGCGCCGCTCCCACAGGAGTTCGCCGTCTGGCCGCAGCCGTCGCACATATCCATTCAACACGTTACCGATTGGCAGTACCACAGAAGCATTGTTGTCGGAGCCAGAAACAACGATATCTCCGTTTTTGGCAACAAAAATGTGAAAATAGTTCTGATAAGAGACCGTAATTTCAAACTTGGCCCACTCAATTTGGCCGGTCGCGTCCATTTTGAAGGCCATTTGAGGATAAGGGCTGTAGCCAAGCACAAAAGTATCAATGTTCCAGATGCCGACCAGGCCACCGTCGGGATACGGCTCTATGCGCACAAAGTCTGCATTGTAGTATGCTTTGGGAAATGTCGATGTCCAGAGCACGTTTCCGTCCTCATCATACCGAACCACCATCGCACGGCGATCAAAATTCTCCACACCAGTATAAGCCAACGCCGCGCCGCCGTCCGGCATGGCCGTTACATGGCTTACGCTACAATTGTTGTGTGCTCCCGGGAACTCCCGTTCCCACAAAAACGCCCATTTCCGGTCGTAGGCACGCAAACGCCCCCGGTATTTCAAGGTTGTCAGGTCCCGGTACTGGTACACGACATAGATACGCTCTTCGTTGGCCGATATGTTTCTTGCCCAATTTTTGGTACTTGGAAAACCGTAATCCCTGCGGGAAAGGTAGTTGCCCTGCAGGTCGTAGGCCAAAATGGAATAGTACAATGAATCTACATAGTAATAGCTCACATTTACAAATATGGTGTCGTCTATGATGGCAACGGCACCAAAAGTATTCGTTTCCAAAGTGTCCCAATAAATTGATTTCCAAATCAGGTTCCCTTCGAAGTCCAGTTTGATCAACCCGCCGCAAATACGGTTGTTTTGGTCGCAAAGCCCCGACACATGGACCAAGAGGCCGTCGGTCATCGGGATAATTTGTGTGGCGTTTTCATTGCCCTGCTGGAGGTCGTAGCGTTTGCTCCAGTACTGCGCGAGCAACAGGTTTTGGCACAAAATGAGGGCGGAAATGGAAAGTATGATCGTGCGAAGCATAGCGCGAGTGGTTGGTGCAGGCACGCGCAGATGTTTCATCGCAGGGATTTCACGAAGATATCGGTCTCCGCTTTCCTCTTGCAGAAAACAACTGCGCGTGCCCAGGGTGAATCCGGTGACGATACCGAACTCGGTTTCTATTTGATATGTGTACAGGCCGACCGGCGGGTGCCCAACCTGGATTGGCTCGCCCAGGTCCGGAACGGCTTGGTGCAGTACCTTATGCCCACACCGCGAACACCCGCTTACCCCTGTATTCGAATACTTCTTCTTTCCACTGCTTGTCGGCCCGGTGGTCGAAGATAAGCAAGTAGCCTTCCTCGATGCCGAGGGTATCAAGGTAGCCCGCCAACTGTCCGAGGCCCTTTTCGTGGGCGGCCTGTCCGTACCAGCGCTTGAGTTCGATGACGTATCGGTGCTCGTGGTAGGTTACGAGAATGTCGAGGCGCTTTTCCTCGGAGATTTGCGGTTCCTTGAAGGCGTATCCGTGGCCGTTGAGGATAGGCTTGAGGAAAGCCAAGAATACGAGCCGTCCTTCGCGTTCGAGGAAGTCGCGGTCCTTACCGCTGTACTCGGCCTTCATCAGTTCCTGAAACTTGAGCAGCGCGCGCGGCACGTCGAGGCGGTTTCCGGGCAGGGCAAAAACGCCGAGGTAGCGGTTGAGCAGCACTTGGTTTTCGCGCTGCATACGAAAACTCATTTTGTTGGTGATGACCTCCAGATAGATTCGGTTATGGATAGCCAGTCCGTTCCGGTTGGTGAATATGCCGTACTGCACACCGATGCCGGCCACAGGGTCATTGACGTTGAACGGGTACTGTTCCCCCCCGAGAGCGATGGCTTGGGTCAGTTGGTACAGGTCTTCATTGTTGTCTAAATTTTTAGACAGCTCGTCAAAGTTGGTGTTGCTTTCCCCTACCAGTTGCCGGGCCGCCGCGTCCACGTCGGCTGTGGTCCAGGTGCGTGCTGTTTTTTCGGGCAGCATTTCTTCGTCGAAGATTTTGCAGAGTTTGCTCACGAGGAAGGGGTAGCCGGAGGTGTAGAAATACAACCGGTCGGCGACTGCCTCGGCATCGAGGGCCACGTTTCGGTCTGTGGCGTACGCCTCCAGCATGGGCCGGATTTCCTCGGGGTACAGGTTCATGTCCACCTTAAAATCGGCGGCGATGTTCCAGGGGGAGTTGTACTTGCGTTCCTCGTTGGGCCGAAGTCGCAACTTGAGTGTTTTTACGTCATGCACGCCGGCCAGGATCACCGAATGGAAGGTGGGCGTTTCGGTGCGTTCCAGGTATTTGTCGCGCAGGATGCCGAGGAAACTCACGAAAAGCTGGTTGTTGCTGCTTTTGTCCACTTCATCTATCAGCAGCACGACGCGTGTGCCGCAATGCGTCACCAAATCCGACATGGCGGTGGAAAGAGCCTCTATGCCTTGGGTACGAGTCGAAGCCACCAAGAGGTATTCGGCCAACGGCGCGTTCGTCCGTTGTACAAATTGGGCAAGCCGACGAAAGAACATGGATGCAAATCCGGCCTCATCCTCGAAGACGGCATCACCTACCCCCTCGAAACTAATGCGAAACACGGTGTAGTCGTCCCGTTTTTTCAGCGCTTCTACCAGCGCAAACAACAGGGTGGTTTTGCCGTACTGCCTGGGCCGGTTGATGGCGAAGTAGTCGCCCTGCTCCACCATTTCCAGCACGCGGGCGAACTTGACCGAGGTGTCGGCCATAAAGTGCAGTTGCGGGTGGCAGGCGCCGGTGACGTTGAAGCGCTTGTTCATAGGCTCAAAGGTACAAAAGCAGGGCTACCAAACAACGGATAGCATGCCCTCACAGCGTCTTCAAGTACTCTACCACCGCCTTGCGCTCCTCCGCGCTGAGCTTATCCCCGAACGTATGCCCGCCGTTGCCGTAGCCCGGCAGGGTGGTGTCGTAGGTTTCCTTGTCTTTTTGAGTTGTTTCCACCGTGTAGCGCCAGCCGAGTTTGGCGGGGTCGTAGTCGGCGTTGTCGAAGGAGCGTTTCCAGAAAGCCGGCCGTTGGGGGCTGTTCAGCAGGTCTTCGATGGTGGGCACCGAGCCGTTGTGCAGGTAGGGCGCGGTGGCCCACACCCCGTCAAGCGGCGGCGCGATGTAGCCGTCGGTGGGCAGGAGTTCGGCTTTGTGCGGGCCTTGGGCGTACCAGCTGTTGTTGTACCAGGTGTGGTATTCGGGGTACTTCTGGTACGTCTGCGCCAGCAGGGGATCGGTACCGATGGTGGCAAGTTCGACGACCCGGTTGGGGTAGGTCGGCGTTTCGCCGTAAGTCCCGTGGCATTTCGAGCAGTTTTTTTCAAAAATAACCTGCCCGCGTTCGGCCAGTTCGGCATCAATCGGAAACGGGTAGGTGGGCGGCTCCAGCGTCCGGATCCAGGCGATCACGTCCACCATACGTTCGTCAATGTGGCGGGCTTCGGTGCTGTCGGTCATGGTCAGCATACCCGATGCCGAGGCGAGGCGGGCAAAATCGCCCCTTCCGAGGGCATTGTAGTACAGAGCGTTTTTCTTTTTCAGCAGCCACCAGGCGGGCACATCGGTGGGCGCCACCTCTTTGGGCACCTCAAACTGCGGCTCGTCGAGCCAGGTCAGGTTGTCGGCTTTGCGGTGTGCGGCGAGCGCGGCAAAGATTTTATCGGCCGAATTGGGGCCGCGCACTGCCGTCCGGATGTACGGCCCAACGGCTTTGTAGCCCCGGCTGAGGGGGTGGTAGGCCGTCCATTCGGAGGATTTTTTGCCGTAGCGTATTTGCATGGCGATGTCGGATGCGCGAAACGTGACGGATTGGTCCCGGGTGAGATCAACGGTATTGTTGCCAAGGCCGACGATGAGCCGGCCGTTCAGTTTTTCCGCATGGCAGGCTAAGCAGGTGGGCGCCACCACTTTTACGCTGTCGGATGTTTCCACCACATTGTACGGAAAAGGGATGCCCTGGCTGTCGCCCGTGCGGTTCAGGTCGTCAGCGCTTTTTCCGCCGGCTGTTTTTTGAAAGAGCGGTAGCGGAATGCCCCGGCTGACCATGTCGCCGTACAGCAGGTATCGGTAGCCGGCGGCGGGGTCGCCCGCGCGCTGCGGCGCCGGCGGAATGGTAGTGGTGCCGGGTAGCGTGTCGGTGTGGACGAATGAAATGGCCAGCGTGGCCAAAAAAGCGAGTACAAGTGTGGTGGTGGTTTTCAGCATAAGACCGGATTTTTTAGGTTGACGGGTGTATGACGTTCGTGCATTTTTGTTTTTTTTAGGATAAAAACGGTTGGTTACTTTTAATGATAGAATCCTGTTTGGAGTATTGCCCAAATAGCCAATTCAGTGCAGATTGATTACCGGAAGGCTGACGGCATATAATTTGTCTGACTTGATGCATTTGGTGTTTTAACAGAATAATTCGTGTGATCCGCGGACAAAGGATGACTGGTTTTTTCAGGATTTTCCATTCTGGCTTGCCTTTGAAACCCCTTGGCAACGGATTAACCCGAAGAATGTTAATATTTTTCAAAATTCTTTTGTGCGGCGTGCTTTGCCATCAAAATAAAATGCCCGTCTTTTGCGGTCACCTGTAAAGGAACGCATCATCATGGGCAAAACAATCAACATCCGCCGCGGCTACGATATTAAATTGGTAGGCGCGGCCGAAAAATCAACTACCGACCTGCCAGTTTCCGATGTCATTGCTGTTAAGCCGTCGGATTTCGCTGGAATCATTCCCAAATTGCTCGTTGCCGCCGGCGACGAGGTTGTGGCGGGTCAGGCACTTTTTTACGACAAGGATCGGCCAAACATCCGTTTCCCTGCTCCTGTGAGCGGCGAAGTGGTGGAGGTTGTGCGCGGCGAAAAACGCCGTATCCTGGAAGTTCGTATCCTCGCCGACCGTTCCAATCCACGTTATGCGGAGTTCGCCAAAGCCGACCCTGCCACGCTTGGTCGTGCTGCGATCATCGAGCGGCTGTTGGACAGCGGTTGCTGGCAGTATTTCCGGCAGCGTCCGTACTCCGTGATCGCCGATCCGGTCGATGTGCCGAAAGCTATATTCGTTTCCGGCTTCGATTCGGCCCCGCTGGCGCCCGACCTGGGTTATGTGCTGGGGCAGGACAAGGAGAATTTCCAGGCAGGCTTGCAGGCGTTGAAGGTTTTGGCTAACGGCAACCTGCACGTCGGTATCCGCGAGGGCGGTGAAAGTGCATCCGAAAGCGATTTGGCGGGTGTTGCACCCGAAAATATCCACCGCTTCCGCGGACCGCATCCGGCCGGCAATGTGGGCATCCAGATTCACCATATCAGTCCGATCCAGCGCGGCGATCTCATCTGGACCGTACAAGCGCAAGACGTGACGATTATCGGCCGCTTGTTCCGCGAGGGCCGCTACCGCGCCGACCGTGTGGTGGCGATTGCCGGCAGCTGCGTGTCGAAACCACAATACGTGCGCGCCATGACCGGCCAGCGCATGCGTGAAATTCTGGCAGACCGCCTGAACTCGGACCATTGCCGCATTATTCAGGGCAATGTGCTGACGGGCAAAGCGTCCTCTTTGGACGATACACTTTCCTTTTATACCAATCAAATCATGGCTATACCGGAAGGGGACCAATCGGAATTTCTCGGTTGGTTGCTGCCGGGTTTTGGCAAGTTGAGCGTGTCGCGCACCTATTTCTCCTGGTTGTGGCCCAAACGGGCGTACAACCTCGATACCAATACCCACGGTGAGGAGCGCCCATTTGTGATGACCGGCCAATACGACCAGGTACTCCCGATGAATATTATGCCCGTGTACCTGCTTAAAGCCATACTGGCCAGGGACATCGAGCGCATGGAGCAACTCGGCATTTACGAAGTAGCAGAAGAAGACTTTGCACTTTGCGAGTTTGTTTGCACCTCTAAAATTGACGTGCAGCATATTATCGCAGAGGGACTTGAATACATGCGAAAAGAAGGTTAAAAGGTTTCTGGTTAGAAGGTTAGAGGGTTTGAAGGTTATCCGAACCGGCCCCTCCAACCAGAAACCCTCCAACCAGAAACCTTCAAACCTTCTAACCAGAAACCTTCAAACCTAGTAACTTAGTTAAATGAAATTTTTACAAAAATTCTTTGACTCAACCAGACCGCACTTCCAGAAAGGCGGCCGGTTCGAAAAGTGGTATCCGGCGTTTGAGGCGTTCGAAACATTCGCCTTTGTGCCCGGGCATACCACCCACGGCGGCGTGCATGTGCGCGACGCTATGGACTTGAAGCGCACGATGACTGCTGTGATTCTTGCCCTGGTTCCAACGCTGCTGTTTGGTATGTGGAACACCGGTTACCAGCACTATCTGGCCTACGGGATGGAAGCCACACATTTGGAGAACTTCATGTTTGGCCTTTGGAAAGTGCTACCCATTATTGTAGTATCGTATGCCGTGGGCTTGGGCGTAGAGTTTGTTTTTAGTGTCATGCGCGGACACCCGATTAGCGAGGGCTACCTGGTAACGGGCATGCTGATTCCACTTACCCTGCCGGTTACGGTTCCATTGTGGATGGTAGCGTTGGCGGCTGTTTTTTGCACGCTGCTGGGCAAGGAAATCTTTGGTGGCACGGGTATGAACTTCATGAATCCGGCACTGCTTGCACGCGCTTTTCTCTTCTTTGCTTTCCCCGCTTATTTGTCGGGTGATATCTGGACGGATCTGTCACCGGAAGCGGGCCGCGCGCTGGTGGACGGTTATTCCGGCGCAACCAATTTGGTGACGTTCGATGCCAACTTCCACAACCTGCCTTCACCGGCGGATATGTTCTGGGGTTTTGAGCAGGGATCTATCGGTGAAACCAGTGTAGCTGCCATCCTGATTGGAGCGATCATACTGATCGCAACCGGTGTGGGCAGTTGGCGAATTATCGTAGCTTGCTGCCTCGGCGCCATGTTTATGGGACTTACGTTCAACTTTTTGGCTCCAGCTGACCTTCCCAACCACTCCATGCACACACCGGCGTACTACCATTTGTTGATGGGCAGCTTCGCATTCGGTACCGTTTATATGGCCACCGACCCGGTAAGTGCGGCCCAAACTGAACGTGGTAAATGGATTTACGGGATTCTCATTGGCGCCTTTACGGTGATCCTGCGGGTATTCAACCCCGCTTACCCGGAGGCTGTGATGCTAAGCATCCTGCTGATGAACGTCTTTGCCCCGCTGATTGACCACATCGTTCTTGAACAACACATCAAAAGCAGACTGAAACGTGCATAGTAACCGATATACCTTGCTATATGCTGCCGCCATTTCAATCATCACGGCAGTGATTCTGGCCATGACCTCCGAAGGGCTGAAGCCCGCGCAAGAGGCCAATGTGGCTTTGGACAAACAAACCAACATTCTGCGCTCGGTACGCGTCACGTCTACCGACCGCAAGACCATCGAAAGTACCTACGCCGAGCGGGTGCAGGAACTGGTATTGAACAGTACCGGAGATATGGTTGAGGGCGTGGCGATCAAGTCTGTACGCTTGAAGGACCAGGTAAACAAGGCACCGGAAGAACGCCAGCTGCCGCTGTATGTTTATACGGGCGACGACGGCAAGAAGTACTACATCATTCCGACCTATGGTGTGGGACTTTGGGGGCCGATCTGGGGTTATGTGGCTTTGGAGGGCGACTTCAACACGGTTTATGGCGCCAATTTCGACCACAAAGGCGAGACCCCGGGGCTGGGTGCTGAAATATCGGAGACGGCGTTTCAGCAACAATTTGAGGGCAAAAAAATCATGACGGAGTCCAATGAATTCATCTCCGTAAATGTGGTCAAGCCGACCGATAAGGTGGACTACGGCGACGAGCATCGGGTAGATGGTATATCCGGCGGTACAATTACCTCGCGCGGTACGGATGCCATGCTAAAAAACTGTTTGGAGCCGTATTTGGCTTATTTTGAAAAACTAAAGTCAACCACTAATACCGGGCAGTAATCCTGCCGGAAAAAATAGACGTATTATGAGTGTAGAAACCGCTCCCGTTCAGGAGAAAAAGAAAGAAGCGCTCTTTTCCAAAAAGAACATCCGGACACTGCGCGATCCGCTGGACGACAATAACCCTGTTACCGTGCAGGTGCTTGGTATTTGCTCGGCCTTAGCCGTGACCGTACAGGTTAAGCCCGCGCTGATAATGTCCCTTGGGGTGATTTTTGTAGCAGCATTTTCCAACCTGTTCACCTCCATGTTACGGAATTCCATTCCGACGCGTGTGCGCATTATTGTGCAACTTATCATCGTTGCTACCTTGGTGACGATTGTGGATCAGGTGCTGCGCGCATACATGTTCGACATCAGTAAGAAACTGTCGGTCTTTGTCGGTCTGATTATTACCAACTGTATCATTATGGGGCGTCTGGAGGCTTTTGCCCTGGCACAAAAACCTTGGCCTTCATTCCTTGACGGCATTGGAAATGGTATCGGTTACGGAATTATTCTGGTGGTAGTAGCCATTTTCCGTGAGCTATTCGGGGCAGGTTCCCTGATGGGCTACAAAATTATCCCGCAATGGGCCTACGATATGGGTTATGTAAACAATGGCCTTATGGTGTTGCCGCCTGCTGCATTGTTCATTATCGGTATTTACATTTGGGCACAACGCAGTTGGAACAAAAAACTGGTTAACGTATCTTGATTATGGAACACTTACTCAGCCTGCTTATAAAATCCATCTTCGTAGAGAATGTAATCTTCGCATTCTTTCTGGGGATGTGCTCTTTCCTTGCCGTCTCCAAGAAGGTAAAAACGGCTTTTGGTCTCGGCCTTGCAGTCATTTTTGTGATGGTGCTCACTACGCCACTCAACTACTTGATCTTGCACTACATGCTAAACGAAGGTGCTCTCGCATGGGTACATCCATCCCTGGCATCAGTTGACCTCACATTTTTGGCGTTTATTCTTTTTATTTCCACCATTGCCGGCGCAGTACAGCTGGTCGAAATGGTGATCGAGAAGTTTGCCCCGGCTCTGTACAATTCGCTCGGGATATTTCTGCCGCTCATCACGGTGAACTGTTCGATTCTTGGTACGGCTCTGTTCATGCAGGAACGGGAATACAACTTTGAAGAAACGGCGGTGTTCTCGCTTGGCTCCGGTATAGGTTTTTTCTTAGCCATCGTGCTTCTGTCTGCTATCCGGGAGCGCTTGCGTTATTCCAATATCCCCGAACCACTACAAGGCTTGGGTATTGCTATGATTATTACGGGCCTCATGGGTATGGCCTTCTTGAGTTTTTCTGGAATACAACTTTAAAAGGTTGCCGATCAAAAGGTTAGAGGGTTTTCTGGTAGTGAAACCCTCCAACCTGCTAACCAGCAACCCTTCAACCTGATTGATATGCTTCCCGTACTCGCATCCAGTATTGCCGTTTTCATCATCATCATCGTGTTTTTGGCTTACCTGATCCTGACGGCCAAAGACCGCCTTCTGCCACAGGGCGATGTCGTCATTGTCATTAATGGCGACCAGGAACATCCCCTGCGGGTTAAGCCTGGCAGTACGTTGTTGTCCACATTGGCCTCCAACAATCTCTTTCTCGCATCCGCTTGTGGAGGTGGTGGCACCTGCGCTATGTGTACCTGCAGGGTGTACTCTGGCGGCGGCGATGTACTGGCTACCGAAACCAACCACCTCAACCGCACCCAGGTACGCGATCACCTGCGCCTCGCCTGTCAGGTGAAAGTGAAAGAAAATATGGAAATCCGGGTGCCCGATGAGGTGTTCGGCGTGAAAAAATGGGAGTGCGAAGTGGTCTCCAACGAAAACGTCTCGACGTACATTAAAGAGTTTGTCGTGCGGCTGCCCGATGGTGAAAACCTCCAGTTCCGCTCCGGCGACTATATTCAAATTGATGTGCCGGAGACCACGATTGTCTTCAAAACTGATCTGTACAATATCCCGGACAAGTTCAAAGACGACTACGACAAGTTCAAAATCTGGGACCTGAAAACCGTGGTGGAAGAGCCGCTTTTCCGCGCCTACTCCATGGCCAACCACCCGGCAGAGGGCAATATCATCATGCTTAACATCCGTATCGCCACGCCACCGTGGGACCGTGCCAAAGGCGCTTTCGCCGATGTGCCGCCCGGCTTGTGCTCCTCGTACGTGTTTTCGCGCAAACCCGGCGATAAGGTCACGATCAGCGGACCTTACGGCGAGTTCCACATCAAAAAAACGGAAAAAGAGATGGTGTATATCGGTGGTGGCGCCGGCATGGCGCCGCTGCGTTCGCACATCTTCCACTTGTTCCATACCCTCAAAACCGGCCGCAAAGTGTCGTACTGGTACGGCGCGCGCAGTATGCGGGAGGTTTTTTACGAAGAGCATTTCCGCGCCATCGAAAAAGAGTTCCCCAACTTCCGCTTTGAAATTGCGCTCTCTGAACCCTTGCCGGAAGATAACTGGACGGGCTTCAAAGGTTTCATCCACCAGGTTGTACTCGATCAGTATTTGAAAAACCACCCGGAACCGGAGGAAATCGAATACTACCTCTGTGGTCCGCCGATGATGAACTCTGCGGTGCAGAACATGGTGGACAACCTGGGTGTGCCGAGAGAGATGGTGGCGTTTGACGATTTCGGAGGATAACAGCCATGCGATACGAGCCACTGCTTTTCCTCTTGTTCCTTCTGGGCTGTCAAAACGACGCCCCGAAATTCACTCACCTCGAAGGTCAGGCACAGGGCACCACGTTTCACATTACCTATTTGGACGCCCAAGGGCGCGATTTTTCCCAGCCGGTGGACAGCTTCTTCCGTCTGATAGACCGAAGTATGTCGCTTTGGGACAGCACATCCGTCATCAGCCGGCTTAATCGCAACGAGGCCGGCGTGGTGGTGGACGAGCATTTTGCCGCCGTCTTCCGGCGCTCGCAGGAAGTGTCGGCGGCTACCGAAGGTGTATTCGATATCACGGTAGGCCCATTGGTCCGGGCATGGGGCTTCAGTTACAAAAAAGGGCTGCCCCCGCCCGATTCGGCTCAGGTAGACAGCCTGCGGCAATTCATTGGTTTTCAAAAAATACGCCTCGAAAACGGCGTCCTGCAAAAAGCCGACCCCAGGATACAGGTGGATATGAACGCCATTGCACAGGGCTACACCGTAGATGTGCTCGCCGATTTTTTGGTAAAGCAGGGTGTTGCAAACTACATGGTAGAAATCGGCGGCGAGGTACGCACCGCCGGCCGGAATGAGCGCGGCGAGGAGTGGCGCATCGGGATAGACAAACCTGTAGCAGAAGCGGCCAATGAGCGGCCTTTGCAGACGGTCGTGCCGGTGAGCGGCAAGGCGCTGGCTACCTCCGGGAGTTACCGCAAATTTGTGGAACGCGACGGCAAAAAATACAGCCACGCCATAGACCCGCGTACCGGTTACCCCATCACCCACAACCTGCTCAGCGTATCCGTTTTAGCCGACGACTGTACCACTGCCGATGCTTATGCGACAGCTTTCCTGGTGCTGGGCCTGGAAAAATCAATGGAAATCGCGCGGCAAAAAGACTTGAAAATTTACGGAATTTATACCGACGCCAAAGGAAACCTCCAGGTGCACAGCACCTTCAAGTAGCATAATTTCACGGTAAATCATAGTTAAAAATGGCAATTTTCATTGTTGTGGCGTTCATCATCGGATATTCGATGATAGCCCTTGAGCATCCACTTAAAATTGACAAAGCAGCCTCTGCTATCCTTACCGGTGTGGTGTGTTGGCTGATATTGACATTTGGCATACAGGGCATGCCCGTAGCCGCCGCCGGTTTGGCCGACCCTCAACAGCTATTGCACCACTCGCTGTCCGAGCACTTGAGCGGCATCTCGGAAATCCTGTTTTTCCTGCTCGGCGCCATGACGATTGTAGAGTTGGTGGACGTACACGATGGTTTTCGGGTCATCACCGACCGTATACGGACCGCCAACAAGGTTAAACTGCTATGGATTATCGGCTGGGTAGCTTTCTTCCTTTCTGCTGTACTGGACAATATGACGACGGCAATCGTTATGAGTGCCCTCCTTCGAAAGTTGATCAAAAAACAGGAGGATGTCTGGTTCCTGGGCGGTTTTGTGATCATTGCTGCCAATGCCGGTGGCGCGTGGTCGCCTATTGGTGACGTCACGACCATCATGCTCTGGATCGGGGGACAAGTGACTACCCTGGAGATCATAAAAAATATCTTTGCGCCTTCCGTAGTTTGTCTGCTCGCACCGCTTCTGGTAGCCACCTTTGTTATGCGCAGAAAAGGTGGTGATGGAAATCTGGCTAAAGTGGAGGTGGAACATACCAACCATACGTCGCCGTTTGAGCGTAACTTGTTGTTTGTGCTCGGTGTGGCAGCCTTGCTGTTTGTTCCGGTTTTCAAAACCATAACGCACATGCCCCCGTACATGGGTATCTTGTTGTCATTGGGGGCGCTATGGTTAATTACAGAGCTGTTGCACCGGAACAAGGAAATAGACCATCGCCATAAATTGACGGTGGCCGCTATGCTCCGCCGGATTGATACGCCTGCCATTCTGTTTTTCCTCGGGATATTGCTGGCGGTAGCTGCGCTGGAAACCTCCGGCCATTTGCACCTGATGTCGGAGCTGTTAAACAGCACTTTTGGTAATATTTACGCCATCAACACCATGATTGGGGTACTCTCTGCTATCGTGGACAACGTGCCCCTTGTAGCGGCATCTATGGGTATGTACACTATGGAAGCATTCCCGCCCAACCACAGTTTTTGGAACCTAATGGCCTACTGTGCCGGTACGGGAGGCAGTATCCTCATCATCGGTTCGGCTGCCGGCGTAGCTGCTATGGGTATCCTGAAAGTGGATTTTCTGTGGTATGTGAAGCGCATTTCGATCTACGCGGCTATCGGCTATTTTGCCGGGATTGCAGTGTACTACCTTCAGCACGGCATATAAGTACACGCTCTAATTTTCTAATATCAAAGGCCTTCCTGGTTTTCAAACCAGGAAGGCCTTTCTTTGTAAATGGTACGTAATGGGGGAATTTACTTAGGCTTCCTTCCCGCAGGCCTCACCCGGTTTGCGGCCGCAAACGCCGCAGGCTATATCCTCTTTCTGCAAAAAAGAACTGTTTCCGGCGCAGGTTCCGCGAAAAGCTCCGCCTCTTACGAAGAGTATCCGCAAGCTAAACATGAAAAAGGCGAGCAATACAAAAAAAACGGAAGCAGCGAGTACGGTGAGCATGATCTGAAAATTTTGGTCAAAGGTACGCACAGATTGTGTCGTCTTTTTCAAACACCGTTCCCGAAATAAGGTTTGCGCCCCCTTTGAATGCCTGCGGAGTTGCTAAGGAAAACAACAAACAATACCTGCACAAATCCGTAGAAACCCCTGTGAACATTTGGCAGGTAAAACGCTGCGCCATACCTTAGAGCTTGTTTAAATTTTAGTTGCTGGGCTACGGTCGGCCATTTTTGTTTCGCTCTTCGTTAAAATTTTCGCTGTAGGCCCCGGCTACGGCTGCAAATTTTGCCTCGATAGAAACAAAACTTGCTCGCCCTCGCCTCAGCACTAAAATCCAAACAAGCTCTTAGCCCGCCACACAAAAAGACGTGGAGTTATTATTTGTCCTTTCTCGAACCAATAAAAATGATCGTTTATGTTGTCTGTAAAAAAACTGCTGGAAGGTAAACACGGTCACACCACATGGACCGTTACGCCCGAGCACATGGTTATTGATGCCCTCCAGCTGATGGCTGAAAAAAATATTGGGGCGGTGCTGGTTATGGAAGGTGAGCGGTTGGCAGGTATCTTTTCCGAACGCGACTATGCCCGCAAGGGTATTATCCAGGGACGTAAAGCAAAGAGCACGCCCGTAACGGAAGTAATGACCGCCAATGTGTTCTCCGTTAATATGGACATGAGCATTGAAGATTGTATGAACATGTTCAGTAGCAAACGGATACGGCACTTGCCGGTAGTGGAAGCAGGCCAGGTGCTGGGCTTGCTGAGCATAGGCGATATCGTGAATGCCATCATTCAGGAACAAACCTCGCACATCCAGTTTCTGGAGCAATATATTTCCGGTACCTGAACCTGGAAAGTCTAATACCCGAAAAAAGTCTCTAGGGCACTCATTTTTCAAGGCAGGACCACATTGGGCGAACTTCCCTACTTTTGAGGCGTTTTAGTCCACGCACATGATACGCCTCTTACTTTTTGTTACCACTATTGTCGTCGGATCGGGCCTTGCAGCCTGCCGGGGCGACCACCCTTCTGCCGGCAACCAGGAGACGCCAACGATGACCCGCGAAACGCCATCGCGTACGGTTAATGTCTCCGAACGCCCTCAACCTAAAGAGGGCGCCGGAAATTTTGAAAACCTGGTGGCCGATTACGAAAGTAAGGACCGGGTGATCTGGCAAAAGCCCGGCATGGTGATTGCGCTATTGGGAGACCTGAAAGGCAAAACCGTGGCCGATATCGGCGCCGGAACAGGCTATTTCACCTTCCGGCTGGTGCCGTTGGCCGGCAAGGTCATCGGCGTGGATATTGATCCACAGTTCATCAATTTTCTGGATAGCGTCAAAGTGCGGCTGCCCGCGCAGTACCGCGACCGTTTTGATAGCCGACTGGCAAAACCCGACGATCCCATGCTGGCGCCCGAAGAGGCTGACGCCGTGATCATCGTGAATACCTACGGCTATATTGAAAACCGCGTGCGATACCTCCAAACGCTCGCAACGGGTATGAAACCGGGCGCCACCCTACTGGTCATTGATTTTAAAAAGAACAACCTGCCCATTGGCCCGCCCGACGCGTACAAAGTGGCGCTCAGCCAAGTGGAAAAGGAGTTGAGTGCCGGCGGTTTTGAGGTAACCCGAGTGGACAAAGAATCCCTGGACTACCAGTACATTATCCTGGCTAAGAAAATATAACCCGCAGCCCCGACTGCACAATTCAAACCTATGCGCAGCTCACTCAAATTATTCACCTGGTTCGGCATTCCGGTACACCTGCACTGGAGTTTCGGCCTCATTTTTTTGTATGCGCTCTGGATAGGTTATGCCAATAACCTCGATGTCCTGAACACCATCTGGCTTATGGGTTTTTTCATAACCCTGTTCGCATGCGTACTGCTCCACGAGTACGGGCACGCGCTTACGGCACGCCGGTATGGCGTGCGCACGCAAGACATCATCCTGACTCCTATCGGCGGCATCGCCCGTCTGGAACGTATGCCCGAAAAACCGGTGCAGGAATTCCTCGTCGCCATCGCCGGCCCTATGGTGAATGTCGTACTGGCTATCCTGTTGTACCTGTTGGGAAAACTGCTTTTTCAGGGCGACAGCTGGGTTTTGTTCAACTGGATTTTGGAACAAAACATGACCTTCGGCGGTGGAGAAAACGACCCGGAAGTCATGGAGGAAATAGGCATTTCAGCCACAGGGCTGCTGTTTTATCTACCAGTACTGGTAGTCACCAATATCGCGCTGGTAGTGTTCAATTTGATTCCAGCGTTTCCGATGGACGGAGGACGGATCTTCCGCGCCCTCCTGGCCATGCGCATGGGACGGGTACGCGCGACGCAAATCGCCTCCTGGCTCGGACAGGGTATCGCCGTTTTGTTTGTCGTCATCGGGTTGTGGAAGAGTGCATTCACCCTGGCGCTCATCGGCGTCTTTGTGTACACCACAGCGCGTGCAGAAAACAGCATGGTACGCCTCGATGCGTTGGTGCGGCGCTTCAAAGCCCGCGACCTGATGCGCCCGCAGTTCACCCGCCTGTCGGCAAACGACTGGATGCAAACCCCCATCGCCTTGCTCCAACAGGGGCTGGAGCGGCATTTTCTGGTCTTTGATATGCAGGATAAACTTATCGGTGTACTGGAAGAACCACAGATTGTTGAGGCCCTCAAAAAGCGCGACCTGTCGGCAGAAATCAGCCAGTACGTCAAGCCCGCTGTCACGGTTGTCTCCCAGGACGAGCGCCTGGAGTATGTGTTCCACCTGCTTCAACAACGCGGTGCGGGCCTGCTTTCCGTGGCCGAACAGGGCGAAGTTATTGGCGTGATTGATCAGGCCGGCTTGCAAAATTTCCTGCGACTGAATGCGGCGTAATATTTCGGGAAAAACTCCGCGTCTCTGCGTCTCTGCGGTGAAAAGAAAACCGTGCCTCCGCAGTGCCCCCCCCGGTGTCATCAAAATTTCCAAATCCGGAAATACGGCCGCATCGTTCCTCCAAACCCCCGGAACACCCGCTCGATCCCCGGGTTCATACTCCCTTCAAAATCAAGACTGAGCCCGCGATTCGAGCAGAACTGTATTGCCTCCCAGTACAATCGGTTCAGGGCTCCGGGACAGGATTGCCGGGCATCCAGACCGGTGAGCACCACCGCAGCTTGCCGGGCATCGAAAGCTAAAAACAGGCCGGCACAAGCGGCGCCGTTGCTTCGGCTTCGGGCAACAAAACCAACGGACTGGCTGCGCTGCTCGAGGGCAGCATGCAGGCGCCTGAACGCTTGCCATGTAGAAGGCCGATGCAGGCCCTTGCGGGCAAACGATTGTGCGTGGAGTGCAAACAGGCGCTCCGGGTCGTTCTCCTGCACGACGTCCAATTGTTCGTCGGCCCGGCGCAAATCCGTGCGCAAGGTGTTTTTCAGTCCCGAGTACAGCGTGGGCAGGTCGTGTGTGTCGGGCAGCACATAGGTGTACCGGGTCGTTTGTCGAAAGCCGGCCCAGAGGAGCGGCAGTCCGTTTTGGATTTCCGGGCGACATGTCTGATGGAAAAAGCGCACATCGGGCAGTTTTTCGATCAGTTTGTTCAGGGTTTGCTGCTCCACTGCGAGGCGTTTGTGTACGGGCCATTTCGGGTCTGGTGAGCGTAACCAGGGGCCGGCGTATGCAGTCAGCGGGGGCAGTTGCACTACCGGAATCCCCCAGCGCCGCGTCCGGAACCAGGGCCAAATCCCTGCGGCCGGCTTGCCGGCAACCGCTGCGTCCCAGGCATCGGCGCCGCAAACAGCATCGAGCCACCAGGACTGCAAGTGCAGCGGGACATCGTGCTCGTCGCAGAAATCAAGATATTGCGCTTTGCTGCCGGTCATAGATACGGTACATTTGCAAGCGGTTTATGAAAGTTGAGAGGGGTTTATGAGAGTTGAGAGAAGTTGAGAGGGGTTTATGAGAGTTGAGAAAAATTGAGAGGGGTTTATGAAAGTTGAGAAAGTTGAGAGGGGTTGAGAAAAGTTGAGAGAACCGCGTGCGCGGGTCGTCGGATACCGCACAAAAGTAAGTGAAAGACAAACGGTTGAGATAAGTCGCAGTATCTGCACGCGGCGTTTCAAATAAAAATGAATGAAACAGTAGCTTGAGTACCCAGGATTTTTTTCTTTTTGCCCCAATCGAATCAATCGAATCAATCGAATCAATCGAATCAATCGAATCAATCGAATCAATCGAATCAATCGAATCAATCGAATCAATCGAATCAATCGAATCAATCGAATCAATCGAATCAATCGAATCAATCGAATC
>JBGSKO010000043.1:0-33568 GCA_041741155.1 Saprospiraceae bacterium | reverse complement strand
TGTACGGCGGGTTAAAACCCGCCGCTACTAGCGCGATACGGGGCGAAATTATGCGTTGCTTATGCTCGGCGGCTGAAGGTTTCACGTTACCATTACCATCTACGAACAACACTATTTTTCGAGTATTAAACTTGTTTTAACTTATGGGAAATTTTACAAAATCCACCGTTTTCTCCTTTTCGCGCAGCGCATTTCAACTCCTGATGGTGTTCGCGCTGGCAACTGTATGCACCGTACAGCTTGCAGCCCAAACTTCTAAAATCAGCATTCAGGGAACCTTGAAGACCGCCACGGGGGCCTCGGTGGCTGATGGCCCGCAGCCCGTCACGTTTCGATTGTATCGGAATGAGATGGGCGGAACCCACTTATGGCAAGAAATGGCCACGGTGGATGTCATCGGTGGTATTTACAGCCACTACCTCGGCAGCGTGACCCCGCTGAACCCGGCAGATTTTGACTCGACACTCTACCTCGGCGTGCGCATCGGCTCGTACGAACTGACACCCCGCAGCGAACTCTCATTCGCTCCTTATGCGCTTTCTGTAGCCTTTGCGCAAAAAGTAGTGTGCTCCGGCGCGGTGGGCGATGTGAAATACTCAATCCTCAACCCTACACAATTTACGGCGGTGAACGGCGATTGTTGGGTTCCTATGGATGGGCGAACTTTGGCTGTTACGGATCAATTGCGCGCACAATTTGGGTGGACAACCCTGCCCGACGCCGGCGGCGTATTTTTCCGGGCACAAGAGTTTAGCGGAGGTGCTGATCGCGATCCCAGTCGGAATTCCGGTTCTAACATTGCAGAAGTGCAGGCGCAAGCCGTCCAGACGCACGGTCATAATGTTTCTGATCCCGGGCACACCCACTCCTATACTAACACAACCTATTCCGGTGGATCGGATGGGGGAGGCGGAGCTTTTTCCAAACCTGCAAATCAAGTGGATAATAATAATAACACAGGGTCATCTGCCTCGAATATCTCCATTCCGAGTACGGGCAACGGCCCGGAGACCCGCCCCGTCAACATGAACTTGTGGGTGTACATACGGATCAATTGACCATGTGACGATTTCCTGTTTTTTTCTCACAGTTCAAAATTGATCGAGTATGTACATACGACTATATAGCTATGCACTGCTGCTAAGCAGTATATTTTTATGCATTCCGGCTTTGGCGCAGCAGGATGCCGCCTGTGCTCCCGTAGATGCGCAGATCACCCAAGGCGAGGTGTTTTTCAATTTCGGCAACGCTACTGATGCGTATTCCGTCAATCGCCGCTCCAGTTATTCCCTGGGGCAGACGGCGGTTGGCATTGCCACCTCGCCGACCAACAGTTCCACGAACGGGTTTTGGGCGCGTTTTTTAGTGCCGCCGTTAGCCCCGATTGTCACGGCTTCGCAAGGCGAACTGCTCGACCGCATCCAGTTGTCGTGGGATATCAACGCCCTCGGCGCCTTGGCCAGCGAGGGTTTCAAAATTTACCGCGACGGAGTCTTTTTGGCCTTAGTGGACAGCAAAACCCGGAATTACAACGACTTCAACGTCATTGCCGGGCGGGCCTACAACTACGAAGTGCGCGCCATCAACAACTTTGGCGAAGGCGTGCCCGGCTATGCCATCGGCTTTCAGGTGCCCAATGGTGTGGTTACCGGCTGGATCCAAACGCCCAGCGGCCGGCCAGTACCAGATGCCTTTGTGACCCTGACGCCCCTACAAGGTTTTTCTTCCATGTTCAACACCAGTGCGGGCGCTTTTGCGGAATCCGACGGCGGCGCCGATACCCTCATTCCGCTGAACAACGGCGAATGGACCATGTCGTTTTGGGTAAAAACATCCAGCGCCACGGCAAATGCCGGAATTATCAGCTTACACCCCTTTCCGCTTTTCCTGCGGCCTATAGCGAGCGCGGGCGGGCATGAGGGTGTCGTGGTGGCCCAAACGGACATGAGTGCGGCCCTTCTAACGGGACAGTTCCCGGACAGCACCAAAAACGGCTGGCACCACGTCGCACTCTCCATGGATGCCGACGGCAAGGGACGTCTGTACATAGACGGAACACTTGTGCAAATCGCCGACTTGCCGCCCATACCCTCCGCAGCAGAGCTGCGCATCGGCGCTCGTACCGGGACTGCCGGCACCTGGCAAGGCAACCTGGACGAACTGCGCGTCTATCACCGCCGCCTCGACGAGCTCGACCTCGGCGAGGTGATGATGGGTACGGCCTCCTCCCTGACCTCCGGCCTGAAGTACTACTGGAAAATGGACGAAGAACTCGGCACCGGCTCGTTTGACGTGGTACGCCGGAATAAACTTTTCTTCTGCGGCGCGGCATTCGATTCCGACCGCCCGGATGTGCGCACAATGGGAAAAACCAATCAGCAAGGTTTTTACCGCATCGAGTCGGCGAGCTATGGCACAGGAACCACGTTTCTGGCCGACCCGATGAAGGATTTTTACATGTACCGGGCGCTCAAGTTTGTGCGCAGCGAGTCAGACTATGCGACCTTGCCCGACTTCTCGGTGACGCCCAAGGCGACCCTCGAAATGTGGGTAAATAGTGCCGGCCCGGATGGCGACCAGTGTCTGCTTTCCAAAACCTGGCCCGCCAACGACTTCCGACTGCTGATCAAGCAGAACGGCTTGAACAACGACATCTGGTTTTATGTCAACGGCCAGGAACACAACTTCGGCGCATTGGGTATCGGCTACCAACACGTAACCTTTACGCTGGACACCACCCTTATCGACAACGAATTGCTCGTGACCGCCTACAAGGGCGGTGTTTCCCTGGGTAGCCACACCTTTACGGGTGTGACGGGTACCTGGTCGGATACTACCAGCAACTGGATACTGGGCGCCCGTTCCAGTGGCATGGGCCGCACCGACTACTACGGCGGCCTTATAGACGAGGTGGCCTTGTATGACACCACCCTAAGTGTTGCTACGATTCTCGACCACTTCCAGAATGGTCGGGAAATGTCGGAAAAAGGGCTACGCGTCTATTTTTCCTTAGATGAGGGCAACGGCAACCGCCTGAACAACAGCGGCTCGGTGTTGCTGCCATTTGGTACCAACTACGGCGCCGAGTGGTCGCCATTTGCCCCGCGGCAAAAAACGACACCGCACATTTTCACCCCCGTCACCCGGCAGGTGACGCTCAACCCGAGCGTGACCTCGGTGGACCAGGTAGATTTCACCGACCGCAGCACCGTGCCGGTTTCGGGATATGTGCGCTATAAAAACACCGACTGTTTTGCCCAAAATGTGGAAATTCTGGTGAACGGCGCCTCGTTCTCTCCGCGCATTTTTACCGACTCTACGGGCAAGTTTACCATAGATTTCGACCCAGGCACTACGGCGGAACTCACGCCGGTCTTTGAGGATCACTTTTTTGTACCCGCGTTTTGGGAAGTGACCAACGTGGTCAGCCCCATTGCCGGTATCCTGTTTAATGACATCACGACCCGCACGGTTAAAGGTTTTGTAGCCGGTGGTTTGTGTAAAAAATCCGTCATTGAACCGCCGCCGGGTACAGGCCAGGGTACCGTTTGTGTGGTCAAAGTGCGTTCCGGGGACGGCTGTCTCGAACGGACGATTACCATCAATAACCAGGAGGGCGAATACGAATTCGACGAATTGCCGCCGCTGGAAGTTATGACCGTGGCAGTCGTGGAGCACTCCAACCCGGATGTCAAATCGTTCTTTCAGGTGTCGGGAGGCGCTACGGTGGACTTGACCAAACGGGATACGATCATAGATTTCATCTATTTCGCACCACCGGAAGTGATTATCAATAGCGGTTTAGATACTATTCCCGGCTGTAGCCCGCCGCTTATTGTGCTGGATCAGGGAGAGAACGTTCAGCTAAATATCTCGTTGATTGAGCGGTACGTACCCATTCTGGACAACATGAACATGGTACTGGATGACGGTATTTGTCCGTTGGACACGGCTGATTTTCGTTTTCTCAACGGGTTTTCAGGAGAGGTATTCGACACGACCATGTCGGGTACTACGCTGAAGTACAAGTTCCAGGTAGGCGAGCCGAATCCTTCGCCGCCGTATTTACAAACATTGCAGATCATCGGCACTTCGGAGTCCGGCCGGCAGGGCAGTTTAGTGAAACAGGCCGTGGTAACCGGTATTCGGAAGAAGGAAAACACCTTTACCACCATGATGCCCGAGATACCGACCGTTATCCTGCGCGACCCACCGGGCGACGGCAGTTCCTCTTATCTGGAGAAAAACGAGAAGATTTGCAAAACAACCACCATCAAGGGCGAATTTGAAGTCGGCGCGGGACTCAACCTTGAGGTAAAAGTAGGGCCTAAAATAACGCTCGTGTTGGCGCCGCTGGGCATTGGTTTTATTGAAGAGATCGAGCCGAAGGTGTTGTTTGGTACCGAGGCGCAGCTCACCTACAAGCGGGTTTCAGACAGTACCTTTCAAACTTGTACCAGTTTCAGCAACAAGATTTCCACCAGCGAAGAAGACCTTATCGTAGGCGGGGCACGGGGCGGTGACGTGTTTGTGGGGGAAGCCATCAACCTGATTTTCGGGTTTGCCGACGAGGTCACGTTCGACACCTGTACGCCTACGGTCAAACAGATTGTGAGTGTGGATCCGGCCACTTTTGCCACGACGTTCATGTATTCGGAATTTCAGATTCAGAATTACTTGAAAAACTATTTGGCAAAAATTGCAGCCGATCCGGCAACGGACTCACTCACGGCTGTGCGTAGTTTGGAATCTATTGTTCGGTGGGACTCGATCCTGCTTCGGAACAATATCCTGAAAGACAGCGCCAAGTTTGTCCGCAACATTTCATTCGACTCCGGGGTGACCTACGAGTATTCCGAAACCAGCGACACCTCGGGCGGTAATACCGTCGAGAACTACGTCAACAGCGAGTTCAAGATCGAAACAGGTTTTGGTTTTGAGATCAAAAAAGTTGGTTTTGAGGGCAAAGTAAAACTGATCACTAAAACCAGTAATACCGTGGATGCCGGCGGTAGTTCGAACGAAAGGGGCGTCCAGATTGGATACACCCTGAAGGACAACGACCCTGGGGATATGTTTACCGTGGATGTAGCGAAGGACTCGGTGTATAAAACCCCCGTGTTCCGCATCAAGGCAGGCCAGTCGTCCTGCCCCTGGGAACCCGGCACCGCCAACCGCGAAGCACCGAACCTGAAATTGGCACAAGGTTCCCAGTTCAAGGCGATCAACGTGCCGTCCACGGAGCCGGCAGTGTTCAATTTCAACCTCGGCAACCTGAGCGCCACCAACGAGGACTGGACATACGGCTTCACGGCTATTGCATCGAATAACCCGGACGGGGCCGTCATCAAACTGAACGGCCAACAGCTGAACAACAACACCATCAAGTACATCATACCGTACAACACCTCCACACCCATCACGCTCACCGTAGAGCGCGGGCCGGTGGCATACGAGTACGATAGCCTCTTGGTAGCCTTGGTGTCCGAGTGCGAGATGGATCGAAACTTCGCCCTTTCGCTGCCGCTTGCAGGAGACCCGAATTTCTTCTCGGGCATATACATCGGTGTGGACTTCATCCGCCCGTGCAGCGAAGTAAACGTGACCCAGCCGCAGCAAAACTGGGTCGTACTCACCAACGATTCGCTCCAGCCCGGCACCGTTCGGCGTATCACGGTTTCCGGGTATGACCTGAGTTCCACCGACTTCCAGTTGGTGCGCGTGCAATACCGCCGCTCCGACGGCGACGGCGCCTGGATCAATATCACCGGGCCGGGAAGTTTTGAGTACTACAATCCCAACTGGTCGGGCTTTTCCACCCTGACGCCTGCCCAGCAGGCCAATGTCCTGGGACCATCGTTTTCTCAGTTTTTCTGGGAAACTGCCGGCTTGGGCGATGGCCCCTACGAGGTACATGCCTGGGCGGTGTGCTCCGGCGATGCCACCAACAAACCCGGATTTTCGGAAATTATCAGAGGCCGCATAGACCGCGAGCCGCCGAGTATCGTAGGTATTCCGCAGCCGTCCGATGGGGTCTATCAGGTGGGTGATGAGATTTCATTTACGTTCAACCAGCATGTTGACTGTAGCGATCTTGTCCCCCCTGTGGGCAAAGTGGAACTGTACAACACCGAAACCAATACGTTGCTGGACATCAACATGACCTGTTTCGAGAACAAAATCGTCATAGATCCGAGTCCGAGCATTGCCAACAAGTTTTTGGAAAACCGCATCCTGCGCGCCGAATTGCATGGTATCAGGGATCTGGTGGGCAACTCGTTCAACGGCACCAAATTCAATAGCGGTGTTTGGGAATTCTATGTGGATCGCAACGAACTGGCGTGGCTGACGGACAGCCTGGGTATCACGAAATTTGATGACGAGGCCAAAACCGCTACCGCCAATATCCACAACCGCGGCGGCTATCCGGTGCCATTTACGATTCAAGGTGCGCCCGACTGGGTACACATTGTGCCGAATCAAGGCACGCTGGCGCCCAACGAGATCCGGCCGATCAGTTTCACCATAGACCCTGAGTTGTCTTTCGGAAACTGGGCGGACTCCATCATTTTGCACACTGAAACAGGACAAAACCCATTTTTCATGGGCGGCGACGAGCCTTTGCCCTTAGGTGTGCGTGTGGTATGTCGGCCGCCGTATGGGCCGTTCAACCCCGGGTTGTATGAAAATTCGATGAGTATGGTGCTCAAACTCAATATTGAGGGCGCCTTCTCAACGGATGTGGAAGACATCGCGGCAGCATACATTAACAACGAGTTGCGGGGCTATGCCAACGTTCGGTACATCCAGCAATTGGGCACCTATCTGGTCTATCTGAATGTCTATGGCAATCCGAGCGATATGCTCGAACCCGTGCGCATCGAGATTTGGGACGCATCTGCTTGTCAGCGTTACGGTGCAGTAGTGGAGACATTTACGTTCCAGCCGGACAATGTGATCGGCATCACCGACAATCCGCAAGTGGTGCATACCTCCGGGTTGTTGTTGCGCGAAGTACCATTCAACTACGGCTGGAACTGGTTGTCGTTCAACCTCGCTTTCCCGAACAGTAGCCTGGACTCTGCCCTGGCTTCGCTCAAGCACCCCGACGGCAACCTGATCCGTGGTCAGGCGGCATTTTCGGAGTACAACAGTGGCTGGTTCGGGACGTTGAACAACCTGAGCAACACCACCATGTATATCCACCGCACGGACCTGCCGGATACCCTGCGGATGCAAGGCACGCCGATTGATCCGCTGACTACGAACATTCCGCTCGTGGCCGGCTGGAACTGGGTTGGGTACATTCCCAACTACTCGCTGCCGATCAACGAAGCATTGGCTTCGCTGCCGGCTCAGTACGGCGACGTGATCAAAAGCCAGTATGCTTTCGCGCAGTACCTGAACCCTGCCTTTGGCTGGATCGGCAGTTTGAAGTACATGTCGCCGCCCAACGGCTACCAGATCAAATTAGCTCAGGCCGGTACGCTGACATATCCGCCACCGCCCGCTCCGTTTGCGGAAACGTCGGTACTGGAGCGCGGAGAAACAGAGCCTGCTGTTGCGCATTGGTCGGTTGACCCGACCCAGTACGAGCACAGCAGCACGCTGATCGGTATGATGCGCTCCAATGGCGTGAACGTCACCACGAGCGACATGGAACTCGGCGTGTTTGTCGGCAATGAAGTGCGGGGCGCTGCACAGGCGATCTATATCGAGCCACTGGATGTACACTTGTTCTTCCTGACGATGTACGCCAACACACCCGGCGAGTTGTTGCGCTTTAAACTGTACGACGACGCTACCGGAATGGTGCGCGACCTGTCGGAAACGATGTTCTTCTCGCCCAACCAGCACCAGGGCGGTATCGAAAATCCGGTGCCGTTCGAGTTGCAAACCACGAGCGTCGAGGAGGACTTCGGTGCTGCGGTGGGCTTCGATGTGCAACCCAATCCGTTCAGCAGCGAAACCACGCTGCGCTTCCATTTGCCGAAGGCTGCAGAAGTGACGCTGACGGTCAGCGATGCGCAAGGCCGCGAGGTGGTGCGCCGGCCGGTGTCGGCGGCTGCCGGCCCGAATGTAGCGACCTGGAACGGCCGCTCCGATGCGGGCGAATGGCTGAGCAGCGGCGTGTACATGGTGCGGTTGCAGACGGATATGGGCAGCGTGAGCAAGAAGGTCGTGCTGCAGCGACTGCCGTGAGTAGCGACGGGTTTTAACCCGCCGTACACTACGGCGGGTTAAAACCCGCCGCTACGAGCATTGCGCGGGCGCTCTACGGTTGTCATCCCGCTCAGTTTGTCCTTCCGAAGGAACCTGTCCGCTCTACGGTGTACGCCACGTGCTGCCGCTCGCTAATTCGTCTGTAGCGCGGACAGTTCCCTGCGGGAGGACAAACGGGGCGTACACCGTAGATCGGACGGTTCCCTGCGGGATGACAAACGGAGAGTGCTCCCGTTCCCTTCACCAATAACAAATACAACATGAACGCGACGAATATACTATCTGCCGAACAGCACCCCGCCTCTCCTCCACCGGCTACTGAAAACAAGGTTTGTCTGTGCCGGGACCGGTTGTTCATCAAGGTACAAGACCTGAGGGTACGTCTGTTCCTGAACGATGTGTTATGGGTAGAGGCATACGATTATTACAGCAAAATTGTCACCCGGCAAAAGGAGTACCTCGTGACCCAGACGCTGAAAAAATTTTGCGACGCATTGGTCGGCACCCCGGAAATGATGCGGGTACACCGTTCTTACATGGTCAATATAGCGCACATCGAAGAAGTAGGTGAGTCTTTCCTGACGATCAACAATCAACTAATACCCACCAGCAAGGTCGTCAAGGGAGAACTGTTGGCCCGGTGGCAAAAGATGTAGCGTTTTTTTGCGTGTGTTTAATTGTGCGGGGGTGGCTACAGTCGCCCCCGCATTTTTTGTTCGCCCTGCTTGGTGAAAACACCAAGCAGGGCGGGAATGAACACTCCCGGAGGCGCTCGTTGCGAGGGGACACGCCGAAACCGTGGTTCGCCATACGAATTACTCGATCATCACGATTCGTTTCGCCACCGTCCCGTTTGCACTGCGCAAACTAACCGTATAAATCCCCGCCGTTGCGCCTGCTTCGCGGAGGCTGACGGACAGTTTCAAATCCTCCACAGCCGGTATGCGGTATTCCCAAACCAACTGGCCCAGGTCGCTGAAGATCGAAACCGTCACCGCCTCGCCGGCGTAGTCGGTCAGGTCGAGCCAGATGCGGTCGGTGGTGGGGTTAGGGTTGACCGTTACGAGTTTTGAGTGTTGAGTTTTGAGTGGGGCGCTCTGCTCCCGGTTTTCTGCGCCTTCTTCCCCAAAATTATTTCCCAGCACCGTGATCACCTGCGTCGCCGTGGCGGTGTTTCCACACAAATCCGCCGCGCGCCACGTCCGTGTGACGGTGTAGTCTTCTGTGCAGCCACTGCCAGTTGCCGTTTGGCCCAGGAAGGTAATGTGCGTATATCCGCCGCAGGCATCCGTGGCCGTAGGGTTGGTCAGCGGCGGCAGGAATTGGTTGCACGCAATGGTGACCGGAGGAGGGACCGTCGTAAATACCGGTGCATCGGTGTCCGCCACTTGAATCGTTTGCAGGACTACCGTGGTGTTGCCACAAGCATCCGTCGCGCGCCAGATGCGGTTGATCTGGTAATTGCCCGGGCAGTTTCCGCTCGTGGTGGTCTGCCCCAGGTACGTCACGGTGGCGCTGCCGCAGCCGTCGGAGGCGGTGGGGCTGCCCACTGCCGGAGGTGTTTCGTTGCAGGCGATGGTGGTGCTTGCCGGGAAGGAGGTAAACACGGGCTTGCCGTTGTCCACAACGGTGATGCGCTGGGAAATGGAGCGCGTGTTGTTGCAGTTGTCCGAAGCCACCCATCGGCGGGTGATGGTGTAGGCGTTGGGGCAGGCGCCGGCGGTGGTGGTCTGGCCGACGTAGGTGATGGCCACATCGGTATCGCAGTTGTCGGTGGCCGCAGGCGTGGCCGGATCGGGGATGGCATCGCACTGCACCGTGATGTTGGCGGGCGGACTGGTGAAGTTGGGCTTCTGCGTGTCCGTCACCACGATGCGCTGTGTGGCGGTCTTGGTGTTTCCGCAGGCGTCGGTGGCGGTCCATTGACGGGTGATCGTGCTCGCATCCGGACAAGCGCCGGGCACGGCGGTCTGGCCGTTATATACCACGGTCACCACACCGCCGCAACCATCGCTGGCGGTGGCGTTGCCAACGACAGGCACATTGCTGCATTGTACGGTTACATTGGCGGGTACGGAGATGAAGTTCGGCTTGACGTCGTCGAACACCGTAATGATCTGCGCACAGGTCTTTGTATGGTTCGATCCGTCGGTGGCGCGGTAGGTGCGTGTGACGGTCAGGCGATTGGTGCAGGTCATGCTGCTGGCTACGTCGCCGACGTGCGTTTTCACCGGTGTGCCGCAATTATCGATAGCCGTGACCGAGCCGAGGTTGACAGCGGGTATTAGCGAAGCGCAAGTAACCGTGATCGCATTTGGGCAGGTGATAGCGGGTAGTTCATTGTCGGCGACCGTGACGGTAAAAGAGCAGGTTGCCGAACCGCAAGAATTTGTGGCTGTGACGACCACATTGGTCACGCCCTTATCGAAGGCAGAACCGCTGCCGGAGCCGGAGCCACTACCAGTGGTCGCTCCTGTAAATACGTAGGTCAGGACCGGAGCAGGAATGCCGCTTGCTGCGGTTGTATATGTTGCGGTTGTTGAACAGAGGCTCTGCTCTGTACTTGCGCTAATGCTCGTCGGGCAAGATGTAAAAGCGGGTGTGGTACAGGTCAGTTCGCCTTGGACGGCAAAGCTATAGACCGGTTCGTCGCAGTCGCCATTGGCAATATGGACAGTTGCAGTTTGAATGCCCGTCACGTTGGAGGTATAGGTCACGTCGAAAGTAGCTGAATTGCCCGGAGCAATAGGACCGGCGGGCTGGAGCGGCCCGGCGCTAAACATCCCGGCGCCGGCGCCGGCAAACGTAATATTCGCAATGGGAAGATTGGCCTCACCCGTGTTTTGGATGGTAAATGTTCGCACGATACTGGCCCCTGTGGATTGCCCAAAGTCGGTGTGATCGGCTGGGGAAGGGGTGTCGTCGCCCTCGGCGATGTCTATCGCATTGCCTTGCAAGTTGATCTCGGGGGCCAGCACCTCAACTGTAAAGTAGCAATGACTCACGCCGCAGCTATTCGTTGCCGTCAGGCTTACATTGGTGGCGCCGAGGTTGAACGTTGATCCACTGCCCGTTCCGTTTCCGTTACCGCTGGTCGCTCCGGAAAAAGAATACGTCACGGTAGTCGAAGGTGTCGTGTTTGCGGCGGCGGCGGCGTAGGTTGCGGCGATTGAACAGCCGGATGTTACGTGGACCGTTGTCGCGTCAGGGCAGACGGCAAACGAAGGCGGTTGATTAAAGGCGACTATCATGGCATCTGTCGAAGCCGAACAAGGTGCATTGGAAATTGTCCAGACCAACGTGTAGGTGCTGCCCGCTGTTCCGTGGAACGTCGTAACAGGGTTGTTGGCATTGTCAAAAGAGCCGCCGGAACCGCTTTGGATGCTCCACATGCCAGTACCTGCGGCGGGTGTGTTGGCCGCCAGAGTCACCTGCGTGAGGCCGCATGTGGCCATGTCGGCTTGATCCGGCCCAGCATTGGCCGTTGTCGGGCCGGTGGTGAAGGTGATGATCACGTCGTCGGCCGAAGTCGCGCAAGGTGTGTTGGCGATGGTCCAGCGGAAGGTATATGCGCCCACGGTGGATACGGTGACGCTCGTGGTAGCAGAGCTTGCATTAGCAAAATTGGCGGTGCCGGGGCCTGAAAACAGCGTCCAGGTACCCGTGCCTGTGGCAGGGGTATTGCCCGCCAGGGCAGTCGTCAGGCCGCAAAGCGTTGCATCGGAACCCGCGTTCGAGGCGGTGGGCGGGGCGTTGACCAAAACACTCACCTGATCTTCGCTGGGCGTGCAGGGCGCGTTGGCGATGGACCATTTGAACACATACGTGCCGGCGGTGGTCATGCCGGTGATGGTGGTGGTTGGCGAGCCGGGCGTGGTGATGGTAGCTGCCGGGCCGCTGACTTGCGACCAGGCGCCCGTGCCCACGACGGGGGTGTTTCCCGCCATGGTGGCCGAGCCGGCAGTGGCGCAAATCGTTTGGTCGCCACCGGCATTGGCCGTTGTCGGTCCTGGGGTAAAGGTGATGAGCACGTCGTCGGTCGAAGCCGCGCAAGGTGCGTTGGCGATGGTCCAGCGGAAGGTATATGCGCCCACGGTGGATACGGTGACGCTCGTGGTAGCGGAGTTTGCATTAGCAAAATTGGCAGTGCCGGGGCCTGAAAACAGCGTCCAGGAACCCGTGCCTGTGGCCGGGGTATTGCCCGCCAGAGCAGTCGTCAGGCCGCAAAGTGTCGCATCGGAACCTGCGTTCGAGGCGGTGGGCGGGGCTTTAACTATGATGGAAACCTGCGAACTGTTGGTTGGGCAGCCGGGATTTGCGATGGTCCATTGAAACACATACGTCCCTTCCGTGGTCAAGCCTGTAATGGTCGTGGTAGGTAAATTGGGTGAGGTGATGGTACCGCCGGCCGGTCCACTGACCTTCGTCCAGGTACCCGTGCCAATATTGGGCGTATTGCCCGCCATGGTAGCGGAACCGGATGTTGAACAAATTGTCTGATTAGTGCCGGCATTGGCCGGAACCGGCGGAACCACCGTAACGGCAGCCGAAACGGTGCGCGCGCAACCGTTTGTGGGATCGTTGACCGAGAAGTACACCGTGTAGGTGCCGTTGGCCGGTGTATTGTTCCAGGTGAAGGTATTGGATGCCAGGTTGAACGTACCCACCGGTACCGTCAGGTTCTGGTTTGAATACCAGGTAGTACCGATGGTGAAATTATTGGAGCCGCTGATTTGAAGGGCGGGTGAGCCACTGCAAGCCGTCGTAAACGGATTGACGATAAGGCGTTTATTGGCTACGTTGGGAATCGGGTTGCCTTGCGGGTACTCGATGATACCAAAGTTATCCATCCCGCTACAGGTGCTCGCAATGGTGGTATTGACGCGAAGAAGGCCTTGATTGGTTAATCTAAGGAAGCCGATTTCCACGCGCGCAAATACCGAGGTTTCCGCACAGGCATAGTTATTGTACACGCCCGTGCCAATGTAGATACTGGTCGACACGCTGCCAGGTATGGCTCCGACAGTCAATTTTCCATAGTTGAAAAAGGTGCTGGAGGTCAGAAATATCCCTGCATTGTTCCATCTATCTACGCTGACATCGCCGGTAGCGCTGTTGGTAAAATTGCTTTCACAGTAAATACCGAAAGTACCAATACTGGCAACTGCTCCAATGATGATTTTCGCGGCATTATTGAACCCTCCGGAACCTTGGATGTACAAGGCATAACTTGATGACCGGTCAATACGGATTTCCGCGCCTGTATTGTTGTTGAATGTGCTATTGAAGCTGGTGTAGATACCGTATCCAGTTACTGTCGCCGCCATTTGCCCGATAAAGATATTTGCGGCATTGGTAAACGTGCTTTTAGTGTACAGCGCCGCCTGAACAGATCGGTCAATCTTGATCTCGCCACCCGTATTATTAAATACGGCATTGACTCTGTTGTCAATGCCGTAATTGCCCACAGATGCCAGTTGCCCGACAAGTATCTTTGCTGCATTGGTAAACGTACCCCCGTTTTCCAGGCCTGATGTTGATGAGCGGTCTATATTGATCTCGCCCGCATTGTTCTGAAACGTGCATGCACTTCTATTCAAAAGGCCTACAAGGCCTACATTAACTCCTGCCCCGATCGTGATCTTGGCGGTATTCGTAAAACTCCCGCCATTATCCAACCCATAGGTAGTGCAGCGATCTATCCATATCTCCCCTGCCGCGTTGCTGAAGGTGCCAGCGTTTTCTAGTCCAACGTTACCCACCCCCGCTGCCGCACCGATTGTGATGGCCGCATTATTCGTGAAGGTTCCTGAGTTTGTCAACCCTGCGACATTCGTCTTGTTAATACGGATTTCGCCACCGGCGGTATTGGAGCATGTTCCAGCGTTGTTTATGCCCCAGTTGCCGGCCGAGTAAATGGATCCGATCGTGATTTTCGCGGCGTTGTTCAACACACCAGTGCTGGAGTTTACTAACGCCGACATCAGGGACTGGTCTATTTTGAGTTCAGCCCCCGGCTTGTTGTGGAACGTTCCCTTGTTCTCCAGACCGGTGTTTCCGAGGAAAAACGTTTCCCCAATGGAAATCAATCCATAATTTTCCAACGTCCCTTCATTGATCAGGCCCGTTGTTAATGCGTTTATGCTCAGGCTTGCCCCGGCCTGCACGGTCAGCATTGCCCCGGTTGCTATTTGAACCGATTTGGCCAGGGCGCCGCTTGCCGCAATGACCGGGTCGTTCGTCAAATCCGGTATAGTAACGTTGTCGTTAGCATCCGGCACCCCAGCCGTCCAGTTGCCGGGTTCGGCCCAGTCGGTACTCACCGCGCCGGTCCAGTTGGTTTGAGCGGCGAGTACTCCGGTGAACAGGAGCAGACTAAACAACAAGCATTGGTTTTTGATTGACCTGGCAGGGTTGTTTTGAGGATGAAAAAACACGGTTGACCGTGTAAGTGGCGCTTGGAAGATCATGTGAGACAGGTGCTGTTAAACGTGAAAGAACCGTCGGCATGGCTGCGCTTCGCAATACCACGTTCGACAGCGGCAAAAGTGAGCAGCCTGGCCCGGCATGGCTTTCAGATTTCTGTCAACGCCTTTCAGTTTTCTAACAAAACGAAGGTTTTTACCCCGTTTTAGCCTTTTTACTCCTGGGTGCGCCGGAATTCGCTTGGCGTTACTCCGTATTTCTCTAAAAAGGTGGTGGAGAAATACGCGGGCGTGGTGAACCCGACCTCGTAGGCAATTTCGGCGATGGTGCGTGTGCTGTGGAGCAGCAACTCACGAGCCTTGTGCAGACGCGCAGCACGGACGAGTGCAATGGGTGGAGCGCCGGTCAGCGCTTTTACCTTCCGAAACAGTTGGCTGTAACTCATCCCCATCGCCTGTTCCAGCCGGGCCATTTCAAAATTGGGTTCGGTGAGGTGGGCATCTATCACGGCCCGGATTTTGACAAGGAAGGCATCTTCCAGCACGAGAGCAGGGTCTTCACTTGCTACAGGCAATTGTGGCAGGGCTGCATACCGTTGTTGCAGGCGACGACGCAGTTTCACGAGGTTTTCCAATCGAACCAGTAACTCTCCGAGTTCGAACGGTTTGGCGAGGTAGTCATCGGCCCCGCGTTTCAGGCCGGCGATCCGGGACTCGAAGTCGGCGCGGGCGGTAAGCAGAACGATCGGGATGTGGCTGGTGCGTTCATCATTTTTGAGCGTTTCACAGAGTTCGAAGCCGTCTTTTTCCGGCATCATCACGTCGCTGATGATAATATCGGGTACGTGTTCCAGCGCCTTTTGAATGCCGGCGGCTCCATGCTCCGCGGTAATTACACGGTATTCGTTTCGGACACATTCGGCTATGTAAAAAAGCACGTCCGGATTGTCTTCGACGATGAGCAAGAGCGGGCGCTGGTCATCGGCATCTGCTTCGAGGACGGGTTCCCCGGCCGGAACGGAGTATTCACCGTATGCTGCGGAACCGGTAGCTGTCTGGCGCTCCGGTTGCAGGGGCGTGTAGGGCAGGATAATGCGGAAGACCGTTCCAGTGCCCGGTGTACTTTCCACCGATATTTCACCCTGCATCAGTTGGATGAGTTCCCGCGCCAGGGCGAGGCCGATTCCGGTGCCTGCACCTTTTCGGGTGCTGGAATCATCTACCTGATAAAAGCGGTCGAAAATACGATTCAGATGCTCTCTGGGAATACCGGTACCCGTATCCTTGATTTCAATCACGATTGACGCTGGGGGCTGGGTGATTTCTGTCCCCAATTGTCCATCGTCTGCCGTCAATCGTAAATAAATATGCCCTCCTTCCGGCGTGAACTTGAGCGCATTGGAAAGCAGGTTTATGACGACGGTTTGTATTTTTTCCTGGTCGAATGCCATCTCCAGATGCGGCAGTTCGCTCTGGAAATGCAATGCAATGGCACGGGTTTGCGCAAATGAATAAAAAGATTCCAGTTGGTACCGGAGGAATGCTTTCAGGTCGCCATTGGAATAAGTCAGTGTTGCTTTTCCCGACTCCAGGCGCGACAGGTCCAGAAGTTGGTTCACCAGCTGCAGGAGTTGCCGGCTGTTGCGCCGAATCAATTCAACGGTTTGGTCGTGTTCGGCTGCAGCGCCTTTGGCGAAGTGTTGATTCAACGGCTCAACCATGCCGAGGATGACGGTGAGCGGAGTACGGAATTCGTGGCTGATATTGGTAAAAAACCGAGTTTTGAATGCGTCCAGTTGCTGCAAACGCTGCGTTTCCTTTTGGGCAAGGTTTCGGCGCAACTGGAAGCGGTAGAAAAAAAAGCCGGTAGCCAAAAGGACGCCGACATAGAGCAGGTATGCCCACCAGCGTTTGTACCAAAATTCCTGAACGATCAAACGCAGGGCTATTTCCTGGCTGCTCCAGTTGCCCCGGCTGTCGGCACCCCGCAGGTGCAGGATATAGGCGCCGGTTGGGAGGTGGTCCAGCCGTAAGTCCCTGTTCACGCCCAAATAATTCCAGTCCTTGTCCAGTCCGTCAATTTTGTACGAAAACTGGTTTCCACCTGCATTGTAATACGTACCCAGTGCCAGGCGCAAGCGCAGGAAACGACTCCCCGGGGGCATGGTGACGGTTGAGCCGTCCACCACCCCTTCCTGCTGAACGGTCACCTCTCCGTTTTGCTTGCTAAGGGAAATCTCCGTAATGAGCAGCGGAGCCTTGTTGGCCGCCGGTTGCGGGTCTTTTTGGTCAAAAGTATTGACCCCGTTCATGCCGCCGAAATAGTAGCGGCGATATTCTTTGTCAAAAAAGTACGAAAACCGGTTGAACTCATTGAAGGACAAGCCGTCGGCAGTCGTATAGTTGCGAAAGGTTTTTAGTTTCGTATCGAAGTAGGACAAACCGATGTAGGTACTCACCCAATAATTGCCTTTTTCATCGGGCAAAAGTCCCACGGTACTGTTGTTCAACAAGCCGTTTTCCCTGGAATAGATCGCCGTGACCCTGCCTTTTGCGGGATCGAATACATGCAACCCGCTTTCCATGGTGCCCACCCAAAGCAGCCCCGCTTCGTCCTCGTAGATGCACGTGATGTGGTTGCTGTTGAACCCGGAGGGGTCGCCAGGATTGGCTGTATAGTGCCGGCTTTCTTTTTTTTCCGGGTCAATACGGATCAATCCGGCCACCAGGGTGCCCACCCAAATGGTCCCGTCATGGCCGCACCACATAAAACTGGGCTGCACATCTTCCAGCGGCTGGCTGCCGTTTTTGTTTCGGTAGAGGGTCAGTTCGTCAGTGTCCTGGTTTAGTTGCAACAGGCGGCCGTCACGCACAAGAATCCAGAGGCGTCCATTTTTTCCAAATCCGATGCCCCATGTCTCGTCCATACTGGTTTGGCGCGCGTGCGTGTTCGTTTTAATAAACCGCAGTCTATTTCGGAGCGATTCGTATTTCAACACACCGCCCACACCGGTTATCCACAGCACGCTGTCGCCCTGTGCCAGCAGTTTTTTGGGAAATAGAAATTTGTTGAGAGGCCTTAATTGAGGCGATCGGTCGCCGGTTCGGGTCAGCACCTTTGTTTTCAGGTCCAGATCATAAAGTCCGTCGCGTTCGGTAGCGATGTACAATTGGTCTTTCCCCAATTTTGCCATGCCGCGAATGCTGATTCCGTAAGGCTCCCCGTCCAGATCTTTGTTCAGAAAGGTTTTGAAGCGCTCCGGGAGCAGCTGGTAGTTGTTGAAACCGTCGCCGGAACCAGCCATTAGCCCCTGCGTAAAATCATCGCTAAAGACCTGGTCAATGATGGTCTGGTATTCAAAGACCCAGCTGTAATCCACCAGTTGGCCACCTGCGGTAATCAGGTAGCAGCCCTTGGCCGGATCGCCGGGATTGGTTTGATAGGCCAACAGGTTGCCTTTTTTATCTTTGGCGAAGTAGTACCCTTCCTGGGGCAGCAGCGGGTGGCGGCTAATGTCGGAAATCCCGGAAGGCTGGATGACGTAAACGCCTTGCGGGTACAAAGTGAACAAAATGTTCCCCGCCGTGGTCTCCGTCAGGGCTACCATGCCCAGGGGTAGCCCGGGCTTCAGAAGAAAATCGCCCGGGCCATACAAACGAAGCATACGCCCCGACGCATCGGCATGGAGCACGTGCTGTTTTTGGGTTCCATGGGTGTAGGCAAACCAAAACGTGCCGTCAGAAGCCTTCAAAAAACTAACGGGGTAACTCTCGTTTAACCCGGGATTTTCGCATTCAAAAACAGTTGAAAACTGTGCGTTTTTTTCATCAAATACATAGATAGTTATCCGCTCTTTTTGTACCGTAAGAAAGTAGATGGCGCCTTCATCCGACTGAAAATACGCGAGGTGGGCGCCCGGGAAGCCTTTGGACGGATCAAATGCAAATGGTGTAAGCTGACCGGTCAGAGGATTGAGCAAGTCAATGGCGCCTTTTTCGGCATCTTCGTAACAGACCAGCAAATTACCGGCTCTGTCGGGCAGGAGGGCGTATATTTTTGTGTGTCTGATTTTATGTTTGTTCCGGGGGCGGGCATCGTAGTTGAGGAAATCGTACCCGTCGAACCGGTTCAGGCCGTTGAACGTACCGATCCAGAGGAACCCTTGTTTGTCTTTTGCAAAAACGTTGATGTTGCGATCCGAAAGCCCCTGTTCCACAGAAAATTTCTGGACCTGCACCATTGGAGCACGTGTGTTTTGGCCAAACACAGACCACGATACCATCATGCACAGGAGTGCAAGTATGTTGCCTGGCGTAGCCCAAAAAGATGCCATACGTGTCGGGTTTGTTTACAGCAGCAGATGCATACTGCTGTTGCAAAAATTATGCGCAAAGAACAGCATTTTTCAGGCTTGGAAGCGTGTCAGACTACCCTGTCGGGCATTTTCGAAACGCCAGTCGTTCCGGGTTTGAAAAACCGGGACGTCGAATGCCCGAAGAATGCCCGGTCGGGTGGTCAGCGTCCTCCTGTTTTGAAATGAACCGGAATAATCCAAGTCCGTCGAGGCCGGAGCCCCCCATCTTGCAGCAGTTCTTACATGCACGATTACAGCATTACCAGACTTGATTGACGAAGTTAATAACGAAAACTTAAAATTATGTACGCATTCACCGGCCCCCCCCGCCCAAGGCTACTCCTTGTAGCGTTGTTTTATTCGGAAACCTCAGCCAGCGCTTCAAAAAACCCGCTTTTTTGCTGGCCATTGCGCTGCAACTACGGGCTACTGGTTTGCTGGCACAGGCGCCTACCTTGGGCACATACCCCAACACCTCCATTATTTCTGGTAAAAACGCCACCATCACGCCGAGTCCGGCACGAGCCAACACGACCAGCGCAGTGGCTTACACCAACACCAACTTTACGGGACTCTTATCGGTGAACCCCGGTACAGCTCCTGTTTCCGTAGCGATCGGCGACTTTAACGGGGACGGGAACCAGAATCTCGCAACCGCTAAAACTAATTTTGGTGGATTTGAGGGCAAAGTTCGGGCTATTGAAAATAGCAGCAATACTGTGGATGCCGGTGGGGATGGCCATAAAATGGGTATCACAACCGGCTATGCCCTCGCGGATGACGATACTGGCGATGCCTTTACGGTAGACGTGGCTATGGATTCCGTTTACATAACCCCCGTATTTCGCCTCAAGGCCGGCCAATCGTCCTGCCCCTGGGAGGAAGGCACCGCCAACCGGGATGCGCCAAACCTCGGCCTCGCGGGTGGCGCCACATACACGTCGGTCAATATACCTGCCCACGAACCGGCTGTGTTCAAACTGAACCTCGGCAACCTCAGCGCCACCAACGAGGACAGGGTGTACGGCTTCACGGCCATTGCGGGCAGCAACCCGGATGGCGCCATCATCAAACTCAACGGGCACCCCTTGAACAGCCAACTCATCCAGTACCTCGTGCCCTTCGGCGAAGCCGTCCCGCTCACCCTGACCGTTGAGCGCGGCCCGGTGGAGTACGACTACGAAGACCTGGTGGTGGCCGAGGTGTCGGAGTGCGAATTCTCGCCCGATGTCGAACTCGCCGACAATAGTTCGATGTTTTTCTCCGCGCTAAAACTCGGCGTACACTTCATCCGCCCCTGCAGCGAGGTGGCCATCTACGTGCCGGAGCAAAACTGGGTGGTACAAAACGACGATCCGATCCAACCCGGAACGACCCGTCGCATCACCGTATCCGGCTACGACCTGAATTCCACCGATTTCCAATTGGTGCGCGTACAGTACCGCCGCTCCGACGGCGACGGCGCCTGGATCAACCTGCCTGGTACCTTTAAGCGCCACAACCCGAACTGGTCGGGCTTCGTCGCGCTGCCCGACCCCAAGCCGCCTGTCCTGGGGCCGAGCTTCACGCAGTTTTTCTGGGAAACCGCCGGCTTGGGCGACGGCCCCTACGAGATACACGCCTGGGCGGTGTGTACCGGCGACGCGAGCGACAAACCCGGTTTCTCCCAGATCATCAAAGGCCGCATCGACCGCGAGCCGCCCAGCCTGATAGGTTTGCCGCAGCCTTCAGACGCGGTGTACACGGTGCGCTTGCAGACGGCGGAAGGCAGTGTGGTGCGGAAGGTCGTGTTGCAGCGGCTGCCATAAGTAGCGGCGGGTTTTAACCCGCCGAAGTGTACCGTGCTGCAGCGATTGCCATGAGTAGGAGCGGGTTTTAACCCGCCGAAGTGTACGGCGGGTTAAAACCCGCCCCTACCAGCTAAATAGTGCGGGGGGGACGGTAGTCGCCCCCGCACTATTTAATTTTCCGCCCAGCCTGGTGTTTTCACAGACAGCCTCGTGTAGAGCCGCTTGGTGAAAACAACATAGCGGGGCGGAATCGAATCAATCGAATCAATCGAATCAATCAAACCAATCGAATCAATCAAACCAATCATCCTATCTTAGCCCCCTGAATGAACAACATCCGAATTCTTATCGTAGAGGACGAACCCATCATCGCGGCGGATCTGGCAGATCGGTTAGCTGATATGGGTTTCGACATCGCGGGGCCGTGCGGCACCGGCGAAGAGGCGATTGGAATGGTGTACACGCAGGTGCCCGACCTGATCCTGATGGACATTCAGTTGGACGGCCCTTTGGATGGTATTGAAACGACGAAAATGATCCTGGAGAAACACGCCATTCCGGTCATTTTTCTCACCAGCAACAGCGACGAAGCCACGTTTGCCCGGGCAAAAACAACCATGCCCGCCGCATTTTTGAGCAAGCCGTTTCGGGGTAAGGATTTGAAACACGCCATTGATCTGGCCATTGGGCAGGCTTCCCGGGCTACTTCTTCTGCGTCAGCCTCTCCGGACACCGGGCAAACGTACCTGTTTCAAGACCGCATATTTGTCAAATCCAAAGACCGGATGGTTCGGCTGTTTTTTCACGAAATACTGTGGCTGGAAGCCGACGATTACTACTGCCGGCTGGTGACCCCCGGAAAAGAAATTTTGATTACCCAGACACTCAAGCAAATGGGGGAAACACTGGCCGACGTGCCCGGACTCATGCGTGTGCACCGGTCGTACATCGTCAATCTGGCGCATGTAGAAGAAATCGGCGACTTGTGTGTGTACATTGGAAAAAAGCAAATCCCGATCAACAAGGTATCCAAAAACGACATAATAGCCCGCTTGCAACGAATATGACACCTTCGATTCATTCTCTTCGCCCCTTGTTGTTTGTCCTTTTTTACACGGTTATTGGCACGCTGCATGCCCAGCGCGATGCCCGGCTGGACAGTTTGTTGCACGCCGCTTCGGATATGAAGGGGAGCGGCCAGGTTGATTCCACTATGAACCTGTACCTGCAAGCCCTGAGGCTCGCGGAAAAATTGGACGACAAAAAAGCGTTGGCCAATATCTATTACAACATGGGGCTGCTCAACCACCTCCAACAAAACAACAAAAAGGCCAATGAGCAGACTCACGAGGCGCTACGGTACGCCGAGTTGATAAATGATACGTCCGAAATCGCGAAAATTTGTATCATGTCAGGTATCCTGGCTTTTTTTCTCGAGAAGACCGACTCCTGCGCGTATTGGTTCAACCGAAGCGCCGCCTTGTACGAGGCCATCGGAATGGAAGATAAAGCTGCCTTCGCGCGCTCCAAATTGGGCAACATCTACGAAGCACAAAAGCAGTACGCTTTGGCCACCCCGCTGTTTGAGCAAGCGCTGAAAACCGCTCAAAAATCGCAAGACTCTATCCGGCTCATGGCGGCTTATATCAACATGGCCGGTAATTTTTACAACCTGCGCCAGTACCAGACGGCCCTTCGGTACACACAAGATGCCCGCCAAATGACCGTCGAACTCGGACGCGATTTTGAATATCAGGAGATGCTCCAACTCGAATCCATGATCCGGCAGGATATGGGCAATCCCGGTGCCGCCATCCAGGTGTTGCGCCAGTATGTACACCACCATGACAGCGTGCTGAACATCCAGCGTACCCGGCATATTGCCGAACTGGAAACCCGCTACGAGACTGAAAAAAAGGAGGCCACTATTGCTACCCAGGAGCAGGACCTGCGCGATGCGCGTATTCGTTTTTGGCTGATAACCGCTCTGCTGGCGCTGGCCTTGGTCGGTGGCGGGCTACTGTTCCGCCTTACCCGGCAACTGCGCAAACGAAATACGGAAAAGGAATTCCTGATTAAGGAAATTCACCACCGCGTCAAAAACAACCTCCAGATACTATCCAGCCTGCTGCACCTCCAAAGTCGCCAGATCACGGATGAAGCTGCGCTCGATGCTGTACGCGAAGGGCAAAACCGGGTGGATGCCATGGGCCTCATTCACCAAAAACTGTACATGGGCGATAATGTGGCCGCCGTAGATATGCCGGAATACCTCCAGCAGCTCGGGAATACCTTGCTTGATTCTTTTGGATTACACGACGACCGGGTGCAAATTCGATACGAAGTGCAGCCCCTGCGCCTCGATGTGGACACCGCCGTCCCCCTTGGCCTGATCATCAATGAATTGGTGACCAATGCGCTCAAATACGCTTTCCCCGAGGATCGGCCGGGTGTGGTTGACATTGCACTTTGGATAGACGACGCCCATAAACTTTGCCTGAAAGTAGCCGACAACGGCGTTGGCAAGGGCGCCGCGCCCGACCCGAAGGGCAGTACCTCTTTTGGAACCAACCTGGTACAGATGCTGAGCAAAAAACTGAAAGGCGTACCGAAAGTAGAAGTGTCCCCAACGGGATATTCGACGCTGATCGCGTTTGAGTATTTCAGTGTGGTGTAGGCCCGCGCCGGGGTGGCGGCGCGGCGGGATGGCCAAACGCCGCTCGCGATTTATTTTTTCAGAAGGTGTTTTGTTTTTTTTAAAAACAATTCGTGGCATATTTGTCATTGGATTTTACCCCCCCCTTCATTATGAAAAATGCATATTGGAAACTTGAAACAGGTATGCATTGCGATGCGCCGCCGAAACTTTTTAGCTATGCCCGCAAGAACCGGCTATTTCCAACAGAAACAGAGGCAATGCTCTGGGACGCTTTGAAACGGCATAGCCTTTTGCCATACAAATTTCGCAGGCAACATCCCGTCGGGAGGTACATTGTAGATTTCTATTGCCACTCGAAAAGGCTTGCCATCGAAATTGATGGCGGGTATCATCAAACGGGCGAGCAACGACAATACGACGAATATCGGACGGCTGAACTGAACCGGCTCGGTATTCGAGAGATACGGTTTGCGAATGACGATGTGCGTAGCGATTTTTGGGGTGTCCTTGAGGGAATTTGGTCGGCATTGGAACAATAGTGGCGCCCCCTCGCGCCCCTTCCCACCCCCACCCCCTAAAGGGGAGCATATTTCGGATGAGGGTAAAAAGCAGTTCTCTCCCCGAAATGTGCTCCCCTTTAGGGGTTGGGGGTGGGCTTCCCTGCCATTTTCCACACCTCCAATAACTTTTACGACACCTTCCTTGATTTTTCACACTTCCTGCACCGCCGTCCGCATACCTTACCTCCTATGCGACCCACCGTTGTTTTATTGGTTGAAGACGATCCGGTCATTGCGTGCTCGATGCAGGGCATCTTGCATCAGGCTGGATCGCAGGTGCTGATGGCGTCCGGTGCGCAGGAAGCCATGGCGCACTGTGCCCAAATCAAACCCGATATAGCCCTGCTGAATGTGCGGCAGACATCTGAATCGGATGGAATCGCGCTCGCAGATATGTTGTACCGGCAATTTGGGATACCCGTCAAGTTTGTCACCGGCGCCCGGACGCAAGACATGCCGGTGTCCGATAGCGGAGACGCGCTATGGCCCGTTTTGAACAAGCCCTTTACAAATGTTCAATTGATGCATTTCGTTGCGGATGCTTGTGCGCAACCCATGGGCAACCGCCCGCTTCCCTGAATAAAACTGCAAATTGGCTGACTGGACCGACCCCGTTACTGGAATAGTTTGCCCTCGGTACCTTAGTATTATTAATTTCGTACCCGCCAAAATAACCACCCAGCAATACTCCGGCATTTTGTAATAAGGTTCGATCCGATAGATGGAGGGCAACCATATATTTGTGGTATAGTTTGGGCTTCAGCAATGAAACTGATTTGATCAAAAATAAATTCAGCAATCACTTTTACAAACTGGTACTCATGAAAAATTTCGCCGCTACAGTTCATTCCTTCTCCAAACTTCTCCTGACGCTTTTGCTCATGGTGTGCGCTGTGGGGCTATACGCCCAGTTGGGCACCCTCTCCGTGCAGGGCGTACTTACTAAGGCCGACGGCACCGCCGTGGACGACGGCACCTACAACATCGAGTTTTCCTTGTGGAAAAGCGAGTCGAGCACCAACACCGCCGACCGGGTACACCTGGAAACCATCGCTACACAAACCACCGGCGGCGTGTACAGCGTGATCCTCGGTTTGGGAACACCGTTCGGCGGGGCTGCCACCTTTGCCGAAGTGTACTACCTCGGCGTCAAGTACGGCTCCACGGAACTGCTGCCCCGCCCCAGGCTGACCTCGGCGCCATACGCGCTGGCGTTGTTGGGTTCGACCAATGTGTTCCCCGGAACGGGTATGGTGACCTGCGACGCGATAACGGTGGCCGGCTCCGTGAATATAGGCTCGGCTACAGCTTCGGGTGCGCTGGGTGCCAACCATTTCGTCGCTGCAGGCGGTGCGCCTAATGCAGGCGTAGCAGGCAAGGGATATTCCTTCAATGGCACCGGTGACGCAGACGGCGGGTTGTTTTCGTTGGGTGACAACAACATTGCCCTTTACGCGAATGCTACCAAAGTATTGGAATCCAGCAATACTTCCATGAATATTCCAATAAGCCTTCAAGTTGGCGGGAATGAGTCGGTCACCGGGACTTTTTCTGCCGGAGTAGTGTACTCTGAGAGCAAAGTAATCGCAAAAGGTGCGTCAAATAATGGAGGTTTTACTTTTCAGGATGATCCTGGTTTTGACACAGGGTTGTTTTCCAACGGTCCGGGCGAATGCCAATTGCGCACAAATGGCACCAGTAGAATATGGCTTGGTAACAATCTCGATATATCCAACAACAACAGTGTAAGTATAAACGCGAACGGCGACGTAGCAATGTACGCTGGACAGAACTATGGAAACCTTACCAGTTTATCGTTAGGAGGGGCCATATCGCTGAATCTGGGGCCTGCCAATAACAATAATGGCCACTTATACATAAATGGCATAAAACCCAAAGGAACCACCGGAAACCCCAGAAACATCGCAATTGATATGAGTAATGGACGGATATTCGAAGAATCCTCCTCCAGGAGGTATAAGATAAATATCCGACCATTACAGGAAGATTTTAGCCTTCTTTTAAAGGCACAGCCCCGCATTTACAACCGCTACGAAGACCCGATAGATATTGATACATCCAAATACTTTGAGCTGGGATACATCGCGGAAGAAATAGACAGCATCGGTCTGCACAAGTTGGTCCAGTACAATAATGAGGGCCAGATTGATGGTGTGGATTACACAAAAATGATTCTCTACGCGGTAGAAGTACTCAAAATCCAGTACGCCGAAATCGAAAAACTGAAAGCCGATGTGGCCGCACTGACCGCCGAGAAAAACGCGCTGCGCGACGAGAACAAGACACTGCGCACGGAAAACACCACGCTGCAAGGTCAGCAGGAGGCATTCGGCAAACAACTGGATGCCATATCCCGCCGGATGCAATTGTTGGAAACAACGGCCGGCAACCGGTAAATGCGTGCGCCACAGACCTTCCAGGTTTTTAAATATCTGGAAGGTCTAAACACACATCCGTAGTCTCATCTTCCAACTTCTTCGAGCATGAAAAACATATACCCTGCCCGGCTGCTTGCCGCGCTGCTTTTTATACTTGTATTGCTGCCCGGTTTGCGTGGGCAGTCCCAGGCGCTTGACCCGGGATGCAACTCTGCTGTTGTTCTGGACAGCATCGTGCCCACCGCCGCCTTTTTCAACTACGGCTCCGGCACCCGGATGAAAAATTTCACCAGCCGAACCAGGCTGACCATCGGGCAGTCGGTTGTAGGTCTGGCACTGGGCGACGATAGGAACTCCTACTTCGGCTTCTGGACCAGTTTCCTCGTGGCGCCCCTGCCGCCGATGGTCGTCGCCACGCAGGGTGACCTGCTCGACCGCATCCAGTTGACCTGGTCGAATAACCCCCTCGGGCCTTTCCCCAACCAGGGCTTCAAAATCTTCCGCGACGGTGTATTCCTGGCCTCCGTGGATAGCAAGACCCGCAATTACAACGACTTCAACGTCATCGCCGGACGCCCGTACCTGTACGAGGTGCGCGGCATCAACATTTACGGCGAAGGGCAGCCGGGCAAGGCCATCGGATTTCAGGTGCCCAACGGCGTGGTAACCGGCTGGGTGCAAACGCCCAACGGACGGCCCGTGCCCGACGTGCTCGTGTCACTCACGCCCGTGCAGGGCTTTTCCGCCAAGTTCGGCCCAAGCGACGGCGCGTTTTTCGCCGATACCTCCGCAGCGGGATTTCTTCCGCCCGTCGGCGACCCGTGGAGCCTGGCGTTTTGGGTAAAATCTAACCCTGCCGCTTCGGCCAATGCCACTATTCTGGAACTCCAGCCTTTTACCCTGCGCCTGCGCCATTTGGCAGGTGGCGGTATTTCGGTGGACAACGGCAGCTCCCCGGTGTTTTCCGCGTCCTTTTCCACCGACGCCTGGCACCACGTCGCGCTTAGTTTTGACGGCACGCAAATGCGGTTGTATGCGGACGGCACCCTCGTCGCGCAGGCGCCCGTGGCCACGGTATTATCCGCCAAAAACCTGTACATCGGCGCCCGTACGAACGCGCCGGGCTGGCAGGGCCGCCTGGACGAACTGCGCATTTACCACCGCACATTAGACGAACTGAGCCTCGGCGAGGTGATCGAAGGTACGGCCTCGTCGCTCACACCAAGCCTGAAACTGTACTGGAAAATGGACGAGCAATTGGGCACCAAATCGTTCGACATCCTCGGCCGCGAAAAACTGATCTTCTGCGGAGCCATGTTCGATGCCGACCGACCTGCCGTACGTACCTCGGGTATCTCCAACGAAGAGGGCTACTACCGCATTGAGTCGGCGAGCTACGGCACAGGCACTACGTTTTTGGCCAAACCCTTCAAGAATTTTTATGTACAAAGAGCGCTCAAGTTTGTGCGCGACGAGCAGGACTATGCCACCTTGCCCGACTTCGCCGTGCCCGACACGGCCACTTTTGAAATCTGGGTGAACAGTGCCGGCCCCAATGGTGACCAGTGCCTGCTGAACAAAATGTGGCCGGGCAACGAGTTCCGGCTGCTTTTGCGCGAAAACGGCCTGAACAACGACATCGTGCTGTACCTGAACGGCCAGGAGCACAATTTCGGCACGCTCGGCATGAGCTACCAGCACCTGGCTTTCACCATGGTGGCCAACGGTACTGACCGCACCTTTACCGGCTACAAAAACGGCGCCCCGATCGGCAGCCACACCTTCACCGGTGTAACCGGTAACTTTTTCTCAGATCTCGCTAACCAGTGGCTGCTCGGCGCCCGGACCAGCGGTATGGGCCAGACGGACCACTTCGACGGGTTGGTCGCCGAGGTGGCCGTGTACGATACGACCTTGTCCCAGGCGGTCATTACATCCCACGTCGGCGCCGGCCGCAACCCGCAGGAAAAAGGCTTACTGGTGTATTTCTCCCTCAACGAGGGCAGCGGCATCCGGCTGAACAACAGCGGTTCTGCGTTTTTGCCTTTCGGCAACAACTTGGGCGCGGAATGGTCGTCGTTTGCCCCAAACCAGGCGACCACGCCGCACATTTTTACCCCCGGCACCCGTCAGGTGACCCTCAACCCGAGTGTGACCTCGGTGGACCAGGTGGATTTTACCGACCGCAGCACCGTGCCTGTTTCCGGTTTCGTGCGCTACAAGGACACCGATTGTTTCGCGCCCAACGTAGAAATTTTGGTCAACGGCTCATCGTTCCTCCCGAGGGTGTTCACGGACTCTACGGGCAAATTTGTCATTGACTTCGATCCGGGTGCCAACGCCATCCTGTCGCCCGTATTTGAAGACCATCAGTTTTCGCCGTCTTCGTGGGAAGTGATCAACGTAGTCAATCCTATCGCAGGCATTCTGTTCAACGACATCACCACGCGCAAAATCAAGGTACTGGTGGCCGGTGGCGAATGCAAAAAATCCATCCTGACCCCCAGCACGGTGTGTTTGGTCAAAGTGGCTTCGCTGGACGAATGTTTTGTCCGCATCGAAACCATGCCCTACCCCGACGGTCAGTATGACTTCGAGGACTTGCCGCCGCTGGAACAGATGACTGTGACGGTAACAGAGCACTCCAACCCGGATGTCAAAACCTTTTTTCAGGTCTTAGGCGGTTCCACGGTGGATTTGACCGAGCGCGACACAGCGATCAATTTTATCTATTTCTCGCCGCTGCAAATTGCGCTGAACAGTGGCCTGGATACTGTACCGAATTGCAATCCGGGGGTTATCGTCCTGAATCAGGACGACCAGGTCACATTGAACGTCTCCATCGTAGAGCAGTACGAACAAGTGGTAGACGGTATGAACAATGTGCTGGACGACGGCGTGTGCCCTTTGGATACAGGCAATATCCGCTTTATCAACGGCTTTGCCGATCTTGTTTTCGACACCATCCTGAGCGGCCCCACCCTGCAGTATAAATTTAAAGTAGGTGGCCCCAATCCTTCGCCTCCCTACCTGAAAACGTTGCAAATTCTCGGCACTTCGGTGGCCGGCCGCACGGGCAGTTTGGTGAAACAGGGCATCGTGACGGGCATTCGAAACAAAGAGAACACCTTCACCACGCAACTGCCGCAGGTGCCGATGCTCATCCTGCGCGATCCGCCCGGCGACGGTAGTTACTCCTACTGGGAGAAGGACAACAGCGTATGCACGACAACAAAAGCGACGCTGGACTTCTCGACAGGCGGCGGCGGCGGTATTTCCTTTGACAATGCGCCCGACGTCAAGATCGTTGCTGCGCCCTTGGGGGTGGGCAAAATCATTGAGGTGGATACCAAGTTTGGCGTAGCGGTGTCGGGCACCGTCTCCTACCAGAAAGTCACCGACAACTCGTTTGAAACCTGCATGAGCGTCACGGAACGCATTGCCACCAGCGAAAGCGATATGATCGTCGGTCAGGATGCTGATGTGTATGTCGGTCTGGGCACCAATATCTCCGTCGGATTTGCCGACGAGGTCACGTTTAATCCGGATTCCTGCCAGGCATTTGTGAAGCAATTGATCACCGTTGAACCGCTCACACCCACCACCTTTGTGTACTCCCAGTTTCACATCAAGAACAACGTCATTCGTTATTTAGACGCGATACTGACTAATCCTGATATACAATTGGATTCGAGCACACGGGCGGATTACGCCAAATCGAAGGATTTGTGGGAAAGTTTTATTGAAGACAACGCCGCGCTCAAAGCCAAGGCGCGGTTCATCAAAAACTTGTCCTTTGATGCCGGGGTGACTTATGAATACTCCGAAACGAGCGATACCTCCCAGACGAATTCAACCGAGGAATACGTCAATTCGGAAGGAGAAGTCAGGGGCTTTGTCGCTACAGAAATTGAAGGTGTCGGCTTCGAGGCGGAACTCAAATTTATTTTCTCTACCAGCGAAGGAGGCGGAACCGAAAACGGCATTTCCAGTGGCATCACAACCGGTTACGCGCTTGCCGACGACGACCCGGGCGATGCTTTCAGCGTGGATATAAAAATGGACGAAGTACACGGCACGCCCGTGTTCACAACCCTGGCAGGGCAGTCTTCCTGCCCCTGGGAAGACAGTACAGCCAACCGGGAGGCACCCAATTTACAATTGGATGCAGGCTCACAGTTTGTGGCCACCAATATACCAGCCGACAAACCGGCTTTCTTCAAATTCGCACTCGGAAATCTCAGCGCCTCCAACGAAGACTGGACGTACGGCATCAGCGAAATCGTCACTAACAACCCCGATGGGGCCGTTATTAAACTCAACGGCGAGCCGTTCGACGAGACCAAGTTGGTTATTGTTCCCTATGGCACCTCCGTACCGGTCACTGTAACTGTGGAGCGCGGCCCCTCGGAATACGATTATGAAGGGTTACGCATAGGGCTATACTCCAATTGTCAGTTCGAACGCAACCTCGCGCTATCGCTCCCGTTCGACAACGATCCGAAGTTCTTTTCCTACGTTGACATTGACGTGCATTTCGTCCGCCCATGCAGCGAAGTGCAAATCAATGTGCCGGAACAAAACTACGTGGTCATCAACGACGATCCGGAGCAACCGGGCACGCTGCGACGCATCACAACATCGGGCTACAACAAGGACGAAGCATTCTTCGAGCGCGTGCGTGTTCAGTACCGCCCTGCCGACGGCGACGGCGCCTGGATCAACATCACACCCGTCTCGGACGTGCTCAAAGCCGATCTGCTTCCAATAGCTACGCAATTCGAATGGGAAACCGCCGGTCTGCCCGACGGCCCCTATGAAATCCGCGCCGTGGCCTTGTGCTCCGGCGATGCCGCCGGCCGACCCGGGTACTCCGACATCATCAAAATTCGCATTGACCGCGAACCGCCGAAACTTGTGGGCGTACCGCAGCCCTCGGACGGGGTGTACCAAGTAGGTGACGAAATCTCGTTCACGTTCAACCAACACGTCAACTGCGATAAACTCATCCAGGCAGACATCTTCAACGCCAATAATGTGGGCCTGTACGACGCTACCACGGACGAGTTGATTGACATTGATGTGACCTGCTTCGAAAACAAAATCGTACTCGACCCGAACTTCGACAACAGGTTTTTTGAAAACCGCGTCCTCCGCGCAGAACTGCGCAGCATCGACGACCTGGTGGGCAACGAAAGCACGTATTTCAAATGGGAGTTCTTCGTGGACCGCAACGAACTCGCCTGGCTGACCGATAGCCTCGGCGTGACCAAATTCGAGAACGAACCCAAAACCGGTGTAGCCAACATCCACAATCGGGGCGGTTATCCGGTTCCATTCACGATTCAGGGCGCACCCGACTGGGTACACGTCGTGCCGAACACGGGCACGCTGGCGCCCAATGAAATCCGGCCGGTTAGTTTCACCGTGGATTCTTCTCTGGCCTTCGGGAACTGGCGCGACACGGTGGTGCTGCACACCGAAACGGGGCTAAATCCCTTCTTCATGGGCGGCGACGAGCCGCTGCCGCTGGGTGTGCGCGTCGTGTGTCGCCCGCCGTACGACGGGTTCAATCCAGACCTGTACGAGAACTCCATGACCATGGTGCTCAAGGTCAACATCGAGGGTACGTTTTCGACGGATCCCGAAGATATGGTGGCGGCGTTCATTGACGACGAATTGCGCGGTCGGGCGCATATTCAGTTCATTCCGCAGTTGAATGACTATCGAGCGTTGCTATTTATCTACGGCGATCCAAGTGACATGCTCCAACCCATCCGCCTCGAAGTGTGGGATGCTTCCCAGTGCGAGCGCTACGGCTCGGTATTGGAGCAGTTTACCTTCCAGCCGGACAATGCCATCGGCACGTTGACGAATCCGCAAGTGATTCACACGGGCGGACTGCTGCTGCGGGAGGTGCCGTTTAACTACGGCTGGAACTGGCTGTCGTTCAACCTGGCGTTCCCCGACAACAGCCTGAATGCGGCACTTACGTCGGTCAAACACCCGGAGAACGACCTGATGAAGGGCCAAACTGCATTTTCCGAGTACTTCGGTAGCTGGTTCGGTACGCTGAACAACCTGAACAACACCGCGATGTACATCTACCGCGCCGATGTCGCCGACACGTTGCGTATGCAGGGTACCCTGATTGACCCGGCCATCACACCCATCCCGGTTGTTGCCGGCTGGAACTGGATCGGGTACGTACCAAATTACGCGCTGCCGATCAATATCGCGCTGGCTTCCCTGCCCGCGCAACCCGGCGATATCATTAAAGGGCAGCACGCATTTTCGGAGTACCTGAACCCGACCTTCGGCTGGGTGGGCAACCTGAAATACATGTCGCCGCCCAACGGCTACCAGATCCGCCTGGCACAGGGCGGTACGCTGACCTATCCGCCCAAACCGACTTCATTGATTGAAGAAGAAACGGCGCAAGCGCGTGGTGAGACAGATCCGCCGACTGCGCACTGGTCGGTGAATCCGGTGCAATTCGAGCACACGAACACGCTCATCGGTATGCTGCGCGCCAACGGCGCCAACGCCACCACGAGCAATATGGAACTCGGTGCGTTTGTCGGCGACGAGGTACGGGGCACCGCCCAGGCGATTTATATCGAACCGCTCGACGTGCACCTGTTCTTCCTGACTACGTACGCCAACACAGCGGGCGAACTGCTGCGCTTCAAACTCTACGACGACGCTACCGGCACGGTGCGCGATCTGACGGAAACGCTGTACTTCGCACCGAACCAGCACCAGGGCAGTATTCAAAACCCGGTGCCGTTTGAACTGCAAACGACAAGCGCCGGCGAGGATTTGGCCGCTTCATTGGGCTTCGACGTGCAACCCAACCCGTTCAGCAGCGAAACGACCCTGCGGTTTGTTTTGCCGAAGGCGGAGGAAGTGACGCTGACGATCAGTGATGCGCAGGGTCGCGAGGTGGTGCGCCGCCCGTTGTCGGCTGCCGCCGGAGAAAATGTAGCGACCTGGAACGGCCGCTCGGATACGGGTTCCTGGCTGAGTAGCGGGGTGTATCTGGTGCGGTTGCAGACGGGGGAGGGTAGTGTGAGCCGGAAGGTCGTGTTGCAGCGGCTGCCGTGAGTAGCGGCGGGTTTTAACCCGCCGTAGAGTACGGCGGGTTAAAACCCGCC
>JBGSKO010000042.1:0-21310 GCA_041741155.1 Saprospiraceae bacterium | reverse complement strand
CACCACCGCCACCGCCGCGACGATCACCGCCCCGGTCACCCCGGTCGCCGCGATCTTCGCGCCGCTCACGCTCCACATAGCCTTCCGGCTTGGGCATCAGCGCCTTGGTGGACAGGCGAAGTTTGCCTGTCTTCGGATCGTTTTCGAGCAGTTTCACGGTCACTGTGTCGCCAACTTTGTACAGATCGGAGACGTTTTCGACACGCTCGTAGCTGATTTCAGACACGTGCAGCAGGCCGCTCTTGCCCTTGAATTTGACGAATGCGCCGTACTCTTCCACGCGCTCGATGACGCCCTCAAAGGTGTCGCCGACGGTGGGCACGAATACGATGTCCTGGATTTTGTCGTAAGCAGCATCAAGGGACGTTTTGTCGGGACCGAAGATAGCTACGATACCGCCTTTTTCGTCTTCATCAATGCTGATGGTAGTGCCGGTTTGGCGCTGCATTTCCTGAATGACTTTTCCGCCTGGTCCGATAACGGCGCCGATGTAGTCGCGCTCGATGCGGAACTCAACCATACGCGGAGCGTGGGGTTTGAGGTCTTCGCGCGGTACAGCGAGGGCTTTCGCCATTTCGCCGAGGATGTGCAAGCGACCTGCGCGGGCCTGAATGAGGGCCTTTTCGAGCAGTTCGTAGGGCATACCGTCAATCTTGATGTCCATCTGGGTGCCGGTGATGCCTTTGGCTGTGCCGGTCACTTTGAAGTCCATATCGCCGAGAGCGTCCTCGTCGCCGAGGATGTCGGAGAGGATACTCATGCGGCCGTTTTCGTCGGCAATACAGCCCATAGCGATACCGGCGACCGGTGCCTTGAGCTGGATACCGCCGTCCATGAGTGCCAGGGTGCCTGCGCAAACGGTGGCCATGGAAGAGGAGCCGTTGGATTCCAGGATATCCGACACAATACGCACCGTGTACGCGAGGCCGTCAGGCATCACCTTGCGGATAGAACGTCCTGCCAGGTTGGCGTGGCCAACCTCCCGGCGACCGGGGCCGCGCATGGGTTTCACTTCACCGGTGGAGTAGGGCGGGAAGTTGTAGTGCAGGATGAAGTTGTCGTCGTGTGGATCGAGGGCGATATCAATAAGCGCCTGGTCCTGTTTGGTGCCGAGTGTGAGCGAGGTGAGCGACTGGGTTTCGCCGCGGTTGAAGATAGCCGAACCGTGGGCGCTGGGCAGGAAGTCCACTTCGCACCAGATCGGGCGTACTTCGTCGTTTTTACGTCCATCGAGGCGTTTTCCTTCGGAAAGGACGACGTCGCGGATAACGTGTTTTTTCAGTTTGTCGTAGTACTTGCTTGTCAGAGCGCCCCATTCTGCCATGAATTCCTCTCCGAATTCGCTGGTAAGGTTTGTTACCAGGTTGTCTTTGATTTCTTCGAGGCGGGCACGGCGGGTATCCTTGTCACTGGCGCTGCGTGCGAGGGTGTAGATGTCGTCCTTGCAGTGCTTTTCGACGAGCGTTTTCAGGTCGTCATTTTCCAGTACTTCGGGCAACGAGCGTTTCACGAGGGCTTTTTCACCAACCATTTCAGCCAGGCGTTCCTGTGCTTCAATCTGGACGCGGATGGCTTCGTGGGCAATTTTGAGCGCCTCGATCATGTCCAGTTCCTGGCATTCGTCGGCTTCGCCTTCCACCATCGTGATGTCGCGTTTGGTAGCGGCAACGAGGAAGTCCATGTCGGCGCGCAGGAGGTCGGCGCGGTTGGGATTGATGACGAATTTGCCATCAATACGGGCTACACGTACTTCGGAGAAGAGGGCTTCCACGGGGATATCGCTGACGGCGACGGCGGCGGAGCAAGCAAGGCCGGCAAGCGCGTCGGGTAGGACATCCTTGTCGGCAGAGATCAGGTTGATGATGATCTGGGTTTCGTTCATGTAGCCGTCGGGGAAGAGTGGGCGCAGGGCGCGGTCCACGAGGCGGCTGACGATGATTTCGTAATCGGAAAGGCGTGCCTCGCGGCGGAAGAAGTTGCCGGGGATACGACCCACAGCGGCGAATTTCTCCTGGTAGTCCACGGAAAGCGGAAAGAAGGGCTGGCCTTCCTTGGCTTTGCGGGCGCTGACGACGGTACACAGCAGCATGGTATTGCCCATGCGGACGAGCACGCTGCCATCGGCTTGCGTAGCGAGTTTACCCGTTTCCAGCGATATTTCGCGGCCGTCGGGCAGCGAAAACGCGGTGCGGAGTGGGATTTGTTTACCCATAAATGAAAGAGCGTTGTGCACCGGAAGAATGAGCGGCAGGTATGGCGCGCGCGAAGGAATGCGGTACGCAGAAACCGATAGAACACACAAAGAGGCAGGTGTTTTAATGATGAATGATGAATGATAAATGATGAATTGTACACGTGATTCATCATTTATCATTCATCATTCATCATTAAATCGCCGGTGTCTTTGTGTGGGGGAAGCAAATCCCCGTTTCTGAGCAACCGATCCGGGTATTGGGCGCGTGGCTGTAGGCTAAAGGCTTGTTCCGCCGGTGCGATGAAAGAAAAAAATGAACAATAACAGGTAAAAAAAAGAGGGTTTGGCAGGCTCAACTTGCCAGGATACGGTTTTTAAAACCGCCCAAGCCATCGAACGTACCAAACCCTCAGGGGTGGTTTACTTACGCAGACCGAGTTTCTCGATCAGGGCGCGGTATTTGAAAATGTCTTTTTTGGCGTAGTAGCCAAGCAGGCTTTTGCGCTGACCAACTTTCGTGAGCAGAGCGCGGCGTGTGGAGTGGTCTTTTTTGAACTTGCGCAGGTGCGCCGAAAGGCTTTCGATCTGGTAAGTCAGAAGGGCTACCTGTACTTCGACGTGACCGGTGTCATGTTCGTCTCTACCGTAGGTCTTGACGATCTCGGAGATTTTTTCTTTTGAATAGTAAACTGCCATTTTTCTAAGTGATGAGTGATGAACAATGTGTGATGAGTCCCTTGACTCATTTGCCTAAACCGAATTTCAGAGGGTCAAACGGCAGTTTTTGCCTATCCGTCCGGTTTTAGCGAGCGCAAAAGTACGCGGCTGGTTTGAAGGTGCAAAGGGTTGGCGCTCAAAAGTTTTGTGCAACGGGTATTTTGCGCCCCAGAAGCCAAACTTTGTTTGTCGGGTTTTCCTCTTTTCGGCTTGGAGCGAAGAGAAGATTGAGGCAACAGGCTATGTCTGGAATTCCGTTGACTGGAGCGTTGAGCGAAATACAAGGCCTATCGTGTCAATTGAATCTGGACAGGCGGATTTTGGTATCGTTTCCAGATGATAAAAGCGATAATACCCGCGACCAGAATACCGGCGATCAGGACGCCATTTGGCCCTAATGTTTCCAGTATATTATTTAAAAAACGCGCTTTCCTTGCGCTTTTTGAATAGCCTTCCGGGTCGGTAGCTTCACCCATAGCTAAACTGGCGGCTCTGTAATATAAAAAGGGGGTTGCTACCAATGTAATGAGCAGTCCCAGCATGTAATTGCGTGCCGCACGGAATGGAGAAATTTGAACTTCGTTTCGGATCAATCCGAGGTTTTGCGTGCAATACTCCAGAAAAGCATCACAATCGGAGGCGTTATTAAAACTGAACGTCGTGGAAGAGCCTCCGATCCCGCCTTTGTACGCGATCGTTACGTCGTCGTCGTTGGCTTCCTTTTTTATAGTTTTGATTGCGTCGTACTTAACCTCGGTTTTCGTGGTCAGGGTAATAGTTTTGCCAAAGGCCTCCTGAAACTCATGTACAGAATTTAATTTTTTGCTCAAAAAGCAAAATGCGGTTTCTGTGGCGAGCATAGATTCTATTTTCTCGCCGGATACCGGGATAACGCGATTGGTAAAGTTGTTGGTCATGCGAAAGAGTGGTTTATTGTTTTGAAGAAATGCTGAAAAGTGCAGCAAACATAGCAATTCCGGGAGTTCTGCTGAGTTCAATTTTTTTCAACTTCTTAAATTCAATACTCCCCCTTTTTCGCTTCGTTCCACAGTGCATCCATCTCCCCCAGCGTCATGTCCTGCAAGGGGCGCGGTGCGTTGGCTTCGATAAACTCGAAGCGCGATTTGAATTTGCGGTTGGTACGCTCGAGCGCCGCTTCCGGTTCCACGCCGATGAAGCGGGCGTAGTTGATGAGGGCAAAAAGGACATCGCCGAATTCGTCTTCCACCTCTTTTTGGGGGGCGCCGTTTTCGATGTTGTCCCGCAGTTCACCAATTTCTTCCTGCACCTTGGCCCATACTTGCCCGGCATTTTCCCACTCGAAGCCGACCTGTTTGGTTTTTTCCTGCATCCGGTAGGCTTTCACCATAGCGGGCAAGCTGGTAGGCACGCCGGCGAGCAGGGATTTTTTGCCCTCTTTGAGTTTTAGTTGTTCCCAGTTGCGCTTCACTTCCTCGTCGTCGGCCACGGTCACATCGCCGTAGATGTGCGGGTGCCGGGCCACCAGTTTGTCGCACACGGCGTGCAGCGCGTCGGCAATGTCGAAAGCACCTTGTTCCGAACCGATTTTGGCGTAAAAAACCATGTGCAGCATCAGGTCGCCGATTTCTTCCTGGACGCCTTTCAGGTCATTATCGAGGATCGCGTCGGCGAGTTCGTAGGTTTCTTCGATGGTGAGGTGGCGGAGCGATTCGAGGGTTTGTTTGCGGTCCCACGGGCATTTTTCCCGCAATTCATCCATGATCGTGATCAGGCGGCCGAAGGCATCGAGTTTTTGTTGAAAAGTATTGGTCATGGTGTGTGTTTCAAAGATAGGTCGCGAAGGTACGGCGGTTTGGGCATTGGCTATGGCAGTGGCGGTGTCTTCAAATCGCGCACTGTTTTTTGCCAAAAAAGACTAAACAGGTGTGGTTGGTGGAAATCATGAAGAAAGTTGTCACATTTGCATTTGCAAATACCCAACCACGTTCACAACTACCTCGACTATGCGTCTGTCCCTTTTTGCCCTGTTAACCTGCTTTTTGCTCACCCTCGGAGGTTCCTTGCGTGCCCAGAGTTATTCCTTCAAACACGAGTCCTTGCCCAACGTGAACAAGAAGTTCACGATCGTGGCGCATGTATTCCGGGACAGTCTCGGGTTGGCTTTGGTATCGGAAACGCTGGTTCGGCAAGCCGTGGCTGATATGAATCCGTTTTTCTCCCCTATCGGCGTGTCTTTCGAGGTTTGCGAATTTCGTTACCATGAAAACTGGCAGCACGACGTCATAGAAGATACCGCCGAAGAGATGCCCGAGATTACAACCAAGTACAATGTGGAGCGCCGTATTAACATGTACTTTGTTACGCTTTTTACAGACCCCAACGGCGCTTGTGGTTTGGCTGAACTGAACGGCATCGGCAACCCGACCTCTTCGTTTATCCTGATCCGAAAGGACTGCGTGAACACGCGCGTTTTCGCCCACGAAATGGGGCACTTTTTTAGCCTGAAACACACGTTTGAGGGCAACGGCACGGAACTCGTGGACGGCTCCAACTGCCTCACCGAGGGCGACGGTATATGCGATACACCTGCGGACCCGTATGAGGAAGGTGCTCCACTGACAAATTATGTGGACGGCAACTGTCGCTTCATCAACGCACAAACAGATGCCGGTGGAAACTACTACAACCCCGACCTCGGCAATATCATGTCGTACTATGAGTGCGACACTTGCGGATTCACCTGGGGACAACTCAACGCCATGGCGCAGGCATACCTCGCTTCGGCGGTGAAGTTTTGGTAAGGCAAGAAGTTTCGCATCCGACAAACTTCTTTTTCTACTTTTGCCGCTATCGCACACCAATTTTTACTTTCGCTGCATGAAACGAGAAATCCACCAATGGGTTAGTCCCCGTCTGAACAAAAACATGGAAATCGCAGTGTACGGCCACTATGGCTTTGCGCTGCTGCTGCTGCCAACCGCTGCCGCCGACTATCTGGAATACGAGCGCTTTCACCTGCTCTCTGCTCTGGAGCCGTACATAGATGCCGGCAAAGTCAAGGTCTTTTCGATCAACAGCATCAATTCGGAGGCTTGGTTGAACAATAAGATGAACCCCCGGCACAAGGCCATCCGCCACCAGCAGTTCAATGCTTATGTGGAAAACGAGGTGGTGCCGTTTATTCAAATGCACACCAGCCCGGATACACAAATCATCACCAGCGGAGCTTCGCTGGGTGCGCTGCATGCCGCAAATATGTGCTTCCGCCGCCCCGACCTGTTTTCCGGAACCATTGCCATGTCGGGTGTGTACGATTTGTCCACCTATACCAAGGGCTATTTTGACGAGGATGTTTATTTCAACTCCCCGGCGCACTACCTGCCCAATCTGGATGACGAATACAACCTTTCCCGGCTGCGTCGCCTGCCGCATATCCACATCCTGACCGGTTCCGGTGATTATGAGGACCCCGATGCATCGCGCCGCTTGTCTGGCATTTTATCTGCCAAGGGCATCCCGCACGAACTCGATATCTGGGGACCTGATATGCGCCACGACTGGCCTACCTGGCGGGCTATGTTGCCGTATTACGTGGAATCGCGGTTTTAGGCGAAGCGTATTTTCACCGCAGAGACGCGTTTTTTTACCATAGAGACACACCGTAGCGTTTTTTTACCGCAGAGACGCAGAGGCGCGGAGACGTAGAGGGGTTAAATACCTGCTCGTCTTCGCGCCTCTGTTATATACGCCTCTGCGTCTCTGCGGTGAAAAAATCCGCGTCTCTGCAGTAGAAAAACTAGTATCCGAACACCTCTTCCAGCGTCAGTTTTTCCACTTTGCCGAGTGTTTTCAGGTAATTCAGATCAATCTGGTTTTCGTCGCCCAGTACCAGCCAATGGAAGTGGCGGCCCTTGATGTGTTCTTGATGGAATCGGATGAGATTTTCAGGTGTTGCGTGCAGCAGTGTTTCGTAAATATCCTGTCGTAGATCGCGGCTGAAACCGCGGTCGCGATTCGTCCGCCAGTTCCAGTAAATATCGGCGTTGTTGATGCGTCCGGCAGCGATTTGTTTGAGTACGCTTTGTCGGGCATGTTCCATTTGAGACAGGGATACCGGCATTTCCTCCAATATGGTTTGGAATGCCTCAACTGCATCGCGCAATTTGTCGGGCTGGGTGCCCACATAAGCCTGCAGGTAGTGCGCGCGTTTGCGTTTTGCCGGGTTAGCATAGTTGGCGTAAGCCGAGTAGGCCAGCGCCTTGGATTCCCGGATTTCCTGAAACACGATGGACGACAAGCCGTACCCGAAGTACTGGTTGTACCATTCCGAAAAAATATATTCGTCGAGGCTGAACGTCGGGGTACCCTTGGAAAGGAGCATGAGTTCCGTCTGCACCATGGGGAAATGCACAAAAAATACCTTGTCTTTGCGAATGCCGGCTTCGGTGTATTTCCGGGGGGGGAGGATTGGCCGCAGGGTTTCCGGCACACGGTGGTGTGCTTTCAATATCGTAGTCACCTGTCGGGCGCTGCGTTTTCCGGCATAAAAAACCTCGTGTTGAAACGTCGGCAATTCCCGCAGCAGCGTGGTCAGGTCGTCGGCTCGAAGTGCCAAAATCTCGGCCTTGGTGAGCTTGTCCGTATACGGGGAGTGTTTGCCGTACTTACCGTAATTGAACAGGGCCTTATTGAGGATCGTGCGCTTGTCCTTCTTGTTGTTCTCGCGGCGCTGGAGGATATCCGCCTTGAGATTTTCCAGCGCATCGGGATTCGGCTGGAGATCTGTGAGCAAGTGTTCCATCAGTTCAATGCCGGAATCCAGAGAATCGTCCAATCCGGTGAGGGAGAGGTACATCCGATCGTCCTGGCAGGTAGCTGAAAAATGCACGCCGAGCCGATAAAAAGCCTGCTGCATTTGTTGAGGCGTTTGCCGGCTGGTGCCAAGAAAGGGCATGTAGCTGGCTGCTACAGAGAGCAGTGGATTGCTGGTTTTGCCCATGTCAAAAATATAGTACAGGCGGAACAGCCGGCTGTCGGCTTGCCGTACGGCCTTCAGTTTCAACTTGGGCGTTAAGCGTGTGGTTTTGATTGCTTTTTTGAAATCGAGAAACTGTGGTTCGATATCGGGTGTGCTTTTTTCGAGGAACGCCTGCCCGAAGGCGGAGGCATCTGTGCGATTCAGTTCCACCGGGGTAATGGGCGGTTTGTCCACTTTCAGCACGGCAGTATCTTCTCCGTGGTGTTTATAAACAACCGCGTAGTTGTCGGGGCGCAAGTGTTTTTGAGCGAACGCCACCACGTCGGCTTTGGTGACATGCTCGAGTTTTTCCCAGCGATGCACCACGTCGGCCCATTCGATTCCGAGCACAAAGGCGGTGGTGAGGGCATTGGCACGGCCCTGGTTTTTTTCAAACTCTTTGGTTTCGGATAGTTTCAGGTCCTTGACCACGGCGCCGGGCAGCCAGTCCTCGAAATTGCCCTGACGCAGATTTTCAATTTGTTGATGAAGCAGTTTTTCTACTTCCTCCAAAGATTGTCCTTCGCGGGGTTTGCCAAAGACGACCAAGCTACCGTAGTCTTCGTACACCCGCGGGTAGGCGTAGGCCTCCAGCACTTGTTGGCCTTGCAACAAGTGCAAGTCAAACAACCCGGCCTGGTAGTTGTGCAGAATGCCGGCAATCAGGGGCAGCAGTGCCGCTTCTTCCGAGCCTGCACCGGGGAATCGCCAGCCCATCTCGATCCAGTTGGCTTCCTGTCCATAGATGTCGCGTTGCACGCGGGATTGCATTTCGGGCTGCGGTTCCGGACGGAAGGGGGGTATGGTCTTGGGCCGGAAATGGCCGAAGTGGTTTTCCGCCAGTGCGATGGCTTGATCGGGGTCGAAATCGCCGCACAACACGATGGCCATGTTGTTGGGCACATAATATTGGTCAAAAAATCGGTAGATATTGGTTTGGGAGGGGTTTTTCAGGTCCTCGCCGCGGCCCAGTGTGGTTTGAGTTCCATAGGGGTGGGAGGGCGTCAGGGTTTCCTGAAGTGCTTTCAGCGTTTTGCGAAAATCGCGGTCCTGGCTGATGTTGTACTCCTCGAAAACGGTTTCCAGTTCGGTGTGAAACAGGCGCAGAATAGGCCGGCGGAAGCGCTCGCTTTCGAGCGAAAACCAGCGTTCCAGTTCGTTGGCCGGGATATCGTTGACATAAACTGTTTGCTCCACCCAGGTGTATGCGTTGGTGCCTTTGGCGCCGATAGCGCTCACGAGTTTGTCGTACTCGTTGGCGGCTGCGAGTTTGGCGGCCTCGAAAGAAGAGCGGTCAATTTCGGCATAAAGCATTTTTTTCTTTTCCGGGTCTTTCTCTGCGCGGTGTTCCTCGAAGAGCTGCTCAATCCGGTCCAGCAAGATTTTTTCCCTGGGCCAGTCGAGGCTACCGAGCCGGTCGGTACCTTTGAACATCATGTGCTCGAAATAGTGCGCCAGACCAGTGGTGTCCGCAGGGTCGTGTTTGGATCCGGCGCGCACGGCGATTTCGGTGTAGATGCGCGGCTCCTCTTTGTTCACCGACAGGAACAGGCGCAAGCCGTTGCCAAGGGTGTGCATGTGTACGTGGATGGGGTCGCCGGATATAGTCGTGCGCGTGGGCTTGGATGTGGCGAGTGTAGTCATAAAGCGTTGAGATTAAGGTGAAGATTACGGTGGAGTACGTTAAGGGGTTGAAAAAGATTAATATGACGGCGAAAGTAGGATGAATTGGCAAACTGATTGCGAGTAAGACAGAATTTTCGGATTTTTGTTTGCAGTGAAATGGGAATCCACGAGGGGATAAAGGGCGTGTAACTACAATTTTTTCAACCGCTCCGGCAAGTCGGCAGAGCGGCTGGAAAAACGTGTAATTTTGTCAAAATTTACAACAAATAAATGCGCTCGAAGCTTGGGCGATGTGGCTAATTCTTAAATAACAAACCTTGCGACCGACGTTTCGTCCCCTTTTTGTGCTGCTGCTGTTCATCTCGGCGTTGCCTATTTTGCACAGCCAAAGCCCGTGCGCCAAATGCGCCCCCGCCCTCCTGGTAGAGTCCCGTTCTCCGATGCCGGAGCGTTTTATCGTTGTTACAAATAACCTGTCAACGCTTGAACACCGAATAGGGGAGGGCGCGCCCGAGGTCGTCTGGCTGCGCGCGTACAAGCCGGCCGGTATTGCGGTTTTGTATTGCCCGCGGGCCGTTTTGCTGGAAACAATCCTGCCCTTGCCCGAGGTGTTGTTCGCCGACCTGAGCCACGCAACGGCGAACGAAGAGCGCGCGGTGCCCGGGCACAACTTGTTTGTCAACAACATCCGCTACATCCATACCCGTCAACCTGTGCTCGACGGTAGCGGCACCACCATTTCCATTAAAGAATTTCGATTCGATTCGACGGACGCAGACCTTAAAAACCGCGCTCTGTTGACCGGAAAATCAGCGCCCATCCTGTCCGGGCATGCCGGACTCATGGCCACCCTGGCCGCCGGCGCGGGCAACACCGATCCGGAGGCACGCGGGGTAGCTCGCGGTAGCCGGCTGGTTTCGTCTTCCTTTGTGGGATTGCTACCTGATGACGACGCCGATTACGCGGGGTTCGATATTTCCGTGCAAAATCACTCCTACGGACTGGATATCGAAAACTATTACGGCGCCGGTGCATTGGCGTATGATCAGAGCACACAACATCATCCCCAACTGCTGCACGTTTTTTCGGCGGGGAACCAGGGGGGCGAAACGGCAACGATCGGCGCATACGCCAACGCAGCAGGCTTTGCCAACCTCACGGGAAATTTCAAAATGGCCAAAAATGTGCTGATCGTCGGTTCGGTGGACTCCTTTGCGAATGTGCTACCCTTTAGTTCCCGCGGACCGGCATACGACGGCCGTGTCAAGCCCGACCTGGTGGCTTTCGGCCAAAACGGTACTTCCGAGGCGACTGCACTTGTTTCCGGTGCGACGGCGGTGGTACGGCAGGCGTTTTTTGACAAATATGGCTTCCGGCCCAAAGCAGACCTGATACGGGCGATCCTGATCGGCTCCTGCAACGAGGTCGGTCCGGTCGGCCCTGATTTTATCAGCGGCTACGGAAATCTGAATCTGAAAAAAGCCGTCGAGTTGGTACAGCACCAGTTCATGGCCTTTGAAGAGCTGACCGCCGGCGATACCGCCGTGTTTGAAATTATACTCCCGCCCAATGTGCGCCAGTTCAAAACCACGCTCTGCTGGAACGATGCACCGGCCCTGCCGAATGCCGCCAGGTCTTTGGTGAACGACCTCGATTTGTCGGTGACCGCACCGGACGGAACGACATGGCAACCCTGGTTGCTCAACACATACCCGCACCGCGACTCGCTGCTGCTGCCGGCGCTTCGGGGCCGCGATTCCATCAATACAGTGGAGCAAGTAGCTATCGAGCAGCCCGCTACGGGAACCTATTTTGTGCGTGTGCACGGGAACGTCCTGCCGGTGGGCAGTCAGGCTTTTGCGCTGGCATTTAGTTGGGACACCATGCAGCATTTTGAGTGGACCAGCCCGGTGCGGAATGACCCGGCAGCGGCAGGCAAAGAGGCCGTTTTGCGCTGGGAAACCACGCGAACGACCGAAACCGGCGCGCTGGAATGGAAACCTGCGGGTAGTGCCGACTGGCGGAGTATTGCGTCCAGTGTGCCGCTGCATGCAGGCTACTGGAAATGGCTCGTGCCGGATACCTGTACGGCGGCGCAAGTGCGGATGCGGACAGCCGGGAGCGACATCGTTTCCGATACCTTTTTGATTGCACCGGCAGTGCGGGTGCGGGTGGACATAAATTGCCCGGACTCCCTGCTGTTGCGCTGGCCGTCGGTTGCGGCGGCGGTTTCGTACCGCGTTTGGGGCCTGGGCGAGCGCTACCTGGAACCCCTGTTGGTAACGCCCGACACGGTGCTTGTTTTGCAAAAAAGTGTTTACCAGCAGGAGCGGTTTGCAGTGTCCGCCGTACTCGACGGAACGAGGGCGGAAGGCCCGACCACCAGTACGCAGGATATGCAGCAGCAAGGCCCCAGTTGCTATATCAACAACCTGTTGGCGCTGCTTAATGAGCAACAAGTGGATTTGACCCTTGATCTGGGGTCGCTTTACGGCGTTCGGAAAATATTTTTGGAGAAGCAAAAAAACGGCGCTTGGGTGACTTTACTGGAAGAGCATCCGCTTGCGCTGCAGGTGTTGTTTGCAGATGTCTCGCCTGATGCCGGGACGAACACCTATCGTGCCCGGCTGGAAATGGAAAACGGGGGCGAAATTGCGGGCGAGCCGGTGTTCGTGTACTATCCCGGCGAGGCTGGGTATCTGGTGCTGCCCAACCCGATTATGCCCGGCCAAATGCTGGCCGTATTGGCGCGTTTCTCTGAGGAAACACCTCGGTTCTCTTTGTACGACATGCTGGGCCGGTTGATGCTGGAGAAGGAACTGGATGGAGGGCGCACCGAGATTGAATTGCCCTACCTGCCGCCGGGGTATTACGCCTGGATGATTGCGGGGGCATCATCGGAACGACTGGCGCGGGGAAAGTTGGTGGTGCGGCGCTGAGATAAACAGGATAAGCCCAAAAAAAGTGCGGCGATGACTACCCGTCACCGCCGCACTTTTTACTCAATATAACCCCAATCTACTAATAGAGGTAAGCCAAAGCCACTTTGTCGTTCGCGTTGAACGGACGGTTTGTCGAGGCACTCAGGCAAGCCAGCATCCAGGATGCGGCATCGGGGCCGGTGGGGGTGCCGGGAATGTGTATCGCGCCGACAGTGGACGCACCTTCATTGTAGGGCGCGCCGCCGCAGCTGTACTCACGGCTCATGTAGTCGGTATGGCGGAAGCCAATGCAGTGGCCCATTTCATGAGCGAGCACGGTGGTCATGAAGCCATCACTATAGCCGGTTGCGTACCTTTTGGCGTATTTAATCTCACCATACGGATTGCCGCCGGAGGGAAAACCAGCCGAGGCTATGTATTGATTTGTATTCACGGTTCTGATCACAATATTGCCGCCGCTTGTAACACGTGAAAATGTAAGCCCAAGGTTTTCCGCATTGTAGCGGGCGATAGCATTGTTAACCGAATTGGAAAAAGCAGTGGACACCGTGCTGGCAACGCGAACTGTAATATTTCTCGGAGCGTTGACCAAGTTCGTGGTGCGATATTGTTCCGACTCGGCGATGATCAGGCCGGGTGCACTGCCAAGGGCATTTCCCTGCAAGTCTTCATCGGTCAGGAAAATATCGTTTTCTACGATGTAACCGCCATCAGCCTCAAATGCATTTTCGGGATTGAACCCGAGATTGATGATCTGTTTTTGGATGGCGTCCGGAAGTCCTTGCGTGAGGTTGGTTTCGTCTTGTTTTTTCGCGCAGGAATTCAGGCCGACAATTAGGAGCGCCATTGCGGCGATGGAAAAAAACTGTTTCAGCATAACACAGAAAGTTTGATTAGGTGAACAATGAATAAGTTCTAATGATGGGCAAATGTATAAAACTTTCTGACTGCCAAACTTCTGATGTAATTTTTTTATTTCAGGGTGTGTTCGATAGGCCGTTCATTGTTTGTATTTAATTATAAATCAATCTGTATCTGGTTTCGTGTCAAATCCTCCAGCGTTTCGCGGCGCCGAATGAGGTGTGCCTTTCCCTGGTACAGCAGTACTTCTGCGGGGCGTGGGCGGGAGTTGTAGTTGGAGGCCATCATCCAGCCGTAGGCACCGGCATTGTGGAAACACAGAATGTCGCCTTCTACCACCTCTGCGATACGGCGGTCGGAGCCGAAAGTGTCGGTTTCGCAGATATTGCCAACCACAGTGTAGATGCGGGGCTTGAACTGGGGTTCGGTCACGTTCACAATTTTATGGTAGGAATTGTAAAACATGGGCCGGATGAGGTGGTTGAAGCCCGTATCAAGTCCGACAAAAACGGTAGAGGTCGTTTGTTTGACCAGCGTGCAACGCGCGAAAAGGTACCCCGAGGCACTCACCAAAAATTTGCCCGGTTCGAACATGAGAGTCAGGTCGCGCCCGTACTCCTGGCAAAATTCTGTAAAACGCCGGCTCAGTTTTTCCCCCAACTCTTCCACATCGGTTTCGATGTCGTCGGGTTTGTAGGGCACCTTGAATCCGCTGCCGAGATCAATGTACTGCAGGTCGGGGAATTTGCGGGCGGCCTCAAACAGGATTTCCGCGCCACGGAGAAATACATCTACGTCAAGGATATCGGAGCCGGTGTGCATGTGCAGCCCTTCAATACGCAGACCCTGACTTTCCACTACACGCAGGACGTGGGGCAGTTGGTGGATGCTGATGCCAAACTTGGAGTCAATGTGCCCGACGCTGATATTCTCGTGCCCCCCGGCCATGAGGTGCGGGTTGATGCGGATGCAAACGGGGACGTCCTTGTGGTGCAGGCCCCAGTTTTCGAGCATGGGGATGGCATCAATATTGACTTTTACGCCCAGCCATGCGGCCTCCTCGAATTCGTCCATGCCGGCAAAGTTGGGCGTGTACAGGATGTCGCCCGGCTCATAACCCGCCTGAAGCCCCAATTGTACTTCCTGGATAGACACACAGTCGAGCCCTGCACCCCATTTTCGAAACAAGCGCATGACATTCAGGTTGGTCAACGCCTTGCACGCGTAGTGTATACGCACATTCGGGTAGGGAAAAGCGCTGACGAGGCGCTTGTACTGCTGCTCCATGACGGCAGCATCATACACATATAATGGTGTGCCGTATTCCTTGCACAAGGCCAGCGGGTCTATGCCGCCGGAGAGTTGGTATTTTCCGTTGATGAGTTCCAATGTTCTAGTGATGAGTGATGAGCGATATGTGAAGAGTTACACGAAAATAAATGTGCCGCAAAGGTAGGGAATGTCTGTACACTGGCTCTTTTCACTTCACCAAGACACACCAAAGCGACGCCCTTGCTGCATCTTTGCTTTCGTATGACCGAGCAAACCCTCATAGAACGCCTGAAAGAGCAGGATCGGACTGCACAAAAATGGCTGTACGAACGGTATTCACCGGTCATGTTCGCCGTATGCAGGCGGTATCTGAGTACACGGGAAGATGCTGAGGAGGCTCTGGTCAGCGGTTTTTACAAAGTTTTTGCTCAAATTCACACGTTTTTGGGCAACGGCAGTTTCGAGGGCTGGATCCGGCGTATCATGGTGAACGAATCGCTGATGCACTTGCGCAAAGCGCAACCACTGGTTTTTCCGGGCGACGATTTTCAGCCCCTGGATGCCCATGACGGGTTTTCCATTGAAGCAGATATCTCCGCCAGGGAAATTCTCGAGTTGCTTGCAAAACTTCCTCCCGGCTACCGCACGGTTTTTAACCTGTACGTGCTGGAAGGTTTCAAACACCAGGAAATCGCCGATATGCTCGGTATCAGCATCAATACCAGCAAATCGCAATTGATTCTGGCAAAAGATAAAATGAAACAGTTGCTGAAAGCAAAGGGAATCGTTTGAGGGTTGATTTAAAGGGTTGAGGGAGTTGAGAAGGTTGAGGGGGTTGAGAAGTTTGAGGGTTTCTGGTTGGAGTGACATCATTCATTGATTTATGAAACATGGATTTATTCGAATTTTTTAAAAAAAACGAGTCCAAACTGCATGAGCGGCCATCCGAGCAGGCTTGGCAGAAGTTGGAAATCCGGCTGGAGCGGAAGCGGGTTCGTCGTCGGCGTACCATCCGGTTTTTGCAATTGGGTGTAGTCGTAGCAGCCCTTTTACTGCTGCTCCTCGCGGCAGGCCTGGTCTGGTATTTTGTACACAAACCCTCCAACCAGTAACCCTCCAACCAGAAACCTTCTAACCTTCCAACCAGTAACCCTCCAACCAGAAACCTTCTAACCTTCCAACCAGAAACCCTCCAACCTTCCTACCTTGCGCCGGCAATTTTCCATTCCACTGTCCACTGTCCTCCATTATGGCAAAAACCGGCAAGAACAAACCCCAGCAGTCTCAGGCTGTAAAAAAGCAGGCGCCTGTTTCGCGCACCACTTCCCCCCAGCCTCCTCGCGATTTGTTAGAGCGCCCTTCGGTGGATGCTCCTTCGGACCCGATAATGCGCAAAATATTTTGGGCTGTAGCCGCGACAGGCCTTGTCGTCCTCTGCTGGCTTTCGTTCGGTAGCGGCATCAATGCCGACGACAAATTCCAGAATGCCTACAGCGCGAAACTGGTCAATTATTACACTTCATTTGGGCAGGACACCTCGGCGCTGTATGTGGCTGACGGCAATATGCACCTCTACGGCGGCTTTTTCGAGATTGTCACCGGTTTTACCAACAAAGCGCTTGGGTTTCCGGAATCGGAACTGGCTTACCACAATGTGCGCCACCTGTTCGGTTCAATCATGGGCTGGGTCGCTATTCTGTGTGCGGCCCTTCTGGCCCGGCTTATCGCCGGGTGGCGTGCGGGACTACTCACGCTGCTTATCATGCTGTTGTCGCCGCGTTTTGTGGGCGATTCGCTGATGAATCCCAAGGATATCCCGTTTGCGGCGGGCTATATGCTGGCCATTTACAACATGGCCGCAGTACTGGCCCGAATGCCCAGCCCAAGCCGATGGAACATCGCCGGGTTGGTAGCAGGATTGGCCATTGCACTTGCTGTACGAGCAGGCGGCTTGCTCAATTTTGTTTACCTGTTCTTCTTCGCCAGTTTGTTTTTGGTATTGAAAAATGGATGGGGAAGCCTGTTCAACGGAAAAGTTATTGCCCGTTACGCTGTGGTTGTGTTGGGTGCAGCGGTCGCCGGTTATGTAGGCGCGTTGTTGTTTTGGCCATTTGCCCTGCAAAAGCCGCTGAGCAACCCGTTTTTTGCCTTGTCTAAATTTTCCGAGTTTGAAATTGCCATACGGGTGCTGTACGAAGGTGTGAACGTGAAGTCAAACATGACGCCATGGCACTATCCGATCAAATGGATCGGCTACACGATCCCGTTGGCCGCTTTGGTGGGCTTTTTAGGTAGCCTGGTGCTGCTTCCCCGCTTGCTGCGCCGCTACCAGCCGCTTTGGGTGGCGCTGGTGTTTTTTGCCGCTATATTCCCGGTGTTCTACGTGATTTACAAAAAATCAAACGTCTATGACGGCTGGCGCCAGCTAACGTTTGCCTATCCCACACTGGCTGTGGCGGCGGCGTTGTTCTGGAATGAATTGCTGGTGCTGTTTTCCGGCAAAAAAGTGCTTCAGTACGCTACATACGGTGGGTTTGCCCTCTTGCTGGCCGATGCCGGAGCCTTTATTGCTGCCAATCCAAAAATCCCGTACGTCTATTTCAACCCGGTCGCCGGCGGTGTCAAGGGGGCTTACGGAAAATATGAAACCGACTATTGGGGCATCAGCATCCGCCAGGGAATCGAGTGGATGGAACAACAGGGCATCCTGAAACCGGATATGAAGGAGGTGGTCGTGATCGCCACCAATATGCACTACCCTGCACTGCAACTCCTGGCGAAATACGGCGATAAAGTCAAACTCAAATACCTCAAATGGGAGCGCCGCTGTGATGATGCCTGGGATTATGGACTGTACCCCACACGCTTTCTCGACGGGGCCGCACTCGCCCGGGGCAAATGGCCGCCCGATAATGCCGCGCATATCATCGAGGTCGGTGGCGCGCCCATTCTGGCGATTCTGAAAGACACCGGCAAAAATTGCGCCCTGGGGATGGCTTCATCCAAACTCGGCGACTGGAATGGCGCCATCGAAAAACTGAACAAGGAAGTGGAAGCCGTGCCGGATAATGAACTGGCATGGGCCGCACTCGCGCAAGCCTACCTGAACAGCGACAAACTGGAGGAAGCCAAATCCGCTGCTGAAAAGGCGCTGGATATTAGTCCTGCTGACGAACAAGCCAACAACGTGATCGGGCTGTACTGGCTCACCAAGGGTGATGGAGCCCAGGCCAAAACGCAGTTTCAGAAAGCGATCAAACTCGAACCCGCCAACGCAACAGCCTACTACTATCTGGCGCTCATCGTGCAACAGGAGGGCGACAACGTGGGTGCCCTGAACTACCTCCGCGAAGCCATCAAGGTGGCCCCGACCTTCAAACCTGCTTACGAGTTTTCGGCGCAGATTTATGATGCGATGGGCAACCAGCAGGCAGCACAGCAGTTCCGGGCAGCGATTAAGCAGATTCGGTAGTGCGGGTTACAGGCTGTTTTGTGGCCCTTATGGACTCGTTTTGAGTCTTAATTCGCCTATTTTATACATGGCGTAGTATTGGTGAGGTGGGTTTTTACCCATCAAACACATATTAGCCCTAATTTCATCCTGTCAAGTGGCGGCGCACGCAAAATTTTTCATTTGTTTTGGAAAGTGCAGCTCGCCCGCCCACGATTGTCAGGATGAACCGATTTCGATCTATATTTTTCTTCGCGGGAATGGTGCTTGTGCGCTGCGTTGCAGATGGTCAAGCGCCTGCACCGCCCGAAGGTTTTGCTGCAGAAGGTTATGAGTCGCACGTTGAGTTGCGCTGGCAACCCGGTAGCGACCCTGCCGTTACCGGGTATCAAATCTTCCGTTCGGAAGATGCGGGGCTAACGTACACCCTGCTCAAAACCGTCGGCAATACACCTGCAATAGCGCTTGACTGGACGGGCGACGAGGGGCAATCCCTTACCCGATATTATCGCCTGAAGGCGGTAAAAAACAATGGCCTGACCAGCGACTTTTCTACCCCGGTCGTGGCGCACACCGCCCCAATGTCCGAAGCGGCATTGCTCGACATGGTGCAGCGCCAAACTTTTCGATATTTCTGGGATTTTGGACACCCTATAAGCGGTATGGCCCGCGAGCGCAGCAATGGCAACGCTAATATCGTGACCACCGGCGGCTCGGGCTTCGGTATCATGGCTATTGTGGTAGGCGCCGAGCGTGGTTGGGTAACCCGCGATGCCGCCGTCAATCGCATGGTGCAAATCGTTTCCTTTTTGGAATTTGCCGAGCGGTATCACGGCGTTTTTCCGCACTGGATGAACGGTTCTACCGGCCAAACGATCCCCTTCAGCCAGTTTGACAACGGTGCCGATCTGGTGGAAACAGCCTTTTTGATGCAAGGTCTGTTGGTCGCCCGCCAGTATTTCAATCAAAATACACCACTGGAAAATGCCCTGCGCAGTGCAATCAATGGCCTGTGGGAGGATGTGGAATGGGATTGGTTCCGGCGCAATGGCGGTCCCGCACTGTATTGGCACTGGTCGCCCAATTTTGGCTGGCAAATGAACTTTCCACTGCGGGGTTTCAACGAAGTACAAATCACATACCTCCTGGCGGCGGCATCGCCCACGCACGCGGTGCCGGGTAGCCTGTACCAAAGCGGCTGGGCAGCCAATGCAGGCTATTGTACATCGGCTGTATATTTTGGGCACCCCATCTACACGGGTAGCAACGGCGGCGGCCCCCTGTTTTTTGCCCACTACTCCTACCTCGGTTTCGATCCGCGTAGCTGGAAAGATGCCTGCAGCAATTATTTTGTGCGCAACCGCAACCACGCCCTTATTCAATGGGAATATGCCAAAGCAAATCCTAAAAATTACCTCGGCTATAGTGCCGAATGCTGGGGCCTGACGGCCAGCGACGGTCCAAACGGTTATTCCGCCTTCGATATCGCAAACGATCAGGGAACCATCGCCCCCACTGCGGCACTGGCTTCCATGCCGTACACCCCAACCCAGAGCATGGCCGCGCTTCAGCATTTCTACCGCAACCTCGGCGAAAAACTCTGGGGAATCTATGGCTTTTACGATGCGTTCAACCTGAATCAAAACTGGTTTGCCGGGTCATATCTGGCTATTGACCAAGGGCCAATAGTCGCCATGATCGAAAACCACCGCACGGGTTTGCTGTGGAACCTGTTTATGCAAAATCCGGAAATCGAACCCGCACTGCTCGCCAGCGGCTTTTCGCCCGACAATTCGGTGGGCGCTCCTGCCGAAGTACTGCCCGGTATGCGCCTGCTTGTTTCCCCCAACCCCGTTGAATCGGGCGGTTTCCATATAGACCTGGACCTTGCTGTTGCACAACAGTTGTCCATCATGCTGTACGATATGCTGGGAAGACCCGTACGGGAAGTCCAGCCGGAGCAAGAATTGCCCGCCGGGCCGCATCAATGGCGCGTAGAGGTAGCCGGACTGGCGTCGGGCTGGTATTTCGTGCGGGTAAATACACCGGGCGGAACGCCGGGCTTAAAGAAAATTTATTTGGGCGTATCGGGCTAAGGTTCATGCGCTTGCATCATTTTTTTCAATAACCATTTCACAAAAGGAATCTTGTATGAAACAAATTCTCCTACTCGCTCTGCTGGCCTTTGCGGCAAGTTTCGGCGCTAATGCTCAAGTCGTTTATGAAGACTTCGAAAGCGGCTCACCCACGCTTTCCTGGAACGGCCTGAACGGCACGTTCAACGGCGCGATCGCCAACCCCGACAAGTCGGGTGTAAACACCAGCGACTTCGTCGGCTCGTACACCAACAATCCTGCCGTTGATTTCAGCTTTTCCCTGCACACCTTTCAGAATACGCTGGATATTAGCGAATTCAACCAGTTCAAAATGAAAATCTGGTCGCCCACGGCCCCTGCCCAGGCCCTGTTCAAACTGGAAGGCCCGGGCGGTCCGGCGGTGGAAAAATTCGTGAATATCACGGTAGCTAATCAATGGGTGGAGTACACGTTCGATCTGTCGGCAGGCGCCGGTTATACGAACCTGAAAACCATCCTGGTCTCGTTCAACCCCTTCGTGTTGGGCGATGACAAGACGTACTACTTCGACGATATTCGCGCCGAAAAGGCCGAAATCTGTCACGAAACTTTCGAGGCTTCCTCCGGCATCAACTGGAGCGGCATCAACGGCACCTTCGACGGAGCCATTGCCAACCCCGGCCCGAATCAGGTGAACAGCACCGCTACCGTTGGCTCGTTCACCAATAACCCGGACGCCGATTACAACTTTGCTTTTGGCACCCTTTCAACCGGCACGATTGACTTGTCGGTGTACAACCAGTTTGCCATGGATGTGTGGTTGCCAGCAGGCACCAAAGTGCTTTTCAAGCTGGAAGGCACGGGTCAGGCACTGGAAAAAATCAAGTATGTACCGGTTGGCGGGGCGTGGCAACGCGTGACGTTCGATATGTCCGGCGCGGCAGGTTTCAATACGATCAATAAAATCCTGATTGTGTTCGATCCCGGCGTATTTGGCAACAATAAAACGTACTATTTCGACAACATCTGCGCCAGCGATTCTCGGTTTGTAAAAACACCTAATATATTTACTCCAAGAGCGGGAAATCAAGTTGTTTATTTTTAGCAATAAAACGATAGATAGCGTTCATTGACACTGCTGGTAAGAGATCAAACACTTGCCGAACTTTTTCC
>JBGSKO010000041.1:0-46626 GCA_041741155.1 Saprospiraceae bacterium | reverse complement strand
CAGAAAACAGAAGCCGCCATCAAGGTGGCCATATTGAATAAATTAATTCAGATCGCCGCGCCTATAGCCGTAAAAGTCGCCTGACCTTTAATTGGGTTGGGGGAAGCCGGCTCCGCCGGCTGATTCATGCAACAAAGCCACCCACAGCGTTGAACACCCGCATACGAACTACCTGATCGCTTGTGCCCGTCCAATACACCTGTCCGGTCGTCGGGTTTGGGTATAAAGCAATCTTTTTTGTATCAGCCGTATCTTCCAGCATTTCAACCCGTTTCCGCTCTTCCGTTTCCGCACACAATTCGACATCGTCGTAACTCGCCCCGGTAAAATGCGCCACAATGGTCCGCGCCTCGTATACGGCGTCGCCGCCTTCCAGCGGGCACATGTCGGCGATGGATGCGAGGGTGGCGAGGTCGCCGGTTTGCAGGGTATCATACAGCAGCAGGTTGAATACGATGTTGTTTACCGTTTTGTGGTTGGCGGCAGGAGTAGGCGTAGTAGCCGTTATCCAGGCGTTCTGCATACGAAGCGTTTGAATTTTCGTTTTGCGAGCCTGTGTCAGGGTGTCTAAATAATCTGCATATTGGGTACGCGCGGTGGTACTCTGTAGTACCGCCGAGTCATATTGCAACACCGAGGTGGAGGTGTCACCCGCTTGCCGAAGGCTGTCGAGGGTCAGCAGGTCGGTCATGCCGTCGTACCAGGAGAGGCGGTACAGTTCCAGCAGGGAATCCTGGACGACGTCGGACGCAAAAATTTTGCTACGCTCCTCTGCGATGTAAGCCAGGCGACCGGTGGAGAGGCTGTCGTGGGCTTCCTTAAAATCTTCATATAGCGTAGCATACTTGATAGTAAAGATGTACTCGTGCGGGTCCTCATATTCATGTGTAAACTCGAGTGTAACACTTAGTTCTTGATCACATATCCCGAAGTTGAGTGTCCCTTCAGAAGGCAAAACTGGATCAGAAATCCACTCTACGATGGTTGGCTGAATGCATCCTGATTGCGCATTCCCTTTTGACAAACCTAAAGAGAAAATAAACAAGATCACGATTTTATACAAACAGACAGGATAACTTCGCAACCTTTTTAGGGTTACGGCGTGCGGCGTGCGGGCCAAGTCATGCCCGACCCCGCTGAAAAAATTGCATTGTTTCATCGGGAAAAAATATTTTGGTGAAAAGATCGGTTTCTGCCGCTCCGCCCGGCAATCCCGGACACGGCCCGGGCGGTTGCGACATGCCGAAGGTAGCCAACAGACTCCGGGTTTCCATGTTAAATTTTCCGCCACTTTGTAAACAGACCGTCTGAAAGGGCGAACGGGGCGTGCAGGTGTGTGAACGGGTTGAAGCTTGTAGATTCCAAATCGCAAATTGTACCACACCGCTCCAAATCCACCTTACCTTTGTCGCGTGTATACCATCATCACAGGCGGCACAGGCATCGGCTCGTCGAGAAAGAAAAACAGACGGATTTGACCTTGGGGTTTGCCTTGTTTCAGGACGACAGTCCTTTGCCTCCTTACTTACCCACCTGCCATGCACCCCACCGTTTCTGCGGACGCCCCGCTGTACACACCGGCTTTTTTGCTCCTTTGCCTTTCGCATGCGCTGTTTGCGGGCAGTTTCAATATGATGATTCCCGAACTGCCGGCCTACCTCACGTCGCTCGGCGGGGCGGAGTACAAAGGCTGGATCATCGCATTGTTCACGATAACAGCAGGTGTTTCGAGGCCCTTCAGCGGCAAATTGGCCGACACGATCGGCCGGTTGCCCGTGATGTATATCGGCGTACTTGCCTGTGTGATATGCGGCATGCTTTACCCGGCACTGGCGTTTGTAAACGGATTTTTGGCGCTCCGTTTTTTTCACGGTTTTTCTACAGGATTTAAACCTACCGGCACTTCGGCTTATGTGGCCGACATCGTGCCTATGCACCGGCGGGGCGAGGCATTGGGCGTGCTGGGGATATGTTTCAGCCTCGGCGTGTCGGCTTCTCCGCCGTTGGGTAGCTGGATGGCCGGTGTGTGGTCGCTGAATGCAGTGTTTTACGCCTCTTCGGTCATGGCGGCTTTGTCTATGTTGGTGATGTTGAACCTGAAGGAGACGCTGCCGGAAAAGCAACCGTTCCGCTTGGGGTTGTTGCGCGTAACGAAAGACGATATTTACGATCCATTGGCTATTCCGGCCGCGATTGTGATGATCCTGTGCTATGGAAGTTACGGCATCATTCTGACGCTGGCGCCTGACCTGACGGATGGGGTAGGGGTGTCCAACCGCGGTACGGTGTTCATGTTATTTACATTGGCCAGCGTGTCCACGCGTTTGTTTGCCGGGAAAATATCCGATAAGCGTGGCCGCGAACCCGTTTTAAAGGTGTCGGCCTTGATGATTGCCCTGGCTATGCTTGCCTTTGCCAATACGACTACACCTGCAATGCTATACCTGTCTTCCGTCTTGTTTGGCCTCGGCAACGGCATTTTTGCTCCGGCCATCAATGCCTGGACGGTGGATCTCGGCGATCCGCAACGCAAAGGGCGATCCATGGCCACCATGTACATCGCTCTCGAAATTGCCATTGGAGTAGGCGCCGCCGTATCGGGTTGGTATTTTGCCAGCAAAATGGAGCGAATGCCGGTCGTTTTTTACACGGCGGCAGGCATGAGCATGTTGGGGTTTTTCTACTTAATGGGGCAAAAACGGGTGGATCGGGTACTTGGGATGAAGACCGGGAACGCTTGAAAATATTTCCTTGGAAAACTTTTCGACTCAAACTTTGAAAGTTTCCCGATGCCCGTATCTTTGCCGCCGCTTTCAGCAAAAGCGATATTTCTACGGCCACGTGGCGGAATTGGTAGACGCGCTACTTTGAGGGGGTAGTGTCCTTTCGGATGTGCTGGTTCGACTCCAGTCGTGGTCACAACAAGAAATCGGGCGACACCTGATCAGACAAGTTCTGATCGGGTGTTTTTCGTTTTGGGGGGATTGTGGGTTATGAGGTTAACAGGGTTTATGACCTACATTTGTGGGCAAACAACGCGAAACGTATGGCAAGAATACTCCAAGACATTCCGGGCGATTCGGACACCCAGCTGCTCGTTGAGGCCCAACGGCACGTACTACACCTGTGGAACGAACAACACGATGCCCGGCTCGTTTTCCATAACTATGCTCAGGCAGCGGGTGTAGCAGGACTCGTTGCCAATTTGGTACAGCACGAGCACTTGCCGGAAGACAGCGCCGAAATTGCGCAATTGTCCGCCTGGTTTTTCAATGTTGGCTACTTGTACGACGCGGCGCACCCCGCCGAGACGAGTGCGATTCGCGCGGAGTTTTTTTTGGCGGAACAAAAGTGTCCGAAGGAAAAAATGCAACTGGTTCGGCATTGCATCGCAGCGGTGTTCGCTTCCGGGAAACCTAAAACACCGGAAGCCCGGGTGCTAAACGATGCTATTCGCGCGTATGACTGGTCGGAACAAGTCGAAACACGCCTGCCGCTGCTGCGCCTCGAACGCGAACTGCTGAGCGGGCATCCAATTTCGGATGCCGATTGGCAAGAGTACCTCGATGCGGAACAGCACCGCGTGGTGTTTTTTACGGCCTTTGCAAAACAGCATTACGAACCTGTACTGGCGTTGCGCCGGCTCGAACGACGCACGACGACGCAGCCGATGGAAGTGGCTGTTCCCAAAAAAACGGAGCGGAGCAATGACCGCTTCGACCGGCTTGCCCGCCGGCCGATGCGTTCCAGTATCCAGACGTATTTCCGCGCCAACTATGCCAACCACATCCGCTTGAGCGCTATTGCCGACAACAAGGCGCATATTATGATCAGCGTCAATTCCATCTTGCTGTCGGTGGCTATTTCCTTGCTCACCTACCAGTCGCTGACCAGCCGCAACCCGTTGTTTATTCTGCCTATCATCATGTTTTTGGTGACGAGCCTGTCGTCGCTCATCTTCGCGGTGTTGTCATCTCGCCCACGTGTGACCACACTCTTGCCGGTGTCCGGCCAGCCGCCCAGTCCGGTTTTTTTTGGAAATTTTATACACCTCACGCTTGAGCAGTTCGAGGCCGCTACGGATAACATGCTGCGCGACGGGCGGCTCCTGTTTGGCAATATGACCCGCGACCTGTATTATCTCGGCCTCGTACTGGATCGGAAATATCGGTTGCTGACGTATTCCTATACCGTTTTTATGATGGGATTTGTAGCTACGGTGGGTGCTTTTGTGGGCGCGTATTTTCTGGGGTAATTCAGGTTTTTGTTTCCCGATCCAAGGTCTCTACTGTTTTCTCGTATAGCGCCTTTGCCCGCTCCGGCGTAGCAGCGATGCACACAGTGCCCAGCTTCCCGTGCTGGGAAAGGGCTCCGAGCAGGTGGAAGGATACACCTTCTTGCACCGTGGCATCGTAGTGGATGCCATTGCAAATGGCGATGTCCATGAGGTCTTCAGGGGTGAGGCCCTTGTAAGCGTCCGAACGGAGGCCATCGGTGGCGAAATAGTGGCGTTCCTGGCCATCGCGGGTATGATAAACGCCGGTATGGTGGTCGTAGTAGCCATTCGTCAGGTACTGCAGCATCAGGTATGGGTGGGTCGTGCCGCCTTTGCGCAGGTTGATCTCGATGGGGTAGTGTTTCCACCAGCCGGCGGGTTCTTTGACGGAGATAAAATCAATACCGAAACGCCCGATGACACCCTCCTTGCAGAGTACTTCCGCTACTTGTTGACCCATCGCCCCGATTTCGCCGGCGTAAGCGCGGTTGGCTGGAAACGTGGCGCCGATATAAACTTGCTGACTTTCACCGCCAAGCATCTGGTCGTGTGTGGATGCCACCTCGATTTGCCGGAGTGGGGTCACGCGGCATTGCACCGACGGTGAGGTTTTGATTTCACCTTCTACAAACACCTCCACTATTCCGCCCATTTTTTCCATTTTTTCAGAAAAGTCATCGTAGGTCATATCGTCGGCCACCAACTTGAGGTGTTGGCGGAGGGTATCTCGCTCCAGGCTGTCGCCGGCCTTCTCAAATGAAAAAATCGCATTTCCTTCGCCGGAAAATCCGTCATTTAGTTTGACCACCGCCCGCCGCAACCCCGGTGTTTCCTTCCGCAGCTCCCGAAGCGCCAGCAGCACCTCGTCCATATCTTTCAGATTTTCATAGCCGTCTGGAACGGGCAATCCGGCGCGGCGGAAGATTTCCCGGCTACCGCTTTTGGTCCCCCAGTAGTTCAGCCATGCCGGGCAGCCATAGATTGGGAACCCCAACCGTAAAGCCAGATCATGTTCGTAAGAAGTGATGTTGAAACCGGCGATATGTGCCACGTGACCGGGCGGCACACTATTTTTGATTTTTTCAATCAAGCGGGGGCGAGCCAGTATTTTTTCGGTGAGCGAGCGCGGAGCAGCGTCGTGGCAACTTAGCAGGATAAGTCGCTGCCTGGCATGGCGCGGGGTGACGCCCGGTAAGAGGTGCAGGTAATAGTCCACGATAACCTTGTCAATGGGTGTACTACTCACAAACACCATGCGCGTGCGTGGCTGGCGCAAGAGCAAAAGCAAACACAACAGGCGTTCTTCGTAGTGGTTGATGCCCGTTACCTTGGCCAATATCTCTTGATCGAGCGTCTGACTTGGGATAACGATCATCGTTTTGGGCGCCATCGGGTCGGGAAATTCCCGCTCAAACTGCCCAATCAGTTCGCGTTGTAAAGACTTGAATTGCGCCACTGCATCAGCGCCGAACGCATCAAAGTTTGTATTCTCCATCAGACTTATGTTTGGTAAACGCCATACGAAACACAAGATTAAGCCGCTTGGCAAGCCTTTAGACTGATGCAGATTGGCTGCCGGAATGATTTTTCCCGGGATTTTATAAAAAATTCAACTGACAGCGTACAGCCGAGCTGAAAAGCAAATAAACTTTACGTTTGTCCGAAACCCGGAAACGTTCCTCCGCGATGCGCTGTGCTGGTGCACCTTTGATCTTGGCAAAAAGTTGTTTGTAATATTTGAAGGCCAGATAAACACCGAGGCGGGAGCCTTCCGGAAGGCGGCGAATACCCTCTAAGGCAGCCTCAAAATCGTCGTGAATATCGGCCTCAATCAGTTGTTTGGCCGTGTTATCAAACGCGCGAAAATCAACCCCCGGGAAATATACGCGTCCGCGCTCATCGTAGTCGCTGCGGATATCGCGCAGAAAATTGATCTTCTGAAACGCCGCACCCAGGCGGCATGCCGGGGCTTTCAGGGATTCGTAGCGGGCATCGTCCCCTTCACAAAATACCCGCAGGCACATTAGGCCCACCACTTCCGCCGAGCCATAAATATATTCCTGGTAACGGTGAGTGTCGTAGGTGTTGTTGGACAAATCCATTTCCATGCTCTCCAAAAAGGCGTCAATGAGTTCGCGTTCAATGCCGTACCGGCGCACGACTTCCTGAAAAGCGTGCAGTACCGGGTTCAGGCTAATGCCTTCGTCAATTGCCCGGTAAGTATCCTCTCTGAAACGCTGGAGCAGCGCTTTCTTATCGTGGTTGTGAAACGTGTCCACGATTTCGTCGGCAAACCGTACAAAGCCGTAAATGCCGTAAATCGGGCCTCGGAAACGGTTGTGAAACAATCGAATGCCCAGCGAAAAAGAAGTTGAATACCGCCGCGTGATAAGCCGGCTGCATTCCGAACAGGTAGTGTTGTAGAGCGCAATGTGATTCATGTAATAAATGAGTTTCTGGTTGGAGGGTTTCTGGTTGGAAGGTTAGAAGGTTAGAAGGTTTCTGGTTGGAGGGTTTCTAGTTGGAATAGCCCTCTAACCAGAAACCTTCTAACCTTCTAACCCTCCAACCTTTTCACCTCTCTGGCTACAACTTGTCCGCTAATCAGCGATGGTGGTACACCGGGGCCTGGAACAGTTAGTTGGCCGGTATAGAAAAGATTTTTGACGTGTTTGCTGCGGAGTTTTGGCTTCAGAAAGGCGGTTTGCAGGAGCGTATTGGCTAATCCGTACGCATTGCCTTTGAATGCGTGATAATCGGCAACAAAATCGGTATGCGCGAAGGATCGGCGGTAGGTAACGGCATCCCGGATACTTTGTCCGGTAAACTGCTCCAGCCGCTGCATCACCAAATTGTAGTAGTGTTTGCGAATCTCGGGGGTGTCTTCGAGTCCTGGAGCTACGGGGATCAGGACAAACAGATTTTCGCAGCCCTCCGGCGCAACAGACGGATCGGTCACCGAAGGGGCACTGACGTAAAACAGCGGCTTTTCGGGCCATTTCGGCGTATCGTAAATCTCGCGGGCGTGGCGACCGAAATCTTCGTCGAAAAACAGGTTATGGTGATACAGACCTTTCAAACGTTTGTTTACACCGAGGTAAAAAAGCAAGCTGGACGGAGCCATCGTGCGCGTTTCCCAGTATTTTTCGCTGTAGTTGCGCTGTTTGGGGCCGAGTAGTTTGGAATCAATGTGGTGGTAATCGGCGGCGCCCACTACTACGTCGGCTGGATACTCCCGACCGTCCTGGGTAATGACCGACTTGGCTGATCCGTTCGGAACAACGATCTGCCGAACTTCCTGTTCGAGTTCGATTTTTACGCCCAGTTCTTTCGCCAACGCCACCATACCTTCCACGATTTTGTACATCCCGCCCATCGGGTACCACGTTCCGAGCGCCATGTCGGCATAGTTCATCAAACTGTACAGTGCCGGCGTATTTTCGGGGGTAGCCCCCAGAAAAAGCACTGGAAACTCCAATAGTTTGATCAGTTTTTCATTTTTGAACAACTGCCGAACATGCTTGGACATGGATGTAAACATCTGCAAGCGGAACATGCTGGCTGCAATACGCCAGTCGGCAAATTCCAAAATACTGTGGCTGGGCTTCTGTACAAACTCGTTCATACCAACCCGGTACTTGTATTCCGCTTCAGCAAGAAACTTGCGCAAGTTGGGAGTGCTGCCGGGTTCGTAGTGTTCGAACATGGCTTCGAGTTCAGCCATATTCGCCGGCACATCCATCCGATCGTCCTGGCCGAAATGAACCACATACGACGGGTCAAGCCGAATTAATTCGTAATAATCCGAGGCTTTTTTGCCAAAACGCGCAAAGAACTGTTCAAAGACATCCGGCATCCAGTACCACGAGGGCCCCATGTCGAACACAAATCCCTGCTCCGAAAATTGCCGTGCCCGTCCACCAGGCACTGCGTTTTTTTCCAAAATGGTCACGTCAAAACCATCGGCAGCAAGGTTGCAGGCTGCGGAAAGCCCCGCAAAGCCAGAACCGATTACGACTACTTTTTTCATGCAAACAATTAATAGTTTGTTGAGTTTTCAAACATGGGAAGCGAAATAATGTTCAACAATTTTGAAAATATGGTTAAAAAGTCCATAAATAAAAGATATATGGTAAACTTCAAAAAACCATTAACTTCACAAACCCCATAAACCTACGGCGATTCTTCTCACTTTTGCTCTTTTTAAAGAAAGATGGATATTTACTCGCGTAAATCGCAATGGAAATGGTATTTGGCCGCAGCAGGTGTGGCCATTATTGCTCTTTCCTTGCTCTACACCAAGTACCTGGTGGAGCGTCTTGCTGATCGGGAGCGTCAGCAGGCACAACAATTTGCCGAGGCAATGCGGCAAATTGGGCGTACGGATGTGGACCTGAACTGCGATTTCACGTTACCCGGACGGATCATCGAGGAAAATACAACGATACCTGTTGTCGTGCTGGATGAGGCATACCAAATCGAGCTGTATCGGAATATTGACGACCGGAACCTCGATACCATGACCATCGAGGATGTACAGTTGGCCCTGGCCCGTATGGTCGAAAACGGGGCCGACACGATCCGCATCCGCATCCCGCCGGATATTGACAAAATGTTGATTTACAGCCACTCCAATTTGTTATCCCTGCTGGAATGGTATCCGTATGTGCAGTTGTTCCTGATCGCTGTGTTTATTGCGTTTGGGTACATGGGCTTCAGTTCAGCCCGGCGGGCGGAGGAAAACCAGGTATGGCTGGGTATGGCCAAAGAAACGGCCCACCAGCTGGGCACGCCTATTACGGCAATTCTAGGCTGGGTGGAGGCCCTCAAATCCATCAACGAAGATAATCCTGTGAACCAGGAAATGCTGGACGAATTGCGCAACGATGTGACGCGCCTCGAACTCGTGGCCGACCGTTTCTCCAAAATTGGCGCCCACCCGGAACTCCGGCCGATCAATATCTACGACCAATTGGCCATTTGTCGCGATTATATGCAGCGGCGCGCACCGCGCCGTGTCACATTCGATTTTCCTGTTCCCGCCGAGCACGAACCCCTCCCGGTAGCGATCAACGCACCCCTCTTCGATTGGGTGGTGGAAAATCTCCTGCGCAACGCCATTGACGCCATGGAAGGCGGCATCGGAAACATCACAGCCGTGGTGTACGAAGAACCGGGTTTCGTCTGCTTCGACGTGACCGACACCGGCAAAGGTATCCCGGTTCGAAAATTCGGTACCGTGTTCAAGCCCGGTTACTCCACGAAAACCCGCGGCTGGGGCCTTGGGCTTTCCCTCTCCAAACGCATCGTAGTGCAGTACCACAAGGGCAAAATTTTTGTAAAACACTCCGAAATAGACAAGGGAACGACGTTTACGGTGAAACTTCCTAAAATTTAAAAAGAGCAAAGGGCAAAAAGCACACCTCGCTTTTTGCCCTTTGCATTTTGCCCTTTGCTCTTCGTTCTTTTACTGCACGGCTAACTTCCCGCTCCCGACCAATACCCCGTCGCACTCCACCCGAAACAGATACATACCCGCCGGCAGGGCGTCTTTGCGCAGCAAAAACTGCGGCGCATCGGCGGCCATTTCCCGCACGGAGCGGCCGGCCAGGTCGAACACACGCAGGCGGTAATCACCCGTTTCCGGTGCGCCGGGGATCGTAATCCAGCTGGCCTCGGCCAACGGATGCGGCGCCACCTGTACGGCATATTCGGGCCGTTGGGGCTGCCAAAGACCCACCGTCAGGAAGTTTTCGCCGATGCGGTGCTGTGTCGTGTTGGTGATGATGGGGTCGTTGAAATCAAAGTAGATGGCCGCGCGGTTGAGAATGTTTGTTTCCAGCGGCACATTGGCGCGGGGGCTGATGCGGAACTGCACAAAACCGTGCGAGGCGGGTTCGTTCACGTTGCTGTCGGGCAGCAGGATATTTTGAAAATCAAAAATCAGGATACCCGCCCCAGCCAGTTCAAAACGGTAGTCGTGGCTGCTTGCGCCAGGCCGCACGGTCAGCGGATCGAGTTCGGCTGCAAGTGTGTCGCGGATAACCACGGTGAAAGCAGTATCGGTGCCCGTGTTTTGGAACCGGATCAGGTACTCCAGTTCGGTGCCCGGGCGCACATAGTGGCTAGGACCGTAACCGATGGGAAAACCCTGTTTATCGTTGGGGTCATACGAACCGACATTGGCCGTGCAGTTAATATCCGTCCATGGGCTTTCGTCTCCGAGGGAAAACTGACTAACGAAACCCGTAGAGAACGAACCCGTACTGGAGCAACCTTCCACCGACAGCACGGGCTGATCCGGACGGGGTGAAAAGGCTTCCTGTTGGGCTTCCACACGCCAGGTAGCGCCGTTGGCGGGCACCTTCACGGTCATTTCCCCGCCGGCCGGTAGTGCCGGGGCCATGCCTGACCGCAACATGATGCCGTCTTCGATGACGATGTATTCCAGTTCCTCGCTCATGTCGCCCGTACCAGTGTTTTTCAGGATAAAATGAAGGGAGTCGCCCAGGCATTCGGAGTTGACTTCTACCTGAGCGCCCGACCACAGCGGGTTTACGGGGTCGCAAATGGAGTCGGGATAAATCCGGGCCTCGGAGCAGTGGATTTGACCGAGAACGGCATCACAGGATACCTGCATACGCACCCAAAAATTACCACAAAAGCCTGCCGGGACGGTCCCCAGTTCGAAACGAAGCACATTGTTGGCGAGTGTGGTATAGGGGATGTATGCTTGCAGGGGTGTCAGGAGCGGATCCAGTTGGAGCGTGACGTACGCCCCGGATACTTCGGCAGGGCCGTTGTTGCAGTACTGAACGTGGTAGTAGTTATTGGAAAAACAGCGGCGCAGTACGGGAACAGTCAGGTCTATGCTCAATTGCGGGCAGTCGGGGTTGGAAATTTGCACCAGAAAATCTGCAGTTTCGGTGTCGCCCGATTGGGCAAGGGTGACGGGCAGGTCATTTTGACAGATGACCGCGTTGGGGTTGTTGGAGACGAGTGAGACGGTGTAGTCGCCGGGAATAACTCGAATTACAAAGTTTCCAGATGCATTCGAACGGGCATAATAAACGCCGGAGGTATCTTCTGCTTTTAAAAACCAGAAGGGTAGTGCCGGGCTATTAGGGTCATAAAGGCAATTGCCGTTGACGTCAACGGAAACCTGTCCTTGTATGAACGTGCAGGGGGGCGAATTTAGCGGGACAGTAATGGTTTTGTCTCCGACACATCCGTTGGAATCGGTGAACGAAACGGTGTACATGCCGGGAGCAAGGGGCAGGTTAGTGGTGGTGGTGTTTCCTGTTGTGGTGCCGCTACCCCAATCGAATACGTAACCGCTATCGGCTGTTTCGATAATGAGTGTTCCGTCGCAAACGACGTCGTTGATCCAATAGTTAGAAAACGGAAGGTAATTGCGGATAAGCTGATAGGATTGTACCCCCGTACACCCATTTTCCAGGTTGGTGATGGTGACCACATATCTTCCTGAATCCAGGCCGCTAATACTCGACGTATTGGCAGAGAAGTTGCCGGGGCCACTCCATTGATAGGAGTGATTGGCGGTTTGGGGAACAGGAACAAGTGTTATACTGCCGTTTTTCGAAGCACAATAGGGGTTTGTCCGAGAATCGCTGACAATAGGCAATAGTAAGGGCGTATAGGTCGTGCATGCGACTGCTATGCAGCCATTTTGATTGTTCGTTACTGTTACACAGTATGGCCCGGCGGGCAAGTCGGAAATAACGGAAGCGGTATCCCCAGTGCTCCACTCGTATGAATAGTTCGGATTGGGATTTGTGATAAAAATTGTCCCCTCATACTCGCATAATTGATTCACGGGCTCGATCCAAACTGCTGGTGACGTAATATCCTGCGTAACCACCGCATCGGCGGTAGAAATACAGCCGTTTGCAGGATTGGTCACAAGCAAGGTGTAAACACCGGGCACCGTAACGACCGGATTCTGCTCAGTCGAATTGAAACCACCGGGTCCAACCCAGTTAAAAATCACCCCGGACATCGGCGATGAACCGGAAAGCACAACCTGCAAGTTTGTGCATGTGAGCGTGCCGCCGGTAGCACTCGCACCAGGTTGCGTTGTGTTGATAAAAATGGCCACTGTAGCCGTCGCCGTACAGCCGTTGGAAGGGTCGGTGATCGTGAGGGAGTACGGTCCTGGATTCACAACAGTCGGTTGTTTCAGGTTGGACGTGAACCCTCCCGGCCCGCTCCAGGAATACGTGGCGCCGGGAATATTGGAACTGCCTTCCAGCACCACCGACGGTGCCAGACAGGTAATCGTTTGGCTCGGCCCGGCGTCGGCGGTGCATTGGGCAAGGGCGGAGTGATAGCCGATAAGGAGGAAGAGCAGGGCAAATAATTGTTTTTTCATACGTTGAGACTTTTCACAGTGTATTTGATGCGACAAAGGTGCGAGGCGCTGTTCGGGTGTGCAAAGACAAAATTTATGGATTGTAGCATGGAATTTATCTGATAAAATTTTAAAGTATTGATAGTTAAATTTTTAAATAAAATAATGATACGAAATTGTAGTAGTGCTTGCATTTTTGTGACGTTGAATTGAATACAATCCTGCCAGAAACCTTCCAACCCTCCAACCAGAAACCTGCCAACCAGAAACCTGCCAACCTTCCAACCAGAAACCCTCATCATGCAAAAAACACGTCTCTGGGAGGCATTCGCTTCCCTCGCCAAACCGGAACTGCGGGCGTTCGACAAGTTCGTGCGCTCGCCTTTTTTCAACCAAAAGGCACAACTTGTCGGCCTCGCGGACTACCTGAACGACTGCTGTGTAAACGGTACCCCCCCGCACCAGGAGGCCGCTTTCGCCGCCGCCTATCCCGGTTCGGCCTACGACGACCAAAAACTGCGCCTCGCCAACAGCGACCTGCTCAAACTACTGGAGCACTTCTGGATGTATCAGGAAAAATTTGCCGACCCGGAGCGCAACAAGATTCGGCTGGCCGGCGCCTACCGGAAACGCAACTTGCCCAAGCACGCCGAAGTATCGCTGCGCGAGGCTCGCCAAAGCCGGGAAGCCCGTCCGTGGCGCCACGCAGAGCATTTCGACGACCTGCACCGCATCGAACTGGAGCAGTTCCAGTCGGCCTCTGCCGCCAAACGTTACGAGGCGTTCAACCTGCAGGAAATTTCCGACCTGATGGACAAAACCTACATCGCCCGCAAATTGCGCCACGTCTGTTTTGCCCGCTCGCATCAGGCCGTCACACAGACGCCGTACCGGTTTGGGCTGCTGGAAGTCGTGTTTGCACACGTGGAGGCGGAAGGCTTGCTGGATATTCCGGCGATAGCGTTGTACTACTACGGCTGCCATTTTCTGACAGACCCCGCCGCCGAGTCCCATTTTACCCGTTTTCGAGATACGTTATTCGCGCACGCCGACCAGTTCCCGCCCGACGAACTGCGCGCCCTGTACCTGCTGGCCATCAATTTCGGTATCAAAAAAAGCAACGAAACGGGCGATCTCAGCTGGTATCGCGCCACTTTCGATTTGTACCGCGATGCACTCGAACGCAACTTGCTGCTCGAAAACGGTATGATCTCACGTTTCGCCTACCATAACATGGTGGGCGTGGCCATTCGCCTTCAGGAGGTCGCCTGGGCAGAGGCCTTTATCCAGAAATACAAACCCACACTCGAACGCCGCTACCGGGAAGCCACGTTCAGCCTCAACATGGCCCGCGTGGCCTACACCCGACAGGAATACCGCACGGCCCTGCTCCACCTCCAGCGCGCCGACTACAAAGATTTTATCAACGGTATGAATGCCAAGATTTTGCAGTTGAAAATTTACTGCGAAACCGGAGAAATGGAGTTGCTCGACAGCCACATTGACAGCATCAACAACTTCATTCGCCGACAACGCGCCGTGGGCTACCACCGCGACAATTACCTCAACATCGCCCGCTATACCCGAGCTATTGTGCGCCTCGTCCCGGAGGATGCCGATGCTGCCCGCGAACTGCGTCGGCAAATTGAGGCAGAACCGGTACTGACGGAAAAAGAATGGTTGTTGGGGCGGCTGGCCGGTTGATTCGGAAACTGACAATTTTGGCAAATGGTGCGTCCGGTACTTTCGGGAGAAAAACTGTTTCTTTGTAAAAATTTATACTCGATATGCGCTTGTTTCTGGCCATTCTATTTGCAGTTGTTTCCCTGGCATTGCCGGCGCAAAACGTCAATGTCACGCACCGCTCGACAATGACATTTTCCAATCAAAACCTTGCTAATATCTGGGGCTATACGGCCAATGGCAGTGAATACGCGCTTGTAGGCGGTCAAGATGGTTTGATTATCGTGGATGTAACGGACCCCGATGACCCGCAGCAAATCGTGCAGATCCCCGGCCCGAGCAGCTCCTGGCGGGAAATCAAAACCTATCAAAACTATGCGTATGTTGTTACAGAGCATGGGTCCCTTGGCATTCAAGTAGTTGACCTGAGTAATCTGCCTTCGGCTAACCTAACCTACCACAGCGTGAATCCGGGCGGTATCACCAGAGCCCATGCCTTGCATGTGGACGAAACCAAAGGCTACCTGTATGTGTACGGGAGCAATTTGCAGGGAGGAAAATCGGTTGTTTTCAATTTGAATAACAACCCGTACAGCCCTGCGTATGTCAATTTTGTGAACTACATCGGGTATGTACACGACGGGTACGTGGACAACGACCTGCTGTATTCATCGCACATTTACGCCGGGCAGTTTGCCATCATCAACATGGCGAATAAAAACAGTCCCGTGTTGCTGGGCACTCAAAACACGCCAGGAAATTTTACCCACAATACCTGGAAATCAGGCAACTACCTGTTCACAACCGACGAAATCAGCAATTCCTTCCTGACGAGTTACGACGTGAGCGACCCCACCGATATCAAGGAACTGGATCGCATCCGGATCACTCCCGGCTCCGGCTCCATCGTGCACAACACACATGTCACAGACAACTACGCCGTCACCTCCTGGTACAAGGACGGATTTTCCATCATAGATGTATCGCGCCCGGCCAATATCGTCGAGGTTGGCCGCTATGATACCTATCCCAACGGCGCCGGAAATGGCTTCGAGGGATGCTGGGGCGTATATCCCTATTTCCCCTCCGGCACGATCGTGGCCTCCAATATCCGTGCCCAAGGCACAGATAATGGCGAACTGTGGGTTATGACGCCCGACTACATCCGCGGCTGCTACCTCGAAGGTACCGTAACAGACTCCATTACGGGCAACCCCATCAATGGGGCGGATGTAGTGATCTTGTCGAGTGGCGTATCGGGCACTACCAATGCCTTTGGGAACTACAAAATCGCGCAGTTGCAGGACGGTACCGTGGATGTAAGTTTTAGCAAGTCCGGATACGTAACCAAGGTGCTGAGCGCTACACTTTCCAATGGCGTGCTCACCATTTTGGATGCAGTGCTTGCGCCCCCGGTAGGCCCCGGCGGAGGGAACGGAGGCTCCGGGTTGCCGGTCGAGCTTACACGTTTCGAGGTCCGCCGCGACAACCGGGACGCCCAACTGACCTGGGAAACTGCCACGGAGTTCAACAACGCAGGTTTCGAAATCCAGTACAGCCGCAACAACGGGCACCACTGGGCAGCTGTAGGTTTCACACCCGCGCAAGGCGACGGCACAAGTCCAACAGTTTATTCGTTTCGCGTACCCAATCTCGATCCCGGTGCACACCTCTTTCGCCTTCGGCAAACGGACCGCGACGGCGCAGCTACGTTCTCGCCCTGGCGCACCCTGACTATGCCTTCTGAAAAACTGGATATTTTTCTTTGGCCAAACCCCGTACTAGAGCGTTGCCAACTGCGTATTCGCACGCCTCGGTCTGCATCTGTACAGGTGGAAGTACTGACCGCTGATTTGCGCCACACGGGAATTGTTCAACAGCTGGAAGTCGGAGAAGAAGCCATTGTTCCGCTGGACTTCGCAGGTTTGCCTGCGGGGAACTATCGCGTTGTTGTGTGGGACGGGCAGGAAAGGGCAGTTGTGGCAGTTGTGAAACAATAGATGCGCACGACTTACCAGGTGTTCATCCTGTTTTCAACTAATCCATAAAACTATGCTATGGAAATGCTTAAAAAATGCCTCGTCTGGTTACTGCCGGTCCTGTTCCTCTTCGCTTCCTGTACCACCAATTACTACCTGGTGCGCCACGCCGAGCGCCTGGACAACTCCAACGAATCCCCTCTTTCTGACACAGGCCACACCCGCGCCGGCATTTTGCGGGATACCCTGGCAGACAAAAACATTAGCCAAATCTTTGCTTCTACGTTTGTGCGAACGCAACAGACCGCCCAGCCATTGGCTACGGCAAAAAATCTGGAGTTGACCTTGTACCGCCCGGATACCACAGCAGGCTTCATCGAACGCTTGAAAAGCGTCGGCAGCCGAAATGTGCTCGTGGTTGGGCACTCCAATACCATACCCCAGATCGTTGAGGCATTAAGCGGAGAAGCCGTTTCGATCCCGGATGACGATTTTGACAACCTGTTTATCGTAACGATCAAGCGCGGTTGGGGGCCTGTCAGGAAAACGCTGGTGAAAACAACATACGGGTCGGTTTCGCCCTGATGCGGGAGCAGCAATAGTAGGTGGGCGTACGTTGTCTCAAAAACACATGCTCATGACCAAGTTCGCTGCTGCCCTGTTTGCTGTCCTTATCCATACAACGGCTTTAAGCCAAACACTGGAAATCAAGACGAACTGGCTATCCCAATACACCCCGGAGATAGCCGCCGTACCAGGCAGACATGTTTGGGTACTGGCACAGCACCAATCGTACAATACGAAGGATGCACGCCTCGTGCTGCACAAACTGGACAAGCAACAGAAACTGGAATGGAGTCAGGAATTGCAACCCCAATTTTTCAATGCATTTCAGTTGATCGCCGATTCTGCGGGGAACGCCGTTGTAGCCGTATTGCAGGAGGCGTCAAGTCCGAGTGGAATGGCTGTTGCTATGCTGCGTTTTTCGCCTTCGGGAAACCTGATGTCTTACCAGAAATTGGTTTTCCCTTACCTGAACCTTTCCTTGTCGGGACTGATACCAACGCCGCGCGGCTACTTGCTCTCGGTTGGCGAGAGTACCGCGCCGGTACGATCCCACTTGTTGCATTTTGCACATAATGGCACATTAATATGGGAAAAAAGCTATTTTATGCCAGGTGGTGGCGCCAATACGGTAGATGAACAAGGAAATATTTATCAGGTTACAACGATAAAAATCGGCATTCAGGCCCCGCATCTTACCCTGTTGAAAATCAGCCCGGATGGACAGTTCCTGTGGGGCAAATCGCTAAATCAGGGGTATAATGCTGAAGTCCATGCGCTTGCGGCTGACGCCAACGGCAAGCTCGTTTTTGCGGGCAGGTTTGCCGATACACCGTTTGTATACCCGGATTACTGGCTCCTGCAAACCGATACGGCCGGGCAGGTTCAATGGTCTTTTGCCTTGTCGCACACATTCTCCCACACGGCATACTCATATCGCTACCGCTTACAACCCACACCCTTTGGCGGGTTTTACTGGCAACTGTACAGCGCTATAGTACCCGAAATGCCGGCTGCGGTTTTTCATGTTTCTGCCGAGGGCAGCCTGCTCTGGGGACGGCGCTTGCCGCAGGCAGAAGTACTGTCCGACCTGGATGTGTCCAGCGACGGCTCCCTGTTTAGTGTCGGCGCTCAGGGTGGTGCCGCCGGCGCAAACAAATTGCTGATCTACCGGTTGGATAGCAAAGGAAACTTGCCATTTTGTTGTGCTGACAGCATCCAGCTCCTTGCACGGGTAGTGCCGGTGGAATCAAAGTCCTTGAACTTGACCATTGTACAAGGCTCGGGCGTGGTCGTCGAAGCGGCAATGTTGGAGACGATATTGCTCCATCCGACCACTATTCCAGCCTGTCAACCGGGTACTGTACGTATCCAGCCCGGGCAAATCTGTCCGGGAGAGTGCGTGCAATTGAGCGTGTCCCTGGAAGGGATTACAGGGGAAAATATCGCCTGGGTATTTCCGGGGGGCGAACCTGGTAGCGCGGCCGGCCCGATCGCAGGACCGGTTTGTTACCGGCAGCCCGGAAAATATTCTGTCACAGCAATTGTCAATTTAGGCTCTTGCGCAGTAGAAATATCCGACTCTTTGGAGGTATGCGTACCGGATATTATCCCGAATGCCTTTACGCCCGACGGAGACGAGATCAATGACGTTTTCCGCCCGGTCCTGTATTTTCCAACGGAGGATTACCAGTTTGAAATTTTCAACCGCTGGGGCCAGCGCGTTTTTGGCACTACTGATCCGCAACAAGGTTGGGATGGGAAATACAGTGGCCTGGACGCGCCCTCCGATGTGTACGTTTGGATGCTGCGTTATATCGAAGTCCGCGATGAAAATACCAAGCAGGCCCGTTCCCGTAAAGGGGATTTGCAGTTACTGCGATGACACACATACCTCCTCAAATCCCCAGTTCCACCTCAAAGCTACTCAGATCGAATTACCTGCTTTTTGGCGTGTTTTCAGGGTTTGCCGCGGGTATTCATTCGCCTGTAAGGAACCTCTATCGCCCCCCGCTTTGTAATTGTAAAGACCGCGCCATATCCGCTTCCGCCTGCGCCATCTGCCCCATGCCGCGATAAATACTGGCGCGGGTCCGGTAAGCGATGGAGTAGTTGGGGTTGATCTGCAACGCGCGGTTGACGTCCTCTAAACCCTTGTCGTATTGGCCTATGGTGAGGTACGCAGCGGCGCGGTTGTTCCAGGCCATGGCCACGTTCGGATTGGACGTCACCACCGTCGTATAGTCGGCGATAGCCTCATCGTAGCGTTTTTGATTGGCAAAAAGCAAGGCGCGGTTGACCAGCACATCGGGATAGCTGGGTTGTAGTTCGAGGGCTTTGTTATAGTCGGATAAGGCCTGGTCGGGGTTTCCGGTTTGGCTTTCAGCGATACCTTTGAAATAGTAGGTTTCGGGATTGCGCGGTTCCAGTTCGATACTGCGGGCGAGATCGGGCACCGCCTCTTTCGGGCGATTGAGGATGACGTGGCATTTACCCCGGTTCAGAAAAAGGCGCGGCGTGACGATGCCTGCCTTGATGGCGTTGTCGAAGTCGGAATAGGCCTCTTCATAGCGTTTCAGCATGAAATACGCCTGCCCACGGCCATTGTAGGCTTCCACGTAGGTGGGGTCCAGCCAAAGCGTTTTGGTGTAGTGCTTGATCGAATTTTCGTAGTCAAACTTAAGCAGTTGGCCGTATGCCAGGTTGCAGTTGCACAGCACCGCGTCGGGATACTTGTCCACGCAGTTTTGAAAAACCGTGACCTCGTTGTTCCATACGCTTCCGTGCTGCATACCCAAAAGGGCATACAACACCACGGCTATCGCGAGGATGCCGCGGCGCAACATCGGTTGCAGCTTTTGCGCCAGCCAGACCACTAGCAGGAAAAAACCAATAGACGATAAATATACATACCGCCCGGAGCGCATCTCCAGCGTGCCGACCGTGACGTAAGGCAACATGACGGTCAGGGGCAGCAGGTACCACAATGCCGAAAGCCCAATCTCCCGAGCATTCCGGCCGTATTTCCATGCCAACCATGCCAGCACACCGACAACTAACGGCGCAGCGTAGTAATCGAGCGACCACTGCCCGCCCGTTTTTTCCATGGGGTAATAAATACTGAGTCCGAGCGGTGCAATCATTTTCGCCGGATAGAACAGCAGCGAGTGGCACACCATCAGGAAGCGGTCGAACAGGTTAAGCGCCTTGGTGGTCACCACCAGGTTGTGCCCTTCTGCCGCGCGGGTGGTGAGCGTGTACAGCCCAAGTGCCGCGCTGATGGCGAAAAACGGCGTTTTGGCCAACAAGTTTTTGATGGTCAAGGAGCCATTTCGGTACCAGTCAAAGGCCAGCAATACGAGCGGAAACGTAACCGCTGCGGATTTTGCCAGAATGGAAAACACAAACATCAATAAAGTAAGCCCGTAAAAAAGCGGCCGTTGGTCTCGCTGCCACAACGCATAGGCGATGAGGCCGAGCAGATAAAACAGGGAAAACGTCAGGGCGCTTTGGCCGGCGATCCAGCATACAGCCTCCATCTGGATGGGGTGTACCGCAAACAGGAGGGCAACGAAAAAAGATACCTCGCGGCGGGCGATCAACAGGTTGAGCAACCCGAAAACAGCCAATACGCAGCCCGTGTGCAGCAGCAGGCTGAAGGTATGAAATGCAGGGGCGCTCTCGCCGGCAATACCGTACACCAGGGCATATCCGAGCCAGGTCATGGGCGCGTACATGCCGAGGTTGTTGGCGCCAAAAATGCCCCGAATCGAAGGGTTTTTGATCACCTCGTTGTACTTGATAGCCTTGTCGTCGTCGAAGATGAGAAAGCCATTGGACAGCGAATTCAGGTACACCAGTACGGCTGCACCGACCAGAATGCCCACCAGGAGCCACAGATTTTGAAAGAATGGCGGTGCAGCTGAGGTGGCGTCGGCAGATACAGCCGGCGTCGGTGCAGTTGGTTCCTGGTTTTGCCGGGGCGGGTGCGGTGTTTTTTTCTTCGACATGAAATTGGCAGAAGTACGGAGTGGTTTTGGCCCCACGGGGTTTTCTACCGCAGCGGCGCAGAAAAGCTTAGGGTTTTGGTTAAAAAAAACGCTGCTTCTCTGCGCCGCTGCGGGGGAACGTCTATTTGCTGCGCAAATATTCCAGCACCACGGCTCTTGCTTCCTGTGCGGCCTGGTCGTTGTAGCGCGGGCCGCTTGGGTTGGCAAACGCGTGATCGGCATCGTATTCGCTGACGGTCAGTGCTTTGCCGGCAGCTTCCATGTTTTTCTTAAACTCCTCCACGGCGGCATCATTGATCCACTTGTCCTGTTTGGCGTGAATCATGAGTACGTCCGTTTTCAGGGTCTTCAGTTTTTCCACGTCTTTTTCCGGCATGCCGTAGTAAATCACACAGGCCTTGGCGCGATCGTTGAGCAGCAGTGCCGCCTGCAACGACCAGCCGCCGCCGAAGCACCAGCCCATCGTACGGAAGTCGGCATTGTCGCCGAGGTATTTCGCAGCGCCCTGAATGATCGCTTTGGCCCGCTCCGGGTCACAAGCCTGCATGTATTTGCCGGCATCCTCGGCAGTTTCGGCCAGTTTGCCGTCGTACAGATCAATGGCCAGCACATTGATGCCCAGCTCGTGCGCGAGGCGATTGGCTTCGTTCCGGATATTCGTATTCAGGCCCCACCACTCGTGGAAAAGGAGCATGTATTTGCTGGATTGGCCGTGCGACGTCATCAAAAATGCGCGACCATTGGCGCCGCCTTCTACCGGGAATTCAATGTTTTTCCCGCCGTGCATCAGTGCGACCGGTTTGGGCGCAGGGTGGGCGTTCTGGAAGGATTTATCCGATGCGAAGGAAGCGAATTCCGCGCTCGCGTCGTGGCACATGGGAATGGGATTGGGTTGGTTGTCGCAGGCAACAAAGGCCAGCAGGACGGACAAGAGGAGCAGTTTATGCATAGTATATTTTTAAAAGTCAAGAAGTGGCAAACTTACGGCATTTGCGCACGCTAAAAAGGCAGGTATAGGTTCGTTTTTCTTAGAAAACCTATTCCACATACAGCACCAGCCCTTTCAGGTATGCACCCTCCGGATGAAAGAGGCTGACCGGGTGGTCGGCGCCCTGCGTGAGGTGGTGCAACACCCGTACGGGGCGTTTGACTTCCATGGCTGCCGCTGCGATAGTATGGTAAAACAGGTCCTGGTCCACCACTTGGGAGCAGGAAAACGTGAACAGGATGCCGCCCGGGGCGACGCACCGCAGCGCTGCTTCGTTAAGGCGTTTGTAGCCCTGCACGGCATTGTGGCGTTTGTCCAGACTTTTGGCGTAAGCAGGCGGATCCACCACCACTACGTCGTAGGTTTGTTCGGTATTTTTCAAAAACCGCAGCACATCTTCGGCGATGCCCTCGTGATTCCCCACAAAGGGTGCATTGAGCGCGATGTTTTCCTCCAGCAACTCCATGGCGCGTGCGGAAATATCCACAGAATGTACAGATGTAGCGCCTGCACGCAGGGCATAGCACGAAAAACCGCCTGTGTAACAAAAGGTGTTCAGCACGGTTTTGTCGCGCACAAATTGCGCCAGCAACTGCCGGTTGTCGCGCTGGTCGAGGAAAAAACCGGTTTTTTGACCGGTTTCCCAGTCCACTCGAAACCGCACACCATTTTCGGTCACTACCCGGCCAGCATCTGCCGTCCCGATGAGGTACTCGTTTTGGATGGATTCGGCGTATTTGCCGGGTAGCGCTTCCCGGCTTTTGTCATACACCACTTCGAGGTGGTCGCCGAGTACTTGCTGCAAGGCCTGCGCGATCCGTTCGCGCTGGCGGTGCATACCGATGCTGTGGCATTGCAACACGGCGGCACTGCCATAAACATCCACAATCAGGCCGGAAAGCCCGTCGCCCTCGCCGTGTACAAGCCGGAAGCAGTCGGTATCGGCGGCGCCTGCCAAACCTGCGGTTCGCCGGACATCCAGTGCGGTGTGCAGTTTTTTGGTCCAGAACCCGAGGTCATTCAGGTCGGCAGGTTCAAAAGACAGCAGGCGAACGGCGATGCTGCCGTGGTGAAAATGCCCCGTGCCGAGGAAGGTTCCGCTGCGGTCGAAGACGTCCACAATGTCGCCGTCGCCGGCATTCCCTTCCGTCCGCTGAATAGCGCCTGAAAAAATCCACGGGTGCAAACGGCGGACAGGTACTTCTTTACCGGGTTTGAGATATATCTTGGTTGTGCTCATTGCTTGATGGGTTGAGATGGGGTTGAGAAGGTTGAGAAGGTTGAGAAGGTTGAGAAGGTTGAGAAGGTTGAGAAGGTTGAGAAGATGCCTGTAAAGGGCGCAAAATCGTGTTTTTAGATGAATACGGCTGAACAGTTTTATTCGGCAGCAACTGGGCCGGCCGGTCCAGGTTTTCAAAATTTTTGTAACTTGCCTTCTTCCTCTTAAAATTTGCGGATTACGACTGATTTGGGTACCTCACTGCCCAATATACTGTCCACGCTTTCTTCAATCCCAATCCCTAAAAACCTGCGCAATCATTTTTTTTCACAAAATTTAAAACGATGCATGTATTCACAGAAACAAAACCGGATTACAAGGCTTACGCACTCAACACCTTCCGCAATATCCCACAGATGGAGCGGCTGACGGAAACGGAACGCAAGGCTATTGAGGTCGTTGGCAATGTGCTCCCGTTCAAAGTAAACAATTATGTGATAGACGAACTGATTGACTGGGACAACTACCAGGACGATCCGATTTTTAACCTGGTTTTTCCAAACCAGGAAATGTTACTTCCGGCGCATTTTGCGGCTATGGAAAAAACCCTCGGCAATACTACAGACCGAAACCAAATCAAAGACACGGCCCATCAAATTCGCCTGCAGCTCAATCCGCATCCAGCGGGTCAGGTGGAGTTGAATGTTCCCGAAATAGAGGGGGTAAAACTCACGGGTATTCAGCACAAATACCGCGAAACCCTGCTATTTTTCCCGAGTTCGGGCCAAACCTGTCACAGTTACTGTACTTTTTGTTTCCGTTGGCCGCAGTTTGTCGGCATGAACGAAATCAAGTTTGCCATGCGCGAGACGGAGCTACTGGTCAAGTATCTTGAACAACACCAGGAAGTAACCGACATCTTGTTCACCGGCGGTGATCCCATGATTATGAAATTCGAGGTGTTTCGTCAATACATCGAACCATTTCTTGAAAATAACAAAACCAATGTTCAGTCTATCCGAATCGGCACTAAATCACTGGCTTTTTGGCCTTATAAATTCATTGATGACGAGGAGGCGGACAAATTTTTGGCCCTCTTTGAGCGTGTGGTGAAAAGCGGCATTAATCTGGCATTTATGGCACATTTCAATCATCCAAATGAATTGAAAACGCCTGCAGTACGTCGTGCTATCCGCCGCCTCCGCCGCACAGGCCTCCAAATCCGAACCCAATCGCCTTTGTTGCGGCATATCAATGACGCCCCGGAGGTTTGGGCCGAGATGTGGCGCGAGCAAGTAAATCAAAATTGTATTCCCTACTACATGTTCGTGGCCCGAGACACGGGCGCCAAGCACTATTTTGAGGTGCCACTGGTGGAGGCGTGGCAGATTTTTCGGCAGGCGTATCAGCAGGTTAGCGGATTGTGCCGCACCGTACGCGGCCCCAGCATGTCGGCCACACCGGGTAAAGTGCAGGTCCTGGGTGTTGCCCGGATGGGAGAAAAAGAAGTGTTGACATTACGGTTCCTGCAAGGGCGCAACCCCGACTGGGTCGGTCGTCCGTTCTTTGCCGAGTACGACGATAAGGCCACTTGGCTGGACGAACTGAAACCCGCATTTGGGGACAAGTTTTTCTACGAAGATGAACTGGAGCAGATGTACCACGACAAAACGGGCGGGCACGTGGTCGAATAACAAGCAATGGTACGTACCATAACAAGCAAAAGGCAAGGGGCGTGTTGCCTCTTGCCTTTTTACGTGTAGCCTTTTTACGAACTTGCCGTATGCTAACTAGCTTTTTACTTCTTCAAATTCTACGTCTTGTGTATCCGTTCCGCCGCCGGAAGTTCCTCCGGTAGGGCCGTCTGCCGTTGGGCCTTCGGCGCTGCCGCCATTTGCCGATTGGGTTGCCTGGTAAATTTCCTGGCTGGCTGCACTCCATGCGGCGTTCAGCGCTTCGGATGCGGCGTCCATGCGGTCAATATCTTCAGCCTTGTGCGCGTCCCGAAGATCGGCCACGGCTTTTTCGATATTTTCCCGGTGGTTGGCCGGCACTTTGTCGCCAAACTCGCGCAGTTGTTTTTCCGTCTGGAAAATCAGTGCATCGGCCTGGTTGATCTTTTCGGCGCGCTCGCGGGTCTTGCGGTCGTTGTCGGCGTTGGCTTCAGCTTCAGCTTTCATGCGGGCAATTTCCTCTTTGGAAAGGCCGGTGCTGGCTTCGATCCGGATATTTTGCTTTTTACCGGTACCTTTATCAAGGGCAGTTACCGAAAGGATACCGTTGGCGTCAATGTCGAAGGTGACTTCGACTTGCGGTACGCCCCGCGGTGCCGGCGGAATTCCGTCAAGGATGAATCGGCCTACCGAGCGGTTGTCGCGAGCCATAGGGCGTTCGCCCTGCAGGACGTGGATTTCCACTTGCGGCTGGTTGTCCGACGCAGTCGAGTACGATTTTGACTTTTTGGTTGGTATCGTCGTATTGGACTCGATCACCACGTCATATACACCACCCATCGTTTCGATACCGAGCGACAGCGGGGTGACGTCGAGCAGGAGCACGTCGGTCACAGAACCGCTGAGCACACCACCCTGAATTGCTGCGCCTACGGCTACAACCTCGTCGGGGTTCACGCTCTTGTTCGGCTTTTTACCGAAGAATTTTTCTACAGCCTCCTGAATGCGCGGGATTCGGGTAGAACCGCCCACGAGGATCACTTCGTCAATTTCGCTGGCTTGCAGACCGGCATCTTTTAGTGCCAGGCGGCATGGCTCGAGGGTGCGTTGCACCAGGTGGTCAATCATCTGCTCGAATTTGGAGCGGCTGAGTTTTTTCACAAGGTGCTTGGGCACGCCGTCCACTGCCGTGATGTAGGGCAGGTTGATTTCTGTTTCCTGACCGGCAGACAGTTCGATTTTGGCTTTTTCTGCGGCTTCCTTCAGGCGCTGGAGCGCCATGGGGTCTTTGCGGAGGTCCATTTTTTCCTCTTGCTGGAATTCCGAGGCCAGCCATTCGATGATGACCTGATCAAAGTCGTCACCGCCGAGGTGCGTGTCGCCGTTGGTGGATTTTACTTCAAAAACGCCGCCGCCGAGTTCGAGCACGGACACGTCAAACGTGCCGCCGCCGAGGTCATATACCGCGATGACCATATCCTTGTGGCGCTTGTCGAGGCCATAAGCCAGGGCTGCTGCCGTAGGTTCGTTGACAATACGTTTCACGTCGAGGCCCGCAATAGCGCCGGCTTCTTTGGTTGCCTGGCGCTGGGAGTCGTTGAAATAAGCCGGTACGGTGATAACCGCCTCGGTTACCGTTTCTCCCAGATAGTCTTCGGCCACCTTTTTCATTTTTTGCAAAATGATCGCCGATATTTCCTGTGGGGTGTACATGCGTCCGTCTATGTCCACGCGACAGGTATCGTTGTCGCCTTTGACAACTTTGTACGGCATACGGCTGATCTCTTCCGTGCGCTCGCTGTGGCGCATACCCATGAAGCGTTTGATGGAGGAGACCGTGCGTTGCGGGTTGGTGATCGCCTGACGCTTGGCTGGTGCGCCGACTTTACGTTCGCCGTTGTCCAAAAATCCGATGACGGAAGGCGTCGTGCGGGCGCCCTCGTCGTTGGCGATCACAGTAGGTTCGTTGCCGACCATGACGGACACACAGGAGTTGGTTGTTCCTAAGTCAATGCCAATAATTTTTCCCATGATAACTTATAGTGGTTTGAAGGTTTCTGGTTGCAGGGTTTCTGGTTAGAACCTGATTTATGTTTTTGTACGTTTAACAATGAATGTGCCACGCCAATGAAACCTGACGGTTTGGCAGAATGGCTTGGGGAGCGGGTGCTTTTTTGACAGAAAACGATGCCTGCGCGTGACAGGATTACGGGTGCTGTTGGGCCTGTAACCTTATTTTGCTGATTCCAGCATGTCGGAATAGTAGATCAATTCCCACTCACCCGCGCTGCGGCGCACGAATCGGCGTTCCAGGCCATAATTAGCGGCAGCGTAGGAAATACGTTCGACAACGAGTTCGTCGCCCATTATTTGCAATTGCCTTTTGAACTCGCCGGAGTTGAAATCAACCGGCCGGTGCATACGCCAGGCAGACTTTTCCCAGTAGATGGGCTTTGTTTGCTGCTTGCCGGTATCCACCTCCACTGAAGTTACACCCTGCAGAGGCCACGAAATATGGGCAATCTGAAACAGGCTGTCGGCGTGAAATTTCTGATAAAACGCATCGAAGTCGGCCGGTAATTGGCCTTCGGGAGCTTGTGAGGTGTGCTCCGTCTGGATGGGCGTATTGGAGGAAACAGGCGCTGCGTCGCGGCAAGCGGCGAGGATTAGCAGAGAGACAAAAAAAAGCGCGATACGTACCATGAGTAGGGTGGTGGTTTGACAAAAAAACGGCGGCGAAGAAACGTAAAGGATGCGACTATATTTGCACGCTTTTTTGATCCGCCGCGAATTTTTCACAGAACCTGCCAAACCGTATTTCCGTATGAAAGGCCTTGCTCTTGTTCTCCAAGACATTTCCGAACTTGCTGCCCAAACCATCCGCCATGCCTGCCAATTCAAAACCTGAAACGCAACACACAACACTCAATCTGACCATCCTTTCTGCCGGCGCCGGCAGCGGCAAGACGTTTACGCTGACCCGGCGTATGGTGGATTTGATGAAATCCGGCGTGCGGGCCGGAGGCATTGTGGCCACCACATTTACCCAAAAATCCGCCGCCGAACTACAGGAACGCGTGCGGGCACGTCTGCTCGAAGACGGCATGTCGGAGGCCGCCAACGAACTCGGTAGCGCACTTATCGGCACCGTACACAGCATCGGTGTACGCCTGCTCCAGCGGTTCGCTTTCGAGGCCGGCGTGTCGCCCCTGGTGGAAATTATCGCCGACAGCGACCAGCAGCGGTTGTTCAACGAATCTCTCGCCCAGGTACTCACCGAAGCGCGTATCGAAACCATAAACCGACTGGCCGACCGCCTCGGCCTGACCAAAAAAACCGACGGCGAACCGTACGACTGGCGGCGCGATATCCGCGAACTGACCGACGTAGCCCGCGCCAACAATTTTACCAAAGACGTGCTCGCTACAAGCAAGCAACGCTCCCGCGAAACCTTTGAACAGTTGCTCCCGCCCGTTAAAAACACGACCGATCTGCAGTGGAACAACCGGCTCATTGCGCTTATTGACCAAACTGTGGCCGCCCTCGACGCCAACGAAGCCGACGGCACCAAAACCACCCGCGATGCCGCCGAAGAACTCCGAAACCTGCAAAATCAACTCAAATGGCGCGGCGAACTCTACTGGCACGAGTGGGTCAAAATCAGCAAGGTGAAAGTCGGCGCCAAAAGCCGCGACCTGTTTGAGGAACTCCAGACGTACGCCCGCAGCCACGACGAGCACCCCCGCTTCCGGGAAGATATGGGGCTGTTTATCGAACTGATGTTCGATATCGCCACCGACGCGCTCGTCGAATACGAGGAATACAAGAAAAAACGCGGCCTGATTGACTACACCGACATGGAAACGTATGTCAGCCGCCTGCTCCGCATCGAATCCGTACGCGCGGCGCTCCAAACAGAACTCGACCTGCTGCTGGTGGACGAGTTTCAGGACACCTCGCCCATTCAGCTCGATATTTTTCTGCAACTCAGTCGCCTCGCCCGGCACTCTATCTGGGTGGGCGACCCCAAGCAGAGTATTTATGGTTTTCGCGGCGCCGAGCCGGCACTGATGCAGGCTATTATACGCGCCACCGGGGGCGTGCGGCCGGAGAACATTCTGGAGAAATCCTGGCGCAGTCGCCCCGACATCGTCTATGCGGTGAATGCCATTTTTACCCGTGCATTCCCGGAGTTGCCGGCGGAACAGGTGGCACTGGAACCGGCATTTGATCCCGGCACCAACGCCAATCCAAGCTCTATTGGTGGAGAAGTTGAGGCTGGAGCTGCCCTCATCCACTGGCATTTCCGCAATGAACTGGACCACAACAAGGTCCCCGGCAGCCCGTGGATGGAGAATTGTATTGCTGCGCAAATTCAGGTTTTGCTGGACCGACAAACGCCCGTGTGGTCGAAAAAACGCGATTCGACACGTCCGGCCCAACCCGGCGATATTGCTGTGCTGTGCCGCTCCAACCGCGGTTGCGAACTGGTGGCCGAGGCCCTGCACCGGGCAGGATTGAAAGCGGCTATTGCCCGCGCCGGATTGCTCGAAACCTCCGAAGGGAAACTCGTGCTGGCTTGCCTGAAGTACCTGCTCACGCCGTCGGATGCGCTCAGTGTTGCTGAAATCTTGGCCTTGACCGGCACACAATCGCTGGACCAGATTGTTAGCGACCGGCTCCAGTACCTGCACCGCCAGCAACAGGGCGAAGAAACCGGACGCTGGGCGATGGAGCACGATTTTATGCGCCGGTTGTTTGAACTGCGGCCCCGTACCGCCGACCTCAGCGCCTCGGAAATCCTGAACCTGCTACTGGCCGAACTGGATTTGCGCCGCATCGCTGTCCGTTTGGGCAATGCCGCCCAGCGCCTGGACAATCTCGACCGACTGCGCCGATATGCGCTCGACTACGAATCCGCCTGCCAACGCCTGCACGCCGCCGCCTCGCTCGGCGGTTTTCTGCTCTGGCTCAACGAACTGGCCCGCAACGGCCAAGACCACCAGGGCAGCGGCGAAAGTCCCGACGCCGTGCAAGTGATGACGTACCACAAGAGCAAGGGACTGGAATTCCCGATCGCCATTTGCCACAACCTCAACCAGCCCGCGAAAGAAAAAGTGTGGGGCATAAACCTCGTTTCCGAACGCGCGGAGCCCGATTTGGACAATATCCTTGGCCACCGCTGGCTGCGGTATTGGGTCAATCCGTACGCAGATCAGTCCCGCAATACCCGTCTGGAGGAAACCTTGCGGCAAAGTGACGTGTGGGTGCAAACCGCTAAACAGGCCCGCGAAGAAGAAGCCCGTCTGCTGTATGTAGGCCTGACGCGTGCCCGGGATTACCTTGTTTTTCCGACCAACACCAAGGGGACGCCCTGGCTCAACCGCGTGTTTCATCAGGGCGACGAAACGCTCCCGACGCTTGATCCGAACAGCAATGAAACGCCCTTTTTCTGGCACGACAGGGTGATCAATTGCGAAAACGAACCGTTGTTCATGGCGAAGGATTTCCCGGAAGCGCCGCCCCGAGAGACCATGGTGCCTTTTCACGCGCCGCATGCGGGCAAGTTTCCGGAGCCGCGTTTGCCCCAGCGTATAGATGTACCCAACGAATGGCCTTCCGGCTTCCGGTACACCCTTGGAGAACCTGTGCCATTCGCCGGCCTGCTGCATATTTCGGGCGACTACACGCCGGACATTGGCAAGGCTGTACAGGCTTTGTTAGTGGCCGACACGTCCGCGCTTGATCCCGGGCAGCGGTTGACGTTGGCCCGTGTGCAGCTCCAAAACCGTGGGGTAGGGGAGTCGCTCGACGCCGCGCGCCTGTTGCGGCATGCAGATGCTTTCCGGCAGGCTATTCAAGCACAGTTTGCGCCGCAGCGTTGGTCGCCCCGGTTTGGAATCGAAGGCCGGCAAGGCGACCGCCGGTTGAGCGTGGAAGTTGATCTTTTGCTGGAAAACGACCATTCGGTAGTGGTACTGCTCTTCGCAAATTTTGCCGAAGGCATGAAAAAATGGAAGGATCAGGCCAAAGCGGTTGCGCCGGTAGCCGGTTGGCTGGATCGTGTACTCCCAACCGTTTTTCCTGAAAAGAAAGTGCGGTACTGGGTGGTTTTTCCTGTGGAAGGCGAAATGGTAGAGTTGAACGTTTGACCTGCGGTCAGACCGTCCCGTACAAATAAGCGAATACGCCAAAAGCGACGCTGCCGATCAGCAACCCGAGCGCCAGGGGGCGGTCGTCGCTGGTTTTGAGCATAAAACCTCCGGCAAGCAGGCCGCCGCCGACCAGAAAATAGTATGGGATAACAAACTGGAGGGCCAGGAAGGCCACGAAAACAGCTGCGGTGCGCAGTAGAACGGGAAGAAGTAGTTTCATAAAAAGTTATGCGTTGCGGGTGATGCTTGAATTAACCTTTGTACATCTTCTCCATTTTCTTGTACGACCATTGCACGCCGCGTTCGGCAAGCGATGGACTGAGCACATTCAGGGTGTGGAGTATTTTTCCCAGGGGTGAAAGAATGCTGCGTTTTTTTCGGCGGGTGATCATCGAAACAATGGATCGGGCCACCTGCTCCTGCGTTTGCTGCATCCCGCCGTTGCGCTGGGCGACGGGCACCAGATTTCCTCCGGCATCGAACACGCGCTTGTCGGGGTCGTTTTGGGTGAACCCGACATACACGATGCCGACATGCACGCCGGCTTCCTGCAATTCGATGCGCAGGCTTTGGGCCAGCCCGGTCAGCGCCATTTTGCCTGCCGAGTATGCCGAGCCGGTAGGCAGCCCGATCAGCCCGGATAAAGAACTGATAAACACGATACTTCCGCCGGTTTCCTGCAGCGCAGGAATGGCAGCATGGGCCGTAAAGGCCGGAGACAAGATATTGGAAGACAGTACTTGCTGAAAAACTTCCGGCTCCATTTTGGAAAACTCGGCCCTCATGCTCGAACTGGCGTTGGCCACGAGCGCGTCGAGGCGTCCGAACTGGCGCAGGGTTTCCTGCACTAACCGACTACACTCGTTGTAATCCTGTACATCGGCGGCGCAGTAGGCTACCTGAAAGCCCATTTCCTGGAATTCGGAACAGGTTTTTTCCAGTTTTTCGGTGTTGCGCCCGTTCAGCATGACGGCTGCGCCGGCTTGGCAAAACGCCAGTGCTGTAGCTTTTCCGATACCCGAGCCGGAGCCGGTGATGAGCACGGTTTTTCCGGCGTATTGTTTTTGCTGCATGTTTGTATGGTGAAATCGGCGGCTTGGGGCGGCAAAGATATGCAGGGGCGTGTGACAAAAATCACGGGACCGGCAATCCATCCGGCTGAACTTTGCTGAATCTTTTTTTCACAGCCGATTATTACCGGCATTTTTACGCAAACGATGAAACCGCACCTCTTTTCCGCCTTTATTCTACTCCTCACGCTGGGCCTTTCGGCACAAACCAGCCCGTTTAATATTCACCTGGAATCGGTCTCGATCCCCGGGCTGGGTGGCGTGCAGTCGTTCGCGTACGGCCAACATGCCGGCAAGTGGCTGATCGTGGGTGGCCGGCTGGACGGGCTGCACCGCCGACAGCCATTTGCTACGTTCGATATCGCCGGACACAACAACCAATTGATTGTGATAGACCCGGCAAGTCAGCAAAAATGGTCGGCGCCGCTCACCGCCTTGTCCGTACCGCTGCAAGAACAGTTGAGCGCCACGAATATGCAGTTCCTCCAGGAGGGTAATTTCCTGTACATCACAGGCGGCTACGGGTACAGCAACACCGCGGGCGACCACATCACCTACGACAAGCTGACGGCCATAGATGTGCCGGCAGTCATCAATGCCATCGTTGGCGGACAGCCTTTTTCGACTTTTTTTCGACAGATCACTGACCCGCGGTTTGCCGTGACGGGCGGCCATTTATCTAAAATTTACGACACCTACTACTTGGTCGGCGGGCAGCGCTTCATGGGGCGTTACAACCCGATGGGGCCGACGCACGGACCCGGTTTCGTTCAGGAGTACACCAACCAGATTCGATCGTTCCTGATTTTTGACACTGGAACCAGCCTCACAGTGGGGCATTTCCCGCCGGCTACCGACTCGGTCAACCTGCACCGCCGCGACTACAACGTGACCGCCCAGATCATGCCCAACGGACAAGAAGGCCTGACGGCTTTTTCCGGCGTGTTCCAGCCGACGGTGGACCTGCCATTTCTAAATTGTGTGAACATTGACAGCAACGGCTACGCCGTGAACAATGACTTTTCGCAGTACTACAACCACTACCACTGCGCGGTGTTGCCACTTTACTCTGCCCAGAAGAACGCCATGCACTCCGTCTTTTTTGGCGGTATTGCGCAGTTTTACGACAGCCTTGGCACGCTCGTGCAGGACAACAATGTGCCTTTTGTGAAAACCATCGCCCGCGTTACCCGCGCTGCCGACGGCGCTATGTCCGAGTACAAACTGCCCGTGGAAATGCCTGCGTTGCTGGGTGCAGGCTCAGAGTTTATTCCGCTGGCAGGGGTGCCGGCGTATGCCAACGGGGTCATCAAACTGGACGACCTCACTGCCGATTCGCTGCTCGTAGGGTATATCTACGGCGGTATTGCGAGTACCGCGCCCAATATTTTCTGGATCAACACGGGCGTAGAGAGCAGCGCAAACAGCACGATATTCAAGGTTTTTGTAGTAAAAAACACTTCCAGCGCGGTACACCAGCTGAACACGAACAGCACCGGCACCTTGCGGATGCGGGTGTTTCCGAACCCGAACAACGGGGTGTTTGGCCTCCAGTTCAATCTCGAAAAAGTTGGTCCGGTCCGCCTGACGATCGCGGATACCAGCGGCAAAATCATAGATCGGGAATTGCTGCAAGGCTTGTTTCCCGGCGAGAACATCGTCACGCGCCGGCTGCAAAACGTAGCAACCGGTAAAACCTACCTCGTTACCCTGGAAACCGAATCGGAACAGGCTACGGTCAAGACGATTATTCAGGAATAAAAACGTCGCTGTGACTACAGTCACGGTTTTACCCTTTCGGGCGCCTGTACCTTTGCATCATCATTGATTCGGGGTGCGTGACAGGCGCCCGATTTTTTAACAAAAACAACCTGTATTTACGAATGGCATCCTTAGCAGAAATTGTGCGCACGCCTGGCGCCTCGATGATTGACGTACGCACAACCTTTGAATTTCAAATGGGCCACGTTCCGGGCGCGGTGAACATCCCGCTCGACGAAGTGCCGTACCGGTTAAATGAAATTGCCGCGCTGCCCAGTCCGCGCGTTTTGTACTGCCGTAGCGGCAACCGCAGCGGAATTGCAGTGCAAATGCTTCGGCAGACCGGTCTCGGCGATTTGTACAACGGTGGCGGGCTGTACGACATGGAAATCATGCTCGCCGGTCAGGCACAAGGGCAGCGTTAATAGCCACCTGCATCCTTTGCTATTTTACCTTTAGACTTAACTTCAACCCTGTTTTTACTATGCTCAATTTTCTCAAGTCGCTTTTCGGCGTCGCCCCTGCCGTTGATTTCAAAAGTATGGTTACCGCCGGCGCATTCATTGTGGATGTACGTACCGCCGAAGAGTTCCGCGCGGGGCACGTGCAGGGCTCGGTGAATATCCCGCTGGATCAGATCGCTTCAAAAATTTCCATGTTAAAGAATAAAAAGGTACCGATCATTGCGGTGTGCCGCAGCGGTGCGCGCAGCGGAGTGGCGTCTAATCTGTTGAAAAAGAATGGAGTTGAGACGTACAACGGTGGTTCTTGGAACGGGTTCGAGCGAAAAATTGCCGCTTAAAAATCAGTAGCCTTTATGTTTTTGTTTCGAAATATTGTCGTGGCGGCGAGCATATCCTTGCTCGCCGCTCCGCTTTTTGGCCAGCAGGCAAAAACAGTGGAACGGCACGGCGTATCCTGGAACCGCTACTACCTGACCTGGGCCATGCACCCGCGCTGGGTGTTTCATCAGGAAATAGACTACCGTTTTTTGACCCAAAACGGCGCCTGGCACCAACTCATCACCCATACCCACCTGCACCGCCAACTCGACGAAACAACGGAAGTCTCCACCGGCTTCAGCCGTTCGGAAACAGGGGCCGTCAGCCCCGACCGACCCGCTGCGCCGCACCGTCTCGAATGGCGGTTTTTTCAGGAAATACACCTCGCACAGGCGCTGGGCACGCGCTTTCGGTTACAGCACCGCTACCGCCTGGAACAGCGATTTTTCAAGGATAATCCGACGCAGCCGTTCACCTGGCGGGGGCGTTATCGGGTGCAGTTGACCTGGCCGGTAGCCTCCCGCTGGACCCTCAAAGTTGCCGATGAAATAATGGTCAACTGGGGGCGGTATGTCGTGCGCAATACGTTCGACCAGAACCGGATTTATGTGGGTTTGGAGTACGCGTTTTCGAAGCAAATCCGGGCGGAAATTGGCTATATGTCCCTATGGCAGCAGTCCGTATCGGGCGACTTGTACTACCTTCGCGACGTGGGACGCGTGAGCGTTTACCAGCGGTTTTGAATGCGCCGTACATCCTGAAATCCAGCCATAACATCCGCCTTATGTTCAAAATACTACCTGTTTTGCTGCTCTTCGCAGCGTTTTCTCAAAAAACCAGCGCCCAACACCTCTTCGGCCAACTGACAGACTCCAAAGGCGCCGTACTGCCCGGCGCCGTGGTGGCCTGGGCGGGTACTACCATCGGCGCCCGCACCGACGACAACGGCGAGTTTGCCATCCCGCTGCCGCCCGACACCACCCAACGACCTATGCGGCTGGCCGCCATCTTCAGCGCCGCCCGGGATACCTTTTCCCTCGACGATCTGACGAGTTACTGGACGCTGCAAATGTCCGTGGCAGTGGAACTTCAGGAGGTCACCGTGCGCGACGCGGCCACCGGGGCATACATCTCCGTGCTCCAGCCTGTCAAAACAGAGGTCATCAACCGCGGCGAACTGCGCAAAGCCGCCTGCTGCGACCTCGCTGGCTGTTTCGAAACGCAAAGTACCGTGCAACCCACCACCACCAACATCCTCACCAACGCCAGGGAATTGCGGATTCTCGGTCTCAGCGGGGTATACAACCAGGTGCTGGTGGATGGCCTGCCCACGATCCAGGGACTGACCTATACCTACGGCACCGGCACCATCCCCGGTAGCATGCTCGAAAATATCTGGGTAACCAAAGGCGCCAACAGCGTGCTGCAAGGCTACGAAAGCATGGTCGGCCAAATCACGGTTTTTCCCCGCGAGGGCGGCATTGCCGAGCCGTTCACTGCCGATGTGTTGGTCAATAGTTTTGGCGAAAAACACCTCAACGCCGCCATATCCACCAAAAAAACCCGCTGGAACAACTACCTCGCTGTGCACACGTCCCAGCCGGGCGGCAAATGGGACCGCGACGACGATACTTTCCTCGACCTGCCCCTCCTGACCCGCTATTCCGTGTACAACAAGTGGCGTTTCCGCAAGGAAAACGAGGACGGTTGGAGCGCCTTTGTCAGCGCCCGCTTCGTGGACGAGCGCCGCATCGGTGGTCAAAAAAACTTCAACCCCGATACCGACGCGGGCACGACGGTGGCCTACGGCCAAACGGTACGCTTCCGGCAGCCCGAGCTGATGACCAAAACCGGCTACCGCTTCGATGCCAACCGCAAAATTTCCCTGCTTGCCTCGTTTGTGGCGCAAGACCAGGAGTCGCAATTTGGCCTTACGCGCTACACCGCCGACCAGCGCCACGCCTACGCCAACCTCCAGTACGAACTTTTTTGGGGCAAAAACAAAGCCCATGATCTAAAAACCGGACTCAGTTTCCGCCATTTCCGCCTGAACCAGGACGTCGCGTTTTCGGCTGCCGACACGCTGGGGCGCACCTTTGCCGGCAACTACCTGCGCGAGGAGAACATTGCCGGACTGTTTGCCGAAAATACGTTTCATTTTCAGGACGACCGCTGGGTATGGATCGCCGGTTTGCGCGCCGACAAGCACAATACCTTCGGCTGGCGTGTGACCCCGCGCACCATGCTGCGCTTCAACCCCACGCCCGACCTCGATCTGCGGGCAAGCATCGGTACGGGCTGGCGCACGGTCAATTTGTTCCCTGAAAATATTGCCCTGCTCGTGGGCAGTCGCGACATCGTGTTTGCTGAAGCCCTGCGCCCCGAAAGCGGCTGGAATGCGGGCATCAATGCTACGCGCCGTTTTTCGATCGGGCAAATACGCCTGACCGCCACTGCAGACCTGTACCACACACGTTTTGAGAATCAGTTTTTCCCCGACTACGATACCGACCCGAACCAGGCGATTATCGCCAATTTTACAGGAAAATCAATCAGCAACGGCGTACAGCTGGAACTCAGCGCCGCCTGGAACCGCCGCCTGGAACTGCGCGCAGCCTACAATTTCCTCGATGTGTACCGCTTTTCGGGCACGGAGAAGGTGTTGCTGCCATTCAATCCGCGGCACCGGGTACTCGGTGTGGCCACCTTCCGCACACCCGGTGAGCGCTGGCAGTTCGACACCAACGTGCATTGGTATGGCAAGCAACGCCTGCCCGACACGCGCAGCAATCCCGAGAACCTGCGCCGTCCCGACGAGTCGGACCCGTACACCGTGCTGGGTTTGCAGGTGCGCCGGGCGTTCCGCCGGTTCGATGTGTTTGCGGGGTGCGAAAACGCACTGGATTTCCGGCAGTTGCGACCTATTCTCGGTTGGGAACAGCCTTTTGCGCGGGGTTTCGACCCGTCGTTCGCCTGGGGCCCGACGCGGGGGCGGGAGTTTTACGCAGGGGTGAATTTCAAGTTGGAGCGGAAGGCAGAGTAGGTGAAAAACCCAATTATTTTCCTCTTCGTGACAAAAGTCACAAATCAAATCCTTGCATTTATCGCTACTTTGCAGTCAAAATTCTGCTCGACTGCTCATTATGGAATACATCTTTCCTATTGCACTTTTGTTGCTCGCTGTTCTGCTCTGGCAATCCAGTTTCTCCATTGGCCAAGCACGGCACTGGTTCGGATCCATCGGATTGGAGGGCGGCTGGCTCGCTCGTGTCAGCACACTGGGCATCTTTTCCGGTATTTTCCGGATAGCCGCCCTGCTGCTCGTGATGGCCTCCGCATATTTGTTTTTACAGGAAAAGAAACACACACAGGAGGCGCGGCTGCAAATGCAGGCCCGGTTTAAACCGGAGTACGATCCGAACAGCCTCTGGCAAGCCCCCGATCTGGAAGGCATGGAGTGGGCCGACGAGGCGGAACTGATCCGCTACGGCCGCGATCTGGTAGCACACACGCAAGATTATTTCGGCGAAGCCGGGCTCGTACGCCCCGGCAGTATCAACGGACTAAACTGCCAAAACTGCCACCTCGATGCCGGCGCCAAACCGTGGGGCAACAACTACGCTGCCGTGCAGAGCATGTACCCCCTTTTCCGGGAGCGCAGCGGCTCGGAAGAAACAATCGCCAAACGGGTCAATGATTGCTTCGAACGCAGCCTCGACGGGCAGCCGCTGGACACGACCGGCCGCGAGATGCAGGCCATAAAAGCCTACATTGCCTGGCTGGGCCAGAGCGTACCCCTGAAAGTGAAACCTAAAGGTTCCGGTATTTGGGCGCCCGAGTACCTCGACCGGGCCGCCGACCCTGTGCGTGGCGAAGTAGTGTATGTGGCCAAATGCCAGAGTTGCCACGGCACCGACGGCCAGGGCTTGCCCATGCCTGAAAGCGCCCGCGACTACCCGCCGCTGTGGGGACCGCGCAGCTACGCCGAATCGGCGGGGCTGTTCCGCCTGTCGCGGTTTGCGGGCTATGTGAAAGCCAATATGCCACTCGGCGCAACGTGGGACAACCCGCAACTGACCGACGAGGAGGCCTGGGATGTGGCGGCTTTCATCAATTCACAGCCGCGCCCGAAGCACCGTTTTCTGGACGCCGATTTTTCCACCCTGGCGGGCAAGCCGTTCGATCATCCGTTCGGGCCATACGTCGATACTTTTCCCGAAACCCAGCACAAATACGGACCATTTCAGCCGATCATAGCGGCTAAAAAAGCAAAATGATGAAAAAAACAGAAAAGAAAGGAGGCGCCTCGCGCCGCGATTTCCTCAAAACCGGAACCCTGCTCGGACTTGGCGCTACGCTCGCCCCGCTGTCCACCGCTGCTGCCGTGGCAAAACCACTTGGTGCAACGACTGAAACCGATACTGCTGCCGAGGATACGCCGCCGGCGCCGCAGTCCGGCACCATCACACTGTTGCAAACCACCGATGTGCATTGCCAGATACACCCGCATGACGAGATGTTTTGGGAAAATAACGGCATGGTGTTCCGCAAAACGGCCGGTTATGCGCAACTCGCTACGTTGTTCGAAAAGGTTCGGAAACAAAATCCGAACACGTTTATCGCCGACACCGGCGACATGTTTCAGGGCAGCGAACTGTCGGTGAAAACCACCGGCAAGGCATTCGTTCCTATTCTCAACGCGCTCGGCTACGACCTGTACCTGCCCGGCAACTGGGAGGTGATTTATTACAAAGAGGCCATGCAAAAACTGCTCGGCGGGCTGGATGCGCCCAAAGTGTGCGCCAATATGTACCACGACCTCGGCGACGGCAAGCGCGGCGAACTGGTATTTCCGCCCTACGCTACCTGGTCGCGGCTGGGTGTAAAAATCGGATTTATCGGCTTGACCGACCACCTGGTGCCTGTGCGGCAGTCGCCAAACTACTCCAAAGGCATTATTTACACCAAGCCGGAGGAAAGTCTCGGCCAATGGGTACAGGTATTGCGCGAGCAGGAGCAGTGCGATTTTGTGATCGTACTGGCGCACCTCGGGTTGTCGCAGCAAGTACACTTAGCCAACCTGCCCGTGTGCGCGGGCGTGGACTATATTTTCGGTGGCGACACCCACGAGCGGGTGCGCGAACCTATCGTGTGCCGGTACGCCAAAGTGGTGGAGCCGGGCGCGTTCGGCTCGTTTGTCGGGCGCCTGGACCTGGAGGTGAAAGACGGCAAGATCGTGGGCGAGCGTTACGACCTCATGGAGGTGGACGCGAAAAAATACAAGCCTAAAAAAGCGGTGCAGACGCTGATTGACAACCTCGAAGCGCCATTTGTGGCGAGCATCAACAAAGTACACGGGTACAGCACCGTGCCGTTGTACCGGTATTTCGTAGTGGAAAACACCATTGACACCCTCATCCTCGATGCGCTGGACTGGCGTCTGGAAACCGAGATCGTGCTCTCCAACGGCTTCCGGTTTTGTCCGCCGCGCAATGTGGGTTCGGACGGACTCGCACCCATCACCGAGGGGTTCATTTTCGATATGTTGCCTGTGGATTCGTTGATTCGCACCGGAAAAGTGACCGGGCAGCAGTTGCTGGACTGGTTGGAAAAAGAACTGAACAACGTATTTGCGAAGGACGCTTCTAAACGCTTCGGTGGCTGGGTCGTCAAGTTCAAAGGCATGATGGTGGAATTCATGGCTTTTGCAGAGCCAGGCAAACGTGTGCAAAAAGTAACCGTCAACGGGCAGCCGCTCGACCCCGCACGCACCTACACAGTAGCGGCTTGCGAGCGCGACGGCGACCCGCCAACCATGCTTTGCCGCATCCAGAACGTACAGGATGCCGTAAACACGCCCTACACCCTGCATCAAACCATGCGCGACTACTTAGCCGCTAATTCCCCCGTGACGCCCAAACCGCGCGGCTACGCCAAAGTGCTCGATGCGCCGCAGACTTTGCTGACGCAGGTGACAGGCGTGGATTATACCTTTCGGTAGTGCTGAGTGGTGAGCGAAACTCTAACCAAGACTGTTCAGAAAACTGTGTCAATGAGTCATGTTTAAAACAAGGGCGCCGTGCGTGGGTCTTTTGACCCCGCACTATGGTGTCTGATAATCAATCGATTGGCGCGGGGTCAAAAGACCCACGCGCGGCGTTTCAAACCCTCCAACCTTCCAACCAGAAACCTTCCAACCTTCCAACCAGCAACCTTCCAACCTTTTCAAAAATGCAAGCAATAAACGACTGGAAACTCATCCTCCTCGCCTGCCTGACGGTAGGGTTGACGCCCTTTTTCCCGGAGCCGCACATTTGGGGCAAACTCCGCTGGGTGGCGGGCGGCGCTGTGGGTATGAAACCCATGGACTGGTTTGACCTGACCATGCACGGGTTGCCGTGGCTGCTGCTGCGGCTGGTCGGGTTGTGGATGTGGCAAAAAGTGATATCTAAACCGAACTGATAAAATTTTTTAAGATGAAGTTCATACTTCCACTATTCGCTCTTGTGCTCTCGTTTTCCACCATTTCAGCCCAAACGGATGCTGTGGATAACACGCGCTACCAGATTGTTTTCCACCTGACTTCCGGCGACACGCTGGCCCACAAGGCGCTCGTCAAACAACTGAACAACCTGCTCCGTGCAGCGCCCAAATCCCGGATCGAAGTGGTGTGTCACGGCATGGGCATCTATTTCCTTGTGACCGAAAAAACGCAGCAAGCCGCCGGTATTCGCGATTTAAAAGCCCGCGGCGTGGATTTTGTCGGCTGTGAAAATACCCTGCGCGAGCGCAAAATAAACCGCACCGAATTGATGCAGGAAGTGCGCACCGTGCCGGCAGGCATCATCGAAATCGTGAAAAAGCAACGGAAAAAGTGGGCGTACATCAAGGCGGGGTAGGGCTAATGTGGTGATTGACCTACCTTAGGCCCCAAACCACACCCATGATCGTCCGCTTTTTCCCAGGCCCAATATCCTTTTTAAAAACCGTTTTGATCGCAATCGGCATGTTGGCCGGATCGGCTGTTTTTGCACAAGCAAACAAGAATATCCCCTTTTGGGACACCAATCTGACGTTCCAGCAACGCGCCGACGATATCGTTGGCAGGCTCACGCTGGACGAAAAAGTAGCGCAGATGCTGCACGCCGCGCCGGCAATCCCGCAGTTTGGCATACCGGCCTGCAACTGGTGGAACGAGGCGCTGCACGGCGTGGCCCGCACGCCGTTTCCCGTCACGTCTTTCCCGCAAGCCATCGGCATGGCTGCTACCTGGGATACCGCGTCGCTCCGGATGATGGCGCACTACACGGCATTGGAAGGTCGCGCTGTGCACAACAAAGCCATCGCCCTGGGTCGCACCCACGAGGAATACCTCGGGCTGACCTACTGGACGCCCAATATCAACATCTTTCGGGACCCGCGCTGGGGCCGCGGACAGGAAACCTACGGCGAAGACCCGTTCCTGACGGCCGCACTCGGCACTGCGTTCGTGCAGGGTTTGCAGGGCGATGACCCCAAATACCTGAAAGCGGCTGCATGCGCCAAGCATTTTGCCGTACACAGCGGCCCCGAACTGACGCGCCATTCCGACAATTTCAATACCTCGGACTACGACCTCTGGGATACATACCTGCCGGCGTTTCGGGCATTGGTTACAAAGGCAGGTGTAGCCGGCGTGATGTGCGCATACAATGCCTACCGCGCGCAACCGTGCTGCGCCAATGACCTGCTGATGAACGACATTTTGCGCAAGCAATGGAACTTCACGGGCTATGCCGTCAGCGATTGCTGGGCGGTGGCTGATTTTTACGGCTACCACAAAACCCACCCCGATGCCCTGCATTCGGCGGTGGATGCGCTGTTCCATGGAACAGACCTGGAGTGCGGCAATTCGACGTATAAAACCCTGCTCGATGCGGCAAAGACCGGTTTGGTTGAGGAAGCGGATTTGGATACGTCCCTCCGCCGGTTGTTTATCATCCGCCTGCGCCTGGGTATGTTCGATCCGGTTTCCATGGTACCGTACGCCCAAACGCCGGAATCGGTGCTGGAAGCCCCCGCCCATAAGGCGCATGCGCTGAAAATGGCCCGGCAGTCCATCGTACTTTTGAAAAATGAAAACAACACCTTGCCGCTGGGCAAAAAACTCAAAAAAATCGCTGTTTTAGGTCCAAATGCTGCGGATACGACCGTTTTTCTGGGCAATTACAACGGCACGCCTTCCCGCGTGGTTTCCGTGTTGCAAGGTATACGGGACAAGGTCGGGGCGGACGCGGAGGTCGTTTACGAAGAGGCTATTCCGTTCACCCGGGACAGCGTGGACGAGAACCTACGCACCGATTTCAAGGATTTGGCCCGGCGCATGCGCGATGCCGATGTGATTATTTTTGCCGGCGGGATATCTCCCCAACTGGAAGGCGAAGCGCTGAAAGTAGAAATCAAAGGTTTCAGCGGGGGTGACCGAACGACGATTCGCCTGCCGGAAACACAAACAGAACTGCTCCGGCACCTGAAAGCCACCGGCAAACCCGTCATTTTTGTATTGATGACGGGCAGTGCTATAGCGATGCTTTGGGAAAATGATAACATTCCGGCCATTTTGAATGCCTGGTATGGCGGGCAGAGCGCCGGTACAGCCATCGCCGATGTGCTGTTCGGCGATTACAATCCGGCAGGCCGTTTGCCGGTCACGTTTTACCGCAGCGACGCCGACCTGCCGGATATTAAAAACTACGATATGGCCAACCGCACCTACCGGTATTTTCGGGGCATGCCCTTGTATCCGTTTGGTTACGGACTGAGTTACACCATATTTCGATACAGCCGGCTCGGCGTGCCGCGCACAGTTGCTGCCGGGAACCCGCTCACTGTTTCCGTTACGGTGAAAAATACCGGAAAAATGGACGGCGAGGAGGTGGTGCAGCTCTATCTTTCGCACCCGGATGCGCCGGGGAAAGCGCCCATCCAGGCCTTGAAAGGCTTTCAGCGCATCGCCCTGCGGGCCGGAGAAAGTCGGAGGGTAGCATTTACGCTGACGCCCGAAGACCTGTCGCTAGTGAACGAGCGGGGGCAACTTTATACCCCCAAAGGGAAAGTCGTTCTGAGTATCGGCGGCGGCCAGCCGGGGCAACGGCGCAATACGAGTGGAGCGGTGCAGGTGCGCAGTTTTATCGTGGAGTAGGTTATCGAAAAAATCCTGCAACTCAATCCACCACCACCACCCGAGTCGCTACTACACCACTCTCCGAGCGTACATGCACCGTGTAAATTCCAGACGCAGCGCCCGCCTCGCGCAGGCTGATATGCAACTGCAAATCTTCCACAGCCGGTATCCGGTTTTGCCAAACCAACTGACCCCGTTCCCCAAAAATTGAAACTGTAATTGGCTCGCCCGCGAAATCGCTGAGATCAATCCAGATGCGGTCGGTGGTCGGGTTTGGGCTAACGCTGTAGCTGCGGGTTTCAACCCGCAGTTCTTCCGTAGTGTGTTGCGGGTTAAAACCCGCAGGTACTGGTACGACGGTTATTACCTGCGTCGCCGTAGCGGTGTTCCCGCACAAATCCGCTGCCCGCCAGGTGCGCGTCACCGTGTAGTCGTTTGCGCAACCACTCCCCGTAGGCACATTGCCCAGAAAGGTGATCTGCACATAACCGCCACAATTATCCGTCGCCACCGGGTTGACCAACGGCGGCAAGGACTGGTTGCATTGAATAGTCACCGGCGCCGGTACGGACGTAAATACCGGCGCGGCATTGTCCTGCACCTGAATGGTTTGCGTGGCGGCCGTGCTGTTGCCACACACATCGGTAGCCCGCCAGGTGCGCTTGATCTGGTAACTGCCCGGGCAAGCGCCGCTCACGGTGCTCTGACCGAGGTAGGCGATGGTCACATTTCCGGTACAGCCGTCGGAGGCGGTGGGGGTTCCTACCGCCGGTGGCGTGGCATTGCAGGCGATGGTCACATTGGGCGGTACGGTGAGTACCGGCTTGCCGTTGTCCCTTACAGTGATGCGCTGCGAAATCGAGCGGGTATTGCCACAGTTGTCGGAGGCGGTCCAGCGGCGGGTGAGGGTGTAGGCATTCGCACAAGCGCCGTTGGTCCTGGTTTGGCCGTTGTACACCACGGTCGGGTTGAGCGCACAGTTGTCGGTAGCAATCGGAGAAGCAGTTGACGGTATCGCGTCGCACTGCACGGTGATGTTGGCGGGTGTAGTGGTAAAATTCGGCTTCTGTGTGTCAATCACCGAAATACGCTGCGTAGCGGTTTTGGTGTTGCCGCTCAGATCAGTGGCTGTCCACTGGCGGGTAAGGGTGTACCTGTCAAAACAAGTGCCGTTCGTGCGGGTCTGGCCGTTGTACGACACGATAACCCCGCCCCCGCAACCGTCCGAAGCGATGGCAGTACCTACCGCCGGCACACTGTTGCACTGCACGGTCAGGTTGGCGGGTACAAAGGTGAATACCGGCTGTGTGGCATCGTACACCGAGATCGTTTGCGTGCAAGTCGTGCTGTTTCCCGCCGCATCGGTGACGCGGTAGGTACGGACGACGTTGTAGCGGTTGGGACTGCTGTAATTGCTCGGCAGTGCGTCGCCGACGTGATTTTTGGAAAACGAAATACAGTTGTCGGAACCGGTCACGAGGGCGGTGTTTGCCGCCGGGAAACCACTTGCACAGGAAACAGTGACCGCGTTGGGGCAGGTGGCCGTGGGCGGCTCATTGTCGGACACCACAACGGTAAACGAACAGGTGCTCGGGCTCGATCCGCTCATCGTGTAGGTCGCCGTGGTGGAACCTTTGTAAAAACTTTGAATCTGCAGTATTTGTCCGGCGCCACTGCCGGTAGTGGCGCCGGTCAGTTGGTAGGTCAGGTCGTACAAGGTGCACAGGTTCGGCAGTTGCACACCCGTCCGGTTTGCCTCGGCGCCACAGTCGCCTGCGCCGTTGGAGTTGGTCAGGTAGGTTTGGTTGGGCGGGCACGCCAGCGGCGGTACCGGTGCATTTTTTACCACCGTCACCGTGATGCGCTGCACATCGGACAGGTTCGAGGCATCGGTCACTTTTACCTCCACCTCGTAGCGGTTGTCCATATCGTTGTCTGCCGGGTTGAGGACATCGGGGACAAAATTATTCCACGACAACACACCCGTGACCGGGTTGATGCTGAATCGCCCTGCATCTACTCCGCCGACGATACTGTACGCAAGTCCGCTGCCTTCGCTGTTCTGCTGGTCCGAAGCCTGCACATCCTGCACATCGTTGCAGGTGCCCGCCGCATAGTTCACGGCAGCAAGCGAGTAAATCAGCGGGCGATTGCCCTGCGCAAACCGAATCGGGAACGGATCGGAAATCCGGCCCAGCGCCAGGTGGTGTTTGAAAACCACCGTGTCCACGGACTCGTAAACTTTGTTGTCGGCGCCTCGGAAGGCGCGGAAGTACAACGTGTCGCCTTTGTAGGCATCGGAGCACAAACTCAGGAAATAAAACGCCTGCCCGCTGATTTGCACCGGCGTGGCATACCCCCGGATTTGTCCCCGGGAATACACTGCGATGTGGTTGTTCAGCAAATGGTCCGGCACGCCGTTGACCTGGATTTGGGCCACCATGGTCATGCTGAACTGACACGCTGCGGTGGCAACGCTCCAGCCGCCCGGCTGGGCGTACAGGGTGGTGGCGGTGCAGAACAGGAAGATTATGAGTTGTATTGGATGTTTCATGTTGTTGTGTGTTTGAGGGGATGGGGTAATTGCGCGTTGCGTTGGCCCCACCCCCAACCCCTCCCCCAAATGGGAGGGGAGTCTGCCCTCTATTACCTTGAATATTCCTAATGTTGATGCCCATGTATCCATACTTGGGCTATAAGATGCAAAGCGGAATCAAGCTCCCCTCCCCCAAATGGCTCCCGATTACCCACAAGTTGATTGATTCTTTTGTAATGTGACAAAGAACGATTTTTTCGACAATGGATGATCGCGCTTCGCGTTGGCCCCACCCCCAACCCCTCCCCCAAATGGGAGGGGAGCCTGTCCTCGGATACTGTAAAAATTACCACCAGTGGGGATGCTTTGGCTTTCCAACTTGAAATCAACCGACAA
>JBGSKO010000040.1:0-13459 GCA_041741155.1 Saprospiraceae bacterium | reverse complement strand
CCTTGAAAGGGGCGCAGCACTATGCTCGCATCCAAGCCTTTACTTCAACTCTTCGTAAACATTCAATGAACGTCTTCCAGAACCTGATCAACGCTTTTGATAGAAAGACTATCGTGTTTCAGGCTGGCTAAGTTTTTACAGGTGTTTTTACAAACCGAGAATCGCTGATTCCCCACCGCGAATTATCTGAACGGCGTTTCGGCCGTAGATGCCAACCATGCCTGGGCCGTCGGGGAAGGAGCAACGATTATCCACACCGCCGATGGCGGCGCCAACTGGGTCGTACAATGTCCCCCGGTGAGTGCCCAGGCACTGGAAGATGTATCCTTTGCCAATACCACGACCGGCTGGGCCGTCGGTCGCACGACCAACGCAACGATTCTGTACACCGCCGACGCCGGTGCGAATTGGGCCATACAGACCGATCCGGCCAACCAGTCGCTTTACGCGGTGCAGGCTATGAGCGCCTCGGCGGCCTATACCGTGGGCAATAATGGCGCGATCCTGTACACCGCAAACGGCGGCAGCACCTGGGCCACCCAAACCAGCAATACTACCCAAAGCCTGCGCGCGGTGCATTTTATCCATCCCGATACCGGCTGGGTATCGGGTGCGACCGGCACTCTGCTCAAAACCACCGATGGCGGCACGACCTGGGTTAGCCAGAATACGGGTTCGACGACGCGATACGACGCCGTATTTTTCCTGAACAGCCTCGAAGGCTGGCTGGCCGGCAGCGACGGCACCATCCGAAAAACTACCGACGGCGGCGCCACCTGGACGCAGACCGTGGACCTTGGCACAAGCGGCGCAGATGATATCTATTTTGAAAGTTCTACAGTAGGCTATGTCGCCTATTTTCAATCCATCCGCCGTACCACCAACGGCGGCACGACCTGGACGACAGTAGGAACAACAAACAACAGCACATTTAACTCGATTTCTTTTGGTACCGCTGCCGCAGCTTGGGTGGTAGGAGGGGGGGGACTTATTTTTAAAACTACCAATGGCGGTTCCAATTGGACGAACCAGGGCAATTCGCAAAGCAATGAATTGCTGGAGTGCGATTTTGTTGACGAAAATCGCGGCTGGGCGGTTGGAGCTAGCGGTATGTTGATTTATACCACCAATGCCGGCGATACCTGGACGGTAGGCAACAGCGGTACCACGCAGACCTTGATCGGCGTCCATTTTGCCAATACCAGCGAAGGCTGGATATGCGGCAACAACGGCACCATTCGGAAGACCACCGATGGCGGCCTGACCTGGGCGGCCCAAACCAGCCCCTTCAGCGGGGCATTAAACGCCGTGTATTTCCACTCGCCCACCACCGGTTGGATCGTCGGCAATACCGGCACCATCCTGAAAACCGTGAACGGCGGCGCCACCTGGACTGCCCAAACCAGCGGCACCACACTGACGCTGTTCAACATGCACTTTATTAACGCCGATACCGGCTTCGTTTGCGGAGCCGGCGGGGTGTTGCTCAAAACAACCGATGCGGGAAATGCCTGGATACCTGTCGCAACCGGTACCACGCAAAACTTGAAATCCGTGTTTTTCCTGCATAACAACATCGGGTGGATCGGTGGCGGAGGGGTAAACGGTTTGCTGCGAAAAACAACCGATGGCGGCGCCACCTGGGTCAGTCAGAACGCAAATAGTATTGTTGAGCAAATTTGGTTTGGCAACGCTAACAAAGGTTGGCTTATCCATGACAATACTGTTCGTGCTACCACCGACGGCGGCACAACCTGGGTGACCGAAACCGATCCCGGCGGATTCCAGTTTTCAGACTTTGAAGTGGCCGGCCAAACGGCGTGGATTGTAGGGCGGTCCAATCCGGGAACCAGCGTGTGGAAACGCGCCGAAACACTCTTTTTTGAACCCAACGAAACGCGTGTGGTATCGGTGGATTATCCAAAAAAGGCATTTGCGGCCGGTACACAGCCCGTGCAGGTGACGCTTTTCAACAACGGCGCGACGACCCTGAACTCCGTACAGATCGAGTGGGAAATCAACGGCGTAGCCCAGCCGCCCTTTTCCTGGACCGGCGCCCTGCTGGTGGGTACCGCCCTGGATTCGGTGACCATCGGCAGCGCTTTTTTTGAGATCAACACGCCGTACTCGATCCGAGCCTGGACCACCCAGCCCAACGGCTTACCCGACGGTGACGTGAGCAACGATACGGCTTCGGTGAGCAACCTGTATGCTGCGCTCGGCGGCAACTATACCCTCGGCGGCGCCAACCCCGATTTCCCGACGTTCGCCTCGGCAGTGTCGGCTCTGGCCCTGGGCGGGGTGGTGGATTCGGTCTTTTTTAATATTCGGAACGGTACCTACACCGAACAGATCACCCTGAAAGAAGTCTTCGGCGCCGGGGCGGACAAACGTATCACCTTCCAGTCCGAATCCGGCGACAGCACCGCCGCGAAACTTGTCTTCAACAGTACACCATCGGCCAATTACACCTTGCGCATAGACAGCGCCGACTGGTTCCGGTTCCGGCGTATGACGCTGGAAGCAACGAACGGAACAAACGGGCGGGTGGTGTATTTGCTGAACCGGGCGGAAAACAACCGGTTTGAAAACTGTGTGCTTCAAAGTGTTCTGACCGGAGGAAATGCGACCGATGTATTCTATGCGCTATCTTCGGCAAACAACAATACCGAGTTTGTACAAAACCGATTTGAAGGCGGCCGGATAGGGATAAGTATGAATTCCGGCAGTGCAACCAATCTATTGATACAAGACAATACATTTAATAATCAAAAGTATGCGGTATATCTGGCAAGTGTGGTCAATCCGATCATTTCAGGAAACACTATTGTGGACACATCGGTGAATGCGACAAGCGGTATTTTCCTCATCAATTGCAGCAATTCGTTTTCAATCGTCAAAAACAACATTCGGCTCCGCGTTGGGCAAGGCATTTTTATAGAAAACAGCGACTCCCCGCTCGGCTCCGAGGGGTTGATTGCGAACAATTTTGTATCCATCGGCGAAGGATTTGCCACCGCTGTGTATGGCATTTACCTGAACGGCAGCGACCGCGTGCGGGTGTACCACAACAATGTAAATGCCAATAGTTCTTCTACGAGTAGCCGAGCCTTGTACAATAATTCCAGCACTGGCCTGGATGTCCGAAACAACATCCTCGCTTGCCCGCTCGGAGCCATGCCGGTTCAAATGAACACCTCCACCAGTGTAACCAGCAACTACAACGACTTCTACACCACGGGCGGTCTGATCGGCAGTTGGCAAAATGTTTCCAAGGCAACCCTCGCCGATTGGCAACTCGCCTCCGGCCAGGACGGCAACACCCGATCCATCAATCCGCAGTTTGTATCCAATACCGACTTGCACATCCAGGAACCCAGCCTGAACAACGCCGGCACACCCGTCGCCGGCGTATTGGATGATATTGACGGAGAGCTGCGCAACCCGGCCACGCCCGACATCGGCGCCGACGAATTCGCGCCTATGACGACCCGCGACGTAGGGGTGGAGGTACTCGTGGAACCCAACAAAATCACCCCGTTCCCGCCCGGTCTGCGCGAGATAAAAGCAGTTTTAAAAAACAACGGGATAGACACGGTGCTGACCATGACGGTGGAATGGCGGGTCAACAACGTTCCCAAAACGCCCTACAACTGGGCCGGCGTTCTGTACCCCGGCGAGCGGGATACCGTGGTGATCGGTACGCAGAATATTGCCGTCGGTACTGCGTACAACCTCATCGCGTACACCCGGGATCCGGACGGTTTCCCGGACAATAACCCCGCCAACGACACGGCCAAACTCAACGACCTGTACGCCGGACTGAGTGGCGCCTACACCATCGGCGGCGTGGTGCCCAATTTTGCCACGTTCACAGCAGCCGTCACGGCACTTAATAAAGGCGGCGTGCTCGGGCCGGTGACGTTCAACGTGCGCAACGGCACCTACAATGAGGGGCTTACGATCACCAAGATCAATGGCAGTAGCCTTGCGAATACCGTCACCTTTCAGTCGGAGTCGGGCGACAGTTCCCTCGTGGTGCTCACGCGCCAATCCGGCGGTGTGGCCGTCCGCCTGGAAAATACCGGCAATCTCGTTTTCCAAAAAATGACTTTTCGGCGGCAGAGTTCCGGCTTTTTTTACCTGGCAAACGGTGCGACCAACGTCTCCTTTCTGAACAACCTGTTTGTGGAAACCAACACATCCAATGTTGATTATATCGAAGCAGCCGGATCGGTGGCGCCCGATTCGGATCTGAAAATCCGGAACAACCGGTTTGTGGGCGGCTACCGGGCGATAGTGCTGAGCGGCAGCAATTCCGTCAATTTGGAAAACGGCACGCGCATCGAGAACAACGTTTTTTCGGAAATCCGAAACCAGTGTATTTATTTGAGGTATCAAAATGCCCCCATTATTCGAAACAACCGCATCAGCACAAACCTCGCGGCTTATGGCATCTTGTGTGAATACTGCAACAACGGTATGCAGATCACCGGGAATGAAATACTCATCGGACAAAACAACCGGGGTATCCGGCTCTACAATTGTACCGGTACGGCATCCAACCGGGCGCTCGTAGTCAACAACATTGTTTCTATTGGCGGCGCCGGTTTTGTGACCGGCATTGCCTCACACGCCGGCAGCTACCAAAACTATTACCACAACAGCGTCAATATCACCAACACGAATGCGAATAGTCGGGCACTGGAACTGACGGGCGGCGGTACCAATAAAAACATCCTGAACAACATTTTCGCCAACTCCGGCGGCGGATACGCCTGCTACAACGAGAATGGAAATACGGTCACGCCGGCCGCCGATTTCAACGACCTGTACACCACCGGCGCCAACCTGGCCTACTGGGACGGCGCCAATGCCGCCACTTTGGCCGTGCTGCGAAACCTCAGCGGGCGCGAGCAAAACTCCGTCTCCGCCAACCCGCTGTTCTACTCAGCTACTGACCTGCACGTATTGCAAGTGGCGTTGGACAGTGCCGCCTCGTTTACACCCGATGTGCTCACCGACATAGACGGGCAGCTGCGCAACACCAATTACCCGGACATCGGCGCGGACGAGTTTGACTACCTGACGGAAGACGTGGGTATCACGCGGTTGCTGACGCCCGTTGAACAATGCGACCTGAGCGCCACCGCCGTTGTAAAAGTTGTAATTCAAAATTTCGGTGGCCTGCCGCAGACAGGTTTTGATGTGGTTTATCGGCGGGGTTATGGCGCGTACGTGGTGGAAAATATCGGCGCCCGTGTAGTGCTGCCGGGCGACACGATCCACTACACCTTCGCGCAAACGACCAACATGTCGGCCTACAAAGACCACATGTTTACCTTGTTTACGGCACTCGCCGGCGATCTGAACCCGCCCAACGACACGCTGATTGACTGGGTCGCCAACTACCAGACACCGACGGTGGCAGCCAATATGCTGCCCGCCGATGGCACAACGAATGTGAGTCCACCCGTGTCCTTCTCCTGGCTGCCCTCGTCCGGCGCTACCCGCTACGATATTTACATTTGGAAAGCCGATCAAGCCCAACCCGCTACGCCCACCGGTGCGGACTTGACACAAATCTCGTATTACCACAACCCGGGAAATCTGGTGTACGGAGCTGCCTACAATTGGCAGGTGATAGCCAAAAATGATTTCTGCCAAACGGCAAGCCCGACGCAGCAGTTTACCCTGCGCGAACTGCCCGACCTGACCGTCGGCAGCACCATGGCGCCCACACAGCCATTTTCCGGAGCATCCATTTCCGTAAGTTGGCAAACCAACAACAGCGGCAGCGGCGCCACCGGAATGACGTCCTGGTACGATTATGTGTACATGTCTACCGACAATACTTACCAGCCAGATGCAGATGTGTATATCGGCGGAGCTATCAATTTCACTGCGCTTAACCCGGGTCAGAGCTACGCCCAAATGGCGCAGGTAACCTTGCCGCAAGGCATCCAGGGCAATTACTTCCTGATCGTGCGCACCGACGTGAATGCGGCGCTGCCGGAAAGCAACGAAAACAACAACACGGCCGTCGCATTTCCCATCACGATCAACCTGACCCCGCCGCCCGATTTGCAAATAACTTCTTTGATTGCGCCGACCAATGCGTTTTCCGGCCAGCCGATCAACATCAACTGGACGGTAAAGAACCAGGGAAGTGGCGATATGTTGGCCAATAACAACTTCCGGGACTTCGTCTATCTCAGCAGTTCACCAACTCTGAACCTGAATACAGCCACGTTGCTGGGCACCTACCAAAGCACACCGTTGGCCGCCGGCGCCTCCAACATGCGTATGCTTTCGGCTCAACTGCCGCAAGCCGTGTTTGGTGATTATTACATTCACGTTTACACCGACCGGGAGAATGATGTCTTCGAGTTTGCTTTTGAAGACAACAACATCGGCGTAAGCGATACCCTGACGATATTCCTGACACCGCCGCCCGATCTGGTTGTAACCTCCGTGACCGGGCCTGCTTTTGCGAGCAACAACCAAACGGTCACACTGCAATGGACGGTCGAAAACCAGGGCGCTACCACTGCGGCAGGCAATTGGACGGATCGGGTTTTGATCAGCAAGGCAGCCACCTACAAGCCGGATTCGGTGACAACGCTGAGCAGCTTTAGCAATCCCGGCAACCTGGCTGCCGGTACAACAATCAACCGCTCCGGAAGTGTGACCATACCGAAAACCATCGGCGGACCGTACTATTTTTATGTGGTGACGGATGTGACGAATCGGGTTTTTGAATACCTGAATGAAAACAACAATACCCGGCGCAGTACCAATCCGACCGATGTGCTAAACGCCGATTTGGTGGTTTCACAGGTTGCTGCGCCCGATACATCGGGTTCCGGCACAAGTATTCCGGTGCAGTGGACGGTGAAAAACGAGGGTGTCGGCAGCTTACTAAACATCAATCGCACCGATCAGATTTACCTGTCACAACAGCCTGTGCTGGATATTGGATCGGCTACTGTTTTGGGAGGGGATGTTTCGGGAGGCACGCTGCTTTCGGCGCAGGAAATCAGCCGGCAAGCCAATGTGATTTTGCCCAACGGTATTTCCGGCAAGTACTATGTGCATGTCCGTGCCGATGCCGGCAACACGGTTTTTGAAACCGATGATGGCAACAACGAGAACCTGGATTCCGTGCACATCAATTTGTCGCCATGGCCCGACCTGCTGGTTTCCGCGCTGGATGCCTTGCCGGATACGCTGCTTGCCGGCGCCGGTTTGCCTTTTAATTACACCGTTTTGAACAATGGAACGGCTGCCGTCACCGGCAGTGGCGCCTGGAAAGACCGGATGTACATTTCCTCCGATTCGGTTTTCAGCATGGGCTCTGCCACGCTGCTCACCACCCTTGATATTTTGCAACCCATACCGGTTGGTGGTTCGTACAGCCGTTCGACAACACTTGCATTGCCGTTTGCCGCGCCCCAAACATACTACCTGTTCGTACACACGGACGCCGATAATAGTATTTACGAGTATAATTTTGACGGCAATAATACCCTGCGCAGCGCACCATTTTTCCTGAACACACCCAGTCCGGTGGATTTCAAAAATCTGTCCGTTACGACGTTGCCGGATACCGTCAACTCGGGCCAGTCGGTCAGCCTGACCTGGTGTGTGCGCAACATCGGCAGCAACACTGGTGTGTTCGGTTTTCCGCTGTGGTACGACGGGGTGTACTTGTCCACCGATTCGATCTGGGACGAATACGATGATATTTTTGTCAAGGATTTCACCAAAAACGGCCCGGTGGACAGTCTGGAAATGTACATGCTCACGCACACCTTCAACATCCCGAACGGGCTTTCGGGCAATTTCTACGCTTTCCTTGTAGCCGACCACAACGAGCGCACGAATGACCCGGACATGAGCAACAACATCAAATTTGTGCGTCCGGCGTCCTTCCCGACCGGCCCGGCTCAACCGATCCACATCCAACTCAGCCCTTCGCCCGATCTGGTGCCGATGACTTTTGTGGCGCCTGCGGATGCCGTTGCGGGGCAGCCGGTGCAGGTAATCTGGACGGTGAAAAACCAGGGGCCTGGCCCGACACCGGCCAACTGGACGGACAAAATTTACCTGTCCACGGACTTTGCCATTGGCGGCAACGACCAAACGGTCGGTACCCGAAACCAGAACCGGGTACTGGCCCCCGGAGCGCAATACAGCGACACGATGGAGGTGTTTATTCCCATCAGCGCAGTGGGTAATTACGTCCTGATTTTTGCTACGGATGCCAACAACGCGCTTTTCGAGTTCAATGGCGAAAACAACAACACCTTCTTCACCTTCCTGTCCACGGCGTTGCCTGATCCATCGGACCTGACGGTTACGGATATTGAATTTCCGGCAATGGCAGTTGTGGGGCAATCCCTTTCGGTTACCTGGGACATAAACAATCCGGGCGCAAACCCGGCAACCGGCACCTTGCGCGAGTTGGTTTATTTGTCGCCCGACTCCCTGCTGGACGTGACGGATGTTCCGCTGAGCAGCCCGCTGAGCCGAAGCATAAGTCTGGTGCCCGGCGCTTCTGCCTCCAAGACTTACACCGGTGTTACGCCCGGTGTGCCGTTGGGCGATTACCATGTCATCGTGGCCACCGATGTGCTGGACAATATTTTTGAGTCCAACGAGGGCAACAACTTCCGCATCTCGCCGGAAAAAGTAATGGTAACTGTGCCGGAATTGCTCATCGGGGAGCCGACAACCGACACGTTGCGCAACAACACCGCCCTGTACTACCGTATCGAGGTGCCCGATTCGCTCACCGACGAGACGCTGTTGCTGACCTTGGATGCGCTGGCCGCTGGAGGTGTAAATGAACTGTACCTCAGCCACAACACCGTGCCGACCCGCTCTGTCCACGACTTTGCCTTTGGCAATCCATTTAGTCCGGATCAGTCAGTTTTGGTGCCGGAATTGAAAGCAGGCACATACTACTTGTTGGCTTACGGCGCCACGCCAACAGTAGGAGCAAATTCGAAACAGGCGATCACCTTGCTGGCTGAAATCATCAACTTCTCCATTTTGAACGTAGCTGCCGGCGAGGGGGGCAATACCGGTAATGTGACCTTGCGGGTGGATGGCTCCAAATTTACGCCCGACATGACCCTGAAACTGAAAGGGCCTTCGCTCACGACCCGGACGGCGTTGAAAATTATTTATGTGAACTCCACGCGGGTATTTGCCACGTTCAACCTTGCCGGAGCGCCGCTTGGCTTGTACGACATGGAGGCGTCCAAACAGGCCGAGACAACCCTGCTCCAGGATTGTTTCACGGTTGTGGCCGGCAATGCAGGAACGACCAGTTCCGGCGACGGCAGCAGCGGTTTTTTCTGCACCATTGTAAACATCGGAACAGACCAAAACCTGTCGGAAAACATCGTGCACCCGCCTTCGGTGCGGATCAACCGTCTCGTGCCCATCACCATCCAGTACGGCAATGCGGGCAATGTGGATATTCCGATGCCGTCGCGTTTTCTCATCAGTTTGCGCGGCGCGCCATTAGGTTTTACGTCGGATGAATTGGCGGAGAAAAAGCAGGAATTGTACCTGGAGTTTCGGGAAATCGGCGGGCCTCCGGGTATCCTGCGTCCCGGGTCTTTCAGTTCGATTACGGTGTACTCGTATTCGTCGCATCCGTTGTCCTTCATCCTGCGCGAGTAAGGTCGTGTGCATAGCGTCCATCCAAAACTGAACCTTTGATTTTCGAATACGATGAAACAAATTTTCCTCACATATTGGCTGCTTCTGGGTGTTGCTTTGAGCAGCCTGACCGCTCAGACCAACATCACCAAGACCTCCGTGTTCGCCCCCAACGGTATTCAGGTGAATACGTTTACCGGCGCGCTTTACCACAAACGGCAAGACCTGTTCATCCCGGGTCGCGGATTATCCATTGATGTGACATTCAGCTATAACAGTAGTTCGCGCGACCGCGACTGGGGCTACGGTCGGGGCTGGACGCACAACTACAATATGTTATATTTCACGGACTCCACCAATGCCGTGATTATTCAGCAGATGGACGGCCGGAAAAACCGCTATGCATCCAATGGGTCGGGCGGGTACCTCCGTCCAGTCGGGGTGTTTGATTCGCTGGAGCAGTATCAGCCCGGCAAACTGCGCTTGCGGATGAACGACGGCACGTTTTATTTTTTTGACAATGACAGCCACCGCAGGCTAACCAAAGTGGAAGACCGGAACGGCAACATGCTCACGCTCGGCTACACCGACACGTTGTTGACGACCATCACCGATCCGTCGGGCCGTTCGGTGCAGTTTACCTGGACCGATGGCCGGATGACGAAACTAACCGACCCGAACCTGACGCCGGCGCGCGAGATCATGTACGAGTACGACAATATCGGGGAACCTCGGTATGTCACCGATCCATTGGGCAATTTTATGGAGTACCGCTATGACGAGGAATACAAAATGACGGCGGTGATTAACGAAAACGGGATACCGGTCAACGTGGAGTACAACAGCCTGACGGCGGTACGGCGGTTAGTTTCCTGTGTGAGTACCATGACGATTAGTTACAACTATGAATTGCGGCGCACGTACTTGGTGGAAACCGTGAGTGGACAGGATCAGATCACGACGTACGAGTATGACGGACAAGGGCGGTTGATTCGGCAGTTTGGCAACTGTTGCGGGTATGATGTAGCGTACGAGTATGATGTCAACAACAACGTGGTCAAACGCACCGATGCCAATGGCAACGCGACCACCTACACGTACGACACCCGCGGCAATGTGTTGCAGGAAATTGATCCGAATGGCAACGCGGAAATTTACAGCTACGAACCGAACTTCAGTCAACTCCAGTCCGTCACCGACCGCAACGGCAATACCACAAATCATACGTTCGATGCCAAAGGCAACCTGCTTCAGCGGGTTCGCCCGCTGGGTCTTGCGGAGTCATTTACCTACGACGCTTTTGGCAATCCGCTGACGTACACCGACCCGCGCGGCCATGTCACTGCCTATACTTACGATGCCAATGGAAATTTGACCGGCATCACCGATCCTGAGAGCGGCGTCACGACCCTCGCGTATGACGGTGTGGGAAACAACCTGTCTTTTACCGATCCGAACAGCCACACCACCACCATCGAATACGACCGCCGGAACCGGGAGAAAAAGATCACCAACGCGCTGGGAGATTTTATCGAATACACCTACGATCCGGTTGGGAATCAGACTTCCTTCAGAGACCAGAACGGTCACGTCACGACCTACGCTTACGATGGTGTAAACCGCGTGGTCGGTACGGTGAACCCGCTTGGCCATACTACCACGATAACCTACGACGAGCGCGGAAACACTATTGCCGTTAAAGACGCCAATGGACACGACACCCAGTTTGAGTACAATACGTTGAACCGGTTGGTGAAAAAAACCAGTCCGGTCGGCGATATTACCCTGTACGACTACGACGGTGTGGGCAACCTCACGGCCGTGGCGCTACCGGGCGGCAATGCCGTGCAGGTCGTGTACGACAAACTGAACCGCATCGCGCAAATAACGGATGCGATTGGCCTCGTCGCCAGGTACACCTACGATAAAAACTCCAACCGGCTGACGACCGCCGACGGCAACGACAATACCACCCGGTATGTCTATGACGCGGTAAACCGCGTGGTGCAAACCAAAGACCCGACCGGGAAAATCACGGTGTTTACCCATGACCAAAACGATAACCTGACCCAGGTCACGGATCGCAAAGGCAATGTTTCGGTGTTTACCTATGACAAACTGAACCGCCGGACAACGAGCAAAGACCCGCTGAACAACATCACCACGTTTACCTACGATCCGGGCGGTAACCTCTTGAGCCTGAAGGATGCGAAAAACAATACAACTGCCTACACCTACGACGCTACAGACCGCCGCGTTGCGGAAACATACCCCAACAGCGACCAGCGCGCGATGGCCTACGACCCGGCGGGCAACCTTGTTTCGCGCACCGAACCGAACGGCTACAGCATCACCTACACCTACGACGATGCCAACCGGTTGCTTACGCGCAGCTACCCGAACAGCGTCAGCGAAACGTTCACCTACGACAATGTCGGCCAAATCCTGACCGCTACCAATCCGCACTCGACGGTGACGATGGCGTACGATGCCGCCGACCGCTTAGTGAGCGAAACCCTCAACGGACACACCACAGCATATAGCTACAATACCAATGCCCGCACCCGCCAATTGACCTATCCGGGCGGCAAACAGGTGCTGGAGCAGTACGACCCACGCGGTCGGCTGGGATTGGTGCAGGACAATGCGGTGTCGGCCGATCCGTTGGCCGCCTTCGAGTACGACCCGGGCAACCGCCTGCTGCGGAAACTTTTTCACAATTCCGCCGTAACCGAGTACGCCTACGATCTGAACTCGAATGTGGTGCAGATCAACCATCTGCTGAACAACATGGTGCGGTACGAGTACGGCTACGACAACAACGACAACAAAACCTACGAAAAAAACAACGCCCAACCCGCGCGCTCCAACCAGTTCCTGTACGATGTGTACAACCGGTTGACGCGTTTCAAAAAGGGCACGCTTTCCGGTAACAACATCCCGGCCCCGAGCGACGACCTCCTGTTCAACTACGACGGCGTGCACAACCGCCAAACGGTGGAGGTCAACGGCGTGACCACGACGTATTCCGCCAACAACCTCAACCAGTACACGATGCTGGCCGGCGGAACCACGGCCACCCTGACCTACGACGCCAACGGAAACCTGCTGTCCGACGGCACGCAGACGTACGCCTACGACTTCGAGAACCGCCTCATCAGCGTCAACGGCGGCGCTACGGCTCGGTACTTTTACGATGCCCTCGGCCGCCGCATCCTGAAGGTGGCTGGTGCGGATTCCACGTTTTTTTACTATTCCCAGTTGCGGGCCATCGAGGAGCGCAGCGCTACCGGCGGGCCGGTGCAGGCGACCTACATTTTCGGCACCGGCCTCGACGAGGTGCTGACCATGCAGCGCGGCGGGCAGACGTACTACTACCACACCAATGCGCTCGGTTCGGTGACGCAAATAACCAATGCCGCCGGCGCCGTTGTGGAGCAGTACGAGTACGATGCGTACGGGAAAGTCTCTTTTTTCAACGGTACTTATTCGCCGCTGGCGAGTTCAGCCATCGGAAACCCGCACCTGTTCACCGGGCAGCGGTACGATACGGAGTCGGGGTTGTATTTTTACAAGGCGCGGTATTACTCGCCGGTGCTGGGGCGGTTTTTGCAGCGGGATCCGTTGGGGTTTGTGGATGGTTTAAATAAGTACGTGGACAAAATTATTTAATAAAATTAAATTCACTGAATTGAATAAACAGGTCTTTACCGACGGCCCCCAAAGCCAGTACTGTTGCCAAAAATAGCGATTGACTGCTGATGTAGTCCTCTGGCTTTAGCCA
>JBGSKO010000039.1:0-6569 GCA_041741155.1 Saprospiraceae bacterium | reverse complement strand
GTCTGGCCGTTGTACGTCACCGCCACGGCGGTATCGCAGTTGTCGGTGGCGGTAGGCGATGCCGGATCCGGGATGGCGCTGCATTGCACCGTGATATTGGAGGGTATACTCGTAAAATTGGGCTTTTGCGTATCTATCACCGAAATGCGCTGTGTGGCAGTTTTGGTGTTTCCGCAGGCATCGGTGGCCGTCCACAGGCGGGTGATTGTCCGCGCGTCGGGGCAAGCGCCGGGTGCCGTCGTCTGGCCATTGTAGGCGATGGTGACCGATCCACCGCAACCGTCGGTGGCCATGGGGCTGCCCACGGCGGGGATACTGTTGCACTGCACCGTCACGTTGGCCGGTACAAAGGTGAAGTTGGGTTTTACATTGTCGAAAACGGTGATCACTTGCGCGCAGGTAACGCTGTTGCCCGAACCGTCCGTGGCGCGGTAGGTGCGTGTGACGGTTTTGCGGTTGACGCAGGTTTGGTTGCTGCTGGCATCTCCGACATGCGATTTCACCGGGGCGCCGCAGTTGTCATTTGCGGTTACTACAGCGAGGTTGACAACGGGAACCTGACTGGAACAGGTGACAGTGACGGGGTTGGGACAGGATATTGTGGGTAGCGTATTGTCCAGTACCGTCACGGTGGCTGCACAGGTGTTGTTGTTGCCGTTGCCGTCGTTCACGGTCAGCGTCACAGTGTTCACTCCTAGATTGGCGCAGTTAAAACTGTTGGGCACAATGCTTTGCAGGTTTACCGCGCCACAGTTGTCGGAACCGCTACTGAACACGTCGGCGGGCGCAATGAATGCCATGCCGCTTGAATTCAGGGCGACGGTGTGGTTTTTACAGGTGACCATCGGCGGCGTGTTGTCCTGTACCGTCACGGTGGCGGCACAGGTGTTGGCGTTGCCGTTGCCATCGTTCACGGTCAGCGTCACGGTGTTGGGTCCGAGGTTGGCGCAGGTAAAACTGTTGGGTGTCACGCTTTGCAGGTTCATGGTGCCGCAGTTGTCGGAACCGCTACTGAACACGTCGGCGGGTGCAATGGATGCCGTGCCACCGGAATTCAGGGCGACAGTGTGGTTTTTACAAGTGATCATCGGCGGCGTGTTGTCCTGTACCGTCACAGTGGCAGTGCAGGTAGCGGTATTGCCGTTGCCGTCGTTCACGGTCAGCGTCACGGTGTTCGGCCCGAGGTTGGCGCAGGTGAAACTGTTGGGCGTCACGCTTTGCAGGTTCACGGTGCCACAGTTGTCGGAACTACTCTCAAACACATCGGCGGGCGCAAGGGAGGCTGTCCCGCCGGAACTCAAGGCGACCGTGTGGTTTTTACAGGTGACCGATGGCGGCAAATTATTGTCCTGCACCGTTACCGTGGCGGTGCAGGTGGTGGTGTTGCCGTTGCCGTCGTTCACCGTCAGCGTCACGGTGTTGGGCCCGAGGTTGGCGCAGGTGAAACTGTTGGGCGTCACGCTTTGCAGGTTCACGATGCCACAATTGTCCGAACCCGACTGGAATACAGCAGCGGGCGCAATACCGGCAGTGCCTGCATTGGAAAGTTCCACCGACGCATTTTTGCATACGACCGACGGCGGCGTGTTTTCGCGAACAACAACAGTAACGGAACAAAAACCGGTGTTGCCACTTTCGTCGGTTGCCACAAGAAATACCGTATTCGGGCCGATATCGGAACAATCAAACGAATTGGGAGAAACCGCTGTCGGGGTCACCATCCCGCAATTATCCGAACCGCTTTGGAAAACGTCGGCCGGTGAAATGGTGGCTGTATTCGATCCGGAAAGCGTCACTACCATGCCCTTGCAGGTCACGCTCGGCTTGGTAACATCGCTGACGGCCACGGCAAAAGTGCAGAAAGCGGAGTTGCCGGCATCATCGCTCACGGTCAGGTTGACCATTATGTTCGCGGGGCCGGAATAGTTTGTCCCCGGACCGGGCGACTGGGCGACGCTCACCGCGCAGTTGTCGGAAACCGAAGCTAAGCCCGTGTAGTCGGGCAGCGTTGCCGAGCAGTTGGGGCCGAGGGCCAGTGTTTGCGCGGGCGGACAGGAAATCGTCGGCGCGATGTTGTCGCCTGTAACCGCTTCGTAAGCCCCCATGTCAATTTGAGCGTCGCCGGGATAAATATCCCGTTTGCGGATGTTGCCGTCCAGGTCGGTGGCGGTGTTGTTGGCTGCATCGTTGCCGGCATCAATGGCCGGCGAACAGGGCTGAAGGCGCAGGTTGCCGGCGGTGGTGGGGGCCTGGGCGTGATCGGGCTGATCCACGAACAGCGGGTCAGTATCCAGATTGCCCGTACCCGGATAGCCGCCCTGTACGATGGAGTAGGTGATGACAGTGGTGGAAGATACATCTACAACCTCGGTGTTGTTTCCCCAAAAGATACAATTGTGCATCGTTGGGGAAGAGCGGTAGTTATTCATCCCGCCGCCACCGGCCGTATTGCCGGAGAAGCTGCAATTGGTGATGGTAGGAGCGGCTGAATTATTGTACATCCCGCCGCCCAAGACGGCGAAATTGCCGGAAAAGACGCAGTTGGTCACTGTAGTGGTGGAAGTTTGTGAGATATGTATCCCACCGCCTGCATCGGTAGAAGAATTGCCGGAAAAGACGCAATTGTTCACCACGGAAGTGCCTAAAACGAACGCCATCCCGGCGCCGCTGTACACAGTCGTATTGTCTAAAAATGAGCAATTGTTCACCGTTATAGAAGCTTCATTGTTGTACACCCCGCCACCGGTATAGGCGTAGTTTTCCGTAAAAATACAGTTCCGGATACTGGGCGAACTCCTAAAGTTGTGCATCCCACCGCCTCTGTAGTAGTGGTTTGATATCCAATCTGCCCTGCCGCCCGTGATGGTGAAGCCATCGAGGATGGCTGTAGCATTCAGGTAATTTTCATAATTGAGAATGACATGATAGGAATTGTCCAGATCGTTGCCCACCGTGCCGATGTCGCCGCTGAGGATGGTCGGGTTGGCCGTCCAGTTCCGTTGGGCGAGGCTCGGGCTGCCCGTCGCGGGGAAGCCGCCGAGGATTTCCACGCCGTTTTTCATCACAAAAGCCACACTTCGGTCGTCGTTAGGTATCCCCGGGCCTTCATCGGGGAAATAGGTGCCGGCCGCTACCCATATCTGATCGCCCGACACCGCAGAGGCACGGGCTTTTTGCACGGTTTTGAACGCCAGTCCCCAACTATCGCCGGCGCTGGCATCGCTGCCTGTGGGTTTGACGTACCATATAGCCGCGTCAGCACTTGTGTTGGACAACACTACTAAAAAGCAGCACCAGACTGCCGGCAAAAGGTGCAGGCAACGAACCATGTTTTTCATTTCCGAAAATTTTGTTTGAGCAAAAAGTTGTTGGAAAAGTCTCTTTCCAAAACAGGTGGCAACCGAATGCTGGTATGCCTGCCGGTGTACCTGGAATAGATAACTTTTCTTATCGGAAACAAAGGTCGGAGCGCCGGCGGCGGGAGACTTCCACGGAGCGGTCAGGATGAACAGGCTATGTTGCAAGGCAGGAAAAAACACTTCAGACTATGTTGCAAGCGGCGGCAACAAAACAGCATTTTTTGTTGAAAATCAAGTTGTTGGAGGTTGCATACAGGGACAGACTTTCCAGATTTTGAAAACCTCGAAAGTCTCCGCTTATACTCCGGCACGCGCGTCGCTCGGCCGGATACCGAACTCTTCCAGAAAAGCATCCGAGAAATACTGCGGCGAGGAGAAACCGGTGTCGTAAGCGATTTCCGACACGGTGCGCGCAGTAGTGCGCAGCAGTTCCTGCGCCCGGGCTAAGCGGATGCTGCGGATGAACAGCGAGGGCGATTTACCCGTCAGGGCTTTTATTTTTCTGAAAATCTGGCTGCGGCTCATCGCCAGCGCCCGTTCGAGTTGGGGCATTTCCAAATCCGGGTCCGACAGTCGGGAGTCCACCAAAGCGCGCACTTTCTGGAGGAATGCGTCTTCGATTTGCAGTCCGGGTTCTGCTGCCGGGGGCAAGGGGGCGCTTATTTGTGCATAACGTTCCTGCAAACGCCGGCGCAGGGCCACGAGGTTGGCCAGCGTGACCAACAGTTCGTCGGGTTGAAACGGTTTGGCCAGGTAGGCGTCGGCGCCGCGCCGCAGACCGGCGATACGGTCGGCTGCCGTGGCGCGAGCCGTAAGTAAAATGATGGGGATATGGCTGGTGCGTTCGTCGTTTTTCAAAGTGTCGCACAGTTCGAAGCCGTCTTTTTCGGGCATCATCACGTCGGAAATGATAATGTCGGGCACATTTTCCTGCGCTTTTTCGATGCCCGCCCGCCCGTTGTAGGCAAAATCAAGCTGGTAGTGTCTATAGAGGCAAGCGCCGAGATATTCCACCACATCAGGGTTGTCCTCCACAATGAGCAGTTGCGGACGGGAGGAAGGATCGCCGGTTGCAGGTTCCTGCCGGGCAGGAGCTACGGACTGGCCAGACAATGGCGTCTCCGGGAAATGCTCCGCCCCGGGCGCGTTGTTCGCCACCGGCAAGGTGACCGTAAACACCGTGCCTTTGCCCACGGTACTCTCCACGCGGATGTCGCCGCCCATAACTTTTACCAATTCTTTCGTCAGCGAAAGCCCGATGCCCGAGCCGCCCGAGCCTACCCCGGCCCGCCCCAAAGGCGCGAGCGCAGCAATCTGTTGATTTTTGGCCTGAAAAAACCGGTCAAAAATATGCGGCAGGTCTTCCGGAGCAATACCGGCGCCTGTATCCGTAACCACTATATGCAAAACGGGCGTCGCCTCCGCGTGTAGTTCCGCCTGAAGCGTCACGCGTCCACCCGAGGGGGTGAATTTGATCGCATTGGAGAACAGATTGTGTATGATTTGTAACAGGCGCTCCGGGTCGTAGTCCATAACAATGCTCGCCTGATCGCTTTCCACCCGCAGCAGGACGTTTCGGAGGTTGGCTAAGGAATACATACTTTCGGCGATATAGCGCAGATAAGCCAGGACATCGCCCTGCACATAATTCAATTGCAGCGTGTCAGATTCCAGTTTGGCGAGATCGAGAATTTCGTTGATCAGGCGCAGGAGATTTTCTCCGGCGCGTTTAACCGCAGAGATTTTAGAAAGCATAAAACCGGAAACAGATTTGTCGGTCACAGCGCGTTCTGTTTCCGTTTTCATCAATTCCAGGTTTCCCAAAATCACGGTCAGCGGTGTACGGAACTCGTGGGTGATGTTGGTAAAAAACCGCGACTTGAATGCGTCCATCTCATTCAGCCGTTCGCGCTCGCGGGATTCCGCCCGGAGTTCGATCGTGCGCCGGCGATAGGAACTGTACATCTGAAGGGCAACAAAAAGCAGCACCGCCAGAATCGCAAGACCGGCCCAAATGACGACGCGTTGCTGCAATTTTTCCTTTTCCAACAACGCGATGGCATTTTCCTTTTTGACAGCCTCGTATTGCGCTTCCAGTTCTTTTACCTGCCGGACACGCTCGCCTTTGAGCACCGAATCGCGGATTTCCGTGTACTGCCGCTGATACTTCAGCGCGGTCCGGTAGTCACCCTTTTGTTCGTAAATACCGGACAGGTAGAGCAGGGACGTGCTTTGTTCGTAAAACAAGTGGAGCGCCCGGGCAATCTGGTAACTTTTCAACGTGTGCGGCAGGGCTGCGTCCGGTTTTTTCAGGTAAATATAATTGCTGGCCAGGCACAGGTTGGCCGTCATAAAGGCGGAGGATAGCGTGTCGTAACGAGCCATTTCATAACTACGCAGGTAATACGGCGTGGCTTTTTCATACGCGCCTTTTATGTTGAATACGTGGCCCATTTTCGTGTAGGCGATGGCCGCACCCTGCCTGTTGCCGGCTTTCTGGTAGTGCTGTACCGCTTGGTCGCCGTAGTAATAAGCAGAGTCCAGCCGGTTGGTGGCGAGCATCAAAACAGCGGTGATATTGTACGCATGGGCAATACCCTCGGTGTCTTTTTCTTTCCTGCTCGCTTCGAGACCGGCACGAGCGTACGCCAGACCTTTGTCAAAGTCCTGTAATTGAAAAGCCCCGCGCGCCAGACAGTAATATGCCTTGCCGGCAATACCTGTTATTTGTGCTTTTTCAGCCGTTGTCAAACATTTCAGGGCAATTTCAGCACTGTTGGCATAATCGCCCCGGTCGTACAGTTTGATCGCCCTATCCAGCCACCCGTTGAGCGTATCCCGAACGGGACTTTGTCCGTTCAGGGGCAGGCAAAAAAAACAAAGTGCGATGGAAAAATAGTATTTGAGCAACTCCCGGGTGTCTTTGGGACAAAAGTAGCGGTTTTGAACAGTAGGCTGCATACCCCGGCGAGGTTAAAGGCCGCACCGGGAAACACGTCCGATGCCGGATCGGCAGAAACACGCGACCACGCTCTAAAAAAACGGCGGGGCCTTTGCCCCGCCGTGTCGTATGAGAAATACAACTTTTATCGTCTTGATGATCCGGCAACTTGAGTAGCAGTCTTCAATCCACCAACACCACCCGCTTCGCCACTACGCCGCTCGACGAACGCACACGCACGGTGTAAATCCCCGCCGCAGCGCCCGCTT
>JBGSKO010000038.1:0-31817 GCA_041741155.1 Saprospiraceae bacterium | reverse complement strand
TTGAAAGGGGCGCAGCACTATGCTCGCATCCAAGCCTTTACTTCAACTCTTCGTAAACATTCAATGAACGTCTTCCAGAACCTGATCAACGCTTTTGATAGAAAGACTATCGTGTTTCAGGCTGGCTAAGTTTTTACAATTTGATTTATAATTATGTGAAAACACTTACCAAGCCTACCTTTTTTTATGACTATAAATATTTAGGAAATCCATTTATTTATGAAAACGGAAAAGATGAATCCAGTTACCCATATTTGAATGAATCCATCAATATTATTAATCGATTTCCTAATTCAAAATTTATACCATGGTTTGATTTATATCTGGCTATCGCTTATGCTGATATAGCAAAATATCACCAGATGAATCACGATAAGGATTTAGTCTTAAAATATTTGGAAAAATCCCAGATACACAACAATAAAGTGATTTCGTTGCGAAATAATGCAGAAGTAAAGTCATTAGGGAACAGTCTTTTAGGTCGTTACCTTGAAATTATTGAAAAATTATATCAAGGATTAGATAGCATTCCATATCAAATATTACAAACCTATTTTAAAAACGAATAAAGATGAATGCTTCCATTGTACATACTATTAAATCTATGTATCATCAATCATGCTGTCAATAGGGATGAAAATTAAATGACACTATGCAGATTTTTTTTTGATTTGTATATTTTTTGTAACGATTGTGGCAACAACTTCCCTGCTGACCGACATCGGTGCCCGGATCAACAGCCCGTGCCTGCGAAAATAGCGGGACGGTAAAGGCGGCATGTTTTTGTTTTCTGAAACCTAAAAGCAAAAGGTATTTCACACAGACGTTACACAGACAAATAACACAGACGTTACGCAGACAATTGACAGGAGGAGCCGTGTAACGTCTGTGTTATTTGTCTGTGTAACGTCTGTGCTATTTGTCTGTGTAACGTCTGTGCTATTTGTCTGTGTAACGTCTGTGTGAAAAATCAATCGAAAGAGGCTTACTCCCGACCAAACGTATTGACAATACGAATGATAGACGATTTGTCTTCCAAGCGGCTAACATTAAAATTAATAAGCAGCCCCACCTTTTTGCCGGTCAACCGAAGATAAGTCAATACTTGTTTAAAGTGAACCTCGGCAAGGCATTCTACCGACTTAATTTCTACTACAACCAAGTTGTTCACAAGCAAATCCAATCGGAAGCCCGTGTCTAATCGGATTTCTTTGTACACCATAGGAACCCCCAATTGACTTTCAATAACCAGCCCATCTTGCTGTAACTCATATTTGAGCGCTGCTTCATACACGCTTTCCAGAAGGCCGGGTCCAAGAGCATGATGCACCCTGAAAGCCGCTCCTCGAATTATGAAAGTGGTCTCATTTTCAATCATTTTGTATAAAATTTTGTGAAAACAGTTGTGAATCGGATGTGTACGTGCAATTACCCCGCCCATCCCTCCCGGTCCAAACTCCGGTAATGTATCGCCTCCGACAAGTCTTCGATGCGGATATTGGGGCTGCCCGCCAGGTCGGCGGCCGTGCGGGCCACTTTCAGGATGCGGTCGTAGGCCCGGGCGCTGAGTTGCAGCCGCTCCATGGCTGTTTTGAGCAGCAGGATACCGGCGCTGTCGAGGGCGCACACCTCGCGCACCATGCGGCTGGGCATCTGGGCGTTGCAATACACATCGGGCAGGTCTTTGAAGCGCTCGGCCTGTACGTCGCGGGCCTGGAGGACGCGCCGGCGAATTTCAGCACTGGTAATTTTGGGGCGTTCGGTGCCCGTAAGTTCGTCGTAGGAAACAGGCGTCACCTCCACATGCAGGTCAATGCGGTCGAGCAGGGGGCCTGAAATTTTGGACACATACCGTTTCACCACGCCGGGGCCGCACACGCACTCTTTGTCGGGGTGGTTGTAGTAGCCGCAGGGGCAGGGATTCATGCTGGCCACGAGCATGAAGCTGGCGGGATAGTCCACCGACACCTTGGCGCGGCTGATGGTGACGCGGCGCTCTTCCATGGGTTGACGCATGACCTCCAGCACGGTGCGTTTGAACTCCGGCAACTCGTCCAAAAAAAGTACGCCGTTGTGTGCTACGCTGATTTCGCCGGGCATGGGGTCGGAGCCGCCGCCCACAAGCGCCACATCGCTGATAGTGTGGTGCGGGGAGCGGAAGGGGCGGGTGGTGACGAGGGCTGAGTTGCCGTCGAGGATGCCCGCAACGGAGTGTATTTTGGTGGTTTCGAGGGCCTCGTGCAGGGTGAGCGGGGGCAGGATGGTGGGCAGACGCCGGGCCAGCATGGTTTTGCCGGCCCCCGGCGGGCCGATGAGGATCACGTTGTGCCCGCCAGCCGCAGCGAGTTCGAGTGCGCGTTTGATGTTTTCCTGGCCCCGCACATCGGAGAAATCCACGTCGTAGTTGTCCAGGTTGGCGGCAAACTCCTCCCGGGCATTCACCTGGACGGGTTTGATGGTGTCGGCCCCGGCGAGCACATCAATGGCCTCATTGAGGGTTTCCACACCATACACTTCCAAATCGCTGACGATGGCTGCCTCCCGGGCGTTGACCTTGGGCAGGATAAAACCCCGGAATTTTTCCTTGCGTGCCTGAATGGCAATCGGCAAGGCCCCTTTGATCGGCCGCAGGGAACCATCGAGCGAGAGTTCGCCCATGATAAAAAACTGGTCGAGGTTGTCCACCGGAATCACCCCTGTACCGGCCAGCATACCGATGGTGATGGGCAGGTCGAATGCCGAGCCTTCTTTGCGCACATCGGCGGGAGCGAGGTTGATGATGGTTTTGAAGCGCGGTAATCGCAAACCGGAGTTTTTGAGGGCGGCCTCGGTGCGCTGTTGGCCTTCGCGTACGGCGCTGTCGGGCAGACCGACTATAAAGTAGCCGGGCTTGTCGGCGGTAGTGCCCAAGGCGCCTCCGGTGTTTACTTCGATGGTGATGGTCTGTGCGTCCACACCGCGCACGGCGGCGGCATAAGTCTTGACGAGCATAAAGAACAGGTATCGTTTTTAAAGCCGAATGGTATTTAGAGCTTGAAAGTAGATGCTATGCTGTTCATCCTGCGCGACTCAAGTGCCTGTTTCGTATATTTTTTTAAATTTAAAGTGTTCTCAAGAAATTGATTTTCAATGAACTAAAGGACGTTCGGTAGCAGGGCCCTATTCCCGCTTTTTTCGCCAAAGCTCTGCTTTGCCCCTTGGGGAAAAACCGACAAACTCGTAGGCCTGCTTAACCTGCCCCATAATCTCCCGCGCAAAGTCATGGTCATAAAATCGGGAATCGTAACTGAGGAACAACACATAGTCAATGTCGTAACCCTCGCTGCGGGTTTTGTAATTCAGGATATCGGCCCGGGGCGGACGGTTTTCAAAAGTAACTCCGTCTTTGGCTGTTTGGGAGAACATGTCCCGCTGCCAATGCCAGTTGATGGGGAAATACGGTTTGGTGGCCTCGTAGTTGTCTGACAGAATAACCGGCTTGTATGCGCCGAGGTAATCGGCAGCGTGCATAAACAACCAGTTTCGGTTGGCAATTTCTTTGCCGGCCTTGTCCAGTCCGTTGAAGTCGTAGTTGAGTACCAGCACCACGGAACGGTCATTGACTACTGTCTCGCTCCACAGGTAATCCTCCACCAGATCGGAGGCCTTCCGGTGTGTTGGCAGGCGCAGGCAGGTCAGTACGAGTAGCAGGACGCCGGCAGCGGCCGGCACATTCTGCCGATACCGCTCCGGGAAGTTGGCTGTAGCAATCCAGAGCACAAGTCCCAGCCACACGAACGATTGGATTCGAAATGGAATTTGCAAACCGCTGGCTTTCGAGTTTTCCAGAGAAAAATATTGCCAAAGCGCCACGGCTACCAGCAGGAACAGGAAATCGCCCGCCGCCGCGCGGCGTGCGCGCAACCGCAGCCATGTAGCCCCAGCCAGGAGCAATCCTACAAAAATAGCCACGGCTTTCACGGTGTCGCGTTCTGTTGAATTCAGCAGGATCAGGCTTTTGAGTTGAATCAAATCCTCCAGCAAATCTGCAAACGGGCGGGAATCAGCGCCGGTGATGGCCGGCGTTCGCCAAAAATACAAGCCGAGCAGAGCCAGCATAGGCAGTGCAGCCAAGGCTGTACGCAGGGTGTTTTTCCCGTGCTGACGCCAGGTGGTCTGCAAGCCGTTTGCTCGAATGGAGTGCAGCCAATCCGCCAGGACGGCGCTGCCGACGAACACCAGGCTGAATACCGTGCCCATTGCATGGGAAAAATATAGCAGCACCCAAACGGCGGACAGGGCCAGAAGTCGTCCGGTCGTCCAGCGCTTGCGGTGTTTTAGCCAGAAGCCACCTACCCAAAAAAACAGCGCAATGCTAAAAGCAAAATTGTAAAAACCCGAGACGAGCAAATGGTGCCACACAAACAACAACCCGACGCTGCTCAGGAAAATACTGTCCGGGTTGATTTGCCGGATCAGGTAGCGCAGCCCGAATCCGAAAAGCACCACGTATCCGGTGAGAAAAATCTTTTCGGCGGTTTCCGGCGCATAAACCAGCTGCAATGCCGCCAGGCAAATGTGTGTGAGCCAGTTGGGGTCAGTGTGCAGGTTTAGGCTGTAAAACGGGTTGTAAAAATCGAGGTTTCTCCCGAGTATAAAATCCAGCAGTACGCGGGCATTGTACACGTGGCAAGGGCCGTCGCCGGTGACAAAAAATCGCCCTGATGCCCAAACGGGCAACAGGGCGAGTAGCAATATTGCATAGAAAATCCAGCGTTCATTGGGCAAAGACAAACGAGTGATCATCTTTTTTGCCACAAGAATAAGATAATTACTCGAACATACCGTAGTAGGTCTTCAGCGTCTCATCGGTTTCTTTTTCGCGGATATCGGCGATGATTTGGCTCAGCTCGTCCGCTTTGGTTTTGTTTGCCGCTTCGCGGTAAAAATTACGCAACTCGGCGATCGCGCGGGTGTTGGCAAAGCGCCGCCAGAGACTGTTTTTGTTATCCAGCGAGACCGCCATAAACGCTTTTACGGCCTGGTCAATCATTGCCGGATCGTTCAGTTCAGTGAGGTACCCGGCGAACAGTTCGAAGTACCGGAAAGCGACCATGTTGTCCACCTTGCCGGCGTGTTTGGTAAACCATGGGAAGGCGCCTGCCTCCGGGCTGGCGGCATACAGTTCCGCCACGGCGAGGACGATTCCTTCATTGTCGTCGTTTTCCAACTTTTTGGCAGCGGCAAGGGCGGCAATCGGATCGGCCTTGCTCAACGCTTCGAGGGATGCCCCCAGCACACTATACGGTTGATCGGAACCCAGGCCTTTCTCAAAAATCGGGGCGTATTTTTTGTCCTCCAGTTGCCCCAGTGCACCGATAGCTGCGGCGCGCACGTCCGGCTTCGAGTCGTTTTCGGCTATTTGAACGACGGTAGCGATTACTTCGGGGTTCTCCAGATCGGCTGCCGAAAGTGCTTCCTGGCGGATGGACCAGTGTTTGTCGCGCAGGGCTTCCGCCATGATTTGCGTGGCGGCCTGGGAGGGTTTCACTTTCAGATTTTGCAGGGCCTCCCAGCGGTCTTGCCACAGCGGCGCGTTGCGGTACATAAATGCCCACTCTTCGGGTGTGTGCTGGTCATTTTTGATGGCGAGCAGGGCTTTTTCGGCATCTACATTGATCAGGACAGGCTGGACGGGTGCATCGAATTCGAAGGTTTGTATGCGTTTGGTCAGGCGGACAGACTCCCGGCGGGGTTTGCCGGCGCCGGTGTAAATATCCACCTTCATGGGCAGGTCGTAGATATAGGGCGTTTGCTGGTTGGGCTCCTGGGTTTGTGCGATGGTCACGAGTGCCTTCCCGGCGGCAGCATCCCAGTCGTAGCTGATATCGAGGTTGGGGTGGCCGGAGCCGAAGAACCACTGGTTGAAAAACCAATTGAGGTCCTGGCCGGTGACATCCTCAAAAGCCATGCGCAACTCGTGCGCTTCCACGTCCGTGTTGGCGTGTTTTTTCAGATAATAACTCAGCGAAGCAAAAAACGCGTCATCGCCCAAATACGCGCGGAGCATGTGGAGAATAGCGCCGCCCTTGTTGTAGGAGTGGGCATCGAACATGCTTTCGCGATTTTCGTAGCCGAAGTTAATGAGCGGGTGGCCGCCGTCGAGCGCAGAGTAGATGTATCCCTGGCGTTCGACCATTTCATGGTATTCTGCTTCATCGCGGCCGTACTTGTGCTCCAGCCAGAGGAACTCGGAGTAGTTGGCGAAGCCTTCGTTCAGGGTGAGGTTGGCCCAGCTTTCGGTCGTCACGAGGTCACCAAACCAGTGGTGGAACATTTCATGGGCCACTACTTTTTCGTTGGTCAGGTGGTTGTCCAGTAGGCCGCGTTTGTCGTGCTGCATGAATTCCCCGAAGATAACAGCGGTGGTATTTTCCATGGCGCCGCTGACGTAGTCGCGCACAACAACCTGGGAGTATTTCTGCCAGGGGTAGTCGTAGCCGAGTTTTTTGGAAAAAAACTCAAGCATTTCTGGTGTGTATGGGAAAATATCTCGGGCGTATGCCTCGTATTTCGGCTCTACATAGTATTCCAGCGGGATGTTTCGCCACTTGTCCTTCACCACGGCAAACTCGCCAATAGTCATCATAAACAAGTAGGGCGCGTGGGGTTTGTCCATTTTCCAGTAGTCGGTACGGGTACCGTCGGCGTTCTTTTTAGAGGAAATGAGCAGGCCGTTGGAGAGGGTTTTATACTTATCCTCTACGGTAAGGTACATCTCCTGGGTGCAACGTTCGTTGGGCTTGTCCACGGTGGGGAACCAGAAGGAGTTGCTTTCCGTCTCGCCTTGTGTCCAGATCTGGCGGGGCTTTTCGGGATCGCTGCCGTCGGGATTGATAAAATACAGGCCCTTGTCGCTGGTAATCGCCGCGCTGCCGCCATAGGATTCGCGCTCATCGGGTTTGGCGGTATAGCTGATGACCACCTTGTATTCCTCCGTTCGGGTAAATGTTTTCCCGAGGTGCACCACGATTTTCTGGTTGTTGTAGTCGTAGCGCAGGGTATCCTTTTTGCCTTCGAAACCCACGGAGTGAATATCGAAGTTTTTGGCGTCCAGCGTTAGTTTATCTGTGGGGTAAAACCACGGGCGGAGGGTGAGCGTGGCTTTTCCGTTGGCGCGTTTTTTATTCCAGTCGAAAGACAGCTCCAGTTTTGTGTGGATGAGGTCGTGCTCGAAGGTACTGGATGCGTTGTACCGGGGGAGTGTATCGGGGCGTGCGCTGTTGTCGCTTTCCGGCATAACGGTGGCTTCATCCATGAAGACATATTCCTCGGGCGCTTGTTCGTCTGTTTCTTCGGGCGCTTGTTCGTCCGCTTCGGCGCCCATCAGAGGTTTTCCAAGCGTATCCCACTCGGCTGTTGGTGCGGGTTTGGTTGGTGTGGCAGTCGTTTTATCGGCTGTTTTCGGGGTGCATGCGAATGTGAGGAGCAGTACCGCGATCAGGGTCGCCGGCGATAAGAGGTTTCTCATACTGTTCAGAAAATTAAAAATGAAGTGTGTGTTTTGTGCGGTTAATGAATTGACCGGTTTTCGCAAAGGATAAGAGATGCAAGGATAGGCGGTTTCTCTGCTTCTTTGCGCCGCGTTTCGCCCAAGGGGGCGGTTCAGCGCGGTCATTGACGCAAACAAACGTTTATGGAACAAAAAACGTACCTCGAACAATTTTACAGTCTGCTGCTCCAGTACGGCCCCAAGCTGGTGTCTGCCTTGATCATCCTCGTCGCCGGCTTGTGGGTCATCCGGCGTATATCACGCTCGGTAGACAGGGTGATGCACAAGCGGCATATTGACGACAGCCTCCGGCCTTTTTTTACGTCGCTGGTAGATGTGGCGCTGAAGGTGGCGTTGCTACTGGTAGTGGCCGGGCAGGTGGGAATCGAGACCACCTCGTTTATTGCCGTTTTTTCGGCAATAGCCTTTGCGGTAGGCTTGGCCTTGCAAGGCAGCCTGGGCAATTTTGCGAGCGGCGTGCTGATTCTGTTGTTTCGGCCCTACCGCGTCGGCGACTTGCTTGTGGTGGAAGGATATTTCGGTTGTGTTTCTGAAATTCAGATTTTCAACACGGTGCTGATGACCGACCACGCCAAAAAAATCATCATTCCAAATTCTAAAATTACAGAAGGCGCCATCACCAATATCGCCAAAGGCGCTGAGGTGCTGGTGGAAATCACCGTCCTGCTGGATAGCGCCACAACACTATCTGAAATTCGGGAAGCCGTGGATGCTGCGGCTGCCCGTTGCCAAAAGTTACTGCCCAACCGCCCACCGGAAGTAGTCATCACCGGTATCAGTCGCGACGACATGAAGGTGGACATAGGGTGGTGGACGCTCGGCGAGCACTACATCGAAACGCTTGATTTTATACACGAAGCCTTGCGGGACGCATTCGAACAACGGAACATCAAATTGGCCAAGGAACGGAGACGGGATTCGTTCGCATAGACGGCGCCGTTAGGCTGCCGTCAGCACATCAATGACCGTTTTTACCGCTATAAAGACGGGTTCCCGACCTTCTTTGGTGACTAACACGTCGGCATCCCCGTCGTCTTCCAGTACAGCCTCTTCAGCGAAAGCGATCAGATCCTCCTGGGGTGTATTTTCAAAAAAGGCGTTCAGGCGGTCGCGGAAGGCTTTGGCCGTACTGGCCTCCAATATTTCGTAGTTTTTTTCCTCTGCCTGTCCGATCATTTCTTCGCTTACCGGTTCGGTCAAGCCATTGACCTTGGTGTTGGCCAGCCAGGCGATCAGGGACAGGTACTGGAGATAGCCTTTTTCATCCTCGTTGAGCAGGTGAAAATTTTCGTCGTCAAACAAATAAGCTACCAGTACGGGTTGTGCTGCGGCAAATTTTTCCATTTGCTGCTCGTACTGTTCATCGCTCATGTCTTCCAACTGATCAATTATGGCGTCAATAACATCTTCTGAAACAAATTTCATGGTAGGATATCGGTGAGGTGGGTGAAATTTTATCGGGCAAAATTATGGACTCGGCAGCGAAATAACGACACATGCTCCCGACCTTTGCCAACCCGTCCCGATTTAATAATATTCTATTTCCCTTAATCAGTCCTGGTAAACGTTTATCGGCAAGTGTACTGACCCCGGTGTCAGACACTTCGCCCCCCTTTTATCTTTTAAAAATACGCTTGTTTATGCTTCGTGCTGCGCTTTTAGACATGTATAATGGTGAATCCAATCGCGGCATCTCCATGCTCCAAACTATGCTGGCCCGGTACGCCAATGTGTTGCGGTTCGATCGCTTTGATGTACGTGCCCAGAACGAGGTGCCGGACCTGTCGTATAATATTTATGTGTTTTCCGGTGGCCCCGGCGATCCGCTGTTGAACGATGGCCCGTGGTTCGAGCGCTATTTTGATCTCATCGAGCAGATCTGGCAGTGGAATAGCCGCACTGATGATCCCGAGAATAAAAAGCACTGCTTTTTTATCTGCCATTCGTTCCAAATGGCTTGTCACCATTTTGGTCTGGGCGAGGTGAACCACCGGTTCCAAATGTCGTTCGGCACATACCCGATACACAAAACCCACCATGGCAAGGACGAGCCCTTTTTTGAGGGCTTGCCGGATCCGTTTTATATCGCCGATTTCCGCCGGTACCAGGTAGTCCATCTCAACCAAGCGCGCTTCGAGCAAATGGGCGCCCAAATTCTATGTATGGAAAAACTGCCCCCGCACGTCCACTACGAACGTGCGCTGATGGCGGTGCGTTTCAGCCCGGAAATATTCGGCACCCAGTTCCACCCGGAGGCTGATCCCTCCGGTTTGTTGCAGTATTTCCTGGAGCCGGAGCGCAAACAATCCATTGTGGACGAGCACGGAGAAGCCCGCTATAACCGAATGATCCGCGACCTGGCCAACCCGCTGAAGATTCAGCGCACGTTCGATACGATCATCCCGAATTTCATCGAAAACGCTGTCGAGCAACTTACGTTGATGCCGGCATAAATGCGCGGGTACGTTTTCACCACGCCGCACGTTGATCGGCTGCTGCGTTTCCCTTCCCGCACGCTACTTTTGTGGCGCTTACCATGACAAAACGTACACTTTTTTTAGCTGTGTTGGCACTCGCCGCCTGCGCCCGTCCGGTAGCGCCCGAGGGCGGCCCCAAGGATACTACCCCACCGAAAGTAGTGCCGGGGAAAAGTACACCCAACAATGTCACACGCTTTGCAGAGCGTTCGTTCCAGTTTACGTTCGATGAATGGGTCACACTGCAGGAGGTCGGCACACAAGTACTGGTTTCTCCCCCGTTGGCCAAGCGCCCGGAAGTGACGCTGAAAGGTAAAACCGTGACGTTTGAGCTGGCTAAAGAAGAAGTACTCCGCACCAACACCACCTACACCGTCAATTTTGGGGCAGCCGTGAAAGACCTGCATGAGGGCAACACCGTCCAGGATTTGCGCTTTGTGTTTTCTACCGGCGATTTCATTGACAGCCTTTCCGTTTCGGGTAGCGTTGTGGATGCCTTTACCGGTGAGTCGGTGGAAAATATTTCGGTACTGCTGTACGACAATCTGGAAGACAGTGTGGTGCGCAAGGAACGGCCCTACTACTTCGCGCGAACGGATAAGAGCGGGCAATTCCTGATCCCGAATGTGCGCGCCGGAACGTTCAAATGCGTCGTTATCGAGGATGCCGACCAAAACCTCAAGTGGACCGGGGAAACCGAGCGCATCGGATTTTCCGATAGTCTTGTGGTTGTGCAAAACGATAGCTTGCGCACGCCGCTGGTGATTCGACTGTTCGAATCCACACCTGCGATGCGGCTGGCGGCTCCCAGTGCCGGCCAGTACGGTCTGGTCAAGCTGGGTTTCACTGGCGCCCCCGATAGTATCACCGTGCAGTCCGACCTGCCCAACTTGCGCGGGCTCCGGGAGCAGGAGCAGGACACCATTCTATTTTGGTACGACCATTCCGATTCAATTGCCTGGAAACTGTTTGTGGGTCAGGATACCGTGCCGGTGCGGGCGCTGTCACGGACGGCTTTTATGCAGCAAAACAGGATATTTTTCGGCGATGATCGCGTAGCAGGGACAGGGGGTGGAAAGGGCCGCGGCCGTCTGGGACCCCAAACGGATACCCCGACCAAGGCTGTTTTGCCGCCACCCCGCACGATCAATCTCCAGCCAGGCAAACCTGTTCGAATCCCCTTCAACAACCCGCTGACCAAGGTGGATACCTCGCTTTGCCTGCTCTCGACAGACTCCGCAGCGATTCGCACATTCACCCTCGTAGCGGACTCGTCCAGCCTGCGTATGCTGCGGCTGGACTTCGATCGGCAGAGCGGGCAGCGGTACACACTCACGCTGCTGCCGGGGGCACTCACCGATTTCTGGGGCGCCACCAACACCGATACCCTTCGCAGAATTTTTGTTGCGCCCTCCGACAAACAACTGGGTAGCCTCAGCCTGCTGCTGGAGAGCCTGCTCCCGGGTACGCCGTACATTTTGCGCCTGATGAACGGAAATGCCGTAGAAGAAGAACGCTTTTTTACGCCGGATGAACCGCCGGCCCGGTTCGTGTTTGCCAATTTGACGCCGGTAACCTATTCCGTCCAACTCATAGAGGACCGCAACGGCAACCGCCGCTGGGATCCCGGCGATTATTTCGCCCGACGACAGCCGGAACGCGTTTTTTTGAAAAAACTGGATCCGCTGCGCGCCAACTGGGAAGTAGAAGTGACCATGCAGGCGAAAGCAGCCGGTGGCAAACGGGAAAAAGAAATCGGGAATTAGGCTGCTACTGCCGATCTACTGAAGCTCCAGAATCTTGGCAAACAACTCCAGCTCGTCTCCCGGGCGGAAGCCCTTGTGGCGGTAGGCGAGTTTGCCGTTTTTGTCAAAAATGAAGACCTGTGGCAGGCCATTCAGTTCGCCCGGCATCACGGAGCGGAAGAGGCGGTCGCGGTCCCAATAGACCTCGAAGGGAAATTGTTTTTCGCGAACGATTGGGGCGATATGGCGGAAACGGTGAGGAAAGTCAATGGAAATCGCCATCAAACGGAAGTCTGCCTTTTTTTGCCATTCGGCATAATTAGCCGTGTAGGTAGCTAACTCGCGGTGGCAGGGCATACACGTCGTGAGCCAAAAAGCAATCACGGTCGGTTTTTTACCTTTTTTGGGGATGGCCAGTACCTCTTTGGAATTCGATTCCGTGGTACTGTCTATGTCGAGCAGGGGAATATTGAAAGGGAAAACCGTATCCACCTGGTATTTGACCTGATTGTAAATAATGCTTTGCTGGCTGAAAAGTGGCGCCGTAAAAAGTGCGAAAGCGACGAAAAGCAAACGATTTTTCATGTTGAGTAGCAAAAATTTGTGCAAAAGTACGGTTGTCGACGGGGGGATGCACGGCAGGCGTGTGACGCAAAAACAGTTTAACGTCTCATTAACGGTTTGTCAGAAAAAGGCGGCGTTGTCGCGGGTTTTTCGTCTCTTTGTGCCCGGTAGTACAACGTTTTTCTTTATCTAATTAAACCTCGCCAACATCGTGACGGTGGTAACCACACCCTTGAATGCAGGAATAAAGCCCTCTGACAACGAGTTGATTACTCGTTTTTTGGAGGATCAAAATCCGGAGCATTTCACCCAGTTGTACCGTCGGTACGGGGGTAAGGTGTTTGCCAAGTGCATTTCCATGCTGAATGACGAGGCATTGGCGCGGGATGCCGTGCAGGATATTTTTATCAAAGTGTTCCTGAACCTGTCCCGCTTCAACGAAAAGTCTTCCTTTTCGACCTGGTTGTACTCCATTACGTACAACTTCTGCATTGATCTAATCCGTAGAAAGAAAAAAATACCGGTACTTCTGGCCGATGATGTGAGCCGTATCGGCGACGAACCGATGCCTGAAATTCCGGACAGTGTTCTGCTGGAGATGAAACATGAACGACTGGAACGGGTGCTGAAAGATCTTCCGGAAGGCGACCGCATCATTTTGCTGATGAAATACATGGACGACATGTCTATAAAAGACATCGCCGAATTTTTTCAGAAAACCGAAAGTGCCATCAAAATGCAGATCATGCGGGCCAAGCACAAAGCCCAGGCAATCTACGAAACGATCTATGCCCATGACCCGATTGAATCTTGAAATTTGTAACCGATTTTCAACAAAATAATCCATTATGCGCGAAAAAAATAACAGTTTTAAAGAGTTGGAGGCCAAATGGGAGGCCGGACTACCGCCGGAACTGGAACGGCGGGTGTCGAGTCAAACCACCAACTTTGCCGTCTTTGGGCGGGTCGTGGAACTCTTCATGCCCAATGCCCTGCAAGCAGTCGCACATATCATTGGTGGTACGAGCGACGAGGGGCCACAAACAATGATCAATCCTGGCCGCCGCCCGGAACCCGAGCAGTGGCCGGATTGGCGCACAGCACCCGGGGGTATGAAGTGACGTGTGGCGAAACAGCATAGGTATCAACTTTTCTTTTGTAATCAGCCAATAGCGCTATATACCGTACATGGACTTTCTTGAAAAATTAAAGGAAGGCGTTTTTGCCGAGCTGCTGGCCCGCTTTTCTGAAGGCGCCCCCAAACTGCTGTTTGCCTTGCTGATTCTCGCTATTGGGCGAGTGGTTGCCGGTGTGGTACGGCGTATCGTGCGGCGCATCCTGGCCAGCCTGCAGGTGGACCGCCTCGCCGAGCAGCTCAATGATATTGACCTGGTGCAGCGCACGGGCATGAAAATTCAGATTTCAAGCGTGCTGGCACAAATGGCTTTTTACGTCCTTATGCTGGGGTTCATCATTTTTGCCACCGATATGCTGGGTATACCTGCCATCACCGATATGGTGCGCGACGTGATAGACTACCTTCCTGCCCTTTTCTCTGCTTTTGTACTTTTTCTGCTTGGTCTTTTTCTGGCTGATATGGTGCGCGGCGCCGTGCAAACAACCTGTCAGAGTATGGGTATTCCGTCGGCCAAAATGATCGCCACGGCAGTGTTTTATTTCCTGTTTGTAACCATAGCCGTTAGCGCGCTGTCGCAGGCCAAGATCAGTACGGGGTTTATCGCTTCCAACCTGACGGTAGTCATTGGCGCGCTCGCACTGGCCTTTGCCGTCGGGTACGGATTAGCCGCGCGCGATCTGGTAGCCAACTATATCGCCGGCCACTACAACCGCAATAAAGTGCGTATCGGCGATGATGTGCGCATCGCCGGCGTGCGCGGCAAGGTCGTTCTGATTGATGCCACCTCCATGATCCTGCAAACCCCTGAACGCGCCATTATCATTCCACTCAGTAAAATGACGACGGAAAAAGTGGAGGTGTTTTACCCGGAAGCCCAAGATGAAAACCTGCTCTCCCCTGGTATTTGAACAACTCACTCATCATTAATCAATCATCCTTTTGTCATGCGTTTTTTTTCCATCCTATTCCTAATCGCACTTTTCCCGCTTAGCGCACTGTTTGCTCAAGAAACCCCTGCTGCAGCCCCTGCAGCGGAAGAACCCACCTGGAAATACACCGGAGGCATTGGCCTGGACCTGAGCGGTCTGGGAATTATTAACCCCCGCGTGGGCGGCGGCACCGGTCGTTTCGGCATTGGCGGCCTTGGCACATTTTCCGCCAACCGCAAGAGTGAAAAATCATTTTGGAACAACCAGGCCACCCTTCAATTGGGCGCCCAGCGCCAGGGCCGTACCTCACTGAGTCAGCCAGAAGGCTTTCAGAAAAACCTGGATATGGTGCGCCTGGCTTCTACCTACGGCTACAAAATCATTGGTGAAAAATGGTTCGCTTCCGCCGACCTGCTCGCCCAGTCGCAGTTGCTCAAAACCTACAAGAGCAACTACCTGAAGCCGGTTACCCTTGATGGCAATCCAGACATCGTCGTGTCGAAGTTCCTCGCTCCCGCGCTGGTGCAGTTCTCGCCGGGCATTACCTACAAACCGAATGCCCACCTGACCTTCCAGTATTCCCCGGTAGCCGTGCGATTTATTTATGTCGCCGACGATTCTCTGGCCCTGCTGGATATCCACGGCAACGAGGTAAACCGCGATGCCAACGGAAACATCACCGATTACAAAAACTACTTCCTCGGCCTCGGTTCCGAACTGGTTGCGCGCTACGACAACAAATATTTCAAGGACCGCTTGGCTGTAACCAGCGCCCTGCGCCTGTTCTCCAACTACCTGAAGGACCCCGCAGCTGTTGACGTGTTGTTCACCAACAACTTCAGCATCCAGATTTTCAAAGGATTTTCCCTCGACCTCCTGGGCGAGGTATTCTACGACCAGGATGTGAAAATGAACATAGACACGAACGATAACAACATTTACGGTGACACCGGCGACCGCCAGGCGCCTGCAGCCCAATTGACCGGCGCCTTTATGCTCAAATACAGCAAGATATTCTGATGCGTATTCTGATGGTTTGCCTCGGCAATATCTGCCGCAGCCCGTTAGCCGAGGGCATTTTGAAACATAAAGTCCAACAAAACGGCTTGCCCTGGACGGTGGACAGCGCCGGTACAGGAAACTGGCATATCGGCGAACTGCCCGATCCGCGCTCCATCGCCGTGGCCCGGCGATACGGTATTGATATTACCGACCAACGCGCCCGGCAGTTTCAGCCCGATGACCTGGACCGCTTTGACCGTATTCTGGTTATGGATGCGCAAAACCATCGGGATGTGCTCCGGCTCGCCCAAACAGACGAACAACGCGCCAAAGTACAGTGCATACTTGACCTCACCCACCCCAATCAAAACCGAAACGTACCAGACCCGTACCACGACGACGACGGATTCGAGGAGGTGTTCCAGATGCTGGATGCCGCTTGCGACCAATTGTTGGAGGGTTAGAAGGTTGGAGGGTTAGAAGGTTGCTGGTTGGAGGGTTGGAAAGTTGCTGGTTGGAATATCCCGGCAAAGGAGAGACTCTACCTTCTAACCAGAAACCTTCTAACCCTCCAACCAGAAACCTTCTAACCTTCTAACCCTCAAACCTTTCTATCTATATTAATTTGTATTTGAAATGAAATCAACACCACTTACAGAAAAGCACTTGGCGCTGGGCGCCAAAATGGCCGAGTTTGCCGGCTACAACATGCCGATATCCTATACGACGATTTCCGATGAGCACCATGCCGTTCGGAAAAATGTCGGGGTTTTTGATGTCAGCCACATGGGCGAGTTTATCGTGAAAGGTAAAGAGGCAACAGCCTTTTTGCAAAGCGCGACCTCCAATGATGTGTCCAAACTCAAGCCGGGCGATGTACAGTACTCCTGCCTGCCGAACAAAAAAGGCGGCATTGTGGACGACCTGCTGGTGTACCGCCTCGACGATGTCGCGGAGATGACCGAGGCCGGCGTGGAAACCTACATGCTGGTTGTAAACGCCTCCAACGAGACCAAAGACTGGCGCTGGCTCAAGCGGATCGCCCGCGGGTTTGATGTAAAAATGCAAAACATATCGTCCAAGACCGGCCTTATCGCCGTGCAAGGTCCCAAAGCCGCCGAAGCCCTGCAAAAATTGACCGCTCTTGACCTCGGTAGCATGAAATACTACACGTTCCAGCGCGGACGCTTTGCCGGATGCAACAACGTGATCGTGTCGGCTACAGGCTATACCGGCGCCGGCGGGTTCGAGATTTACGCCCGCAACCGCGATATTGCCAAAATATGGGACAAAGTGTTTGCCAACGGCGCCAAATGGGATATCAAGCCCGTAGGCCTCGGCGCACGCGATACCCTGCGCCTCGAAAAAGGCTTCTGCTTGTACGGCCACGACATTGACGACAAAACCAGCCCACTCGAAGCCGGCCTCGGCTGGATCACCAAACTGGGTAAAGAAGCTGATTTTCCCTCCAAGGAGCGCCTCGTAAAACAGAAAGCCGAAGGGGTGAAGCGCAAACTGGTGGCTTTTGTGGTTAATGACCGCCGGGTACCGCGCCAGGGCTACGAGATAGAAAGCCGCCGTGGCGCCAAAATCGGCATCGTTACTTCCGGCACGCACTCGCCTACGCTCGACCAACCGATCGGCATGGGCTATGTGAAAACCAAGTACTCGGAACTGGGCAGTAAAGTTATGATCGTAGCCGGCAGCAAAAAGCTGGAAGCGACGATCGTGAAGTTGCCGTTTGTGTAAGGGCGGCTGCTCCGGCAGATGTTTTAGAACGCAGAGACGCGTAGTATTCAACAGGTTGATTGTTGAATACTACGCGTCTCTGTCGTTTTAAACACAATTATTTCACCTTGCGCAACTCCATTGTTTGCACTACCGCCTGCGTGGTGGATTTCCAAATCTGGTGCGAGCGCTTGTTGCGCATCACGATCCAGGATTTGGACAAATAGGTATTCCCGCTGATAATGGTAACCTCTTCGGTCGTGTTTTTCCAGGAAAAACTGCCCACGTCGGGCATCCGCACACTGCGCGTGAGTACGGGCAGGTCATTGTCTCCACCACCATTGCGACGAAATGTAATGGTACCTACATTGGGGCTGGCCTCCCGCTGCCCACTCGGAAAAAGCTGTTCGTATCGCTCTACATTCCACGTACCGACCAAACGCCGTTGAAAGCGTTTTTGGGCAGAACAGGATGCGAGCAAGGAAAGAACGATGGCTACAGCCGCGAATCGAAAAAGAAAAATTTTGGTCATAACATTTTGATTTATTCAAACTAAACGATCAAATACGGCTGCGTCATCTTCAACCCGGATAAAAACACATCGGGCATCCCGACAAATGCCGGGACGCCCGATGCGCCAGATGAAACCCGTGTATCTTCAGGCTGCCTGTCCTTTTACAGTGACCACTTTGCGTGCCACGTAGATGGCAGCCAAAAGCAGGGTGTAGGAAATAGTTGCTGTCATGGTTGCAGTAGATCGGTTTTGATTAGTGATGAAATAGTACTTGGTTAGGCTTTGATCTGCAGTTGACGCATCTGTCGGTTCTTTGGGTTGCACGTCGCAGCAAGATCGTTCATAGAACGAGGGGCTTTTTGAGAACGCTGCCGGGGGTATGTTTTTTTTGAAAAAAATTTTTTGATGCCCCCCGTTTTGAAATTTTCTTAACATTTTTTTCCCGCGTTCAGCAAACCGTCCTACATTAACCGCTCAAAATTTTATCAACATTAATTCCGCGCCTATGGCAACCTATGATACCAGTAAAATCCGAAATGTGGCCCTTGTAGGCCACTCCGGGTGTGGCAAAACCACCTTTGCCGAAGCAATGCTCTACGAAGCAAAAGCCATCAACCGCCGCGGCACAATCGGCGACGGCAACACCCAAAGTGACTACACACCGCTCGAACAACAGCGCGGCCACTCGCTCTTCGCCAGCTTGCTCCACTGCCCCTGGAAAGACACCAAAATCAACATCCTCGACACCCCGGGCCTCGACGATTTCGTCGGCGAGGTCGTGACTGCGCTCAAAGTTGCCGATACGGCTGTCGTGATGCTCAACGCCCGCAGCGGCGTGGAGGTAGGTACCGAGCTCATCTGGGAATATGTGGACAAGTACGAGACGCCGTCGTTGTTTGTGATCAACCAATTGGACCACGAAAAGTCCGATTTTGAAAAAACGCTCGAACAGGCCAAGGCTCGTTTTGGCAGCCGTGTGCTGCCCCTTCAGTTTCCGGTCAACCAAGGCCCGGGATTCAATGCCATCGTGGACGCCCTGCGCATGGTCATGTACGTCTTCCCGGCCGGCGGCGGCAAACCAGAGAAAAAGGACATCCCTGCAGAGCACAAATCCCGCGCCGACGAGATGCACAACGCCCTGGTGGAAGCTGCTGCCGAAAACGACGAGGGACTCATGGAGAAGTACTTCGACAGCGGCACCCTGGATGAAGAGGAACTCGCTGTGGGCTTGCGCATTGGCTTGGCACACCACCAGTTTTTTCCGGTGTTCTGTGCATCGGGTCTCAACGATATGGGTTCCGGTCGCATCATGGGCTTTATCCACGACATCTGCCCCAGCCCTGCCGATCGCCCTGCTGCCGATCTCGAAGGCGGCGGTTCCAAACCCTGCGACCCCAAGGCCCGGCCCTGTGTGTTTATTTTTAAAACGGTGAACGAGCCGAAGGTGGGCAATGTGTCCTACTTCAAAGTGTATTCCGGCACGCTCAAGGCCGGCGACGAACTCATCAACGCCGACACCGCTACTGCCGAACGCTTCACTGCCCTGTTCGCCTGCGAAGGTAAAAACCGCGAACAGGTGCCTGAATTTCAGGCCGGCGACATTGGCTGCACCGTCAAACTCAAGAATTCACACACCAACCAGACGCTGAACCCGAAAGGTTCGGAAGTACGGATTGAGCATATCCACTTCCCTACGCCGCGCATCCGTATGGCTGTAGTGCCACCGAGCAAAGCAGAGGTGGAAAAAATGGCCCATGCCTTGCACTCTATCCAGGAGGAAGATCCGACGCTGCTCGTGGAGCAAAGTATGGAACTGAAACAAACCATCGTGCAGGGCCAAGGCGAATTGCACCTCGAAATGGTGCGCACCAAGTCGGAGCAAAACTTCGGCGTACACCTCGAATTCGAGGAGCCGCGCATCCCTTACCGGGAAACGATCACCAAAGAAGCCAACCACTCGCACCGCCACAAAAAGCAGTCGGGCGGTGCCGGACAATTTGCTGAGGTACACATGCGCATCGAACCGTACTACGACGGCATGCCCGCCCCGCACGGTCTCACGGTAAAAAATGTTGAGGCGGAAGACCTGAAATGGGGTGGCAAGTTCTCCTTCTGTTGGGCTATTGTAGGCGGCTCCATTGATGCGCGCTTTACCAACGCTATCAAAAAAGGCATTATGGCTAAAATGGAGGAAGGACCGCTCACCGGTTCGTATTGCCGCGACATCCGCGTCAGCATTTACGACGGCAAGATGCACCCGGTGGACTCCAACGACATGGCCTTCCAGATTGCCTCCACGATCGCTTTCAAGGAAGCATTTCCTATGTCGGCGCCGCAAATCCTCGAACCTATTTACAACCTCGAAGTGCTGTGCGATTCCGAATTCATGGGCAGCGTCATGGGCGATCTCCAGACCCGCCGGGCCATCATCATGGGTATGGATGCCGATGGCCACTACCAGGTCATCCGCGCCCGTGTACCACTGAAAGAACTACACCGATACTCGTCCACCCTGCGCGCACTCACGCAAGGCAAGGCCAAGTTTAATATTTCGTATGCCGACTACGCCCCCGTACCGGGCGACATCCAGGCCAAATTGGCTGCCGATTATGCCGCGCACGCGAAAGACGAGGAGCACCATTGATTTTTTAGTGATAAATGATGAGTGATGAACGATGAGTGAAATTACAGCCGCAGGGATGAAGAATATTCTTCGCTGCGGCTGTTTTTTTGCCGCTGGCAGTGGCAAATACTAACATCACTGCGGTAAAATCTACTCTACGTCTCTGCGGTAAAATCTACTCTACGTCTCTGTAGTAAAATCCACGCTACGCCTCCGCAGTACACGCTATCCCCCAAATCTTTCGATATTTGCCCGCGCTTTTCAAAAACACCGCACATCATGGCAAAGAGCAAAGGCAAGCCAACGCCCCAAATCAAACGAACCATACCTGTTGACAAGCCCGCAGCGGCCAAAAAACAGTCGGCATCCGTTCCGCTCACGGCAACGTTTCTGCCCGGCTTTTGGGAGCAGCACTGGCTTCCGGCGCTGGCGCTGGGCGTGCTGTCGTTCGTGCTGTACGGCGCTGCGCTGCAATACGGCTACATCCTGGACGACCAGATGGTATTTTGGCAAAACGCCTACGTACAGAAAGGTTTTGCCGGTATCGGCGATATTTTCGGATACGATAGTTTCATGGGGTATTTCCAGAAAAAGGAAAACCTGCTGCTCCTGGAAGGCGGGCGCTACCGCCCGCTGTCGCTGGCCACGTTTGCCGCCGAGGTCGGTATTTTCGGAAAAGACCATCCCGGCATCAGCCATTTTATCAATATCCTGCTCTATGGCCTCACCGGCGTGGTGCTGTACCGCGTCCTGCTGGGCTTTTTTCCGATCAGCGAAGGCGGGCGCTGGTATTTCAGCGCAGCCTTTATCGGCGCCTTGATCTTCGTGGCGCACCCGCTGCACTCCGAGGCAGTGGCTAATATCAAAGGCCGGGACGAGATACTGGCGCTGTTGTGCAGCCTCGGCGCCCTGTACGCCTCGCTGAAATATTTCGATACCAACGGGCGACTGTGGTACTGGCTCTCCGGTCTGCTGCTGCTGATGGGATTGTTCGCCAAAGAAAATGCCCTCACCTTCCTGGCCGTCATTCCGCTCACCGTGTGGTTTTTTGCCAGGGTTCCTGTGGCGCGCATCGTTTCGGCCAGCGTGCCGTTGTTTCTGGCGGCGCTGGTGTTCATCATCCTGCGTTACAAAGCATTAGGTTTCATGCTCGACCACGGCAAGGCTATCGGCGACTTGATGAACAACCCCTTCCTCGGCATGACCGGCGGAGAAAAATTGGCCACCACATTCCTGACCCTGGGCTGGTACGTCAAACTCCTGTTCTGGCCCCACCCGCTCACCCACGACTACTATCCCTACCATGTACCCAAGGTGGACTGGGCCGACTGGCGGGCACTTGCGTCTCTGGCGCTGTACCTCGGCATGGGCATTTGGGCAGCCCTGAACCTGCGTAACCGCCGCGTACCTGCCTACGCCATCGCATACTGGTTGCTTACGCTTAGCATCGTATCCAACCTGGTCGTATCCGTGGGTACATTCATGAACGAACGTTTTGCTTTTATGCCCTCAGTGGCATTTGCCCTGCTCGCGGGGTGGTTCCTCGCAGAAAAAGTACCGGCTTGGTTCAAAGAGCAACCCAGTCGCCCCTACCTGCTGGGCGTGGGGGTACTCGCAATTCTGGTAGGCGGCTTTAGCTGGCTCACCATCCAGCGCGTGCCTGTTTGGAAAGACGTGATGGCGCTCAATACATCCGCCATTACAGTATCGCCAAATAGTGCGCGCTCACACTGTTTTTATGTGACGGCCCTGTACGAGAATGTTTATTTGAAAACCAAAGACCCTGAAGAGAAGAAGCGCACCGTAGATACCATGGAGTACCACATCAACCGCTCGCTGGAGATCAACCCGAACTACGGCTCAGCCCTGGTTATGAAAGGGGCCATCGCTGCTGCCCGCTTCGAGCAAGACCGGCAGATGGACAAACTATTCCATGAGTTTGGTATTCTGATGGAAAGCATCCCGAACAACGCCAACTTCCGGCCGTTCTTCGACAAATACATGAATTACTTAGCCACCAGTGGCGGCAATCCGAACAAGATCAATGCCTTCTGCTACCGAATCGGCTACGAATATTTTTTCAAACAGAAGAATGATTTAAAAAATGCCGTCGCTATTTTGGAGCAGGCCCTGCCCACGCAGGCCGAAAACGAGCGCTTGCTGAACGCACTGTCCGAAGTTTATACCGCAGCCGGAAATCCGCAAAAGGCAGCCGAGATGAAGGCCCGGGCAGAAGCGTCGGCAAAGGTTATTTTCCGGTAATTTTCACTGCAGAGACGCAGAGTAGATTTTACCGCGGAGACGCAGAGTAGATTTTACCGCAGAGACGTAGAGTAGATTTTACCGCGGAGACGCAGAGACGCGGAGTTTTTTTACCGAAGAGACGCGAAAAAAAAAACGTGATAAGGAGAGTGGAGAGTGTTCAGAAAACTCCGCGTCTCTGCGTCTCTGCGGTAAAAATTCGCGTCTCTGCGTCTCCGCGGTAAAATTTACTCCGCCAGCATTTCGAGCAACGCCGCCCCGGGTTTTCCTAAAAATATCAACGTGTGTTCCCGCATGTCTTCCACGACATCGCCGGGGTACACGAATGCCCGGTCCCGGAATATTTCGCGCAATTCGGCGGCATCGAGGGCGCTGATCTTGGTGGCAAAATGTTCGGCTTTTTCGAAGCAGTACTGCAGCCGGTCGAGCAGAAACTGGACATCCCGGACCCAGATGACGGCATCTTTTGGCAGTACCCGGAACAGCGGCACCTTCTGGTCTTGCCGAAAACGCGTGTTCAGGTTGGGCACAATGCGCACGCTGCCGATGGTTTGTTTGGACAACTGTGTGAGCGGGTCGAACGTGCGGATACTTTCCACCTCGTCGTCGAACAGCTCAATCCGGTATGGAAATTCATTTCCGTAGGAAAACAGGTCCACGATACCGCCGCGCAGGCTGAACTGACCGGGTTCATAAACAAAATCGGTGCGCTCGAACCCGTACTCGATCAGCACCTGAATGGCGAAGTCCAGGTCCAGCTTTTCCCCGGTAGCTACTTCGATGCGGCTCTGGGCCAGTACATCGGGCGACACCACTTTTTCGAACAGCGCCTCCGGGTAAGTGATCACCGCGAAGCCCCGGCTGTCGGGCGCCGTCACTTTGTTGATGGTTTCCGAGCGTTGCAGGATTTGCGTAGGATTCAGGTCATCGAAAAAGGCCGGGCGCTTGAAGCTGTCGGGGAAAAAATGAACAGTCTGGTCGCCAAGGATGCCTTGCAAATCGTTCAGCAAGTAGGCTGCCTCTTCTTTGCTCTCGGCGATAAAGAGGGCGGCGGAAGATGGGCGGGCAACCGTCGCGGCGAGCGCAAAGGCAAGTTGGGCGCCGGTCATTCCGGCAAGTTCAATGCGGGCATGCGGTTCGCGCAGGGCTTGAATCAGTTGCTGCACCGCAGGGTGTTCGCCGTAGCGTTCGAGGAGGTGGCCAATATTACTCACGGCGCAAAGGTAGGGCGGGTTATTTTTCAAAAACGGGCAATTCGAGTATGTTGGCTATCAATTGAAAGAATCGAATCTTTCGACGGGCAGCTCGCCTGAACGCCTGTATTTTTCCATACTTTTTCCGATACTTGCGCACTTTAAGGAACGGTGTCACTATAAAGTAACAATTTAATGCAAATCTTTTGGCCCCATATTCCCTCTTTTTTTCGTTAAATAGCGCTGCTATTCGCCTTAAAAAACAGAAAATCTGGGACCAAAATCTTCAGCCTGAAATTGTTACTTTATAGTGACACCATTCCTTAGCGTTTTCTGTATTCCCTTTTGCCGATACCAAACAGAGAATTTTAAACGTATACGACAGACATGGCACGCAAAGCCAACCATCGTTCTGCAGAGCGGCCCGCCCCTCGACCAGAACACAAGTCCGCTGGTTCCAAAAATGTTTCGTCCGCCGCCCAGCCCGGCCCAGCCCCGGACTATGCCGCTCTTGCTACCCGGTGGGCGCCCAAAATACTCCTGCTTTTTCTTGTATTCGGGCTACTCATGCGCGTGCTGAATATCTCCGCACTCAGTCTGTGGATGGACGAGTATGTGCACGTCATGCGGGCCAAGCATTTTATAGAGGACGGCGGCCCGTTATTTACCGACGACAACAACGGTATTCTGCTCACGCTGGCATTGTTGCCCGGGTTTGCTGTGTTCGGTTCCAGCGTATTTTGGGCGCGGTTTCCCAGCGTTTTGTTTGGCGCAGCTCTTGTTTACGTCGTGTACCGGATGGGTACACGCCTGTTCAACCGCTACGTCGGGCTGTTCGCCGCGGGCAGTACGGCCTTGTCGCTGTACCTGATTTTTTGGTCGCGGGTATGCCGCAACTACGCACCGCTGAGTGTTTTTTACCTGCTGCTCGGGCTGGCTTTTTTCATGGCCCTGGAGGCCAAACCCGATCCGGAGGCCTCGGACCGTCTGGCCAGGGCCGGCATATCCAAACGACATTTGTGGCTGCTGCCGATTGTGGGTGTGCTTGCATTTTTATCGCATCAGCTGACCTTTTTCTTTGTGTTTTCGGTAGGGCTGTACAGCCTGATCCGGCTACTCGGCACCTACCTGACAAGTGGCGAACAGCCCGAACGCACCAAGTTTGCCTGGCTGACCGGACTTACGTTTCCCCTTTTGCTGGTGGTATTTGTGCCGCCATTGGGCGAAGCCCTGAAAAAAGCGCTTGCGCCACTGCTCCTGTCCAATATAGCCGAGTGGGCCATACCCGACTGGAGCCGACTGGCGGAGCTGACGGCAGCCAAACCGCTGGAGGCCTTCGATTTGTACAACAGCCTGTTGCAGTATGACTTAAACCTGTTGTACATCCCCGCGCTGTTGGGCCTGGTGGCCGCGTTTTGGGTGCGCCCAAACGCAGGCGTGTGGCTGGCGTGTAGTTTTGTGCTGCCCTTTGTGTTGTTGAGTTTTGTTTTCCGGGAACCGTTTTTGAGACGCTACCTTATTTTCGCCTATCCGTACCTGCTGATTTCGGCCGGTGTATTTTTTTACGCCCTGTGGCAGTTCTTGCGCACCAAAGTCTGGCCGCAGGCGTCGCAGTTTGCCGGCACGGCACTGTTGGCGTTGCCGTTTGTGTTGCTCTTGGCCAATACCCGTTGGTCACCAATAGCCGATCTGGCGCTGGCGCGCAAACTGGAGGGCTACATCGTGGACCCCCGCATCGCCAGCTGGTCTTTTACCAATTGGGAGGAAGCCTGCGACTATGTGAACAAGCGCCGCCAGCCTGGCGATGTGATTATGGCCACTGTGCCTACCGCCGTGTCGTACTACATGGACCGCGAGGATGTACTCTGGTTCCGGCAGTCCTACTACGACAACCGCGAAAAACGCTACAAACTCAATGCGCCCAATCCAGCCGGCGGCCCCAGCGCGGCCTCGTTCGAGGATCTGGTGCGCACCGTGCAGCAGTCGCCCCGTGGCTGGCTGCTGGCCGACTATTACCTCGAAAATGTTTTTACCGATGAACGCGCACTCCTGTGGGTGTACCAAAACCTGCACTACTACCCGGAGGCTTCGGCCGTGGGCAGCATCATGGTGTTTGGCTGGGACCACACCCTCCCCAAGCCGGAACGCCAAAATTTAGTGGTAGAAGTAGGGTGCGTGGATAACAAACTCGAATCCAGGGAGTACCACCTCACGCTGCCCGAACAACTATTTGCCAGCAACGAGATCGAGCTGACGGTACGCAGCCGCTGGGTGGACAGCAACCGCGAGGGATTGGTGGTGTTCAACAAGGAGAATGCCGTATGGCTGCCGCCAAGCCCGGGCAACAATGTGGAGGAAGCCGTGCTGCCCATCCAGCGCGAGTGGCTCCGCCCCGGTACCAATACCATCCAGGTGGTGTACGAGCCGGAGCGGCCCAGCGACCCCAGAAAGGGGTTCACGGTGTACTACCTGGGTATTACGGGGAAATGACGTATGTGGTTAAGCGTGTGGCCGTCAACAAATTTTAAACATGCTCTATAGGTCGCCCAGTTGGGGGCGGATGATCAGCTCCTCGACTACCGCCGAGTCGGACAGCTGGTAGGCCGCCCACACCATTTTGGCGATATCGTCGGCCTGCATGAGCCGTTCGGTGGGAAAATTGGCGCCGCGCCACGAATCCGACCAGGTGGCGCCGGGCAGTATAGCGGTTACTTTGATTCCCGCGCTTTTCAGCTCTTCGCGAAGCGCCTTGGAGAAGCCCAGCAGCGCGAATTTTGAAATTGTGTACGAGCCGCCGTTGGGATATGCGATCTGACTGGCGATGCTGCACATATTGAAAATATGACCATGGCGGAAGGGGCGCAGAAGCGGGAGCAGTGCGCGCGTCAGATGGTAGGCGCTGTACACGTTGATTTCCATGAGGCGTTCCAGGGCGCCGTCGGCTTCGCCCGAAACCGAATCCGGGACAAACAGGCCGGCATTGTTCACCAGCACATCTATTTGCGGGTATTCGGCGCGCACGGCATCGGCGAAGCGGAGCACGTCGGCCTTGTTGCCGAGATCGGCGGGTTGCGTGAACAATCGGCGCCCGGGGAAGGTCGCCGACCAGTGGCGCTGCATGGCATCCAGATCGGCCGGCGTGCGGGCACAAACGCACACGTCGAAACCATTGGCGGCAAAAAGTTCGGCGATAGCGCGGCCAAGACCTTTGGTGCCGCCGGTAACTACGGCCACGGGTATGCGCTCAGGAGTGGGTATATCGGACACGGGTGTGTGTTTTAGTTTTGAAAATCAGATTGTTAGCATTAGTCAAATACCGCTATAAAACCGTAAATAATACCCAATGTTTAGAAAAAAACCAACCTTTGAAACCTTGAAAAAATTCCTAACAGGAATAGGAGTACCTGCTATCAAATTCAGTTGTTCATAGTTCACTAATCGCATTCAACATGAAAAACATAGCCATTCTCGCTGCGCTTTTTTTAGGTCTGCTGATCTCTTGCCAAAAACAAGCACCCGAACTCGGCCCAACGCTCCCGCCACTCCCACCACCTTCGGAGCCATTCCCGATCTATTTGCCTTGCGATACCAGTATGGGCGTTGCCACAGCAAAAAAACTTACCGGCAACTGGAAGGCCGGCGTTATCTGTAGGAAAGTTCAGTCTGCCGGGAAGGACTATTGGGTGTTTGAATTAACAACATGTACAGTTGGCAATACTATGCGTGAACTTCTTGGATTTGCTGGTGTGCCCGATAGTAGTCCGGTACAAAAGTTTCCGCTAAAAAAAATCACCGGTTCTAATTTTGAAGAAGGGTGGATTGACCCGACTTACGCAACGGTAAGTGATGACGGTGATGTATTGGAAGACTATTATTGGCCTGATACTACGGCATCCAGCAATTATTTCCAAATAGACATATGGGACAAGGTGAATAGACGAGCAGAAGGGAGTTTTTCAATTGCGCTGAACATTCAAGAGCCCAGGGTAAATCCAGTGAATCCCAAACGAGCCACGTTTACTTCCGGCAAATTTTGGGTGACCCTGCCGGAATAAATTAGTATCCCGGACTTTCACCGCGCCCTCCCTGCAAATAAAATCGAGGGCTAATACTTCAAAGGTTGTCCAAAGTTTAGAAAAAAACCCAACCTTTGAACCCTTGAAAAAATGGCGAACGCCCATGATGACAGTTGACAAGCGATTTAATTTCCTTTTCCATTTTGGCCGGTACCTGCAAATGATGCGGCAAGCTTTCGGGCCGCCGGAGAAATTTGCCATGTACTGGAAAGAGACGATGCGGCAGACCAACGACATCGGTATCGGCTCCCTGATCATTGTTTGCCTGATTTCCGTTTTTATCGGCGCCGTAGCGGCGGTGCAATTTGCTTACCAGTTGGACGGCCAGCTTATTCCGAGATACTACATCGGCTACATCGTACGCGACCTGGCGATCATCGAACTTTCGCCGACAATCACTTGCCTGGTATTGGCAGGTAAGGTCGGCTCCAACATGACGGCCGAAATCGGCGGTATGCGGCAAAAAGAACACATAGACGCGATGGAGGTGATGGGCGTAAACACTGCCGCGTACCTCATCCGGCCCAAGATGATCGGCGCATTGGTAGCGATCCCGCTGCTCGTGACGTTTTCGGCTTATGTCGCTATTGTGGGCGGTTATTTAGCCAGCGTACCCACCGACCTGATCACCGACGACGAATATATCCAGGGTTTGCGCTCCTTTTTCGAGCCGTACAATGTGTTTATGATGTACGTCAAAGCGTTCGTGTTTGCCTTCCTCCTGTCCACGGTGTCGTGCTACCAGGGTTATTATGTGCAGGGCGGCAGTATCGAACTGGGACAAGCCAGCACGCGCGCGGTGGTCTATAGCGACATCATGATTCTGCTGGCCGACTATCTGTTGGCGGTAGTACTAACGGGTTAGTGTCTCCCCAAGCTGGTGTTTAATTTTTAAAAAAACGTAGTCACCCTACCTCAGCGCCGCATCTCGCAACCGCTGCAAAAACGGAGAAGCGAAAATGAAGGACTGAAGGTTCTCGTTGGTGCTCTCCAGTACCTCGTCGCGGGTACCGCTCCACTCCAGCTGCCCTTCGTACAGGAAGCAGATGTTGTCGCCGTTTTCCATCACCGAGTTCATGTCGTGGGTATTGATGATCGTGGTGATGTTGTTTTCTTCTGTGATACTGCGGATCAATTCGTCAATGACAAGCGCTGTTTTGGGGTCGAGGCCGGAGTTTGGTTCGTCGCAAAACAGGTATTTGGGCTGTAGCACGATCGCGCGGGCGATACCCACGCGTTTTTGCATACCGCCGGAAAGTTCGGCATGGTATTTTTTGTTGTTACCGGCCAGGCTGACGCGCTCCAGGCAATAGTTGACGCGATCGAGTTTTTCCTTGGGGGTAAAATTGGTGAACATATCCAGCGGGAAACGGATATTCTGCTCCACCGTCAGGGAATCGAACAAGGCCGAGCCCTGGAACAACATCCCGATCTGCATGCGGATCGCCCGCATTTCTTTTTTGTCCAACGCAGTGAAGTTCGTTTCGTCGTACCAGACTGTACCGGTCGTGGGCTTCAGCAAGCCGACGAGGATTTTCACCAGCACGGTTTTGCCCGAGCCGCTTCGGCCGATGATGAGGTTGCACTTGCCCGCCTCGAAGGTGAACGAGATGCCTTTGAGCACCTGCTGGTCACCGAAAGATTTGAAGATATTTTCTGCTCGAATCATGGTTTCTTTGAAAGTAGCAGCGGGTTTTAACCCGCTGTGTGTATTGCGGCGGGTTAAAACCCGCCGGTACTTACAGCGGCAGTGCCGAGTAGCGCTCCACGAAAGCCTTCAGTTCGTCCACCATGGCCGGCGAGCCGATGGCGATGGTACAGCGTTGGTGGAGTTCCTTGGGATCCATATCAAGGATGCGTTTGAGTTGTGTCGTGAGCGCTTTGCCACCGGCCTGTTCGACCACCATGGCAAGCGGATTGCACTCGTACAGCAGGCGCAGTTTGCCCTTTGGGTACTTGCGTGTGCTGGGGTACAGGAAAATACCGCCCTGGATAAGAATCCGGTGGATATCGCTGACCATGGAGCCGATGTAACGCAAGCTGTAATTCAGGTCACTGCAGTTGTCAATGTAGCGGCGCATTTCGAGGTCGAACTTGGAGTAGTAGCCCTGGTTGACGGCGTAAAACTGTCCGTTTTCCGGGATTCGGAGGTTTCGATGGCTGAGGCAGAACTCGCCGATGCTGGGGTCGAGCGTGAAGCCGTTCACACCGTGGCCGGTGGTGTACACCAGAATTGTGGATGTGCCGTACAGCACGTAGCCTGCAGCGACCTGTTTGGTACCGGGCTGGAGGAAATCCTCCTTGGAAGCCGGTCCGGCGGCGTCGCTTCTGCGCCGGTAAATGGCGAAGATGGTGCCCACGGATACATTCACATCAATATTGGAGGAGCCGTCGAGCGGGTCGAACAGCACGATGTAGTTACTTTTTTTGGAATTTACGGGCGACACCTGGATGATATCGTCGTTTTCCTCGGAGGCGATAGCACAACACTCGCCGCTGTTTTGGAGGCACTCAATGAGTTTTTCGTTGGCGTACACATCAAGTTTTTGCTGTTTGTCGCCCGATGCATTGTCGCCACTGTCGGCTACGCCAATGATATTGACCAGCCCGGCCTTGTTTACCTCGCGGTTGATGATTTTGGCAGCTACCCCGATATCGCGTAGCAGGCCGGTGAGTTCGCCCGTGGCGTACTCAAAGTCTTTTTCCGAGCGGATGATGAACTCATCGAGGGTGACGATGCGGTTGCCGTACTGTTGGGTTACGGTGGTTTCCGGTGTTTTTTTTGTCGTGGTGGCCATAAAAACGGTTGGAAGGTTGCTGGTTGGATGGTTTCTGGATGGATGGTTTCTGGATGGAAGGTTTCTGGTTGGAAGGTTTCTGGTTGGAGGCAGGCAAAAGTAGGGGAAAAGTTTATTCCAAAAGAGACAGTTTAGAAAACTGTGTTGGTAGCTCCTGATCGGGTGAACGGTGCTGTGCGTGCATTTTAAAAAACATCCCGGAAGGCGAGACACCATTTTTTTGCGCCCCGCTTGGTGTTTTCACCAAGCGGCTCTACGCGAGGCTGCTTGGTGAAAACACCAAGCAGAGCGGAAAAGGGTTATCTTTGCGCCATGAAACGTTGGAATGTTTACTGCACGTTCTCGCCCGCCTGTCTTGTCGGACATGATGTTATTCACGCGCCTCCCTGCTTGTAGTTTTTTTCATTTTTTGTTGAAAAAACTACCAATCCATGATTTTTAAAAACCTGAAGTCGGGCATACAAATTGGCGATGCAGACTTTGACGCGCTTTATCCTGTACGGATACGGGAGGTGTCCGAGTTGCACTTTACGCCGGTTGACGTAGCCATAGTCGCTGCCCGGTACCTCGCCGGGATACCAGGCACCCGGGTGCTGGACGTCGGTTCGGGCGCCGGAAAATTTTGCTTCATCGGCGCAGCTTGTACCGAGGGACATTTCACCGGAGTAGAGCAGCGCGAAAGTCTTTTTGGTCTTTCCGAGCAACTGCGGGAGCAAACCGGCCTGCCCAACACAGCTTTCGTTCGGGCAAACATCACCGAAATCGGCTTTGATGGTTTTGATGCTTTTTACCTGTTCAATCCCTTTCACGAAAACATTTTTCAAAATAATCCGATTGACGACTCCATCGTGCTGGACAAGCAGCTGTATGTCGTGTACTGCGACTATGTGCGGGAACAATTGGATGCCATGCCCATCGGCACACGCCTGGCTACGTATTTTAGCTACGGCGAGGAAGTGCCCGGCAGCTACATTTTGCAGTATTTTGATTTTGACCGGAAACTGAAAATGTGGAGAAAGCTGGTTTAAGAGGAGCGTGTTGCGCCGTGCGCGGGTCTTTTGATCTTTCCGCCCAGCTGGCTTTGTTGCATGAATCCCAGCCTCCCCGGCCCATGCTACCCAATCGGCGGATCCGGGCCTACTTTGGCATGAACTGATTAGGATTTTGAGTGGGGGGGGGTAAAAAGTAAGCCGGTAAGTGTAAATTTGAGTTACGA
>JBGSKO010000037.1:0-46009 GCA_041741155.1 Saprospiraceae bacterium | reverse complement strand
TTGAAAGGGGCGCAGCACTATGCTCGCATCCAAGCCTTTACTTCAACTCTTCGTAAACATTCAATGAACGTCTTCCAGAACCTGATCAACGCTTTTGATAGAAAGACTATCGTGTTTCAGGCTGGCTAAGTTTTTACGATTATGAAAAAGATGCTGCTATTGCAAAGGCTGAAATAATAGTACCGAATTGGCGGATTTTTACCGATTATTTTTTACTGCTAAAATATGAAGGCGCCTGGAAAATCGTGCAAAAGAGTTACACATGGCGAGAGTATCCAAAATGTGAAGAAAAAAAGTGACATCCAATACCAATCACCCAACCGAACATCACCTTGCTAGAATCTACCGTAGTAACACAAACCGTCAACTGGATAAAATCCGTGGTTATCGGTTGCAATTTTTGTCCATTTGCCGCGAAAGCAATGCTGCGGAAAAGTATTCGCTACGTTGTCTTGCAGGAAGCCACCCTGGAAAGCAGCCTGGAGGCATTCCTCGAAGAATTGCAATACCTGGATCGTACTGACGATATTGAAACCACCTTAGTCATTTTCCCCAACAACTTTGCCGATATAGAGCAATACCTCGATCTCGTCGAATTCGCTGAAACCCTGGCCTCCGATCAGGACTACGACGGCATTTATCAGGTCGCCAGTTTCCATCCGGACTACTGCTTTGCAGGTTCCGACAACGACGATCCGGCGAATTACACCAACCGCTCGATCTATCCGATGCTGCATATCCTCCGGGAAGACAGTATCACCAAGGTCCTCGAAAATTTCCCCGATCCGGAGGGGATTCCACAGCGCAACATCCATTTTGCGCAGCAAAAAGGTTTGGCCTATATGCAGCTGTTGCGTGCTGCCTGTATTTGATTTTTGAGGCAACTAGCATGGCACGTTTTTCCGTGTGTATTTTCCCGGGGCGGCGCATCCCGCTTGCTTCATTTTCAAACCTGACACCACCATGCGCAAATACGCGATTCTATGCCTGATGCTCCTTGCCGTAGTGCAAATTTCCCGGGCGCAACTCAACGGAAACTACACCATCGGCGGCGCAGGCGCCAGTTTCCCCACTTTCGGGACGGCCGTAGCGGCACTCACCACACAAGGCATTTCGGGCAATGTGACCTTCCGCGTCCGGCCCGGACAGTACGAAGAACGGTTTGAAATCAATTCCATTCCGGGGTCCAATACCAACCGGCGCGTCGTTTTTGAATCGGAAAACAGCGACAGCAGTTCAGTGCGCCTGTTCACCAGTACCGCCAATGCAGGCAGCAACTGGGTGGTTTCCCTGCAAAACGTCGGGCAAATCACTTTCCGCCAGCTGTCCTTTGCCGCCCCGTCCACCGGACTCTACGGACTGGTACTGTCCGCCAACAACTGCGCAAACCTGCTGATCGAACATTGCGCTTTTTCCGGCATTCGCACCGGAAACATCAACGACAACACCCAAAACATCGCAACCATCGCCGGCAATTGTCCCGGATTTCAGTTCCGAAACGGCCTCGTGCAGGGCGGCTACCGCGCGTTGTCGTTCAACGGCCCGAGCGCCAATAATCCCCTGCTCAATGGCGTGGTCACCGGCAACCGTTTTACCGGGGCAGCCGCGCAGGCTATCCGGATTTTTTACGTGGACAACCTGGATATTTCAGACAACCTGTTCGAGGACAATGCCGACCAAACGGCTTTCATTAGCCTGGATATTCAGGACTCGGACAACCCGCGCGTCCTCCGGAATACGATCCGGAAATTCGTCGGCGTGGGCATAAACCTGAACAACTGCCGCAGTACCGGCAATAACCGGGGATTAGTAGCCAACAACATGATCGCTATCGGCAGTGCCGCCTCCGGCAATACCGGCACCGGCATATTGCTGTCCGGCGTCTGGAATGCCGACCTCTGGCACAACAGCCTGAACCTGTTCGGTACCGGCCCGGGGCAGCACTACGGCATTCGGCTCGACAACTCCAGCCGTTTTTTGCGCCTGCAAAACACCACGGTTTCCGGCCTCCCGGGCGCTATCCTCGTCAGCACCGTGACCAACCCCGATGTATTCACCGCGTACAGCCATTGCAACCTGTATTCCACCGATCCGCCGTCCGCGCTCCCGCCCAACTCCGTCAGCCTGAACCCCAACTTCCTCAGCGACACCGACCTTCACCTGACCAATACCAACCTCAACAACCGGGGCACCCCGGTGGCCGTCGGCGACGATATTGACGGCGACCCCCGCGACCCGCTCACGCCCGATATCGGCGCCGATGAATATACGTCCAACCTGCGGTCCGCCGGACTCATCCGGTTTATCCACCCCGCGACCGATCAGGTCTACTGCGACTCCCTGCCGCTTACCGTGGTGCTGATCAACTCGGGTACCGAACCGCTGACGACCGCCGGCATCGAGGTGCGGTGGAACGGCGCGCTCTGGGCGACGGTCGCGTGGACGGGCAACCTCGCTTCGGGTGCGTCTGAAGAAATTGCGCTCGGCAACATCATCCCGACGCCGTTAGTGGCCAACCAGATCGGTGTTTCGGTACAGCAACCCAACGGCCTGGCCGATGATTTTCCCGACGACGACACGTTGGCTTTTAACAATGTTTTTGCCGGATTTTCGGGCACGTACACTATCGGCGGCGCCAACGGCAATTTCCCCACGCTGGGCGCGGCGTTCAACGCGTTGCAGTATGGCGGATTGTGCGGCCCGACCGAGTTGCTCGTCCGCGACGGCGTGTACGCCGAACAAATTTATGTGGACGCGCCGATCAAAGGCAGCGCCCCCGACCGGCGGCTTACCCTGCGCGGCGAAAGCGGCGACAGCAGTGCGGTACAGATTGTAGCGGCCGGAACGCTCGCACAAAACACCACCTTGCGCTTTGACGGGGCGACCTACCTGCAGTTAAAAAGCCTGACGATTCGGCAAACGGCAAATGCGAGCAACAACAACGCCGCCCTGCTGCTCGTCGGTGGGCACGATATTTCCATAGAAAACTGTGTCGTGGCGGGCCATTTGGGCACCAGCCGGGTAGCCATGACCGCCAAGCCGGACTCCAACTTCACCATTCGCCATTGTGTGTTCAGCGGCGGCGAAACCCCGGTTTTGATGACCGGTAACAACATCAAATTCAACCTGATCTTTTCCCACAACCAGGTGTACAGCGGCGACGATGACGCGATCTGGATAGAGTCCTGGCGCAATGTGCAGATGGAGGACAATGTCATCAGCAGTTTTAGCAACAGCTCCCACTACGGTATCTATGGGCTGGGAATCCGGGATTTCGACATACGCAACAACCGCGTACGGGTAGCCGGTCCGCAAGGCTCCATCGGTATTTACCTGAAAAATTGTGGCCGGTTCTCCCGGACCAGTGTGCTGGCCAACAACGCAGTCGCCATGAACCTCGGTACCGGCATCATTGCTATCGGGCGGGGGATGTGGCTTATCGGTTGCAGCGATATCCAGGTGTTGCACAACTCCGTGTACCACCTGTCCGACGATGCGGACAACTTTGCGTTTGCAATGGAGCAGTCGAACGACATGACCTTGCTAAACAACGTCTTCGCCAACGGCAGTGCCGGGCGGGCGTTTTATTCGTTCGGCAACAGCAGCCTGGTTTCCGACTACAACGTGTTCTTTTCCAAAACCGGCACCCTGGGCGAAACCGTCAACGACCTGCCTGGTTTGCAGGTTCTGACCGGCGGCGACCAGCATTCGGTGGTGGGCGATCCCGGCTGGGCGGCGCCTGACCCCGACAGTCTTGCCCTGCGCAATGCGGCTTTAGAAAACATCGGGACGGCCACGAGCATCACGACCGATATTTTTGGTCGGCCCCGGCAGTTGCCGGCGCCCGATCCGGGGGCTTTTGAAAACCCGACGGCGCCGCTGGTGCAGTTGGGCGCCGACACGACCGTTTGCGGCAGTCTGCTTCTCAATGGATTCGCGCCGGGCGCGACGGCATACATCTGGAACACCGGCGATACGCAGCCCGCGATCCTGGTGGAGGTTTCCGGCGCCTATATTCTCACGGCGTCCAACGCGTATGGCACACACGCGGACACCGTGCAGGTGACCGTGGCGCCGCTGCCCGACCCGCCGGTGGTTCTTTTTGAAAACAACATCCTGCGCACCACCGCCACCGGCGCCCTGCAATGGTGGCTAAACGGACAGCCGCTCTCCGGCGCGGTCGGCGACACCCTGCTGCCGCCGGCCAACGGCTGGTATCAGGTGCAGGTGACTGCGGCGGGGCTGTGCAGCGCATTTTCGGACAGCCTGCAGGTGGTGCTGCTGCACACTGCGGCGCTTGCCGGCGCCGCGCCCCTGCAACTGTTCCCCAACCCGCTGACCGGCCCGACGCTCTGGATCGCGCAGTGGCCCGGCGATGTTTTGGACGTTCAGGTCGTGGACCTGCAGGGGCGCAGCCGGCCCGTGCAAATGCTGCCTGCCTCCACCCCGGGTGTGGACGTAAGCGGTCTGCCGGCAGGGGTGTATTATTTGTGCGTGCGGGATCGAGCCGGGCAGCTGGGCAGGGGGCTTTTTGTGAAATTGTGAGGAAGTGCGGCGCGCACTACAATTTAAACATTTGAGTAATTTTTATTCGGCCTTTGCTTTGCAGGGCCGAACGATCATTTTACCTTTCGGACACCAAAACAAATACCAATGGGACAAAACCCGCCACCATGATGATGACCCACGCCCCCGTTTCCGGCACTGCCGGGGACGGGGGCGTGGGCGTATGTAGGGGGCTTACACGCAACGGACGGATAAGTAAAAAGGCGTAATGCGGGATAAGTACCGCAGGGGGACGTAAGGCGCAATGCGTGTAACCAAAAGTTAGCGACAACAAGAAAAATAAAAGACCCCAGCGCACCGAGGCGAATGAAATAAATAAGCCGAGACGCTGACTGAGACAATATAAACATAAAACCGAGACGCCGACCCAGGCGATAAAATAAATAAAACGGGACGCCGACCGAGGCGCAAGGGGCATAAACCCCGACGAAATCCCGGGAGTAGATTCGGCGGTTAGTCGCCTGAACCCCACCTTTTCCCAAAATCACAACCATTCTCCCGGTGCTTGCATCAACCATCCATCCTTCATCCCCGACAAAAGTCACCTTCCAAAGTGACGAACATCACTTCGTCCAAAATCTTCTCCCCCCACCTTTGCGGAGTAAATATTCACAAACTAAAAATTCTTTAAAAATGAACGGTAAAAACAACATCGCAATCGGCTTCCTCACCATGGGTTTCTTCATGTTCTACGGTTTCCTCCTGATTTACCTTCGGGATTTTGCCCCTGACAAAGAGGCGTGGGTGAACAGTTACTCCATCGGCAAGCATTTCGAGTCCCGATTGGCGCACGTACACGGCAACCTGTTCGCTTTTCTCAACATCCTGATTGGCTACCTGTTGATGCGCTTTGAGTCGCAATTGTCCAATGTCAAAACCATTTCGTGGCTGGCACTTACAGGGCTTTTGATGCCTATTGGTATTTTGTCGGAAGTCTATTTCGGCTTGCCGCCCGCACTCGTGCTCGTCGGTGCTATCGCCATGACGGCTTCGGTAATTTGGATGGGAGTTTCTTTTTTACGGATTAAAACGCAGTAAGTAATGACAGCGACTACTATCTCCGAAAGACAGTTTGAAATCCTCGAAGCGGCGGGAAAAATCCTCTCCACGTCGGGCGTGAGCGGTTTGACCATAAAAAACCTGGCGCAGGAAATGAAGTTTTCCGAAAGTGCGATTTATCGCCATTTCACAAGCAAGGAGGAGATTATCGTTGCCATGTTGGGGTATTTGGCGGAGAACATGGACGAAAGGTTGCAAAAGGTCACTTCCAGCCACAAAAACCCCTTGGAAAATCTGGAAAGCATTTTCCTCGACCAGTTCACTTTTTTTGCCCAAAAACCGCATTTCGTGGTCGCCGTTTTTTCGGACGGGCTGATGGATGCCAGCCAAAACATCAATGCCGCTATCCATAAAATCATGCAAGTAAAAATGAAGGCTTTAATGCCCGTCATTATGCAGGGGCAGCAACAGGGATTTTTCACCAACACCATCACGACCGAAGAACTGATGCACATCATCATGGGCAGTTTTCGCTTGCAAATGTTCAAATGGCGCATTGCCAATTTTCAGTTTGACATTGAACGGCAGGGGAAAAACATGCTCCATGCTATTTCAACACTCATCAAAAATTAAATTTCAAGCATGAAAATCACACTCGTTTTATCCGCTTTCTCGCTTTTCATGGCATGTTGCGCCATGCATAAAAATCCGTCAAACGGCAGTTTCAACAATTTAAACAATCGTACAATGACCAACATCAGTTCCTTTCACGAAGCCACCAAACCCGTCTCAGCAAAACCGTTTTTCAAAGGGCAGGAAGGCACGGTCGCAGCCCTGCAAATCAAAAAGGACGGGTTGCTCGACAAGCACATCACCAAAGTAGAAGCACTCTTGGTCTGTGTGGCGGGCGAAGTTGTTTTTGAAAACGAAAAAGGCTTCAAGCAAACCCTCACCAATGGCGATTTTGTCAAAATCGAACCCCAGGTCATGCATTGGGTAAAAGGCGTGCAGGACAGCCAACTCTTGCTCATCAAGTAAAAAAAATTTGTCCAATGAAGTTAGTGAACATTCACCTACCCAGATTTGTGATTTGGTTTGCGATTGCTTTTGGGGCACAAAACGCCGTCGAAGCACAGACCATGACCTTGCAGCAATGCGTCGAAACGGCTTTGCTGAACAACAAAAACCTGCAAGTCGGCAGGAACAACCAGAACCTCAGCCAACTCAAACAGCGAGAAGCAAAGGCGAACCTTTTGCCCAAGGCAACGGCATCGGCTGACTACAAGTTTTTCACGAATCTGCCCTACCAGTTAATGCCTTTGTCCACCTTTAATCCAACAGCACCGGAGGGACAGTTTAAGGAAGCCCAATTCGGCGTGCCGCACAACCTCGGCATCAACGTGCAGTTGGCGATGCCCCTCTACAATCCGCAAATCAAGGGCGGCATAAACGCCACCGAAATCGCAAGTGAACTGAACAATTTGCAGGTTGAAAAAAGCGAAGAACAGGTCATTTTCGAGGTGACTAACTTGTATTACAATGCCCAAATTTTGCAGCACCAACTCCTTTTCGTGGACACCAATTTGGTCAACGCCAGCCGCCTTCTCGCCAATATGAAATTGTTGCGGGAGCAAGGATTGGCAAAAGGCACGGACATCGGAAAAATCGAACTGCAACAAGCGCAACTGCAAACCCAAGGCTCGCAATTGTTCAGCAAATCAGCGCAGGTCCTCAACGGTTTGAAGTTTTTCATGGGCAAGGATTTGGGGGTGCCTTTGGAGGTGCAAACAGCGATTGTGCAGGGCGAAAAAAACGAGCATCCCGTTTTGTCGTCGGTGGATGCCCGCATCGTACAGACCCAAAACCGACTGTTAGCCAACGAGTTGAATACGGTCAAAAAATCCAGGTTGCCGAGTGTTTCGGTGGTCGCCAATTATGGTTTGACGGGTTTTGGTTATTTCAAACAGCCAGAACCGTTTTTCAAGGTCTTCCCTATTGGCTTCATCGGCGCACAGGCGACCTACCCGCTTTGGAACAGAACGACCCGCTACCAAATCGCCCAAAAAGAGGCAGAATTGCAAAGCAACAGGCTTCAATCAGCAAATGTGCAGGCGCAAAGCGACCTGATGCTCGCCAACGCCATTTTGCAAAAAAACGCCGCCGCCGCCAACCTCCCCGCCTCCTCACAGCAAATCGAGTGGGCAAAATCGGTCTATCAGCAAACGCTCCTGCAACAGCAACAGGGCACGGCAACGCTGACCGATATTTTGTTGGCAGACAACGCCTTGCGGGAAGCCCAACAAAACTACCTCAACCTCCTCATAGACTACCTGAAAGCCGATTTGGAACTCAAAAAAGCATCCGGTTCAATCAAAAATTAAACAATGAAAAAAATACTTTCCTACTTGATACCCGCCGTCATTTTGATAGGAATTGTTGGCGGCATTGCGTTCAAATTGAAAAAAAACAAGGCGATTTCAGCGGAACTGGTATATCAAAATGACCCCGCCGAAACGCCCGTGCCCAACGGCAAACCAATAGAACCTTTGCCCCCGACCGCAACGGGCGACCTGCAATTCACGGGCGTTTTTGAACCAAACCGGGAGACCAAAATCAGCGCAGAGGTGCAGGGCAAAATCAACCAAATCATGGTGGATGCGGGCAGCGTCGTGGGCAAGGGGCAGACTTTGGTACAGTTGGACAATTCCCTGTTGCGATTGCAATTACAATCGGTGGACGTGCAAATCGAGGGCCTCACGGCGGATGTGAACCGCTATTCGATTTTGGCGAAAGCCGATGCGGTGCAAGGTGTTCAATTGGAAAAAGCCCAATTGGGTTTAAAATCTGCCCAAGTGCAACGGGCGACTATTCAGGAACAAATCCGTAAAACGACCATCAAATCACCATTCAACGGGGTCGTTTTCGCCAAATTGAGCGAGGAAGGAGGCTTTGCTGCGCCGGGCGTTCCGCTGTTGCACATACTCGACATCGGGCAGCTGAAATTCACGGTCAATGTGCCCGAAAACGATTTGAAATATTTCAAATTAGGGCACAGCCATCAAGTCATTGCCGATGTTTTTCCCGACAAAACGATTTCCGGAAAAGTAACCCTGATTGCCAGCAAAGCCAACTTGGGCAACAGTTTTCCTGTGCAATTCACGGTAAAAAACCTCCCAAACCATGCGCTGCGGGCGGGAATGTTTGGCAAAATCACCTTAACGAACCAAAACTAACCGGCTATGAACCTTACTGAAATTTCCATCAACCGCCCTTCGCTCATCATCGTTTTGTTCAGCGTGTTTGCCCTGCTCGGCATCATTGGCTACAAAAATTTGAGTTATGAATTGATGCCCGATTTCAACCAGCCCGTCGTCGTCATCCGCACAGGCTACCCTGGTGCAGCACCCGACGAAGTGGAAACTTCGGTTTCCCGAAAAATCGAAGATGCCTTGTCCAACCTCGAAGGCGTGGACTATCTGGTGACGAAATCGTTGCCCAATGCGTCGGTCATCATCGCCAACCTCAATTACGGCACCGACCTCGACCAAGCCATGCAGGACGCCCAACGGTACATTGACAATATCCGAAAGGATTTGCCCGCCGATATTTTAAGCCCCGTGATGAGCAAGGTATCGCCCAACGACTTGCCAATTATGTCGGTGAGTGCAACCAGCGAACTGCCCGCATCGGTTTTTTATCAAAAAATGAAGGATGAGTATTTGCCTCAAATCCAGCAACTGAAAGGTGTGGCAGAAATCACGCTGTTGGGCGGCGAAGAGCGGGAAATACAGGTGAAGGTCAATCAGGAGAAACTGAAATTGTACAAAATCTCCCTGTCGCAAGTCGTGGAGGCCATCAACCGTGCAGGTTTGGATTTGCCCGCAGGCAATGTACAGACCGACACGGAGACAAATTCGGTGCGCCTGGTCGGCAAGTTCAACACGCTTGAACACATCCGAAACGTGCAGGTTGCCATGCCCATGCCCAACAGCCCGATTTATGTGAAAGACATGGCGGAAGTCATGGACGGCATTCGGGAAGTGACCGCCGTGAGCCGCTTCAATGGCAAAAACGGCATTGGGCTTTTGCTCAAAAAACAGGGCGATGCCAATGCGGTGAACGTCTCGAAAGCCGTGCGCAGCACCTTTGAAAAGATAGAAAAACAGAACGCCGGGGACAAAACAAAATTCATCATTGCCGACGACAGCACCGACAACACCATTGCCGCAGTTGACAGCGTGGTGGTGGATTTGATTTTGGCGGTCATTCTCGTGTCATTGGTAATGCTCCTGTTTTTGCGGAGTTTCAGAAATTCATTTATTGTCATTGTGGCTATTCCAACCTCTTTGATTACGGCGTTTGCCATGATGTGGATTTTGAATTATACGCTCAACCTGATGACACTTTTGGCCATGTCGCTGATTATCGGCATCCTCGTGGATGATGCGGTGGTGGTTTTGGAAAACATCCAACGCCACTTGGACATGGGCAAGGAAAAGCGCAAAGCCGCCTTCGACGGGCGCATGGAAATAGGCTTTTCAGCCTTGTCCATTACGCTGGTGGACGTGGTGGTGTTTTTGCCGATTTTGTTTTTGCAGGTTTTTGTGGCGGATATGTTGAAGCAATTTTCGGTGGTGGTCATCACCTCCACGCTGACGAGTTTGCTGGTCGGTTTTACGCTCACGCCGTGGCTCGCTTCCCGCATCGGCAAAAAAGAAGACTTGCAGCCGACCAACCTTTTCAACCGATTTTTGATTGGTTTTGAAAAAATGTTGGACCGGTTTATCGAATGGTACGGCAGGCAGTTGAGTTGGGTTTTAAACCACAAACTGATTTTTACGGGCATCGTGCTGGTGCTTTTTGCGATGACATTGGGCATCATGAAACAGGGCATTATCGGAAAAGAATTGATTTCGACGGGCGACCAGGGGAAGTTTCGGTTTGCTTTGGAATTTGAAAAAAACACCTCGATACAGCACAACGATGCCGTTTCGGGAGCCATTGAAAAACATATTTTGGCGCAGCCAGAAGTCAAGACCCTGTTCAGCAACGTGGGCGGGCCAAGCACGGGCATCGGCAGTCTGGGAGTAGGTGTGGCCTATAAAAGCGAGTTCACCGTGCAGTTGAAAGGCAAAAAAGAACTCAACAACCTGCGCACCGAAGATTTTATGCTCCGTTTGCGGCGGGGTTTGCAAAAACAGTATCCCGACATCCGTTTTTCTATGGCGACGCTGGGTTTGGTGCCTCGCTCGGCGCCCGTGGAAATGACGTTGAGCGGCAGCGATTCACGACAAGTCATGGAAACCGGGAAGGTGCTGAAAGAGGTGGTGCTGCGCATCCCCGGGGCGGACAACGTGCAACTTTCGGTAGAAGAAGGCAGCCCCGAATATCAGGTGCTGCCCGACAAAGACCGAATGCAACGACTTGGCTTGAACACCGCCTACACGGGGCAAAACCTGCGCATTGCCTTTACGGGAAATAACGATGCCACGCTGACGGAAAACGGAACCGAATACCCGGTACGGGTTCGGCTCGCCGATTTCGACCGCCGCAATTATGAGGACGTAAGCCGCCTGAACATCCTCAACCCGATGGGTTTTCCCGTGCAGGTGGCGCAATTTGCGGAGGTGGTCAAAGACCGCACACCCTCGCTTTTGGAGCGCAAAGACCGCCAGCCCGCCGTCACGCTCACCGCCGATGCCTTGGGCAGACCATCTGGCACGGTGGCCGACGAAGTGGTGGCTTATTTGAACAAAAACCCCTTGCCCGAAGGGATGGGCCTCACTTGGGGCAGCGACATCAAGCGGCAGAACGATAGTTTCGGGGCATTGGGCGGCGTGTTGGCGATTTCATTTTTGCTGATTTACCTGATTATGGTTGCCCTGTACGATAGTTTTGTCTATCCGCTTGTGGCCTTGTTTTCGATTCCCGTCGCAGCGATTGGGGCGTTTTTGGCCCTGAATTTATCGTTGAGCAACCTGAGTTTGTTCGCCCTCTTGGGCTTGATTATGCTCATGGGCTTGGTGACGAAAAACGCCATTCTGATTGTCGATTTCACCAACCAACTCAAAGCCGAAGGGCTGCACTACCGGGATGCGCTCATTCAAGCGGGCAAGGAACGGATGCGCCCGATTTTGATGACCACGTTGGCAATGGCTATCGGAATGTTGCCCATCGCCTTGGCAAAAGGCACCGCCAGCGAATGGAAAAACGGACTGGCCTGGGTCATCATCGGTGGACTGCTTTCTTCATTGATTTTGACGGTGTTTCTGGTGCCGATGATGTATTATTTGGTGGATAGGGTGAAGGAAAGGGTTGGGGGGAGCATATAAGTGGGGATGAAAAATAATAAATGCCGCTAACAAAGCACTCCCGACCATGCCGCCCAACCCCAGCCCGCAAGGCCAGCGCAGGGCGGCACGGGCGGGAGTGCAGCCGTTAGGCACAATAAAAATGAAAATAAATATGATAAAATATATAAAGAGAATTCTTTGGGCTACATTTTTTATTTTCTTGGGGTTGGTTGGTGTGGGTTATTACCATGGGTTGAGGCTGAATAATTATCATGAGTTCATCTCAACACTCATTTCAAAAATTTCTAAAAAAGAAGTTGAGCCCACAGACAGGAAAAAGGACAGAATAAAATCATCGAAACACGAAAATAAGCCAAAAGACAAAAACGCAGATAGTCTTGCTCATGAATTACAACCTGCCCCTAAAAACCCATTTGCAAGAATTGATAAATACGCAAGGCAATGCCCGAAAGGAGCAGAAGAAAGTCTCGAATCTTTGTCCAATTATTTACAAGGGGGGACGAAATCAGATTTAGACAAAGCAAGAGCAATTTTTGTATGGCTTACCGAAAACATTGTTTACGACGATGATTCTTTTAATTCTGGTAGCGACGGGAATAATAGTCCAGAAGGGGTGCTTTCAAATAAAAGGGCAGTTTGCGAAGGGTTTAGCAATTTATTTCTTTCGGTTGGGCAGCGTATGGGTCTTGAAATAGAAAAAGTAGTTGGATATGCAAAAGGATATGGTTATTCATCGGGAATGAAATTTAAAGAAACCAACCACGCATGGAATATCATAAAAATTGATGGAAATTGGAGAATATTTGACGCAACTTGGGGGCAAGGAAATGGGATAAACGTAAACGGAAGACTTCAAAGTAAAAAAGAGTTTGATGATTACTGGTTCAACGTTGACCCATTTGAAGCCATATTCACTCATTTTCCACAAGACAGTAAACATTCTTTCGTACAGCCTTCTCTTTCATTAAGTAGTTATGAAAAATTTCCGAATATTGATGAAGGGTACTTTGAAATAGGATTTAACGGAAAGGAGACTTATAAAAATGTATCTTCCGACATATCCTCTAAATTTCCTCAATGCTTCAAATTAGGAACTTTTGTTCAAATGTATGCCGCACCTAAAAAAGAAAACCTTTTGATAAATGAACCGCAAAAGTTTGAGTTTTTCATACCAAGAGGATTCAGCGTTGCGATTATTGATGCCAATGATAACTGGATATATTTTGATGAAGAGAAAGGAAAATTCAGATTAGAATATACCCCTAAAACTGAAGGAGAATTGCAGATTAGTGTGAAATTTGAAAACGGCGGGGATTCTTACCACACAATTCTAATCTACAAAGTAGTGAAACAGCGAGAATAAATATAAAAATGTGCCTAACAATGGCTTACAGTCCATGCCGCCGAACAGCCAACCCACAAATCCAACGCTCGCCGCAAGGCTACACAAGCCGTACCTATTAAAACCGCATAACGATAAATAAATAAGGCATGAAGCATCAAAACGCCATACAAGTCTTTGAAGAGACACAGGTACGCACCTTATGGGATGCGGATCAGGAGAAATGGTATATTTCCATTGTGGATGTGATTGCCGTTTTGACGGGGAGTCCCAATCCAAGAAAATATTGGAGTGTGCTAAAAACCAGACTAAAAGCCGAGGGAAGCCAGTTGGCTACAAATTGTAGTCAACTGAAAATGCAGTCTTCTGACGGCAAGTTTTACAAAACCGATGTCGCCGATACCGAACAACTGTTCCGGTTGATACAGTCTATCCCTTCACCAAAGCACGTGGCAAGGCACTCAGTCTGCTGGATCGCTTGGTACTGCACAGCGATGCCGTGCGGTCTGCAGCACTGCTGATTTATATGTCGCACCATTCGGGTGCTAAACAGTTACAATTTCTACTATTTAAAAACCACGACTATGAAACAGCACTTCTCCGTCCTTCTCTTTTTGTTCATCGCAAACCTGCTTTCTGCACAATCGACGACCGACGGCTCCGCCATCATTCAAGCCTACAGCGAGCGGATGGCGGCAGTTTCCAAAGGATATTTTACCATATCCTCCCAGTTCAAATTCGCCGACGGCGAGGATACGATTGCGCATAGCGGCGTCTGTTACTTTTTTAAAAATGAATTGAACGCGGATTCCCTGGCGCATTTTGTGGTACTCAGAGACGGCAAACCGGTGTTTGCCTATGATGGAGAGCGTTTTTATTCAACGATTGAATCCTCCAAGGCCATCAGTGTAATGAACGTAGACGCCTTCGGGAGCGCGCAAAACGCCATGGGTGGAAATGTGGAAAGGAGTAATCTTATTTTTAAAAACCTCTTGTATCACGGCCGACCGGCCGTGCGACCTACGGGTTTCGATACGACGGAATTATCTGCCTACCGGGAAAGAGACCGCTCTTACCTGCGCTTTACACTCCGCGATACCACAGTGGAAACCGCTCTGGGCGATGTGGCCAATAACAAGATCATCTCGACGTATCATTTCGATTTCCAGTTGCCGGAATTCTATTTTGCGCGCTTCACCGGTTCGGTCTGGCTGTTCGACGGCTGGCAGTATGAACAAAAAGAACTCAGCGACGTCCAGGAATTGCCGGATTCCGCTTCTTTCCGCGACTACTTCGACCCGGAGAAACTCTCTTCGGAATATGCCTTCAAAGATTACGATCCCAGCGCCCCGGTAAAACGGGAGGTCGAACTCATCAAAGAAGGGGATAAATTGCCCGATTTTGTACTAAATGATCTCAACGGAAACACCTTCTCCTCGAAAGAGCACAAGAAAGGCCTGATCCTGCTCGATTTCTGGTACAAAGGCTGTTTCCCTTGCCAGTTGGCAATGCCTACCGTGGAAGCCTTGCACCAGGAATACGGTGCCAAGGGATTGAAGGTATTGGGTGTCAATCCTTTTGACAAGAATACGCAGCAGTTGCAGGAATGGCTGGCCATGCGCAAGGTGACGTACAATACGCTGCTGGATCAGGACAAAACGCTGCCCAAAGCGGTCGGTATCACAGGTTATCCCTTGCTAGTGATCGCAGATGCCAAAACTAAAAAGGTGTTGTATGTGCATACCGGCTATTCGGAGGAAATGAAAAGCGCGTTGGAGCCGGTGATCAAAGCGGGGCTGAAGTAGCTTCAAAACTCCGCCTCCCGCTCCACCACCATCCGCTCCCCGCTGAATGGATGCACGAATTCAATCTGATCGGCATGCAGGTACGGTGGGCGCCCAAGCCTTTCGAATCAAAAACGAAAGTAATGGAGTTCAAAGTTGGTGGGCGTAGATTTTATGCAATGGTTAGCCCCAAAGGGCAAGAGCATTGGCAACTTCAACAGTACACTTCTATCACTCCAAAAACTAATTTCAAATACTTACACACGCTATGAATACCTGGACAACAGCTTTAACCGCAATTACGGAGCGTTTTACATCAATTTTTGGTGAGCTTTCCGAAGAAGCCCTTAACTGGAAGCCCGACCACAATACCTGGAGTATAGCACAAAACATAGAGCATGTGATAGTGGTCAACGAAACATATTACAGGAAACCAAGTATATGATTTTTAAAATAACTGTAACCACTATCTATGCATGTTCTCTTGAAAGAGCATTCAAAACACCGTTATTGTGCGATGTTTCCAAAGTACATACCGGTTACGGACTCATGCCAAAAGTTACGCACACGACCGATGATGAAAACTGGGGCATGGCTGGTTCAAGCAAAAAAGTATATGCCGCAAAGTCAATAACACAAAAGGGCGGTTTTGTTTCTATGGACAGAATCATGGAACGAGTAGAAAATAAATACTGGAAATTTCAGGTTGACTCCTTCCAGTCCTGGATGTTAGGATTTGACAAATTTGTCGGCGAATGGACAACCACCGAAATTGAGCCTAATAAAATATTGATAGAATACACGTACTCGTTACACGCAAATTCTGCAATTTTATATCCACTAAACTGGTTGTTCGCCAATACCTTTTGGAAAACCTACATGAACCATGTTTTGGAAAATGTTCGACTGTTGGCCTACCAGAATGAGCCCTATTTGTATGAATAACAATAGCAGACGCCCTAAAACTCCGCCTCCCGTTTCACCACCATCCGCTCCCCGCTGAACGGATGCACAAATTCAAGCTGATCGGCGTGCAAATACATCCGGGCGCCTTTGTTGCCGTACAGTTCGTCGCCGAGGATGGGCGCATGTAGTCCAAGCGGATGGGCGGCATGCACGCGCAACTGGTGGGTTCGGCCGGTAACAGGAAAAAAATGCACCCGGGTCGTATCTGCCTCGCGCGACACCACGCGCCAAGCGCTCCGGGCCGATTTGCCGTATTCGTAACAAACCATTTGCCGGGGCCGGTCGTCCAGATCCACCCGCAGGGGCAGGTCTATGATCCCGGCTTCGCCGCTGACATTGCCTTCCAGCACGGCCACGTACCGTTTTTTTATGGTGCGCCGAATGAACTGGCTTTGCAGTTCTTTGTGCACTGCGGCAGTTTTGGCTACCAGCATCAGCCCGGAAGTGCCCATGTCGAGGCGGTGTACGACCAGCGGCCCGGTGGCATCCGGGTACCGCTGCTTCATGCGGAGATACACGGAATCCGTCTCGTTTTTGCCCGGCACAGCGAGCAAAGAGGCCGGTTTGTTCACCACCACCAGGTACTCGTCTTCATACACGATTTCAATGTCGAGCGCAGCAGCCCGGCCCGGCAGCATGGGGTTGGCGTCGAGGGGGATACCGGCGAGCATGTGGCCAAGGATTGGCTCGCACTTGCCGCGGCAGGCAGGGTAGAACTGGCCGTGTTTCCGGATTTCGCCCACCGGCGACGCACCCCACCAGAATTCGGCCATAGCCACGGGTTTCAGGCAGTGCAGGAAGGCGTATTGCAGCAGTTTCGGCGCCGCACACTCGCCCGCGCCCGCAGGAGGCGGGGTGGCGGCATTGCGCTGAAAAATATCGGCCAGACTCTTTTGTTCTCCGGACTGGTTGAGAAAAAAATAATGCTCGAAAATGTGTTGCTGGAGGGCTGCCGACTTCAGTTTTCGGGTTTCTTTCAGGTTTTGAATCGCACCGGCGATCTCGTCTATTTGGATTTGAATCCCCTCCAGCCGTTGTTTCCAATGCTTTTTCAGGTCTTTCAGCACATAGTGGTCGTGTACGCTTTCCCGCACCAGTTCGGCTTCCAGCGTTTGGAATTCCTCCGGGGAAAGGAGCTTCTCCTGTTCCGCGCGTAGCACATCCCGCCGTTGTTTGCCGGCCTTGGCTTTTTGCTTTGCCGCTTCTATTTGGCGCCCGGCTTCGGCAGTTTCGGTTTGTTGGATTTCCAGGAGTTCGGGCAGGAGCGGATTTTCTTCGAGGCGTTCGATCTGGCGGTTCATCGCGCTGAGTACATCCTCTTCTTTCCGGTAAAAACCCGCTTCATCCAGCAGGTCAAACACGGGCGGAACAAAGCCGGGATGGTGGTTTTTGCCACCCAATTTTCCGGAAAATGCCGCCAGGTACCCGAGCTCGTTTTGCTGGTTTTGCACCACCAGCACCCCGAACATTTTCCCGTACGCCACACCGTCCTTCCCGGGTTCATGCCCGAAATTGTGGTCCCATTCCGTTTGGCGGGCCAGATATTGCCGGAGTTCTTTCGCGGCTTGCAGGCACAGCGGATGCGGCGTGTACTGGAACGGAAACGTAAACCGCTCCGGCAACGGGCAGTCCGGAACAGGTTCCTGAAACCGGGTGAAGCAATCCGGTGTTACGGACGTGCTGGGTTTTACACTGGGAGAGTCCAATCGAAAGGGAATTTAGGTGGCAAAAGTAGGCGTTTTCCGCCGAGGCAGCCTTGGAGTACTTTTTCACCGCAGCGGGGCATCTTTTTTTCTGACAGGATGCACCGCACAGGATTTACAGGATTTATCCAGATGCAGCCAAAGCGGATACCACAACCTGCATTGCAGCAATTCCACCTACCTTCGCGCCCGCTGAACGACAAGCCTAAAATGTTGTTTCAACCATCTTCGCCGGATCAAAAAGGCAACTTTTAAACATGGAACAAGAAAAAATCCTCTCCGCACTCCGTCAGGTACGCGACCCGAAGACCGGCCGCGACATCATAACCGCCGATATGGTGCAAAACTTAGTCCTTGACGGCAACAACGTCAACTTCTCGCTCACCATCCCGTCCCTGCAAATGCAGGGCAAAGCAGAACTGAACTTTGCCTGCATCGGCGCCGTGGCCGAGGTCTATCCACAAGCCCATGTCAACGTCCACTTTGTGGCCAGTGCGGCGGGAATTCCGGAAAAGAACACCACGGTTCCGCAAATCAAAAACATTATCGCCGTGGCTTCCGGCAAAGGTGGCGTGGGCAAAAGCACCGTAGCCGTCAACCTGGCCCTGGGTCTGAAAAAACTCGGCGCCCGCGTCGGACTCATGGACGCCGACGTGTATGGCCCCAGTATCCCCACCATGCTGGGCCTCGTCGGGCAACGCCCCAAAATTCAAGACGTGACCGGCCAGATGAAAATGGTGCCGCTCATGGCTTACGATATGCCCACCATCAGTATCGGCAACATCATCGAACCCGACCAGGCCGTCGTGCTGCGCGGCCCGCGACTGGCCGCTATCATCAAGCAGTTTTTCAACGATGTGCTCTGGAGCGACCTCGATTTCCTCATCGTGGACCTGCCGCCCGGCACCGGCGACGTACAACTGACCCTCGTGCAAACCGTGCCCGTCACCGGCGTGGTGCTCGTAACCACCCCCCAGGAGGTAGCCCTGGCCGATGCGCTCAAGGCGATGAACATGTTTTTGCTGCCGCAAATCAACGTGCCCATCCTCGGTGTGGTGGAAAACATGTCCTGGTTCACGCCCGAAGAATTGCCAAACAACAAATACTACCTGTTCGGACAGGGCGGCGGAAAGAAACTGGCTCTGGCCAGCCACTCCGTACTGCTGGGCCAGGTGCCCCTGGTACAGGGTATCCGCGAGGGCGGCGACACCGGCAAACCCGCTGTGTTGCACGACAACGGCGGCATCATGACCGAGGCATTTCTCGAAGTAGCCCGAAATACCCTGCGGCAAGTAGCTGTCCGCAACGAGATGCTGGAGCCAACGAAAATCGTACAGATGGGTGGATAAATTATGCCGACAAACCCGCCCAAGTACCTGCTCGTCATTGGCGGCGCCACCGCCACCGGCAAAACCGCCGCCGCTGTACACCTCGCGCAGGCGTTGGATACAGCGGTGCTCTCGGCCGACAGCCGGCAGTTTTACCGGGAGATGAGCATAGGCACCGCCAAACCCACTGTAGCGGAACGGTCGGGGGCGCCGCACCATTTTATGGACTTTTTGAGCGTGACGGACGCCTACAGCGTAGGCGATTTCGAACGCGACGCCCTGCAGGTACTGGACGTACTTTTTGAAAAAAAAGATATCGCCATCCTGGTCGGTGGATCGGGCTTGTTCTTGCAGGCGGTGTACGCAGGTATGGATGATTTCCCGTCCATTTCGCCCGAAACCAAGGCTGCCGTGCAAACCGGCGAAAGAACCGGCGGCCTGGCCTGGCTGCAAGAACAGGTCGCCGAGCGCGATCCCGCCTATTATGCTTTGGTGGACCAACAAAACCCCGCTCGCTTGCGCCGGGCACTGGAGGTGTGTCTCGAAAGCGCCCTACCCTACTCCGCTTTTTTGGCGCAGCCAAAACCGGAACGCCCCTTCCAGCCCATTCTGCTGCTGCTGGAACTCCCCCGGCCCGAGCTGTATGCCCGCATCAACGCCCGCGTGGACCGCATGGTGGCGGAAGGACTGGAGGACGAAGCCCGTGCCCTGCTGCCCCACCGACACCTGCCCGCCCTGCGCACCGTCGGCTACGAAGAGTGGTTCGACTATTTCGACGGAAAAATCAGCCGCGAGGAGGCTATTGAAAAAATCAAACAGCACAGCCGTAACTACGCCAAACGCCAGGCCACCTGGTTCCGAAAATTCGGCAACTGGACGGCTTTTCATCCGGACAACCTGGCGGGCATGCAGGCCTGGATCGCAGAACAACGCACCTAAAAACACTTCTGATGATGAAATACCTTGTTTTTATCCCCTTGTTCCTGCTGGTTATACCCACCCTTCGTGCGCAGCCGGAAAGCAACCCCGCCTACCGGCCGGTCGTGCTGGTACACGGCTTTTTGGCTTCCGGCGATACCTGGTCCAGTTTTGCACAGGCTTTTCGGGTATTGGGCCAATGCCCGGAACGGATCGTGGCATACGACTGGAATACCCTGAACCAGCAAGCCAACCATGCTGCCGCGCTCGATGCCGTCATTGATACCTTGCGCGCCCGCACCGGCGCCGCACAGGTGGACTTGATCGGACACTCCGCCGGCGGAGGACTGGGCTATTCCTACCTGGCCGATTCCGCGCGGGCAGCCAAGGTGGCGCACTACGTCCACATCGGCAGCATGCGTCAAAAACAACCTGCAGGACCGGCGGGCGAGGTACCAACCCTGAACCTCTGGTCGGATGGCGACCGCGTGGTACCGGGCCAGGAAATACCCGGCGCGACCAATATTATGTTGCCCGGCATGGACCACTATCAAATCGCAACCAGTGTCGAGTCCTTTCTGGCTGTTTACCTGTTTTTCAACGACAACCAACTGCCCAAAGTAGAAGAGTGGGCACCACAGAAGCAGGTGCGCATCGGCGGGCGGGCGTTGTTTTTTGGCGAAAACAAACCTGCCGCAGGGGCAAAAGTGGAACTGTTCTACCTCGACCCGCGCACAGGAGCGCGCACCGATACAACTGCGGTGACCGTAACTGCCGACGAACGGGGCTATTGGGTCCTGCCGGAAGTTCGCACGAGCATTCCCGTAGAACTCGTAGTCCGGGCGGGCAACAATGCCCGCCCGGTGCACTATTTCCGGGAGGGATTTATGCAGCCGCACGACCTGGTTTACTTGCGGGCATTGCCCGGACCGGGCACGATGGTAAGCCTGTTGCTGGCGGGTTTGCCCAGCTCGCCGAAACAAGCGGTGGTGAATATCTTTGCCTCCGGTCAGGCGGTGCTTGCCGGTCGCGACAGCCTGTTTGTAAACGGCATCCCCCTCGCTACGGAGCAGCACGCCGCGCCCGAAAAAACGGCGATCTCTTTTTTCCTGTACGACGGCAACGACAACCAGCAAAGTGACCTAACGCCTGTGGGCATCTTCGGCAAATTTCCGTTTTTGAGTGGCGTAGATGTTTTTTTGAATCCCGACGACCCTGCCCCCCTGGAGGTCAGGCTCAACAACAAAAAACAGATGGTCCGAAAAATCCGGTCGAGCGAAGGCGTACAAGTGGTCGTTTTTGAATAAAATCCTGTAACCTCTGATCCTATGCACGTCCTCTGGCAAAACATACTGCGCACCGTTATGGCCGGCACCGACCGCCATCCGATCCCGAATCAGGTGCTAAACGCGCTGGGGCTGGAAACGTCGGAAGAGGCAACGGCTACGGCGTTGCGCGCTATGCCGGCCGCGCACCTGCTGCGCCGGGCTGCCGCGCCGATTGGGTCCATTTCGGGAGCAGCTTGGCCGCCGTGCCCAACGGACGACCGCCCGTTTTGTTCGCCCGCCGCCGTGCAGCCGCTTGTTGCCATGCTGCGGTACAATGCCTACCCGGAGGTGCTGCCGGAGTATTTTGAATTATTGCACCAACGCGGCCTACAACTGCCGCCGGAGTTTATTCCCGAAGCGCTCAACCAGTTGGCCCGCAAAAAGCAGTTCACTCCTGCCATACGGGCTGCATTGGGACCGATTGGAATATGGCTGGCGGGGCAAAACCCGGCCTGGACTGATCTGGGGAAATTGGCGCTACCCGACAACGAAAACCTCGAAGATTTGCAAGCCGATTGGCAGGCGGGTGTACTGGATTTAGCGCAATACGATGGGCAGCTGGAAACACCCGATTCGGATTTGGTGCAAATGCTGCTGAAAGGGGACTACTGGTGGCCCAAGCCCCTGTTGCACCATTTGCTGGAATACCCTTTGCGAAATGAGTATCCGCGGCATTGGTCGCCGCCCAAACACCTGCTCCGGCTCCTCCAGCGGGCCGCGCTGCGGTGCCGACCAGCTGATATATTCGATGTTGCTCCGCCCGACAGCGACTGGCCATACAGCTGGCACAGTGCGCTGGTGCAGTTTCGGGGCGTGGTGCAGTTTCGGCAAAAAATGTGGAGTGCGTTCGAATAGTAGCTGCATGTACGGCCAAATCAATTGTCCCCCAACCTACACTTATGTCCACGGAAGTACGCCAATAGTGGTAATTTGAGGCGGAAGCCGGTATCACGGCATCATTTTTGAAAAAGTAGTCCTATCCTTACGTTTAATCCGAAGCGTTGCATCTGCTAATCCTGATGGAAAATCCCCATCTTTGACAAGCACTATTTAAACGGCAACAGCCCAACATCATGACCGATTACGCAACTGGCGTTGCGCCATTCCACTTGCTGGAATGGGCTTCGCCAACCAACCTCCTTATGCATGCCAACGTAGAATTTGGCGTATTACAATCCGATGGCGAATGCGTCCGACTTGGCATTTGTCGGATCAACACTACACATTATTTTGATATGATTAATACCCGTCTGAAGAGGCGCCAATGCCCCATTGCCGGAGCCAAACTGCACGTGAGTCCACAAGGGCGCTTACTGGTTTTTTTTCCGAAGAACGAAATGCTGCCTTGTACCGAGCGCGCATTCTTTCGGCAACCGGTATTCCCCGTCCCGGTGGCGTATTTTCTGCCGGAAGATGTTCGGGAGGGTCTGCCGGCGTTGGAGCAAATAATCATTCCGGCCGGCTTGTACCCCATACGGAAGAGTGTCAAAGGCTATTGGGTGGAGTTCTAAGTAGATAATTGTGCTGGGTATGGAAGCATAACACCAAAGCATGAATACACCCCAATTGGTAGCCATCCAATATTTTTTTGCATAATAATTCAAGTGCGGCACAGTTTTTGGAAATCCCCAAATACCCGAATAAACGTATTTAATCCGAAGCGTTGCTTCTTGCGTGTCCAGAGAATCCCGTCTCTGAAAAGCACTAATCAACCCATCAACGCACTCTTCATCCATGACCGATTACACACCCGGCGCCAAGCCGCACTACGCTATTGTAGAACAATTCCGCACTACCGCCCTGCCTCTTTATGGCGATGTACAATTCGGCGTATTGCAATCCAACGGCAACTGCCTAAACATTGGAATTTGCCGAATTTCCACTTCAAACTATCCCAACGGACCGTTATCCCGTTCAAAAAAGCGCTCTTGTCCGACCGCTGAGGCGGAACTGTACACGAACCATAGAGGTCGGCTGTTGGCCTTTTTTCCAAAGGCGGGAATGTTGCCTTGTACCGAACGGGCCTTCTTTCGCCAACCGGTCTTCCCGGTACCCGTGGCTTATTTTTTGCCCGAATCCATACAAACCGAAATGCCGGAGTTGCAGCATAACATCATTCCGGCCGGGCTGTACCCGATTCGCCGGAGCGCCGAAGGGTATTGGGTGAAATTTTGACGACAAGTTTGCGGCATTTATGAACCCGGGCACACAACCCGCACCAACCGTTTTGCGTCATGCCCCTGTACCAACTACATAACTTGAAATATGCGGAAATTTCTTCTGGTATCGGGGCTTTTAGCCTTCTTGATCGTCAGTTTTGCGGGCTGCAAAAAAGAGGATGTCGCACCGGGCTTTGACATGATCTATCAGCAGGAATTTACCATTCCGGCAGGGATCGGGCCATTCGTTACACACCATTTTTATTTAAAAAACATCTCCACGCGATACCTCGCGCAGTTAAACCAGGCCGGAAGAACCGATGCGGAAATCACGGCAATTTTGCCCGCACAGGCAGCATTGGTGGGGATTTTTGGCGATGCCAACTTTGGCGTTGTGGAGGAAGCCTCGCTGCGGGTGTATCAGGAAACCGATCCCAACGGCTTCATCGAGACTGCCTACCGGTTTCCCACCCCGCTGGATCCGAACAACAACCTCGATTTGATCCCGACCCTGGCCAATGTGAAAAAAATTATGAAAGAGGATCGCTTCAGTATTGACCTTGCGTTACGTTTGCGCAACACCACACAGGACGAAATGCCGGTACGCCTGAACCTGCAATTGAAGGCGACATATTAGGCTGGATTTGCTGTGCACTGGCAAATCCGCAAACTTTCCCCAAGATTTTGGACACGCTTGGAGGGTTTGGTATTTTTTAGAAGAAAAAAGCCCAACTTTGGCACTTCTTTTTACCAAACAACACCGATCTTCTATGCGGCTTTTAATAACCCTGCTGACGCTGCTCCAGAGTGCTTTGCTATTTGCCCAAACAGCCGATGTCTCCACGGGATGCGCTCCATTACCCGTAAAATTTACACCACCCGCCGGCGCCACGGCGTTTTTCTGGACCTTTCAGGACGGCGGCTCGTCGAACTTGTCCAGCCCGACCAATATTTTCACCACCGCCGGAACGTACGATGTCGAGTTTCGGGAAACTCCGGCAGGACCAGTAGTCGGCACGGTATCCATTACCGTCTATCCCAAACCGGAAATCGGCTTCACCGCCATACCGGAATCGGGTTGTATCCCGCTCAACGTGCAATTCAACGACACCACCCAACTCGCCGGGGACATACAGGTCACGGCCTTTTCCTGGGTTTTCGGCGATGGCGGAAACGGCACCGGCGCCAGTCCGACGCACCTATATAATACGGTGGGATCGTTCACCGTGTCGCTCGAACTGACCACGAACTACAGCACCTGCAACGTCACGCAGGTCTTTCTCAACCGAATCCGAACCGGGATCAAGCCAGTAGTAGGCTTTTCCACCGTTCCCTCGCCCGCAATTGCCTGCGTTCCGCCCCTGAACGTGTCGTTTGCCAACACCACAACTGGCGGCTCCGGCTCGCTAACGTACGCGTGGAATTTCGGCAACGGCAACACCTCCAACCTGGTGGACCCACCCGCACAGACGTACACCCAACTGGGTAATTTCACAGTAACCCTGACGGCCACGGATGCCGTCGGCTGCTCGGCCACCGCCAGCAGCACCGTAAGCATCGGGGTGCCGGTAGCTGATTTTTTAGTGCCCGACACCGTTTGCCTCGGTGCTGCCGTGCCGTTTGCCAATACATCGGCGCCCGGCATTTACCAGTGGTCGTTTGGGCCATCCGCCAATCCCGCTACGTCCACCGACCCCAACCCATCGGTCGTATTCAGCGTACCAGGCAACCAAAACATCTCGCTCACGGTAACCACCGTCGGCAACTGTACCAACTCAGTTACCAAAACAATATTTGTGGACGAGGCCAACGCCAACTTCACCGTCGCACCAATATATTCCTGTAGCGATCCCAGCATTTTCAACCTGAATGCCACCTCGCCCGTGGCTACCCAGTGGAACTGGACGTTCAGCGACGGCACCACCGCCAATACCAAAAACCCGACGTTTACCTGGACGACCCCGGACAAGAGTGGCTACACCAGTTCGGGACTTTGGCTGGACACTATACTCCTCACGGTAACCAACCCGTCGGGCTGCTCGGCAGATTTTTTCCGCGTGGACTCGATCTGGCGGCCCAATGCCCGATTCATGCCGGATGTGCAGCACGGCTGCGCCCCACTGAATGTGGTATTTGCCGACAGCAGTACCTCCAATGAACCGATCGTGCAGTGGACATGGCTGTTCGACGACGGCAGCTTGCCGGTAATAACCAACAACGACAACCCGGTTCCGCACATCTTCACTACTCCGGGCGAATACGAAGTGCGCCTCGTCATTCGAAACAGCGCAGGGTGTATAGATACCTCGTACGCGGTACTGATTGAGGTAGGCGCACCCATCACAGGCGATTTCACTGCCGACAAATTTGAAGTTTGCCCCGGCGACACCGTACAGTTTACCAACCTGACCAACGACCCCCGGGTGGACGGGTGGCATTTCTCCTCCGAAAGCGATCAGTTGTGGCATTGTTTTCAAGATGAAAACCCCTCCTGGTCATATACCACCGAAACGGGTCCGCTCAGTGTATCGCTGACAACCGAATACAACGGCTGCTTTACCACGGTGACGAAGGACGATTTTATCCTGGTAAAAGGCCCGATCGCGAAGTTGCACTACAAAACTACCTGCGACAATTCCCTCGAATTTAAATTTACCAACCAAAGCCAGGATGCAACGCTGGTTACCTGGTACACCGGCGACGGGGATAGCAGTCTGGTGGACACCTCGTTTACGCACCTGTACGCCATGCCAGGCGCCTACACCGTCATTTTGAAAGCCGAAAACCCGGCCTCCGGATGCCCCATCTCGTACGACACGGCTGTGGTATATCCCACGATCCTGAAGGCTGATTTCATGCTGCCGGACACCATTTGTGGTGGCGAGCCACAGGTGCTGGATGCGCGTACCTCACTCGGTGCGAACGCGACTTGTTACAAGGGCTACACCTGGTATTTTTCGTTTAACCGCCCGATACGCACCGATCTGGATACGCTGGAATTCGTGTTTGGCCCCTCGGGGCTGCAAACCGTGAGCCTCGAAGTGGAAGACATCAACGGCTGCAAAGACACCCTGGACCGGGAGATTTTCATCTACAACCGCTATCCGGGAATAGAGGTCAGCGACAATGTGATTTGTGTGCCCAGCACCGTGACGTTCAAAGACATCAGCACTGCCGATGCGGCTATCGTCAGTTGGGAATGGGATTTTGGTGACGGCACAACAAGCACGGATCAGAACCCGACCCACACCTATACCACCGCTCCACCCAACGGGCAATCTTTTGAAGTAACATTGAAAATCGAAGATGCTTTCGGATGCCCGGCATTCACCGGCGCCATCATAAATGTGTACAAGCCCGTCAGCAATATTATCACCCTGCCCTCTCCGCCCAATATCTGCGTAGGCCAAAGTATTGCTTTTGCTGCGTCGGATTTCATTGCGCAAGGCTCCAACCTGTCGTGGCAATGGAATTTCGGCAACGGCCAAACAGCCAGCGGTCAGGGTGCTTCGGCCACGTACAATACGGATGGACAGTTCACCACCAAGCTGGTTTTCACTGAAATCGCTACGGGTTGCAAAGATTCGACGTTCGCAACCGTGAACGTGCAGGCCTACCCGCAAGCCAGTTTCGCATCCAATGTGGACGGGCAGAACATCATCTGCTACCCACAGAACATGGAGTTGACAAGCACCAGCACGGCAAACTCCGCGCTGTCCATTTTCTGGGACCTGGGCAACGGTATCACGTCGGTTGGTAACCAGGCATTTACCGTATTCCCAAAGGGTACCTACACCGTATCCATGATCGCCAGTACGCCGTTCGGATGCCGGGATACCGTGGAGCGTTCGTTCACAATCGTCGGACCGGAGGGTACATTTACCATGGATAAAAACCTGATCTGCGTAGGTGATGCCATCACGTTCACGCTGACAGACACGGTAAGCATCAGTTCGTGGGAGTGGAACTTCGGCGACGGCACTACAGGCGGCAGCGTAAACCCGGTAACGCACACGTACAATTTCCGCCCGCCGAGCAATTCCACCGTTGCCAAACTGGTACTCAAAGGCGAAGACAATGCCTGCTCTATTACGGTCGAACTGCCGGTAAATTTCTCGCCGGTAAAAGCCAATTTTACCGCAGCACTTCCTGCTTGCGCCGGGGCTTCGGTGCTGTTCACCAATACCTCCATCCAGCCAGACCAATCCAGCTGGGATTTTGGCGACGGCGGCACCTCGCAGTTGTTAAGCCCGGTGCATATTTTCAACACCCAGGGCAATTACACCGTCAAACTCGTCGTGACGGACCTTCCATTGGGCTGCAAAGACTCGACCACACAGGTCATCTCCATCACCGGCATTCCGGGATTACAATTATTCGGCGACACCATTTGCCCGGGCGATACGGCGTTGATCGGCGTACTGGCTCCGGCACTGCCCAATGCAACCTTCATCTGGTCGCCCGCCAACCTGGTTTTGCCGCCGAACAACGACGAGATGGTGTTTGTTGTGCCGGCGCAAACGACCAACTTTACGCTACAGGTTATAGATGCATCCGGCTGCCAGGGCACCGCCACAGCCACCGTATTTGTGCCCGTGCCCTATACGGGAGCACAAAATCTGGACACCATCGTGTCCAAAGGCGATCCGGTCCTGCTGCCCGTGACCTTCAACCCGGCGTATATTTTTGAATGGACCCCGAAAGACCCCGGCGACCCGCCTGTGGTGATGTCGGACACCTCCGTTACGTACCTGCTGAACGTGCTGGATGTGTGGGGCTGTACCGACCGGGAGTTTGAGTTCAACATCCAGATCGTGCCGGAAAAAGTCTATGCACCCAATGCTTTTACACCCGACAGCGACGGCAACAACGACATATTCAAATTACTGGCCGACGGCGACGAAGAACTCGTCAATGTACTCACCTTGCGCGTGTACAGCCGCTGGGGCGAACTGGTTTACGAGGGCACCGGCCCGCTGGCCGCCACCGGCTGGAATGGCGAACACAACGGCAAGCCATCCCCCTCGGATGTATATGCCTGGGTAGCCGAGGTGGAGTTCCTTACCGGAAAAAAAGTGCAGCTGAAAGGGGATTTGACGCTGCTGCGGTAGTATTCTTGCGGCAAACAGTCCTGTACGAACCTTCCAGGTTTCAAAAAACCTGGAAGGTTTAGGGGCGATAAACGAACATTCAATCATTACACACCACATTTCATGATTTTAAAAGGCAAAAAAGGCGTCATTTTCGGCGCACTCGATCACCAGAGCATCGCATGGAAAGTCGCCGAGCGTTGCGTGCAGGAAGGCGCCCAAATCGTGCTCACCAATGCCCCCGTCGCCATGCGCATGGGCGAGATCAATAAGCTGGCCGAGCAATGCAACGCGCCGGTCATCGGCGCCGACGCCACCTCCATAGAGGACCTGGAAAACCTCTTTCAGAAAAGTATGGAACACTTTGGCGGCAAGGTGGACTTCGTGCTGCACTCCATCGGCATGTCGGTGAACGTCCGAAAGAACAAGGCCTACACCGACCTGAACTACGAGTGGATGCAAAAAACCTTTGACGTGAGCGCCATATCGTTTCACAAAACCATGCAGACGCTGTGGAAACTGGACGCGATCAGCGACTGGGGCAGCGTGCTGGCGCTGAGCTACATCGCCGCGCAACGGGTATTCCCGGACTACTCCGAAATGGCCGAATCAAAGGCGCTACTCGAATCCTTCGCCCGCAGCTTTGGCTACCACCTCGGTACCGCCAAAAACGTGCGGGTAAATACCATCTCGCAATCGCCCACCATGACTACTGCCGGCCAGGGCGTCAAAGGCTTCCAGGAATTTTACCAGTACGCCGACAAGATGTCGCCCCTGGGAAATGCGCCCGCCGAGGCCTGTGCAGACTACTGCGTGGTGCTGTTCAGCGACCTGACGCGGTATGTGACCATGCAAAACCTGTTTCACGATGGCGGTTTTTCGAACATGGGCATGAATCCGGCGCTCATTCAGCAGCCGTAAATAGAAACAATGAATAAAAGCGCATTCAACCCTTGTGATGCTTTTTGTTTTCCAAAACAACGATTTCCGAAGTCCTGCCGGCTTCGGAAATCATTGTTTTGGCGGGTGCTTGTCGTAACAATAGTGCTTGCAACCAGCACCGGGCAGGCAGTAGCCCAGCAGCCGGGAGGCGGAACCGACAGCATTGCTCCGCTCGCACCGCCGCTACCAGCCGACACCTTTCCCTTTTTTTTCTCGTTTCCAGTCGCCCCCGAACGCACCTATCCGGCCAACGATACCCTGCCGGACGCCCGGTTTCGGATGTACGACCCGGCACGCCAATCCCTCATTGACTGGGGGACCCTGGGCAATGTCGGCTCCTCGGCGCGCCCCTTGTTTTTCCAAACCCGGGAGCGCCTCGGGGTCCATACCGGCTACCAGGCTTTTGATTTGTACCAATTGCGCCCGACCGACCTGCAGTTTTACCGCAATAGCCGCTCGTTTACCGATTTGTTTTTCTCGCAGGGCCGTATCCAGGACGACAATATGCTCCAGGCCCGGTTCTCCCGCACATTTGCGGAAGGGTTGAATTTTTCCCTCCAGTACCGCACGTTTAACCATTTGGGCCAGTATCGCTACCAGGCGGCCAAACATTCGTCGCTGGCACTGGGCGTTTGGTACCCGATCAGCCCGCGCTACGAGTTTTTTCTCATCTATTCCCGGAATACAGACAAGCAGCAGGAAAACGGCGGCCTCGCCGACAATGCCGAAGTGGGCGAAGGCCAGTTCGGCGGCCCGATCAACGCCGAAGTACGCCTGCCCGACCAACAGGGGCTGACCCGCCACGCCAACACGTCGCTCTACTGGGCACACCACCTGAAATTTGTCGGCGACAGCACCGCCGGGAAACGCGTGCTCCGCGCCTCCCATACCGCCGAATGGAGTACCCAGACGTTGAAGTTTTCCGATCCCGGAACAACACCCGGGGGAACATTACAAAACGACTCCCTGTTTTTCGACACCTTTCTGGTGGACCGGCGCGGCATCCGGACCTACCTGGAACTCAAACGGTTGGACAATACCTTTACCCTCAACACATTCAAAAGTAAAAAACCGGGCAGGCCCTCCGACGAACTGGCGCTTGGGCTGACCCACGCGCTGCTCATCCTGCGGCAGGAGCCGCTGCGCGATTCCACTATTTCCAACCTGTTTTTAACCGGCAAACTGACCATCGCCCCCTCGGAAGCATTTGCATTCACCGCTACAGGCAAACTCGGTGTGTTCGCCAACCTCGGTGAATACCAGTTGACGGGCGACCTGAAAATTGGTCTGGGCCGGGCCGGCGAATTCCGCGCCAGCCTGATGAGCCAGCGCTACCCGCCCGCGCTGCTGCACCACCGGTTGGTGGTCAGCCAGCGGTTGTTTTGGCAAAATGATTTTGAAAAACCCGTTGAAAGCACCCTCTCCGCAACGTACGCTCTGCCGGCAATTGGCCTGGAAATCACCGGAAAAACCCATCTGGTGAATAACTACCTGTACTACGACCAGCAGGGAATCGCTGCGCAAACCGGCTCGCCGGTACAAGTGGCACAATTGATCCTTCGGGAAAACATCCGCCTGGGTCGCCTACGCCTCGACAATACGGTGGCCCTCCAGCGTATCAATCGCTCCGACGTAATACGCCTGCCCGGCTGGTTTACCAAAAACAGCCTTTATCATTCGGGCTACGTGTTCAAAAAACGGATGCTGCTGGATGCCGGCGTGGATTTCAGGATGAACGGCGCGTTTATGGCCGATGCTTACCAGCCCGTGACCGCACAGTTTCACTTGCAGGATTCGTCGTCGGCGAAATCCTATCCGTGGCTTGATGTGTTTGTCTCGTTCAAAGTGCAGTCGTTCCGCTTCTTTGTGCGTTACGAAAACCTGAGTACGATTTGGGATAAGCAAACGCTGTTTTACCAAACAGCCCGATATGCACAACCTTTCGGCGCTATTCGACTCGGCGTGGGCTGGCGGTTTTTGGATTCCAACCAGGCGCGGTCGGCTGCGCCGGGCGCACCGCCAGATGGGCAGATTGGCCCCAGAGGAAGGAGTTAGCAGGAGGCAGGTTTGGACCTGCTGTTTTATTTTTTCAGCACAGCTTCCACGTCTCGCACCAAATGTTTCCCTGCATCCGAGAACTTTGCCGTCACCGCAGGGTCTTTCTTGGCCAGCATGATGAAAGAGAAATTGTCGGCCAGCACCTCATCGGGGTGAATGATGTATCCGGTATTATCCTTGATTTGGCGGAAGAAATCGGGTACTTCGCGCATATTCAGCGTGCTGGAGTAGCCGTCGTCCTTCGTGCGGACACTCCAGATGCCGCGGTCATTTTTTTCAATTTGGAACAAACTAAACTCCACGTAGGAAAAAAACGCCCGCTTGCCCGGCTTGAAGCCGAGGTTTTTGGAAAAAATGACGGGGATAGCATGAATGGTTTTGCCGTTCCCCATGTCCAGTGTGATTTTTTGGGCAAAATCCACGCCGTCGGGGTTGTACAGCACGCGCAAGGCGAGGCTGTCGGGCATTTGTAATTGATCAAGTCCAAGCGGCTCAAACCCAATTAACCGGTACAGCCGCACGCGTTTTTCCGGATTCAGGCGCGAATAGACGTGAAACAACTCATGGTACATGGTACTCAAAAACATCTGGCGCAACCCGGCTGATAGTGCGTCATCCGGGATCACAATAGTATTCTCGCGGGTGTAATAGACGGAGTTTCCGTAGTGGTTGCCTTTGGTTTTGATGAGGATAAGGGTGTCCGGAAAAATATCCGGTGCAACTTCTTTGCAGGTATTGAACACCTCTTGCAGCACTTCGGCCGCGAACACCGATTCTTCCGGTTCGAACGCGGCCACGTCCCGGCGCAGGTAGTCCACAAACGCAGGCAGCAGATCCGTGCGGGTTTGCCCCGGTTCCAGCTGTTTTTTCATCTGAATGGACATTTCCGAGGCCGTGACGAGGTCGAAAAACCGATCGGTGGCATCATGCACCAGCGTGCTCGCAGCAGCCGCACTATCCAGCAACACCAGCACATGCTGCTCGTCGAGGTGGAGGGACTGGATCAGAACAGGCTTTTGTGCGGAGCAGGAAAGGGCAAAAAAGAGACAGACAAGAAACAGGGCAGTTTTGTGCATGGTGTATGTGTTGTGGTGAGGGTTGAGATGGTTGAGGGGGTTGAGTTGAGATGGTTGAGTTGAGATGGTTGAGATGGTTGAGTTGAGATGGTTGAAGAGGTTGACATCTCAACCTTTTTTCTCAACCATCTCAACCTTTTTTCTCAACCATCTCAACCTTTTTTCTCAACCATCTCAACCATCTCAACCTTTTCGCTCAACCCTTCTCATGCAGCTGCCGCGCCACTTTGGGCAGGCCGGTGGTAGCGGCCTCGGCGAGCACCGTCAGGTTGGGCATTTGTTGCAATTCCCAGTTTAGTTGGGGAGCTGGATCAATGTAGAAAAACGGGATATGGCGTTGTGCGTAAATCATCAGGCTCGCTGCCGGATACACTTGCAACGACGTGCCAACGATGAGAAAGATATCAGCTTCCGCAGCAATTTCGGCAGCTAGATGCAACATGGGCACACTTTCGCCAAACCAGACGATGTGCGGACGAAGTTGGGCGCCTTTTTCGCACAGGTCACCCAGATTCAGGTCTTCCTCCCAGGTATAGATCAAGTTTTCGTGTCGTTCGGAGCGTGCCTTGCGCAGTTCGCCATGCAAATGGAGTACTTGGCTACTGGCTGCTCGTTCGTGCAGGTCGTCCACATTTTGGGTGATGATGCGCACGTCAAAGTGTTTTTCCAGTTCCACCAGTGCCTGATGGCCGGCATTGGGCTCTACCTCGCGGAGTTTTTGGCGGCGCTGGTTGTAGAAACGGAGTACCAGTTCGGGATTCCGCGCCCAGGCTTCGGGTGTGGCTACGTCTTCGATGCGGTGCTGCTCCCACAGGCCACCCCCATCGCGAAACGTGCTGATGCCACTTTCGGCGGAAATGCCCGCCCCGGTGAGTACAACCAGTTTTTTCATAAAAATTAGCGGCGTTTCCGTTCCGTACTCGTGGTATTCGCCGGCGGTGTTTTGCCGGTCGGTTCGTCGCTTGGAACATTGGGCGAGGGCAATGCCGGCGCAGGCATGGGTTTTTCCACTTTGGCTGCTGCTCTACGGATATTTTCCAGGTATTTGTCTGTAAGATTGGAATTAAACATGCGCTCCTCCATGTGTTTCCGGTCGGTCGCGATGGTGTCGTTCAGGTATTTTTCAATCATCAAACTCGCGATTGGTGCGGCGTAAGAGGCCCCCCAGCCGGCATTTTCGACATAAACTGCAATGGCAATCTTCGGGTTGTCTTTGGGTGCAAAGGCGAAAAACACCGAGTGGTCGTCGCCGTGCGGATTTTGGCTGGTACCGGTTTTTCCGCACACCTGTATATTGGGGATCGCACAGGAGCGCGCTGTACCACGATTTACACACTCGGCCATGCCCTCCACCACGAGTTCGAAGTATCTTTTTTCAATACTGACTTGTTGTGCCTCGAGGAACGGTTTGGGGATATCCCCGCCGGTTTTGAATCGTTTGGCCAGGTGCGGCGGAAACCAAAAGCCGCGGTTGGCAATACAGGCGGCGAGGTTGGCCATTTGGACGGTCGTGAGCTGAAGTTCGCCCTGCCCAATACCCACGGACATGATGGTGGGTGAGCGCCAGCCGCCGAGTTTTTTCGGATAGATCCGGTCGTAGTACTTGGAGTCCGGGATATTACCGGCGTTTTCGTTGGGGTAATCCACCCCGAGGCGGCGACCGAGGCCAAGCTCATGGCAGTACTGCACAAACTTGTCCAGGCCCTGGTCGGCTTTGCTGAAACCAAACTTGTCCACAATATCCCTGAATTCACTGAAATAGTAGGTATTGCAGGAGTAGGCCAATGCGTCCACTACATTACCCACCCCGCTGTGTCCGTGGCATTTGTACAGGCGGCCTGCGTAGAAATAGCCGCCATTGCAGCCCATACCGCTATTGGCGTTCAGCGTGCCTTCTTGCAGGCCAACGAGCGACACCACGGTTTTGAAGATGGAGCCAGGCGGGTATTTAGCCATGACCGTACGGTCGAAAAAGGGCTTGAGTGGGTCCGTGAGCAAGCGACTGAATACGGGGCCGCGGTCCTTGGTCATGGTCAGGTCGTTGGGGTCGTAGGTAGGGCCGCTAACCATGGCGAGGATTTCGCCGGTAGCGGGTTCTATGGCAACGATACTGCCGGTTTTATTCACGAGGAGGTCTTCGCCGTATTTCTGGAGCCGGGCGTCAATGGAAGAAACGAGATCGTCGCCGCTGATTGGGAGGGTATCCGACTTGCCGCCGTTGTAACTGCCGACGATCCTGCCGAGGTTGTCTTTGAGGAGGAAGGTGTATCCTTTTTTTCCGCGCAAACGTGCTTCGTGTTCCGTTTCGAGGCCGCCGGCGCCGATATAGTCGCCGGACGCATATACCCCGCCGCCTTTTTCGATGTCGCGTGGGTCCACCTCGTTGATATAGCCGAGTACGTGCGCACCGGCACTGTACGGGTAGGCGCGGATATTCCGAACTTGTACGAAGAAGCCCGGGAATTCGTACAGGCACTCCTGCAGGCGGGCATACGTGACCGTGGAGAGTTTTTTCATAAAGACAAATGGTACGGAGCGGGAGAACTTCCCGCTGCGCCAGTCTTTTTTCAAAAACGTTTTAAAATCTTCTTGAGTAATACCTAACAAGCGGCAAAACTTGAGGGTATCCATGCTCTGGTCTATCTGACTGTACGTAACCATGAGGTCGTACATGGCGTTGTTGTTGACGATCAGGCTGTCATTCCGGTCAAAAATCAATCCGCGGGGCGGATAAGCCGTCATTTTATGGATTGTAGTGGCATCGGCACGACGGCTGAGGGCGTCATCAAAAAGTTGAATCTGAGCGGCTTTGAAGACAAGAGCCAGGGCACAGGCCAGAATAACGATCTGAATCGTTCGCTGTCGTTCACGGAGGATATCGGCCATAGTCAGATTTTAGGATAGAACAAGCGCGTGAAGATAAGCACCACGGGCATGGTTAGCAGCCATCCGATGACGGTTTGCGGCACAATTTTTCCCAACAAGTACGCCGGGGTAAAATAAGACATCGCAAAATACCAAAACAAGTGAATGGCAAAGAACAAAGCTGCCACGCTCATGAACCAGCGCCAGCCGAAATATACCGGAGAAGCGATGGGTTCTTTGCCGGAATATCCACCTTTTATGGCAAAACGGTGCAAAACAATTGCCCGCGCATATCCGGAAAAAGCGCCGGCACTGGCGTTCACACCGATGGTTCCGGTAAAAATATCCACGGTCAGTCCTACCAAAAAACCCAGGAGTACGGTGGAAGGCACCGGCATTTTTATGGGAAGAAAAAGAATGAATAGCGGGTACAGCAAAACATTGCAGTAGCCGTCGGTATTCAACGATGCTTCCGACAAGACTAATGCCTGAATGGCCACAAGCGCTATAAAACGCCAAAGATTTGAAAATACAATTTCGCTATTCATCCTTGTTTACCGCCTGTTGCAAGTCGTTGAGTTCTGCGGCATATCGGTTTGTCACCACATACACATGGTTTACGCTGGCCGGGGTTTGGGTGGGTTTCACCCGGATGTACAAAAAACTGCTACCCTCAATCCGGTACGCAGTATCCACAATACCGACTACATGGCCTTCTGGAAACAGCAAAGAGTAATTGCTAATCTGTACGGTATCTCTGGAGTGTACCGGCAGGTGGTATGGAATATCGGTAAGGGTCAGGTACTCCGGGCTATCGCCATCCCACACTAAGGAGCCAAAATACTCGTAGCCTTTGACTGCCGCAGAAATCCTGGTTTGTGGGTGTAATACCGACATGGCAACGGAATAATTATCGGAAACATACCGCACGATTCCAGCCACGCCGGTACGTGTAATGATACCGGTATTGGGTTGCACGCCGTCTTTTTTTCCCCGATTGATAATCATCCAGTTGTTTCGTCCGCTGATGGTATTGCCCACCACACGACCGCTGATGAGGATGTACTCCGGCCGGATGATTTTATTATCCAGGGTATCGGTATGTACAAAGCGCCGTACGGTATCCAGTGTCGGCACTTCGATCATGCGGGAATTGGCCAATTGCGATTGCAAGCGGGCATTTTCAAGGCGCAACCGAATGTTTTCGTCTTTCAGGCTGAGGTAATCCAGCGTTTCCATTTTCCAGCCCAAAATAGTACTGGAGTGTTTCATCCAACTGGCTGCGGAGATTTGTCCTTGCGCGTCGTTAAAAGCAGCAATCAAATATAAACACAACACCTGCGTCACAACCAGCGTGAGCAAGCCGCCATGCCGAATAAAGAGCTGCAGGATGGAATGCATGCTTTTGGGCTGTTGGCCATTGGCTGATAGCCATTGGCTGTTTTAGTTGAACGATGGAAAAAACGCCGGCGCCTGATTTACACGCTCTTGCGGTCAATCAAAAAGGAGAACCGCTCCGAGTGTTCCAGCGCCATGCCCGTACCGCGTACCACGGCGCGCAACGGATCTTCCGGCACACGCACCTGGAGTTTGGTCTTTTGCTGCAAGCGATAGTCCAGACCGCGAAGCAAGGCGCCGCCGCCGGTCAGATACAAACCGGTTTTGTAGATATCGGATGCAAGCTCGGGGGGCGTCATTTCAAGTGCCTTGAGTACCGCATCTTCGATTTTCGTGATACTTTTATCCAGCGCATAAGCGACCTCCTGGTAGCTTATCTTGATCTGTTTCGGGATGCCGGTCATAAGGTCACGGCCGTTCACCGCATAATCTTCCGGCGGGTTCTCCAACTCGTGCAGTGCAGAACCGACGTGGATCTTGATCTGCTCGGCCGTCCGTTCTCCGATGAGGATGTTGTGCTCCCGTTTCATGTAGCCCATGATATCGTTGGTCAGTTCGTCCCCGGCGATGCGGATGGACTGGTCGCACACGATACCCGACAGCGCGATCACGGCGATCTCCGTGGTGCCGCCGCCGATGTCAATGATCATGTTTCCGATCGGTTCTTCGACATTGAGACCAATGCCGAGTGCTGCCGCCATTGGTTCGTGTATCAGGTACGTCTCTTTGCTGTCCACGTGGTCCGCAGAGTCAAAAACGGCGCGTTTTTCTACTTCGGTGATACCGCTGGGGATACAAATAACCATTTTCAGGTGACTGAAAAAAGAATTGCGTTTGCCCACCATACGGATCATGCTCTCGATCATAGCCTCCGCTGCCTGGAAATCGGCGATCACGCCATCCTTCAGCGGACGAATGGTTTTGATGTTTTCGTGGGTCTTTTCGTGCATCTGCATGGCACGGTGCCCTACCGCAATAGTTTGTCCGGTTTTTCGGTCAACGGCTACGATTGAGGGTTCATCCACGACCACCTGGCCGTCCATCATAATAAGCGTGTTGGCTGTGCCCAAGTCCACCGCCAGTTCCTGCTTGAAAAATTTGAATAGGTTCAATGTATTAAAATTTAGAGGTCTTCGGAAAAGCGCCCGGAGCGCTAAAAAACGCGCAAAACTACGCACCTTTTTTTGATTTAAATGTACGCAAGTCCCCGCCGCAAAATTTAAATTTTTGATCATTTTCTTGACCAAACCTACCATCATCCCACCGTCACGACCCAAAAGTCTTCCGGTTGCAGGTAACGCTGAGCCAACAGCTTTATTTGCTCCGGGGTAATTGTACGAATGGTATGTACCAATGCATCGAATGTCTCGAAGGGTAGATCTTCCAGCACGAGTGTTTTGACTACGTCTGAAATGTTCAACGGGCCATCGAGTCCGTTCAGCAACATTCCGAGCAAGTAATTGCGCACCATCTCCAGTTCTTTTTCCGGAACGGGGGTGTCGCACAGGTTTTTCATTTCTACAAAGATCTGTTTGATCGCAACCGGTACTTTACCGGTATGCACTTCGGTAGCTATATAAAAGCAACCGTCGTGCAACATGGCATCGGCGGTAGAATAAATATTGTAGGTAAAACCGCGTTTTTCCCGGATGTTCATCATCAAACGAGAGCCGAAATAGCCTCCGAGGATGGTGTTCAGCACATACATGCCGTTGTAGTCGGGATGGTGGCGGGCAAACAAACGCCGGCCAATTTTGATGGCGGTTTGAAGGGAACCCGGGTGTGGGATATGGAGCCGGTGCGGTTTGTTCTCCGGAGCGCGTAGTCGTTCATCCGGCGTGATACCGCGCTTGGGTGTTTGGCCAAAGTGTTGGTTCAACAAATGGAGTACCGACTCGTCCACCTGCCCGCTGGCGAACAACCGGCAGTTGGCAGTCGTGTACCATTTGTCGAAGTGCTGCACCAAATCCTCCCGCATGAGGGCGGCATAATCTTCCGGCACCGAATTGTACCCGTAGGGGTGGTTCGTGCCAAAGATCAGTTCCGTCACCTTGCGGTAGGCCAGCACCTCCTCCTTATCCAGATCAACCAGCAATTCTTGTACGCTGTTGCGCTTGAATGTTTCAATCTCGTCGGCAGGGAAGGTAGGCTCGTGCAGGATTTCTGCGAACACGGGCAACAGCTCATGAGCGTACTTGTGCAGGGAAAACAGGGAAAAACCGGCGGTGTCTAAATTGGTGGGAATACTCAGCGAACCGCCATAAAAATCAATGTGCTCGGCAATTTCCGCACCGGATTTTGAGCGGGTACCCTCGCGGACCAACCGCGCCACAGCGCGCGATACCAGATGTTTGGTTTCCTCCGGCCGGCCGGCCCGGTACACGGCTTCCACTTTCAAAATTTCCTGCCCCGGAAAATCCAACACGTACACCGGAATATCATTATCCAGCCGAACCAGGCGGGGCAACGGCAACGCCAGCCGGGTCACGGGGTGAATCAACGGGGCCGGACGCTTTGGCAGTCTTTTTCGCCCGGAAGTCACAGTATTTGACATAACGCTAGCCCTTCTTTGAAAAGGGGTCAAAGGTAAGTCATCCATTTTTAACAACATGTTGGTTTTTTTCCACAAAAACCCGGAACAAGCGCATTACTTTTGCGGCGGCAAGGTTTGCAAAATACTGAAAATCAATGGCCACCCAATATTCCAACTGTTGCTGCGCAAAAACCAGGCTCAACAATCACCCACTCATTCACGTACTCCATGAAGTTTAGCGTTTCCTCTTCCGAACTGCTGAAGCAAGTCCAAATCGCTTCGGGCGCCCTTGGCTCCAACCCTGTTCTGCCCATTTTGGAGAACTTCCTTTTTAAAATCGAGAACAAAAAACTCACCATAGCCGCCACTGATCTGGAAACCAGCATTTCCACGACTATCGAAGTGCTGGCCGACGATGATTTTACCGTAGCGGTACCTGCCAAAATACTTTTGGAAACCCTCAAGGCGCTGCCGCAACAACCCGTGACGTTCAGCATAAACGAAGAAAATTTCGGCATCGAAATCACTTCCTCCTACGGCAAGTACCGGCTCGCCGGCGAAAATGGCGCGGACTTCCCCCAAATTCCAGAGCCGGAAAATGTGGACTCCGTGAAAATCCGCAGCAAACACCTGCTGGAAGCCATCAATAAAACGGTGTTCGCTACCTCCAGCGACGAACTGCGCCCGGCTATGACCGGCGTTTATTTCCAGGTAGATTTCAACAAACTCATTTGTGTGGCCACCGATGCGCACAAATTAGTCAAAATCAGCACCCCACAGTTGGCCGGCGAAGTCGCCACGTCCTTCATTATCCCCAAAAAAGCACTCAACCTGCTGAAAAATGCACTGCCTGGCGACGACAATGTGACGATCGCTTTCAACAAGGCCAATGCCTTTTTTGCCTTTGGCAATATGAACCTGGTCTGCCGCCTCATTGATGCGCGCTACCCCGACTACAATGCAGTCATTCCGGTAGACAACCCCAACAACATGACCGTCAACCGCGCTGATTTCCAAAATTCCCTCAAGCGCATCGCCATCTATGCCAACAAAACCACCAATCAGGTTGTGCTGGATGTATCAGAAAAAAGCCTGACCATTTCGGCGCAAGACCTCGACTTCTCCAACGAGGCTACCGAACAAATGACCTGCAATTTTGACGGCACGCCCCTGCGCATCGCCTTCAATGCCAAGTTTTTAGTGGAAATGTTGGGCTCCCTCGACAGCGAAGAAGTCAAAATGGAATTCTCGACGCCCTCCCGCGCCGGTATTCTCACCCCTGTGGAAGAAGCTAATACCGACCGGGAAATATTGATGCTGGTTATGCCGGTGATGTTGAACAATTGATAAACATAGTAAACACTTTCATGGAATACGCTCCGCGCGAGATTGAGTCAAAATGGAAAGCCTGGTGGAAAGCACAACGCACCTATCAGGTGAATAATCATTCGCCCAAACCCAAATTCTTCATCCTCAATATGTTCCCCTACCCTTCCGGGGCAGGGCTGCACGTCGGGCACCCTTTGGGATACATCGCCAGCGATATTGTGGCGCGCTACAAACGCCTCAAGGGTTTTAACGTACTCAACCCCATGGGGTACGATTCTTTCGGCCTTCCGGCAGAACAATACGCCATCCAAACCGGGATACACCCTGCCGTGTCCACCGCGCAAAACATTCAGCGCTACCGCGAACAACTCGATAATATCGGCTTTTCCTTCGATTGGGACCGCGAAGTACGCACCAGCGACCCCCAATTCTACAAGTGGACGCAGTGGATTTTCATGCGCCTGTTCGAGCACTATTACGACCTGGAAGCAGACAAAGCCCTCCCGATCAAAGAACTCATAGCCCGTTTTGAAAAAAATGGCAACCACGGCGTACGCGCCGTTTGCGACGAGGACACACCGAACATCTCGGCAGCCGATTGGAATGAAATGTCCGACAAAGCGCAGCATATCTTCTTGCTCAAATACCGCCTGACCTTTCCCGAAGAATCCTACGTCAACTGGTGCCCGGCGATGGGCACCGTGCTGTCCAACGATGAAGTAAAAGACGGTGTCAGCGAACGTGGCGGCTATCCCGTAGAGCGCAAACTGATGAAACAGTGGAGCATGCGCATCACGGCGTATGCCGACCGCCTGCTCGACGGGCTGAACGAGGTGGACTGGTCGGAGTCTATCAAAGAACAACAGCGCAACTGGATTGGCCGCTCGCAAGGCGCTTCCGTACGGTTTGCCGTGGACGGCTACGAGGGCGTCTTCATTGAGGTGTTTACTACCCGTGTGGACACTATTCACGGTGCAACCTTCATGGTGCTGGCGCCGGAACACGATCTGGTTCCACGGCTGACTACGCCTGCACAACAAGCCGACGTGGACGGCTACATCAAATGGACGGCCTCCCGCTCGGATCTGGAGCGCATGTCCGAAGTCAAACGCGTGACGGGCGCCAACACCGGAGCATTTGCTATCAACCCCTTCAACAACCAAAAGATACCGATCTACATCGCCGACTATGTGCTGGCCGGCTACGGCACCGGCGCCGTTATGGCCGTGCCCAGCGGCGACCAGCGCGACTGGAACTTCGCCACCCATTTTGGCCTGCCGATCGTGCCCATTTTGGATGCCCAGCAAGATCTGAACGAAGCCGCTGATCCCACCAAAGCGGGGCGCTATGTCAATTCCGGCATCATCAACGGCATGACGTACGAGGAGGCGGTACCTACACTCACCTCCTGGTTAGAAAAAAATGGCCTGGGAAAAGGTAAAGTGCAGTACAAACTGCGCAATGCCGTCTTCAGTCGCCAACGCTACTGGGGCGAGCCCGTACCGGTGTACTGGAAAGACGATGTGCCGCATTTGATAGACGAGAAAGAGCTCCCACTGGTACTTCCCAATATTGACAAATACCTGCCCACCGAATCCGGGGAACCGCCTCTGGCGCGTGCCGAAGGGTGGCGGCCTTCCTTCGAGGAGGGACTGGAATACGAGCTGAGTACCATGCCTGGCTGGGCCGGCTCTTCCTGGTACTGGTACCGCTATATGGACCCGCACAACGACCAGGAGTTTTGCAGCAAGGATGCCGTAAACTATTGGCAGTGTGTGGACTGGTACATTGGCGGTTCAGAACATGCCGTAGGGCACCTGCTGTACAGCCGCTTCTGGAACCATTTCCTGTTCGATATCGGTCTGGTGCCGGAACGGGAGTTTGCCAAAAAACTGACCAACCAGGGTATGATTCAGGGACGCTCCAGTCTGGTCTATCGCGCCAAGGAACGTTTCTACGAGGAATATTTGTGGATTAAGGTGCTGCAGCCGTTTTTCAAAGAATACGGCCCCATGTTCATGCCTGCCAACAATGCAGAGGAGGCCTCCACCTACGATTTCGCCTTCGAAACCAATGATCTGGTCATCGAGGTGGTTTCCTGGAAAAAAACCGACAAGATCGAGGCAATCCGAAAAGCATCAGAAGCCGACGGCAAACGCCTGCTCGTCCTGTTTATCGAAGAACTGGCCGAGTGTATCAACCAGCACGAGCGCACCGCAGCTAAAATCCGCCGGGCGCTGGACAGCCGGGAGCGCTTCTTTATGACCGAGCAGGGGCCACAGTATGAGCAACTGTATGTGTCCTACAACCTCACCGGCAAATACTCCCCGGAGTGTTTCAGCAAGCTGCATGTGGATGTGTACCTGGTTACAGACGATGTGCTGGACGTGGAAAAAGTACGCGTGCAGCCCATGTTCCAGAATGCTAATTTCAAGCTGGATGAAGACGGAACGTTTACGTGCTCCTTCGAGGTGGAAAAAATGTCCAAGTCGAAGTACAACGTGGTAAACCCCGACGACATGGTGAACCAGTACGGCGCCGACTGTTTTCGTATGTACGAAATGTTCCTCGGCCCTGTGGAGATGAGCAAACCCTGGGATACCAAAGGCATTACCGGCGTGTACGGTTTTTTACGGCGTTTTTGGGGGCTGTTTATCAGCGAAAACGGCGCTTGGCTGCCCACCGATGAAGCGCCTACCCGCGATGATCTGCGCGTACTGCACACCGCCATCAAAAAAATAACCGAGGATATCGAGCGCTTTTCGATGAATACCTGCGTCAGCCATTTTATGATTCTGACCAACGAACTGCGCGCGCTGAAAAGCTACAAACGCGCCGTTTTGGAACCGGCAGTGGTTATGCTCGCGCCGTTTGCGCCACACCTGGCCGAAGAACTATGGCAGCGACTGGGGCACGAAACGACCGTTTGCGACGCTACCTGGCCCGTTTTGAACGAAGATTTTCTGAAAACGGACACGATCATTTACCCCGTTCAGATCAATGGCAAACACCGCGGCAACCTTGAAATATCGGCTTCGGCCACACCTGCCGAAGTAGAAGCCTTCGCCATGCAACAAGAGTTTGTGCGCCGAAACCTGGATGGAGTTGTGGTGAAGAAATTCATCGTGATCCCGGGCAGGATCGTGAATATCGTAGTATAAAAAACCTGTGTCCAAGCGTTGTCCAATTCTACAGGAGGATCGGACAACACTTGGACACGGATTTAAATCAGAACAGCGAAGCCTCAGGCATCCTTCGTTTCGTCGTCCGACACAAAGTCTTTGGCTTTGTCCCAGAAACCCTTGCCTTTCTCGGCAAGTTCGGAAGCCTCTTCCTGAACATCTCCCAGCAGTTCCTTTGCTTTGTCGGCCATAAAGCCCAAAGCGCCACCTTCATGACCGGCGACTTTTTCCTTGGCCGCTTGTAACTCCGCAGCTTTTTCAGCAGCTTCTGCGCGTGCTTCGGCAGCCATCTCTTCGGCTTTGCCGCTCCATTCGGTCAGTTTTTCGCCGGCCGCGTCTTTCAACTGGCCGAATTTTTCCTCGGCAGCATCCAGCAGCGGCGCGATTTTCTCCCCGGCTTCATTGCGGAGTTGCTCCAGTTGTTCACCGGCTTTGCCGGCCATTTCCTTGGCGGAGTCCAGGAATTCTTGCAATTTGTCTTTCTCTTCCATGATGATAAAGTGTTTGAAGGTTGAAGGGTTTCTGGTTGGAGGGTTAGAGGGTTGGAGGGTTAGAGGGTTGGAGGGTTGCTGGTTGGAGGGTTGCTGGTTGGAGGGTTGCTGGTTGGAAGGTTGCTGGTTGGAAGGTTGGAGCAGGGTTGTCGCAACCAGAAACCTTCCAACCAGCAACCCTCCAATCCTCTTTTATTCCGATTGCTCTTCCCACACCTGCGCCAGGTGTACAATCGTTTCGGCAGCTTTTTCCATATCCTGAACAGATACCCACTCGTATTTGCTGTGGAAAGCATGCTCGCCGGCGAACAAGTTGGGGCAGGGCAGCCCCATGAACGACAAGCGGGAACCATCGGTACCGCCGCGGATGGAACTTTGAATCGGGTTGGAAAACCCTGCCCGGCGGAGCGCTTCCAGGGCGTTGCCCACTACTTGCGGATAGCGGCGCAGCACCTTGCCCATGTTGCGGTATTGTTCGGATACTTTCACTTCGGCGCGGGAGTTCGGGTAGCCTTTCAGAACCCCATCCACGATTTTTTGCAGGGTACGGGCATGGCGTTTGAGGCCGCCCTCGGTGAAGTCGCGCAGGATAAATTTGATCGTAGCTTTTTCCAAACCGCCCTCAATGGACGTGGGGTGGATGAAGCCCTGACGACCTTCGGTGTGCTCGGGGCTGAGTTTGTCCGGCATTTTGGCCAGAATTTTTCCGGCAATTTTCAGCGCGTGCTCCATTTTGCCTTTGGCAAAACCCGGGTGCGCCGACACCCCGTGGATAGTAACCACAGCGCCGTCTGCGCTAAAGGTTTCGTTCTCAATACTACCGGCGGTTTCTCCGTCAATGGTATAGCCAAAACGGGCGCCGAGTTTTTTCATATCCAACTTGTTCACACCCCGGCCGATTTCCTCGTCGGGCGTAAAAAGGATACGGATTTTGCCGTGTTTGATCGAAGGGTTGTTGATCAGGATTTGCGCGGCATCCATAATAGCGGCTACACCGGCTTTGTTGTCGGCGCCGAGCAAGGTCGTGCCGCTGGCCGTAATGATGTCGTTACCATGCTGGTGTTTCAGGTCGGCATGTTCGCTTTCGCGGATGACGATCGTCGGGTCGTCGGGCAATACCAGGTCCTGGCCCTTGTACTTGGGGTGCACGATCGGCTTGACGCCGGTACCGGAGCAGTCGGGCGCCGTGTCCACGTGGGAGCAGAAGCAGATGACGGGCACTTTTTTATCCGTGTTGGCTGGAATAGTGGCATAGACATAGCCGAACTCGTCCAGCTCTGCATCGGGAATACCGATCTCGTGCAGTTCCTGTACCAGAATCCGGCTGAGATCTTTTTGTTTTTCCGTGCTGGGAATAGTCTTGCTTTCGGGGTCGCTTTGGGTATCAATTTGTACGTAGCGCAGGAAGCGCTCTTTGGCAGTATGCTTCATTAGTGATGAGTGATGAGCGATGAGTGATGAGCTATGAGTGATGAGCTATGAGTGATGAGTGATGAGCTGTGCCTTCCTAAAATACCTTGACCTGAATGAAGAAATTATAAATCAAGGTTCAACGAAAGTTGAAACGGATTATCAACGAATTGTTTGATTGTAAAGATTTCGATTTCCGGTCTTGATGCCGGATCAAGTTCATTGACA
>JBGSKO010000036.1:0-2732 GCA_041741155.1 Saprospiraceae bacterium | reverse complement strand
TTGGCTAAAGCCAGAGGACTACATCAGCAGTCAATCGCTATTTTTGGCAACAGTACTGGCTTTGGGGGCCGTCGGTAAAGACCTGTTTATTCAATTCAGTGAATTTAATTTTATTAAATAATTTTGTCCACGTACTTATTAGTAATTTTTACAAGTATTACTTTGTACTGTCATGCACAAAAAGATCGAAAAAATGAAATAACAATTGGCTTGTATGGAGGATATTTTTTTGATAAATCACCTTTTAAAATTCAAAGTTTTGCCTTAAATACTCGGTTGCCAACGATTACGTATGAACGGAAAATTGGAAAAAGATTTTTTACTGGCATATTATTTGGAGAACATGACTTTGGTTATGTTCAACTTATAGACCCTTCTGTGTTAATTCTTCAGGATTCGTCTCTTATTGGTAGAAATATTACCCGGATTGCAGTTTATGGCGGATACAAAATTATAAACAAACCGATTTCTTTAAAATCAAGAATTGGTGTTATAGATAATTTTGATAGCGAAAAAGCAGTTCACTTGTACTACATAAATCAAGGCACTTGGATTGAAGGATTTAGAAAATACTATGATACAAGCGGATTTGGAATTTATATAGGTGTGTCGTTAGGGCATCCGATATTCTGCAATTTCTTTGGAGAGTTATCCGTTGATTATTTGCGCACTTTTACTGCTGAAGATAAGAATCAATTGATACCTTCATATCGTATCGGTTATAGGTTTTGAACTAATAATCTGTTTAGAATATGGTTGGCTTTCATTCCGCTTGAAACCCCGCAATGAAAATCTAAGAATGTTCCAATACAGACCAAGCAGCTGTGATTTAGTATGCACGTTGCTAATTCCTGGTCAAATTTTTGCTTTCACTATTGCGCCTGCTTTTGCTATTACCGATATACTATCCGTATTTCTTCCAACACTTATGTCTTGCGTCTGCCGCGTATTTTCTATGAATAGCTAGATGATTTCATACAATAGCCACGCAAGACATCGTAATAGACAACAGCCCTGTAGGAGACGATTTGCTTTTCTTAAAATCCTTCTTCATTTTGGATACATCACACAGCCGTGCCCCTCCAGTAGAATAGCATAGAAATATGAAAACAAAACTATCCGATTCTCTTACACCGCCGCACCCACAAATTCCATCTTTACACCCGGATTCCCATCAAACAACTGCCGCACAATCACCTCCGCCAAATCCACCGGCAATTCCGTCCGTTTGGACTTTTCCTGGTATAGGTCGTCGAAAGCCGGGTCAGAAGCCCGGAGAATGGCAATTTTATGTCGCAGGCTCGCGGTGGTAATATGCAACGCATTAGCCAGATCGCTTTTAGCCACCCGGCCGGCGGATACGGTCAGACGGATGGGATTTTCACTGAGCCAGTTGGCCACGCAGGAGGTTTCGTAGGGTTGTTGCATGAGTTAGGATGAGGTTTATGGGGTTTCAGGAAAGGGGTTCGTCAAGGCCAGATTCCAATAAGGACCGGATTTCAGCAACAATACGTTTTCTGTCCGGCTGCTCATCGCCGGTAATGGGCAGGTGACTTTCCTTCAACAGGGTGCCGCCCACAGTGAACAATTGAAACACCCAGGCTGGGAACAATTCCGCACCAGATTGCTGCCGAAAATCGCCAAAATCGCCGGCAAAATCCAACACCGCCAACACGCGCAGTGTTTCGCCAGTATTCCAGGCGTGGAAAGCCGGGTAAGGCAGACTGAAATCCGGTTGGATATTGAATTTCAGACCAGGGTTCAGAATCGGCATCCGAAAACCGGCCGGTGGCTGGGATGGCGCAGGGTCGGGTGTCGTTTGGGCACTTTGCTTCAAAGCATCCAATTCCGTATTACCAACATCCAGTGATTCCTGTAAGGCTTCGTTTTCGTTGGCCAAACCGGCAATGCGCCGTTTCAAATTCCGGTTAGCCCGCACAGAAAACAGGTACAGCACCAGCAATACCGAAAAAACGAGGAGCAACAGGATAACAATAGGTTTCCAGGGCATCCGGCCCACCCCATCAGGACTTGGCATCAGTTTTAGGTTTTCCATCGGTCACATTGCTTTTTTGATCTCGGAAACAATCTGCTGGATTTCGCCGGGCGACAGCGCCACGGTCACTTTGCCCTGGTCGAGCAGTTGCCGGGCTTTGCGTTCGTTTTTTAGCCGCTGAATGCTGGCCGTGATGGTAAAAGCAGCGGCCACGGCGATCAGGGCGACCGCCAGCAAGAGGACCCAACGCGGTATATTTTCCATGTGCAAAAGGTTTTTGAGGTTTACAGGGTTTCGCCGTCTTCCATCCTCATTTTGATGACGGCAGATGACCAGCGGAGGTCTTTGGTGTGAAAACTCCAGTTCCGGCCTTTCGAGCGTTCGATGCGGATGCGGTGCTGGGTCGCGGCGGATTTGGCCAGTGCCAGCACGGATTCCAGTGCCTTAGTGAAATCCCGTGTTTTGAGATTGCCAAAGCCTCCGAACGCGATAGCCATGTCGGTTGCCCGCATTTCAATTTCGCGGCTGCCAAAGCGCACAAGGAGGCGCACCTCTTCTGTTTCATTTCCCCGGGCAACTTCGGTAAAAGACCTTCTGTGGTATTCCTCCAACAACGCAGCGATGGCGTACCGCTCCACCTGGATGGACACCTGGCGCCGGATGGCCTCCACTTCCGCGTCGAAGCCGGTTTGCTCGGCCTGTTCGCGGCGTTGTTTGGCAATGTCGCCGTAGCGGA
>JBGSKO010000035.1:0-8025 GCA_041741155.1 Saprospiraceae bacterium | reverse complement strand
CATCGCGGTCGGGGCAGCCGCACGCCGGCACGGCGCCGACGACGGTAGGGCACAGGTCGAGGCTGTCCTGCACCGTATCGCCGTCGGCGTCGGGGCAGCCGCGGGCCGACAACACACCGGGCACATCGGGGCAATCGTCTTCGGTATCGGTGATGCCGTCGCCGTCGGCATCGGGGCAACCCTTGAGTTTGCGGGGACCGGGCGAGAGGGGACACTTGTCGCGGCGGTTGGGAATCCAGTCCCGGTCGGAATCCACTTCCCGGATGCGGTGCGAGAGCGTGATGCCTCCGAAGGCGTACCAGTCGCGTTTTTCGGCAATGCCGGACACGCTCACCCCGTCCAGACGGTCGGTGAAGGTTGGGCGCAGACCGAGTTCAAAGCCGATGAGCCAGTAGCGCCCGATGTCCCATTTGAACCCGCCGCCGAAATTCAGCACGAGGACGGGCGGATCTGCGGGGGCGTTTTTATCGGCTAAAATACGTTCGGCGGATACGCTGGGGTTTTGCTGGAGCGCATCATTGTAATCTGTTTGGGGTTTAAAAAAGGTGTAGCCTGCACCGGCAAAGACGTATGGGGCGAAAATTTTGCGGAAGCGCCACCCGTTGCGGCGGCGGTAGCCGAAAATGTCCCACTCCAACAGGAGGTCTGCTTCGTGAAAGTCGGTGGAAAACTTGAATGCCCGTTCGGATCGCCAGTATGGTTCCGCGAAGATGGACTCGTCGCCGGCTATTTTCCCGCCCAAATAATTGAAACGGGCGGCCAGAACCGGTCCGAAGTGGCGGCGCACCAACAGGCCGTAGCCCATCTCCCGATTGTTGTAGTCGAAGTATTGCTTTTCATTCAAATCGCCGGCGTAGGCGGTCATGCCGGCCGAGACACCGATTTCCCAGGTGGCCTGGGAAAATAAAAGCACGGGGGCTGCAACAAGCAACCAGAGGAAACTGATTCGTTTCATCTAAAAAACCGAAGGTGAAATATGATTAACAAAAAAACTGAACGCGCCAAAAGTACAAACCCTTTGCCCTTGCTTGCACGCTTGGAACCGTTTCCTGTTAAACTAATCCGCGTTTTGTTGGCAACTTTCCATTTCAGCGGGCGGTGTTTTTCCTACTTTTGCCCGCTTTTAACCACTGCTGCTGCAGGCAGTAAGTTATTTTTCCGACAGGATATTCAAGATTTACAGGATTTATCTGATATGCGACTAAAAACCTTGGAGATCAAAGGCTTCAAATCGTTTGCCAACGAAACCGTCATCCACTTTAACTCGGATGTGACGGGCGTGGTAGGCCCCAACGGCTCGGGGAAGAGCAATGTAGTGGACGCCGTACGCTGGGTTTTGGGCGAACAAAAAAGCAGCCAGCTCCGCCTCGACAAGATGACCAGCGTGATCTTCAACGGCACCAAAAAACGCAGGGAAGGCCAAATGGCCCAGGTGTCGCTGACCTTTGAAAACTCCAAAAACATCCTGCCTACCGAGTTTCAAAACGTTACCATCAGCCGCCTGCTGTACCGCAGCGGCGATAGCGAATACCGCCTCAACGGCGTGCCTTGCCGCCTCAAGGACATTACGTCCCTCTTCCTCGACACGGGTATCGGCGCCGACTCCTACGCCATCATCGCCCTCAACATGGTGGAAGACCTGCTCAGCGACCGCGAACAGGCCCGCCGCCGGATGTTTGAACAGGCTGCCGGTGTGAGCAAATACAAGGCCCGCAAACACGAAACCCAACTCAAACTCGAAGCCACGACCGCCGACCTTGACCGCGTGGAAGACCTGCTCTACGAAATCGAAGACCAGCTCAAAAAACTCGAAAAGCAGGCGCTGCGCACCAAAAAATTCTACGAACTCAAGGACGAATACAAAAACCTGAGCATCGAACTGGCGGTGCAAAACCTCGCCCGCCACCGCAAAACCTACAAGGAACTCGAAGGCCAAATCCAGCGCGAAGAGGATATCTACCGCGGCACCGAGGCCAAAGCCCGCCAACTCGAAGCCGAAGTGGAGGCGCTGCGCAAGTCGCACACCGACAAGGAAACCTCCCTCAGCGAACAACAGCAGGAGGTCAACCGCCTCACCGGGCGCATCCGCGGCAAGGAAAACGAAAAAAATATGCTGGCGCAAAAACGCTCTTTTGTGGAGCAAGACGCCGCCCGACTCGAAGATCAGATCGCCCGCGCAGCCGAGACCATGCGCCGCCTCGAAGGCGAAATAGAGGGCTACCAAACCGACCTCAACTACGAAAAACGTGTGGAGGCCGACCTCGAAACGGAACTCGACCAGGCCAAACAGGCCCTCGAAAAAGTGCGTACCGACCACAACCTGCTCAAAGGAAACCTCGACGAGTTTGTGCGCGAACAACAGGCGATCGAGCGCGTCATCGTGGACCTGGAGAAACAAAAAGCCGTTCAGCAAAACCAGATTGAAAACCTCCGCCGCGACGTGGAACGCACCCTCGCCGACGTGGCCATGCGCCGCACCGAAATGGAGGGCCTCGACGCCAAAATCGCTGAATTAGACAAGGGGGTGCAGGCGCAAACGGACAAAATCGCCAAACTTGACGCCGCCGAGGAAAAGCGCCGCACCGATATCGCGACGACCGAGCGCGACATCGAGGCGATGACCAAAAAATTAGCCGATCACAACCGCATTCTCGACGCCAAACGCAACGAGTACAAACTCACCAAAAGCATGGTGGAAAGCCTCGAAGGCTTCCCCGAAAGCATCAAATTTCTCAGCCAGCAAAAGGATTGGGCCAAAAACTGCCCGCTGCTCAGCGACCTGATTTATGTGCGCGAGGAGTACCGGGTGATCATCGAAAACTACCTTGAGCCGTACCTGAACTACTACGTCGTGCCCAACGCCGCTGCCGCCGTGGAGGCCATCCAGTTGCTCGGCAGGAGCCAAAAGGGCCGCGCCAATTTTTTTCTGCTCGACGCCTTTGCCCAATACGAGCCGCCGCTCATGTTGATGCCCGCCGGCCAGCAGGCGTTCGATCTGGTGGAGGTGGATGCCCAGTACCGCCAGTTGGTGGCCTATTTGCTCGAAAATGTGCTAATTGTGGACGATGCGGCCCCACCCCCGACCGATTCGGGCGTAATCCTGATCTCCAAATCAGGCACCTTCGTCCGCCGTCGGTTCAGCCTCAGCGGCGGCTCGGTCGGCCTTTTTGAAGGAAAAAAAATCGGCCGCAAAAAAAATCTTGAAATCCTCGATGTGGATATCCGCAAACTCGAGGCCGCCGAAACGGACTACAACAACCGCCTCGGTACCCTGCGCGCACACTTGCTGAGCCTGAAAAATGCCGATCAGTCGGGCATGCTTACCCGCGAACGGGAGGCGCTCGGGCGTTTGCAAAGCGAGCAGGCCGGTTTGCGTGCCCGTTTGGATAACATCGCCACGTTTGTCCAGAATTTCGATGCCAAAGCAGCCGAGAGTGGCGACCTGATTACCCAGCTGGAGGCTAGCAACGTCGCTATCGAATCCCAACTCAAGGACAATCAGGCAGCGGCAGCCAAATTGCGCGAGCGCCTGAGCAACGCCGACGGGTCGTTCCGGGAGGTAGCCGAGCAACTCAGCCGCAACAGCCACGAGTACAACCAGAAAAATATCGAGTTCATTCGCCAGCAAAACAAGGTCAACGGTTTTCAGCAGGAACTCGCTTTTCGCGAAAAAAACCTCGCCGAACTGCGCGCCCAAACCCTGCAAAATCAGGCCACCAAGTCCAAAAACCTGGAAGAACTGGCCTTCGTAACGGGAGAAATTACCCGCATCGAAACCGAACTGTCGGCAGGCTACGCCGAAAAGAAAGCCCAGGAGGCCACGCTCAGCACGGCGGAACAGGTTTATTTCAAGGCCCGCAACGAAATTCACGAGCGCGACAACCTGTTGCGCGAACTGTACCGCAAGCAGCAGGACCAACAGGGCGCGATCAACCGGCTGAAGGATAAATTCACCGACGTCAAGTTTGAAATCACGGCCATCGGGGAGCGCCTGCGCGCCGAGTTCGGTATTTCCGTGAACGACGTGATCAACAACGAACCCGACCCGAAATACAACCGCGAAGCACTCGAAATCGAGGTCAATAACCTCAAACGCCGGCTCGACAACTACGGTGAAATCAATCCCTTGGCCATTGAGGCGTACAACGAGATCAAGGAGCGCTACGACAGCATTGCCACCCAGCGCGACGACATCCTCGCCGCCAAGGAGAATCTGCTCCAAACCATGAAAGAAATTGAGGAAACCGCTACCCAGCGTTTTCTCGAATCGTTCGAGCAGGTACGCGTAAATTTCATTCGCGTGTTCCGCACCCTGTTCACCGAAGACGACTCCGCCGACCTCATCCTGTCCAATCCTGGCAATCCGCTGGAGTCGGACATCAACATCATTGCCAAGCCCAAGGGCAAGCGCCCGCAGACCATCGCGCAGTTATCCGGCGGGGAAAAAACGCTCACGGCTACGGCCCTGCTTTTCGCGCTGTACCTGCTCAAGCCTGCGCCGTTCTGCATCTTCGATGAGGTGGATGCGCCGCTGGACGATGCCAATATCGAGAAGTTCAACCGCATCATCCGGGAGTTTTCCAAGGAGTCGCAGTTCATCGTCGTCACCCACAACAAAGCCACTATGGCTGCTGTGGACACGATTTACGGGGTGTATATGCCCGAGCAAGGCGTGAGCGCCGTGGCGCCGGTGGATTTCCGGAAGTTGAGCCACGAGGCGCTGGTGTTTGAGGCGGGGTAGGGGTTGACTTATCCCCGCGCCATGCGCTACCTTTGTAATCTTCAAAAAGATCGTCATCATGGCCATTACAGAAGTTGAAAAACGAATTCAGCAGTTGGAGCCTAAGTACTTGGAGGCGCTTGCTGAGTATGTAGAGTATCTACTTTTCTTGCAGAAGCAGAAACTGTACAATCATCCTAAGCCCCAATCAGGGCAGGTGACAGAAACTGCAATGGATGAGCAGGCAGTCCCGGAACGGCTCAAGATAGCTCGGAAATTTGCCGGGGATGCCCTTCACCCGCATTTTCCCACCTCCAAGTATGATGTCTATGAGCAATAAAATTTTTATAGACAGCTCAGTTTTAGTTGAATATCGAAAAGGCAATCATCTCCCGTTGTTAAATGCACTACTGGCAGACACTGCAAGTATGCTGTATATCAGCCAGGCAGTCGTTAGCGAGTACCTTTTTCACCATTTGGCGATGGTCGGCGGGAAGTCGCCTTTGGCGATAAAGGAAAGCAGGCAGGTTCCGGAGATACTTGTCTTGCGGGATCCTACGCCCTTTCTCGAACTATTCACCTGGCTTCCCGACGAAGCAGCCTTCCTCCGCCCGGCGGTGCAGTTCATGGCAACATACAACCTGTTGCCCAACGATGCCCTCATCCTTGCCGCCTGCAAGCACCACGGCATTCCCGCAATTGCCAGTTTCGATCCGGATTTCGCTGCCCCTTGTCAAGGCGAGGGGATTCAACTGCTGCAATCGGTAGCAGATTTTGAGGAGTTTCAGCGGAGGGGTTAGACAAGTGTGATGTTGTTTGTTCGCGAAGAAAACGGATAACTTGGGGCGTTTTAAAATATAAGTTATGGTTGATAAAAATGGTGTCGCCCGTGCCGTCAAGGCAGAATTGCAACAACTGTACGGAGATCGCCTCGCCAAGGTGATCCTGTACGGTTCTTATGCTCGTGGTGATTTCCGCGACGACTCCGATATGGACTTTTTAGTGGTGCTCAAGGATGAAAGTATTGACATCGGCAAGGAACTTCGACTTATGAACAAACCATTATATAAAATATCCGACAACTACGATATTGCCCTATCTAGCCATCCGACGACGCTGAGTCGTTTGAAAAATTCACAGTTTCTGTTTTACGAAAATATCCGGCAGGAGGGGGTTGAGGTATGAGTGGCGAAGTGGGAAAGATCATTCGAGAAGCGGAAGATTGCTTGTCCAACGCCGAGTACAATCTTCATGGTGGTTGGAGCAAGGCTGCCGTCAATCGCGCCTACTACTGCATGTTTTATTGCGTCACGGCACTGTTGCACATTCAGCAGATAAGCGCCAAGACGCATCAAGGGGCCCACTTAAAGTTCCGGGAACTGTATATCAAAACGGGTCGTATGCCGCCAGAGACTGCGGAGTCTTTACGCATGGTCTTCGAGATGCGTCAATCTTGCGATTATGATTTTGAATTTGACCCCAGCCAAGAGGACGCTTTGCAGGCAATAGGGGGGGCGAGAGATTTTCTGGAAGCCGCTCTTGTGATTTTGGAGGTGTGAATGCCGTTGCTGGTCGGCGGTTGTTTGTTCACGAGGAAAACCGATAACTTTGGGCTGTTTCATGTAGCAATACACTGGGTGAAAGCCGAAAAACAAGGTTTAATCCAATTGAATTTTATCCTTGTCCGGCGACGGGTGTGCGTCGCGCAGTTGTCCTTCCGACGCTGCAATACTGGTGGCTACGACGCAGTCGCCGGTTATATTGGTCACCGTACGCAGCATATCGAGTATCCGATCCACACCGAGTATGAGGGCAATGCCGGCGCTGGGTACGTGTACACTTTCCAAAATGATGATGAGCATGATAACGCCTGCGCCGGGTACGGCGGCGGTACCAATAGAAGCCATAACCGCCAACAGTAGTACATTCAACTGATCGGCCAGGCTCAGGTCCATGCCTACCGCCTGCGCGATGAATACCGTGGCCACACCCTGATAGAGCGCCGTACCATCCATATTGATCGTGGCGCCTAGCGGCAGCACAAACGAAGATACTTCTTCTGAAACACCAAGATTTTCTTCACAGCACTCCATCGTCACGGGTAAAGTGGCGCCGCTGCTGCTGGTCGAGAAGGCCACTAATTGCGCTTTGCTGATTCCGCTAAAAAATTTGGACAGTTTCATTTTGGTGAAAAAACGCAGCAGTATCGGGTATGCCCCGAGGGTGTGCAAGGCCAGCCCCAGCACCACCGTGATGCAATAGACACTCAGGCCTTTCAACAGTCCGGCCAACTTGGCCAGGTCGCCATCCGAAACCGTGGTAATCATGTCGGCAATGAGTGCAAAAACCCCCAACGGAGCCATGAGCATGATGATGTCCACGAGGCGGATAGTCACATCATTGAGGCCGTGGAAGAAATCGAGCAAGGGTTTGGCGCGCTTTTCGGGCACTTGCAGCAGTCCAATACCAAAGAAAATGGCGAAAAAGACAATCTGGAGCATGTTGCGGTTGTCGGATGCTGCACCGAAGATATTGCTCGGCACCATGTCCACCAAAATTTGCAACGGGCCGCGCTCTTCCACGGACTGCGCCACCTCCATACGGGCAGTTACGTTGTCGCTATAGGTAGCCATAAGGCTGTCGCGCACCGCTGCCGGCACAGCCTTGCCGGGCTGGATGACATTGGCCAGAATCAGTCCGATCGCGATCGCTACTGCCGTAGTACCGATATAAATTGCCAGGGTTTTGCCGCCGATACGGCCTAATTTGCGCACGTCTGATAACGAAGCCACACCGGTGATGAGCGAGCCGAGTACCAACGGTACGGCGATCAGTTTGAGCGCATTGATAAAAATCGTACCAAAAGGCGTGATCCAGTTTGTAGTGAATGTCTCCCAGCCAAATGAGGCTGCTGCGATACCGTAGATCAGGCCCAACACCAGGCCAATGATAATTTGCCAATGAATCTGCTTGTACCAGGACATTTTTTGCTATTTGTGGATGAACCGGATGGAAATGGGCGGCAAAGTAGTCGTTTTTATGGTAAGTGCATATTCTTGCGGGATGGATCAACACACTCCCATTTCCGTCCTGCTTAGAGCATGTTTGGCCGGAGTGCCTCGGCTACTGTAAAGTCACAAAGAGCGACACTTTTATTGTATGTTTTTTCTATTTTAAATATATAAAAAATAGAAATTTATAGAAGGAGACAATATGACGCTGTTCTATTGGTGCATAATAGTATATATATATCGCGCACAGACGGGGTTCGCCTAAAAGTGACCGGGTGACTTCGAGTCACCCGG
>JBGSKO010000034.1:0-10502 GCA_041741155.1 Saprospiraceae bacterium | reverse complement strand
TTCGTAACTCAAATTTACACTTACCGGCTTACTTTTTACCCCCCCCCACTCAAAATCCTAATCAGTTCATGCCAAAGTAGGCCCGGTTCCGCCGATTGGGTAGCATGGGCCGGGGAGGCTGGGATTCATGCAACAAAGCCTGAAAAAGGTACTCCTCACCTTCTTAATAGCGGTACTAGTCTTGCCGTTCGCCTACCTGCCGTTGTTGTCGCTGGCGAGCCACTGGCGATATCCTAATTTGCTCCCCGAAGCGATTTCGACCGCCAATTGGCAATCGGCGCTTACATCCGGCAGCGGCATCGGGGGCAGCCTTTGGCTTTCGGTATTGTTATCGGTGGCGGTGGCCTTTATTGTGACAACCGGCGGATTTGTTCTCGGGAAAATTATTGCGGCACATACGCAGCGGGCCCGTTTTCAGGCCATCGCGTATTTGCCGTATGCGTTTTCACCGGTGATCTATGCCTACTGCCTGCAATTTTTCTTTTTGAAGGCCGACCTCAGCGGTTCTGTTGTAGGTGTGTTGTTGGCCCAAATATTATTACTGCTGCCTTTCGGTGTTTTGTTTTTTACCGCTCACTGGGACGACCGGTTGAGCGCAATGGAGCAATTGACGCTTACACTTGGCGGGTCGCGACGCGATGCCTGGCGCCGGGTGCTGATACCGGTTTCCCGGCAGGCCTTACTGACGGCCTTTTTTCAGTCGTTTCTGTTATCCTGGTTCGACTATGGGCTGACTTCTGTGATCGGCCTGGGCCAAGTACCTACCTTGTCAGTTTTGGTATGGCAATTTATCGGAGAGGCAAACCCTTATTATGCTGCCATCGGTAGCTGTCTTTTAGTTTTCCCGCCGGCCGTTCTGCTTTTTATCAATAAAAAAATCGTGTTTCGGGAAACTGGTTAAACCAACCCAAGACCCCTTGATTACCGCATTCTATTCATTGTAAAAAATTACTGTTATGAAATTCAGTCCTGTTTTTCTGATGATTATCGGCTTGTATTCCTGCCAACAAAATCCCCCGGCCGATTCAGTTGTTCATGCGGAGAAAGTCTCTTTACCTGTCGCAAGCAAGGATAACTATTGGTACCAGGGAAAAGCCGAAGTCAGTTCCTATTCGGTGGTGCAGGAGCGCTACGGCGAACAACACGAGGCCGGCCAGGTCATGGTGTTCGTTACCGAAGATTTTTCTGCTAATAAACAGGTGAAACTCGATGCCGAACCGGCCTCTGGTGATGTGCGTGTACCGGTTTTAAAACTGAACACTATCCGCCGCTTCAAAACGGGTATCTACGATTACTCGCTTACGCAATCGGTGTTTACACCCGTAGAAGCAAAAGACAAGCGGAGTTTGAAACTATCTACGACCATCCAGGATTGGTGCGGACACGTGTTCGTACAGTGCAATGCCGGCCCGGAAACCTACAAAGTAAAATCGTTTTCTTACTTCGAATCGGAGGGCGATAGAGAAACGGAAGTAAAACCGGGTTTGCTCGAAGATGAAATCTGGACACGGATACGACTCCATCCGGAATCGCTGGTTTCCCTGAAAACAACCGTTTTACCCGCTGTCTTTTATTCCCGCTTCCGGCATAAGCTCTTGCAGCCGGAGCAAGCGGAAATCACAATCGAGAAAAACGCCGGTGAAAGCACCCTGAACCTGGTGTACGCCAATATCCCACGCCGGTTGAGTATCCGGTTTGAAACTGAATTTCCGCACCGGATTCTCGGTTGGGAAGAAACCCATGAGGGTAAATTACTCAGCAAGGGAACCCTGAAAAAAACCTTGATGGACGACTACTGGAAACACCACGACGTCGCCTCCGCACCACTGCGCACCGAACTTAACCCCGGATTTTGAGCACTGTGGCGATCGAGGTTCAACATCTTTCAAAATCGTTTTCCGACGTGCCGGTGCTCCGTGATCTATCGTTCGATCTGCCGGCGGGGCAGACGCTGGCTATTCTGGGACGTTCCGGTTGCGGGAAAACGACCCTGCTAAAGATTATTGCCGGCTTGCTCGACGCCGATGCCGGAAGTATTCGTATTGACGGGCGGAACGTCGACCGGGAACCGCCACAACAAAGGGGGGCGGTTTATTTGTACCAGGAGCCCCTGTTATTCCCCCACCTAACCGTGTTTGAAAACGTGGCCTTCGGCCTGCGCCTGCGCCGGGAAACAGCATCGAATGTCCGTGAACGAACATCCCGAATGCTCGAACACCTCGATCTTGGCGTCCATGCCGGTAAAAAAACGGTCGAATTGAGCGGTGGGCAACGGCAGCGGGTAGCTTTCGGCCGGGCGCTCATCATTAATCCATCGGTGCTGTTACTCGACGAACCCTTCGGCAACCTTGACGTAGAAACCCGCACCGGGATGCAACAATTATTCAAAAAAATAGCCGCCGAATACGGCATCACGGCCATATTTGTCACCCACGACCTGAAAGAATCGGTGCTCATGGGCGACCGCCTGGCCTTTATGGAAAACGGTCAACTGCGGGTATTCGATAGTCTGGAAGAATTCATTCGTGACCCGCGTACCGGTATGCAGACGGAAATTGACTTTTGGAAATCGATTAAAATATGAGAGACTTCAATCACTGCGAATCATTATACTGGGTGTTCACCCAACTCTGCAACGATAAATGCGACCATTGCTACAACCTTTCCGGTCCGCAGGGCGAGCGCATTTCGGAAGACGAATGCCTGCAAATCATCGAAAACCTGCCGGATAAGATCGATCGCATTATCCTATCCGGCGGCGAACCGCTGGCCGAAAAGAAATTACTCTACCGCATTCTCGATGCGCTACGCGAGCGCTACGCCGATGATGCACAGATCATGCTGCAAACCAACGGCGACCTGCTAACCGCTGAAATACTCGACACGCTCATCGAAAAAGGGGTGACCCGCTTCGATATTGCCAGTATAGACCGGTATCACAAACATGCCGGCGCGCGCCTGATGGATCTGGCCGGATTGTTCGAATCGCGCGGTGTAAACGGCGACGACAAGGACCCGTTAATTGAAAAAGACACCTATCTGGTAAAAGGTAAACCGCTCAGCTGGGGCTACTGGGGCGCCACCGACGACATGTGGCTTGGCGGCAACTGGGCGCGCGGACGGGCACTGGAAAAGGACGTATGGAAGCGCGACCCGGCGCACAACTTCTGCAAGGTGCTGTCGGGCGGCATCGGATTCTTGAGCGGAGCGGAGGGTATTCCGCAAGAAATTTCAATTCAACTTTGGCGCATAAATCCCTGCTGCCCGGGCACCTACAAGGCAATGGGCGATGCCCGGCGCGAGAAGGTGGCCGACGTGCTGGCGCGGGTGGCACAATCGCCCGTATTTCAGAAAATCAATGAAGGCGACCCCATCGGCATGGGCGAAAGCGTGGGTATTGACCGGGAATTCGCCCGGACGCGCACGGAGGATTTGCAGAACGTTTGCCTGTGGTGCGATGAATTTTTCCGGGACTATTTTGATATGGCAACGTTGTCGTCGCGTTTTGAAACGGCCCATGTAGCCGCTGATTGATCCGGGTAGAACTGCTTCGAAAACAGGCTGTTCTCTGAAGATCACTCCGTCAAATCCCGTCTTTTTGTTGCAAGCGCCGGAGTAATTTCTCCTTAAATTCGTCGGGAAGCGCCGGCTGTTCCTCCGGGGGAGTCGATTGCCCGCTTTGTTCTTCCATGCGATGTTGTAATGCGGCTTCAATGCCCGCACTTTGCTCGGCATACCGCTTGCAACGATCACACATCCGAAGGTGCATAGCCAATTGTATATTGTCCAGGAAGGAGAGTTTGCCCAGGGTCAATTTTTTCTCCGTCAGGCGAGTGGCCTCGCGACAGGAAAGCATCAGATATTTCATCATAACGGGCAAGTTCAATGTTGAAACCAATGTTGTTCGAGGCAAAGGCGCAGTTGCAACTTAGCGCGGTGCAGTATTTGCCAAAAGTTAGTCGTGGTGATCCCGAGTTCCTGACAAATTTCAATCCCTTTTCGCGCTTCTAAAAATTTTAACACCACTACATCGTGCCAGGTGCGGGGCAGGTGTCCCAGGCAACCTTCGAGCACGAGTCCGAAATTGGGATTGTCGAGCAAGTTGGCGGGTGAATCGTCCCATTCGGCAGGCATCGCCTCGGGCCGCCAGGCGCCTTCAGGTGTGAAAAAATCGTTTTCTGCATCCGTACTCAATGGAGCGTCGGGCATTTTCCGGTAGCGTTCCCGAAAGTGGTCGGCCACTTTGTTTTTCAAAATGGCGTGCAGCCAGGTTCGGGGTGAGCTTTTCCCGCCGAAGTGCTCCAGTTGTTGTGCCGCCGCCAGAAACGTTTCCTGAACAAGGTCTTCTGCCGTTTCCCGGTGCGAGGTCAGGTACAAGGCCCGGCGGAAAAGGTCGTCGGCATAGTCAGTCACCCAATTCTTCAGTATGGTGTTCTGATCCATTTTTTCAATGATAGAATTTTCAGGCAAACGGTCGATGTATTTCAAAGTTGAAAAAAAGTGATTTGGCGGAATACTCGAGCCAAGGTAATATGCCCATTCCATGCCGGCGCCACAAATCGGGTTGCCGCAAATACTTGTCAAAATAATTGTCTCGAAAATGTCGCGGCGGCGACTAAACGCCGGAGTCGTGTTCCAGGTCCAACCTTTTAAGGACACGTTGGTGGAATCCTTCGGGAAACATCGGAGGTTCGCCCTGAAAATTTGCTTCCATCTCTTCTTCCATTTCCATTTTCCGGCGTAAAGCGATTTCAATGGCCGCGCTTTGTTCGGCATACCGGCGGCAACGTTCGCATACGTTCAGGTGCATTTTCAATTGCAGACTCCCCCAAAACGTGAGGTTCCCGAGCGTCAGTTTTTTTTCCATTAGCCGGGTAGCCACACGGCAAGAGAGCATGAGATATTTCATAACGCTAATTCGCTTAAATACCGGCGTTGCTGTTACAATGAAAAGCGACCGGGTCTTTTTATCAATAATTACAGCAAAACGGTCGGCTTTATGTGCAATTCCTGACAAAATCTGACGACTATTTCCGCTTGCCGGTTGAAAATTATTATGAGTCGTAGGGCTGTACGGTTCGGATATTTTTATTGAGATATACATGGAACGCAACGGCTACCAACTCTTCCGCCAACCCGGTGAAATCAACATCCTCTACGCCGAAGGCGCCAACCTGGACGGTACGCCAAATCCGGATGAGAAAAAATTATTTTCATCCCATCCACCGCCCTCCACACCAATTTCCTCTCCACCCACCTAAAATCCCTTCAAAATCCTTGCGCACTAAAATTATATGCCCCATATTTGCAACAATAATATAAACTTATAAAAACACCGCCGGCACAGGGTATCCAAAGGCCACGAGCCCATAAAGCCCCCAAAAGAGAATTCCAGCCTTTCGCCTTGCCCGGTCTTTTTGTTTTTCAGAAAAATCGCCCAACATGACTAAGCAATACGGTTTTACGCTAATCGCACCGGCCGGGTTTGAAGCCTGGCTTGCCGCACAAAGTGTTGCCCGGACGGTGTTTACCTTGCAGTTGCATCACACCTACGCTCCAAACTATACCGGCTTTAACGGCAAAAACCATTTCGCCCTGCAAAAGGGGATGCAGAATTTTCATACCCTGATGAACGGCTGGCAGGACATCGGCCAGCATTTCAGCATCTTCCCCGATGGTATGATCGTCACCGGCCGGAACCTGGAATCTTCTCCGGCTTGCATCTTCGGATTTAATGCGCATTCCATCTGCATTGAGAATATCGGCAACTTTGATGTTGGCGGCGATGAAATGCGGCCGGAACAGCGCGAGGCCATTTTACAGGTAACCGCGGCGTTGTGCCGGCGTTTCCGAATCCCGGTCAATTCTAATCAAGTCGTGTATCACCACTGGTTTGACCTGAAAACCGGCCAACGCACCAACGGCGCCGGCATAACCAAATCCTGCCCGGGCTCAAATTTTTTCGGCGGCAACACTGTCGACGCGGCGGAAACGAACTTTCTCCCGCATGTTCAGGCGATCCTTGACTATCAGCCCGATCAGCCACCGCTATCCGTCGCCTACTATGCTACCGTGACAACCAATAACCTCAACATCCGGGACAAACCGGATGTGTCCGGTCGCCGGATAAATGTCACGTCCACCGGGGCCGTCCTGCGGGTGTACGAGGAAAAGAATAACTGGTGCAGAATCGCGGCGACCCGGCAGGAATGGGTTTCAGGAAAATACCTCAGAAAACAGGCTTAGCGGCAACTACTATTCATCCAAATCAAAGCTACCGATATGGTCTTCTTCGAAATTTCAATCAACGATTTCCTGTGCGGGAAATTTAGCAATGGAACCTTTGCCGATGAACATGGCGAAGATGTCGGGTACAGCAAAATCCCAAATATCGAAAAGTTGAATGCTGAGATACTGGGGCAGATACAGCACCGGGATCCGAGCCGGCCAATATCCGCCTACCGGCCTGATACGCTTGACGTCGGTAAGGCAAGAATAGTCAATACCGGTGGCCAATGCGGGGAGGTGTATTTGTCGTCTGTGGCGATGGTTATTTATCGGTGCCGGTAACTCCAGGATTCGATATGAAAAAGAGCCAACCCAAACGTGTCGCTCCTAAATCCGGAACACCCGGCCTTTTCCGTAACCTGTTTTTTCTCGGGTTTTGCCTTTGTGTCGCCTGGGTACTTGGGGAAGCCAATAAAAAATACGCCGGCCGGGAACGTCCTCATTTGCGCGACATCGACCTGCCGGGTTATGTGTTCAAGGTGCCTGGCGAACGGTATAATTATCGCTCCGCGCAACTCACCTTGGATCAACTGGACTCTCTGCTCCGAAAAGGATTGATCCGACGCGTCATCCGCTTGAATGGCAACGGCAAAGACTCCGGCGGGGTGCAGGCGGAACAAGAAAAGGCACTCTGCGAAAAACGAAGGGTTGATTTCAAATTGATCAATGCTCAGGAGAGGGACGCCGCCCCGACTATTCACAAACTACTCCTGGAAGGCCGCTGCTTGATCCATTGCTTGCATGGGTACGACCGGACTGGGGCGATGGTGGGGTATCATTTGCGGCGGTTGGGGTATTCGCGGGAGGAGGTGATTCGGTTTAATGGGTGGGAGGGGTATTTGGAGAAGAAGGGAGAGAAATATGAGAGGTATCTGATTGCAATTCAGTAAACACCCCACATATATTCGTATTTTGGTCCCCGATGATTACCCATACTACTGGCGCCATTCCGGCCCTTCGTGGCTATCGCACCCAATTTCTGTACAGCTTGTACCGGCTGTTACATTGCAAAGAGGGCGAGGTTTTTCACCCCGAAAAACATGAGGACTATACAGTGATGGCCTCCGGTCGCATGACTGAGATCACACAAATTAAAACTGGAAAACTAATCCTATCGGCCTTTGAGCCACGAAAGGAGGATTCGTTTTTCAGGAGACTGCTACGGATGATGGAGAAGAGCGAATCGCCACATTTTATCTTGGTCTCGTTTGGCGAATTAGGTGAAGATTTCGAAAAAGGCGATAAATCGACCTTGTTGCAGAAATTAACTCAAAACTATGGTTACGATGTCACTTTAACCGCTGCGATGCTGAATCGCCTCGAAGTAATCCAAGCCGACGAAAAGGAAATCGAAAAGTCCATCCGTGCTTTCCTGGGTGATACGGTATCTGCTACTGACCCAGATATTGCGAAGGATTTGCTATTGTTTTGGATGTATTTGGCTGCCGAGAGACAGGAGAGTATAACACGGCAACAACTAATTGAGAAAGTCAACATTATTGGGCAATTCATCAGCGAACGAAAGGGTTTTTTGACCCAGATTGGCAGTACACTACTACCTCTTATTGACCAAAGCAAAACAATTGATCACGAAAGGTTGCGCAGTGAATTCATGGCTGGTGTTAGTGCCCAATATACCCACATTTTGGCAGATTTAGATGTGGTAAGACCGCTCAAAATAGGGGAATTAGATCAGTGTTTTGAAAAAAGCAATTTAGTTATTCTGCACGGCGCATCTGGTCAAGGTAAAAGCACTTTAGCTTATCGGTATGCTTATGGACGTTACCCAGCGAGTTATGTCTGGCAAGTGAAAGAAATCCAAAACGTGCCAGAACTGCGCAAGGCAATCCATGCCCTATCCCGGCCATTCGAAACTTCGTTCTTAATTATTGTAGAAGTACAACCACGAGATAACAATTGGGTCCGTTTCTGTGCGGATATAGCCGCTATCCCTCAATGCCGTGTTTTAGTATGTATTCGGGAGGAGGATTTAAAACGTGCTGATAGTGTAGACGAATACATCACTCCGGCGCCCCTCAACCTTGAATTTACAAAGGTCGAAGCCGAAGAAATTTATAACCGAATTGAGGAGAGAGATGCTATCCACCATTTTCTGAATTTTGAGGAAGCATGGGCAAAGTTTGGTGGGCAAGGGCCACTATTGGAGTTTGTTTATTTGCTCCGTCAAGGCAAAACACTTCGCGACAGACTCGGCAACCAGTTGGAGCGTATTAAAAAAGAAACACGAACCGATCAGGATCAAGACCAGATACAACTCTTAAAATTAGTGGCGCTGGCTGGCACTTACGATGCACGCCTTGATTTACGTCGTACTATACAGGCATTGCAGTTACATGACGCCCAACAAACCATCCGACACTTTGAGGCTGAGTATCTGATCCGCTCCTCTGCGGATGGTGCTTCTATTGAAGCATTGCACCCTGTCCGTGCCCGAGTCATGATGGAGTTGCTGTTTGACCCTATCATTGATCCCATTGCTGAAGCGATGGTCAAGAGTTTCGATTTTATTTTAGAAGAGGATATCGGGATTTTCCTACTTCATTATTTCTATGAACATGGTTGGGCGATGGCCTTGGGCGAAAAATTAGAGCGTTTACGTCCAACACAATGGCGCGTTTGTGAGTCCATGCTAACCAGTTTATTGTGGATGGGTGTGAAAGCATATATCGAAGAAAACAATGAGGCGATTGCACAGCTAAAGGCAGAAGAGCCAGATGGATGGAGGCTATTTGTAATGATTTTTATCGCTGATGGAGTTGATTTTTCATCCTTACGGGAAATGATTGGCGAAGAAAGGTGGAGCAATAATCAAACCCTCCTCTCAAAATTTACGGACAAACGTGAATTTTACAAATTTGCAAAAGATTGGCTTAATAAAGCGAAATTGCCGGGCACCGTAGATGTTAGCGCCGAGCAAGAATTATCTTCTTTAGGGAAACTGCTGTTTTGGATAAATCGTCTTGATACCGACCAAGATATTCACATTGAGGAATTAGGTGATTTCCATTCGATTGACCAAGAGACTTTCATTAGTGCTGAAGCACTGGCTGATTTATTGATGGGCTTGTACCATAATCGCAATGGAGGCCAACACTTAGCTGAACGGATTTTACCAGCATTCAAGGGGAAATTCTGTGTCGAACAGATGATACCCATTATTGAGGATGATGGAGTTACCATAAAAGCCCACTTCCTTTTCAATGTTTTGGAAGAACAGGAAGCCAAAGACGGAAATATGTTACACACCAAGGCTATTCGTATTATTAACGCCTTGAGACGTGCTACACCACATCGACTCTATTACGCGTCCCAATGTTACGGCCATCGGTTCAAAATGCTTCCTGGTTTACGCGATGATACCACCAAGCGAATTCCTGCTGAAAACCTTCCTTTCCCCTGGATTACGGAATGGAATGGTGTGTTTTTGAACTTAATTGATTGGCAAGATCGCCCTGAAGACTGGAATACATTGGCGGATAACTTGTATACGCTCCGAGATCAAATTTTCAATCGTCTTTCGGCCTTGGGACAAGCATTGACCTATTCCTACAAAAAAAATGACTTAACGGCTATAAGTAAATTCCATGAAACTGGTTCCAGTATTGATTGGAACCTAAAAACCGATAAACTACCAAAATCTTCAGTGGATCATTGGGGTTTTGTAGGAGACTTTTCGGAGCGCGATACAACCCAAAATCTGATTCAGAAATTTTCTCTCATCCAATTAGTAGCGCCGGAGTTTAAATCTGCCGTAAAGTCAATCACGGATTTTCACTTTTCAGTGCAAACATTTGGTTCACAGGCAGATAAAGCCCTTCTGCTGAAAGAGATAACCAAAAACTGGACTCAGCAAGATTGGGACGCCAAAGAGGACTTATTACGTCAGCTGAAATATACAAAAGACTTGTTCCGCTTATCCAAACTTCATCTTCAAAATACTTGGGAACATTTTCCAAAATATCTTACGGCGTTACAAAAATATTTTGCTAAACATTCAGATTCGTCTTTAAATCCCGCTCCTGAACCACGTGATCTTGAGACTTTATTGTTAGTAAGTACGTGGACAAAATTATTTAATAAAATTAGTAATATTGCCCCATCATGGGACGAAAAATATTGCTTCAGTTAAGCGAGACTCAACGAGAGGAATTGGAAGAAGGCTATCGGAATGGGCGGGGCCACACCTTTCGGCA
>JBGSKO010000033.1:0-21822 GCA_041741155.1 Saprospiraceae bacterium | reverse complement strand
ATTCTAAACAAAACCTCAATGAACAAGTGAAACGATTTATTGAATATTTTAACCGTGTCTTGGCTAAGCCTTTCAAGTGGACATACAATGGTAAACCATGCAACACTTAATTCATACGCCATTCGATGGATGCGCCACTAGGCGATATTCAGGGACAACCCTTTACAGGGCCAATAAAGCATATATTATTCGCATGGATTTATAGCGATACTAAAACGTTCAAATCGTTTAGCAAGCAAGGAGACTACGAGCGTTTGATCATTTTAGATGAAGTACGAATACCCTTGCTTGATGATAGTGGAAGACGAATTTATCCACATAGCCTCGTCACAATGAAAATTTGGAGTTTTCTGAAAAGCCTACGCTTTGAAGGAAAACAAACTGGTTTTAGCGTAAAAGATGATTCTATAAACCGGACGTTGTATTTCAACTTATACTAAAATTTAGGGCTAATGCTTCCTTGCCGCCGAAAGCCAGGCGCAAGTGACGGGAAACATGAGCCAAATTTAGAAAAACGACCAATCCTGCTGTTCGATCCACAAAAGTAGTGATTGATGTAAGGTTTTTTCATCCTTCCCCTGAAGGGCTGGGTGTTCCAAAGCAACCTCTTTACCGGTTTTGGTATTCAATATAAGGACGTCGAATGTAGCCTCCACCGAACTTTGTGCATTTAATGTACTTTCTCGCATTAAAGGCGGTAATGAAGAAGCGGGTTCCTGCAAATGCCGTAAGGAGTGCTGCCGCACAAGAAGAACATGTCGGGCGTATTTATCCGCTTGCGTGGATGTAATCAAGTTATATTCTCCATCAAGGATTTGATCAAAAAAATTTGCGTAAAAATTGTTCCGAAATAACTTTCCGGAAGCAGAAACAGGGCGCTTTCGCAGTAAATCTGCTATTCCATTAGCCAGGACTGCGTCGTATTTCCGGTCTCGCATAACAGCTACGCCAACGGAGGCTTTCTCGTCCGGATTGATGTACTGCTCCTGATTTTGTTTCGATCTGGGTAAGACTGTTGCTAGAGGTCTTTTTGATTGCGTTGTCCCAGGCTCTCTTTCCCGAGGAGGACTATGAAGCGTATCAGCATGCTGACGAATGCCGTCCGCCCCTTGATCTTGTTTTGAAAACTGGTACCAATAGCCGACCAGTGCCAAAACACAAATGACTGAAGTGCCGAATAGGATATTCCAAAGGGGGTGCCATTTTTGCTTGTTTACCGATATTGCTGATCCATATCCATCACCAGCTTCTGAAGATTCCGGTAATTTGCTAATATACTGGTTAACGAGTGCTTCAACGATCTTTGATCGAGACATTTGATACTCCGAAAAAGAAATGTGGTTCAACCTATACTGTTTTTGGGCTTCTGACCAAGTTGATGCCAGCGTCGTAATTTCTTGCCTCCAGTGATCCCTTTCGGTACCCCTGACGTGTTGAAGTAGAACCGCCAGTACCCGGTCAATGTCGCCCGATAGGAGAAGGTCTTCCAGCATTTTCTTTTGTATCATTATCAGAGCATTTTTAATTAACATACATATGAGCCAAGTCAGCCACCTTAAAACATCGCTTGCAAAGTAAAGCAGATAAGTATCAGTTTCCAACAACATCTTTGCGATCTCATTTTACACTGACTGCCCACCCACCATGCACTACTACAAATACACCATCCGAACCACCCCCGAAATCACCGAAATCCTGCCCGCTTTTTTGTCCGAATCCTTGTTCGATACGTTCGAGGAAACGGAGGAAGGACTGAATGTGTACATGCCGGCTCCCCAGGGCGATGTTCCGGACGCCGGAACCGAGGCCCTGCTGGCCGACTTGCAGGAGCAATTCCCGTTTACCTGGACCAAAGAATTCCTGCCTGCCCAAAACTGGAACAAAATCTGGGAATCTAACTTCCAGCCGGTCATCGTGGAGGACTTCTGCGCCGTGCGCGCTGATTTCCACGAGCCCATCGCAGGCGTGCAACACGAGCTGGTCATCAATCCCAAAATGGCATTCGGCACCGGACACCACGAAACCACCTGGATGTGCCTGCGCGCATTGCGCGATTTGCCGTGCCAGGGCGCGCACCTGCTCGACTACGGCTGCGGCACCGGCGTGCTGGCCATCCTGGCCGCCCGATTAGGCGCTACCGAGGTAGAAGCCGTGGACATAGAGGAGGAATCGTACCGGAACACGCTGGAAAACAGCGCCGTCAATGGCGTAGCCGAACACATCATCGCCCGTTGCGGCACGCTGGAAGCCGTACAGGGCGCCGACTTCGACGGTATTTTGGCTAATATCAACCGAAACGTGATTCTCGATTCGTTGCCGCAATTGGCAAAATTGTTGAAACCGGGCGGCTGGCTGCTGGTATCGGGCATCTTGCGCGAGGACGAGGCGGTGGTGACGGAAGCGGCCGCGCAAGCCGGGTTTGTATTTCAACACCGGGCCGAACGTGGGAACTGGCTGTGTATAAAATTCCAAAACCGTTAATGCCGTACTTTTGACGCTCCGGCCGCGTTCTACAGGCCGTTTTTTCTTTTGTCCAAACAACACCAGCCAAGGCTTGATATGACACGATTTTTTCAACAATTCCTCCTCTTCGCGTTTCCGCTTTTTCTCACCCTTCAACCGGCTATGGCCCAGGCGCCGGCCAAGTTCCCCGACAACCCGAACGAGTTTGTGGACAAACTGGACCAGTTCATGAACGCCTCCAAACGCCCCGACATGGCGGAGGCTTTCGCCGTTTTCAAAAAACAATACAAGGCCGGCGTGTTTCGGGAACAAGACATGGCGAGCATCGTGCGGATGTCGAACTTGCTGGCCGAACAGCGTCTCGGCGCGTTTCCATACTACAAAAGTTACATCAACGCCGTGACGGCAGCTAAACTCGACCCCGACAGCACGTTTTTCCAGCGCTGGCACGGGTTCGCCGAACGCGCCATTGCCGATATTGAAAAAGGACGCACCAAACCAATTGCACAAATGCTCGACTTTTCAGCCGACTTCATCGAGCAGCGTGCTTTTCAGGCCCGCGAGGCCGGCGTCATCGTGTGGAAAATTCGGGGTGGGACATTTGAATTCGTTTATGAAGACAAAAAACCCGCGCTGCGCTGCGATAACGTGGACCTGATCGGCGTCCGGAAAGCGGACTCGACCATGGTGCGCAATACCAGCGGCGTTTATTACCCGTACGAAGAAGTGTGGCAAGGTACCGGAGGAAAAGTAACCTGGGTACAAGCCGGCCTGGACTCCACCGTATATGCTCGCCTGACCACATACACAGTGGAAGCCAAAAAACCACTGTTCAAATGCGATTCGACGGAGTTTTTCTATCCGCTGTATTTCCCGCAGGGTGGTATTTGGGGCAAATTCGAGGAAAACGTCGTGGTGTCCAACAAGAGCATCGGGTCCCAGTACCCGCGTTTTGAATCGTTCGACCAGTCGCTCAAAATCGCCAAAATCGGGGAAGGCATCGAATACAACGGTGGATTCCGGCTGCACGGCTCCTCCGTGTACGGATACGGCACGACAGCCCAACCCGCCCGACTCACCATTTACAATAAAAAACGCCAGCGCATCTTCTACGGCACCGGCGACCTGTTTATCATCAAACGCGAGGTGAATATCATTGCCGAAGGCGTGAACGCCAAACTGTTCATGGACTCCGACAGCCTTTACCACCCGGCGGTGAACTTTCGGGTGGAGATTCCCGACCAAATCATCCACCTCACCCGCGGCCAGAAAGGCTCGGAACGCAACCCGTTCTACTCGTCCTTTTACAACATGAACCTCGAAACCGAAAAGGTCTCGTGGTTTGTCGCCAACGACTCGCTGGAGATCGGCTCGCGCGTGGGCGGCGTGAAGGGTGTCAGCCAAAAAGTAGAGTTCGAGAGCAGCAACCGATTCGACCCCGGCGAGTATGTCCGCATGCAAAATATCACCAGCGTCAACCCCATCTCCATCCTGCACAAACTGATGGAGGAAACCTACTGGGACAGCACGCGCATGAGCAAGGTCGTATCGGACGACGCTTTTGCCCGGGCGTTGAACCCCAAATTCGACTTTTCCAGCATCCAGAGCCTGCTGGCCGAAATGGTGGCCAAAGGTTTTATCAACTACTACTTCGATCAGCATATCATCGAGCCGCGCCCCAAACTGGGCCACTATGCGCTGGCCAGTCAGGGTAAACGCGACTTCGACGCCATCAAAATCGAATCCGTCAGCACCACCTCCAATGCCAGCCTCAACCTGAAAACCAAGGAAACTACCATCCACGAGGTCAAACGCATCGAACTGAGCGAACGGCAAAAGGTGGGATTTATACCGGGTGAGCGCTCACTCACACTCCTTCAGAACCGCGATATGCGCTTTGGCGGTCGGCTGTTTGCCGGATTTGCGCTGTTTGAGGGCAACGACATGAATTTTGTTTACGAAAAATTCCACATCGAATTTGACTCCGTGCGGCACCTCGATTTTTATTTGCCGGTCGGCAAAAATGACGAGAGCGGACGCCCTATGGCCGATGCCATGAACTCCACGGTGGAACTTGTCTCCGGTATCCTGCTCGTGGATGCTCCCAACAACAAATCGGGTAAAGAAAACCTCTCTATTTTCCCGTCCCTCCAGTCCAAGAAGCACTCCTTTGTTTTCTACGACCGCTCGACCACGCAAGACGGGGTGTACCTCCGCGACTCCTTTTATTTCAAACTCGACCCCTTCTCGTTCAATGGTTTGGACAGCTACACGGCGGATATGATCAAGTTCAAGGGCGAAATGACCTCCGCGGATATTTTCGCCCCCTTCCGGGAAACGATTATCGTGCGCGACCAGGACAAGTCGTTCGGGTATATTCACCAAACCCCGCCCAAAGGGTACCCTGTTTATGTGCAAAAAGGCAACTATACCGGGAAAATTGACCTGAGCAACAAGGGCTTTCTCGGCATCGGCACGGTGGAGTACCTGACCGCCGACATCCAGTCCGAAGACATTGTGTTCCGGCCCAAACAAATGACCTGCACCGCCCGCAAGTTTTTTATGGAGGAAGACCGTAAAAGCGCCGTAAAAGTGCCGCAGGCAAGCGGCGAAGACGTGAAAGTAAACTGGCTGCCGTACCGCGATTCCATGTATGTGGAAAGCAAAGCCAAGGCGTTTGACCTGTTCAAAGAAGCCGGCTACAACCACAAGGGCGTGCTGATTCTGACACCGTCCGGCTTGAAAGGCCGCGGCGACTTCGAGTGGTTTGGCGGCAAACTGACCTCCAATGTAATTTCCTACGGCCCGTTTCAGGCCCGTTCGGACTCTGCCGACCTCCAGATCAAAGCCCTGAGCGGCGAAGACGTGGTGTTCGACTCCCGCAACGTACGCGGCGAGCTGGATTTTGACAAACAAACCGGCGACTTCAAGGCCAACACCGCCGACGCCAACACGACCCTGCCCCTCAACAAGTACCGCACCTCGATGAACGAATTTTCGTGGGACATGAAGGGCCAGACCGTGACCTTCAAGAGCGACGAGCGGGAACCGGGCAACTTCGTTTCCATTGATCCCGAACAGGATACACTCGAATTCAAGGGCAAAACGGCCCTGTACGATATGAAAAACAGCCAGTTGAAAATTGGCGGCGTGGAGGTCATCAAGTCTGCAGATGCCTTTATTTATCCGGCTACCGGCAACATCGAAGTCCAGGCGGGAGGTATTATGAAGCAGATCGCCGAGGCGAAAATCCTGGCCGACACCGTCAGCAAGTACCACACGATCAACCGCGCCGTGGTAGATATTTTGGGTAAAAAAAGCTACAAAGCCACCGGCTACTACGAGTACAACATCCCGCAACACACCCAGGAAATCTTTTTCAATAACATCGTCGGCGAACGCTACGGCCCCGGCTCCTCTTCCACCAAAAACGTACTCACCACAGCCAGCGGCGAGGTGAAAGGGGCCGACAGTTTTTACATGGACGTGAAAACCAACTTCGCCGGCACGATCATTCTGAAAGCCAACCAGCAGAACCTGCGCTTCGAGGGCCTGGCCAAGATCAAAACCGAGTTTGTGGAAAATCCCTGGTTCTCCGTCTATACCGAGGTGGACAAAAACGACCCGGTCATCCGGGTAAAAGATTCCAAAAATGCCGAAGGCGAGCCGCTCTTCCTCGGATTCTTCCAATCGCGCGAAACCGGCGAGCTGTACCCCCGTATCCTGCAAATGCCCTATTCGCGGCTCGACCGCCCCATCATCAACGGCGAGGGCGTGTTCAAATACGAGCCACAAACAGATCGTTTTGTGTTTGGCGACTCGGCGCGGGTAGTGACCCCGGCCCAACTGCGCGGCCCCAAGATGACGTACGAAAACAAAACCGGCTCCTTGCTGGCCGAAGGGCCGCTTCGTCTCGGCAGCGGCCTTGAGTTTATGAAAGTAACCGCAGCAGGCCGCCTGAAAACCGAGTTCAATATACCCGACACGGCAACCTTCGTCACCAACGGCGAGTTTATGTCCGGCATAGACATCACCGTACCCAAAGTGCTGCTGGAAATGATGGTGAATGACATCAAAGCATCCAGTTTTGAGGCGCAGGTACCGCCGTTCAACACCCAGCAGGCATTTTATCGCCCGGCCCTCAGCGAGTTTGTGGCCGACGAAAAAGACCGCGAAGAGGCGTTCAACAACCTGAACAGCAACTTCCTGAACCTGCCCAGAAAGGACAACAAGTTTACCTTCCTGCTCGGACGCCACACGGTTATTTGGAACCCCGAGTACCAGTCGTTTGTGAGCCTCGAAGATCGCCTCGCCGTTATTTCCATCAATGGCGAGCCGATCCAGAAAATGCTGAATGCGTACGTGGAGTACAAGATGCCCGGCAATGAGGACGACCGTTTTTACCTGTACATTCGGGCTTCTACCGACTTGTGGTATTTCTTCGGCTACCAGGCCGGGGCGCTCAATGTGGTGTCCAGCAGCACCCGTTTCAACGATGCCCTCCTCGCCCTGAAGACCAAGGATACGCAGATCAAAATGCCCAACGGGGAAATTTACGAAATCGTGGCAGCCAACCCCGCCCTCGCCGATGCGTTTGTGAACCGGGTAAAAAACGGGCGGAAGTTTTAAAACTCAACCCCTTCCTCAACCCTCTCAACTTTTCTCAACCCTCTCAACCCTCTCAACTTTTCTCAACTTTTCTCAACTATCTCAACCTTTCCTCACCCCTTTCTCAACTACAACGGCTGCCCGGAATATCTCCGGGCAGCCGTTGTAGTAAGGAAGCAGATTGGCGCGCTGTCTAAGGTATAGCGGGCGTTTCCTGCGTTTGGATTGCTTTCTGTTCAGTGCCGTTGTTCGGGCGGATTACTTCCTGGTAGATCATGTAGCCGAGGCCTAAGTGAACCAGCAGAATGAAAACGGCAGTACGTGGATACTTGGAGCGTTTGGGAGAAGCAGTGGTGTGTTGCATAAACATCAGTTTTGGTAACAGTGGGGGTAATTTCCAAAAACGTGCCAAATACCCAAAATTGGATAAATCGTTTTGGGTAGAATAACTTTGATACGTCGCTATTTATTGCTTTTCAGGAGGTTGTGAAAATGTTAGTCGTACAAGAATTTTATTCCACAACATAATTGAAATGCACCAATAGTCCCTGAGGACCGGTTGGATACCAAACAGAAGGCGGAATACCGGGGGTTGGTGGATTGCAATAGCCCAAGGCATTGTACCCAAGTGGAATAACGGATGCCCCCGAAACATTTACGGTATGCTGGGAGACTTTGGAGTAGCTGGTATTAAATGCGGCGTTCGCATTCTGGTCTTTTCCAATCCAGTCGAATTTCAAGCCCAGGTTCAGTGTCAATCCGGTGGTATTGGTTGTCGTTGTGACACCTGAAGCGGTGCATATTTCGAAATCGGTTTCATTCCAGGTCACATAAATGGCTTGCCCAAATACGTCCGATAGCCATTCGGGCTGATTGGGACTAATCTGCGCCATATAGTTGAACTTCTGTTGCACGTTCCCCAGGTTGATCGCAAAATACCTCGGCGTCGTTTCAACGCCGTAAGTATGCAAAATCCACGGGCCTGGTTTTTTGACAATTTTATAGTCCACTAATTCGACTGCCCGTACGCCATACAGGGGCAACGGCGGCAGTTTGAGGTCAATGGCCATTGCCTCTTCGGTGCGCGCAGCGTACAAAAAGTCAATTTGAAAATCAAAGGTTTCCTCGCCACCCAGGCAGGGCTGGTTTTGTAATGTCTGCCATAAGCCGATATTGGCCAATTGAAAACCGAGCATGTAATTATGATCAAATCCCGCATCGCGGAGGCAATTGGATGGCGGCGGATTAACCGGACCGTCCGGCCCATCGGGAAGGCAACTCAAAAACAGTTTCTGAAAATCGCGCTTTTTCAGGAGATAATGCCCCGCATAGCTGCGCGCATAAGTCTGGAAGAAGTCGTTGTACGACACACAAGGATTTGCAAAACCGTTCAGGAAGTTCTGATTTTCGATCCACAAGTAGTCTTCGCTGGTTTTTACTACAATTTCATAATTAGAAAACTCGACGTACGATTCTTTGGAAAAGCAGTTGCCGTTTTTGTCAAAACCGTACAACAATTGTCCCTGCCCTAACCGGTTCGAAACTATATCCGGGGTCGTGATCTGCGTGTTCCAGATCGTATCAAACAACCAATCGGGTATTTTGATGACGAGCAGCGGGTCGGAGGTGAGCAGGTCGTTTTTGAACGTCTGGAATGTCTGCCCTTCCGCCAAACTTGAATTTGACTCGAATGTTTGACGAAGCCAGGCCTCAACGGTTGTATTTTCCACCGCTTCCGGAAGCAGATCGTTTACCAGTATTTCATTAAAATACGGCTGGCCGGGCGCCTCGGAAACATTTTTGATTACCCGGCGCAAGGCTTCAGACTGGCCGAGGCTGATGGCAAGCAGTCGCGCAAACCGAAGATGTTGTTCGTGCAAGGGCGTAGCGGCTATTTCGGAAATAGCACACGTCTCGGGCGAAAAATCAAAACGCTCCGACGTGCTTTTTTTAGAAAAATCGTCCGGTTGCAGGCTGCAGCTGAGGGTAAAACACAGGATGACGAGGATAATGCAAGGCAGTTTCATTGTTGAACAGGTTTGGAAGTGAAAAGTATCCCTGGTCTGACGACCGCCCTGTTACAAAACAGAGCACACCGATCCCAAGACCAGTGTGCAAGATACTTTTACCGACCAGCCCTTGTCAAGGATGATCTGATAACTATGCAGGTTTATCTTATAACTATGTAGGTTTTGCCTATAACTGTGCAAAACCGGGCGTGTCCTCACCGCACGAGCACCCGCGTATCCCGGTCGTACACGAAGCAGGTAAATATCCCCAACGGATTGGCGATACCGCGCACTTTGGTTTTGATCGGCGAGGGTTGCGCGAAAGTAATGTCGCAATCAACTAATTTTGGGCTTCCCAGATTTTCAGTCAGAATCGGGACAAGGAAAAAATTTCTGCTCGGGCGGGGTCGCAGGATGCGGAAGCCTTTCTGATGAACGTTCTATTTTAACAAAACATAAAAGATGAAAATGTTACTCAAAAAAATGACGAGTCCGGGCAATTATCCCGACAATATATCAGCTGGCTTATTGCTACTTCGCATTGTAGTAGGTACATTCATGCTTACTCATGGCATTGGGAAATTCTCAAAACTATTTGGTGCTGCCCCAATACAATTCGCCGACCCCATTGGCATCGGCGAGACAGCTTCGCTGGCATTGACTGTATTTTCCGAGTTTTTCTGTTCCATACTTCTGATCGGTGGATTAGCAACACGACTCTCTGCCATTCTATTATTCATTACGATGCTGGTGGCGGCGCTGATTGTTCATGCCGGTGATGGTTTTGGCAAACAAGAGTTGCCGCTGCTTTATGCTGCTTCCTATTTGATATTGGTAATTACAGGGGCGGGTAAAATGTCATTGGATAATTGGATACATAATCGAGGAGAAAAAATTGAGTAAAACCACCACCAAAAACGGAGTGCTTTGGATTTGGGCGAAGAACTGACCAACACGTTTTATCAAAAAAAAGAAATTTTATATGAACCGCAGTCAATTCTTGAAACTCATGGCAACCATACCACTCACCGGGGCAGCAATGAAACTTGGATACCTCGAACAAGCCGCCAAAGGCTTTTCCAACACTGAAAAGATGCCAGTGCTGTTTCTCGGTCACGGCAGCCCGATGAACGCCATCGAGGAAAACGAGTTCGTATCAGGCTTTCGCAAAATAGGGAGCGAAATCACCCGACCGACTGCCATACTCTGCATCTCGGCGCATTGGGAAACGCAGGGGACATTCGTCACCGCCATGGAAAAACCCCGCACCATCCACGACTTCGGCGGTTTCCCGAAAGCCCTTTTCGATGTCCAGTACCCGGCACCCGGCAACCCCGAACTGGCAAAGGAGACCAAAGGCCTCGTATCAAAAACAGCGGTCGGTTTGGACGAAAAATGGGGTCTCGACCACGGCGCATGGTCGGTCATCAAGCATCTGTACCCGGATGCAGATGTGCCGGTAATTCAGATGAGCCTCGATTACCGCCAAACGGCCCAATGGCACTACGAATTGGCAAAAGAACTCTCTGCCTTGCGGCGAAAAGGTGTGCTGATTGTCGGCAGCGGCAACATGGTACACAACCTCGGCATGGTGGCGTGGGACAGGCTAAACGAAGCCGGTTTTGGGTATGACTGGGCCATCGAAGCCAACGAAAAGATGAAAAGCAGTATCCTGTCGGGCGACCATGAGCCACTCATCAATTTCCGTTCGCAGGGCAAGGCGTTCGACCTTGCTATCCCAACCCCGGAACACTACCTGCCGTTACTCTACACGCTGGCATTGCAGGAAAAGGGCGAGGAAGTCACCCTGTTCAACGACCGCGCAGTAGCGGGCGCTTTGACGATGACTTCGGTGCAGGTTGGTTAAAAGGCTGGGGCGACACTTATCTTCAGAAGCTATTTGAGAACAAATTCTTTTCTCACCGCGTAATCACCCGCGTATCCCGGTCGTACACCAAGCAGGTAAATATCCCCAGTGGATTGGCTGTGCCGCGCACATTGCTCTTGATCGGCGAGGGCTGCGCGAAGGGATTCAGGTTGCCGAAAACAGCTAATTGCACGCTCTCGACGAAGTCGTAGTAGTCCTTCGAGATATGGTACAGCGTGTTGATCACGGTGTCGCCCTCCACGAGTTCGTAGCCTGTGCCGAAAGCGATGAGGCTGGTAGTTGAGATACGGTCGGTGGCCAAAAAATCCTGGTCCGGTACGCTGTCGAGCGAACCGTAGTTCAACATCCGGCGGTAGAAGTTTTCCTGGGTCATGTCGTCGGTGATGTAGGTCAGCACCCGGGCCAGCGTGTCGCGCTCGGGGTTCCACTCCACCTTGATACTGTCTATCGGCACCAACGGCAACATGGTAGTATTGCCGGTGATCGTTTTGCCGTCAGCCAGCACGATGTTCAGGGTGTACTCAATGCCCGGCGTGGCAGGCACAGTGTTTAGCCCGGTATAGTTGAACAGTTTCAGCGGCGAAATGTCGGCGGAAATCTGGTTGTACAGCGTGTCCACCTGCCCGCTGTAGGCAATGGTAACCGTGGCCCCGCTCAGCAGGGTTTTGTCCAAAAACGTGGAGTCCAGCCCCAGCGGATCGAAGAACCCATAGCTGCGGGACAGCAACAAGCGAAAGGGTTTGCCCGGCTCCAGGTAGCACTCCACCACGGGCTGACTTTCGTACGCGGGCAAATCAATATTCACCTCTTTTTCGAGGTTGCAGGAGGCCAGAAAGGCAAGGGCGGAAAGGGCAAAGAAATATTTTAAGGTGCTCATTTTCATGTTGTTTGTAATGACACTCAAACTTTCCAGGTTTTATACCGGCGAGTATCTGCTACGCATAATTCCCGTCGCGAGTCAACCCCAACCCCTCCCCAATGGGGAGGGGAGACGCGGCAAACACCGTAGAGTACATCGCGGCATACTCTACGTCTCCCCTCCCCTATTGGGGAGGGGTTGGGGGTGGGGTTGACTCGCGTGCAGCTTATGCACAACCGATGCTCGGTGCTAGCAAACCTGGAAGGTCTGATATATCGGGGGAAGTGCGCAAACACCCTCCGGCACCTAACAGGTTTACCAAACCTGGATAGTCTCATACCCGGCGGAAAGGACATGGTATCCGGGCTGCAATTTTTCCATACTTTTGCCCCCTACCAAACCAGAAACCTTCAAACCAGAAACCTTCAAACCCTCCAACCAGAAACCTTCAAACCGTGTCCGTCAAAGTTCGCAACCTGACCAAAAATTACGATACCCAACACGCCGTGGACGATATCTCGTTCGAGGCGCGCAAGGGCGAAGTGCTCGGTTTTCTCGGCCCCAACGGCGCGGGAAAAACGACCACCATGAAAATTATCACCGGCTACCTGCCGCAAAGCGCCGGCAATGTGGAAGTGTGCGGTTTCGACGTGACGGCGCAGCCCATGGAGGCCCGCGCCTGCGTTGGTTACCTGCCCGAACACAACCCGCTGTACAAGGACATGTACGTCCGCGAGTACCTGGAGTTCACCGCAGGCATCCACCGGGTGCCCAATCCCCGCCAACGCGTGGACGAAATGGTGGAGCGCACCGGCCTGACTTCGCACCGGCAAAAGCACATCGGCGAACTGTCCAAGGGCTACCGGCAACGGGTGGGACTGGCACAGGCCATGCTCCACGACCCGCAGGTACTCATCCTAGACGAGCCGACTTCGGGCCTCGACCCGAACCAGATCGTCGAGATCCGGCGTCTGATCAAGGAACTGGGCCGGGAAAAAACCGTGATCCTCTCCACCCACATCCTCGGCGAAGTAGAGGCCGTGTGCGACCGCGCCATCATCATCAACAAAGGAAAAATAGTCGCCGATGCACCCATTGCCGAGCTCAAGCGCCAGTTTACCGGCCAGAGTATCGTGACCGTGGAGTTCGGGGAACGGGTAGATAAAAAACTGCTCGAAACCCTGCCACAGGTGCAGCAAGTGAAGTCGCTGGGCGCCAACCGCTGGCAACTCGCTGCTGCCGCCGACCACGATTTGCGCCCTGTTATCTCGGCTTTCGCGACCAAACAAGGCCTGACCTTGCTGGAATTGCACAAAGAAGTACTCAGCGTCGAAGAGGTTTTCCAGCAACTTACGCGATAAGCCGCTCCCCTCCCCTTCCAAAGAAAGGGAGTACCGTCCACCGTTCACCGCCTTCTGTCTCTATGCGAGCCATTTATTTCAAAGAAATCAACGCCTTTTTCTCCTCCATCATCGGGTACATCGTCATCGGTATTTTTCTGGTGCTGATGGGATTGGTGATGTGGGTGTTCCCGGAGTACAGCGTGCTGGAGGGTAATTTTGCCAACATGGACACCCTGTTCTCCATGGCGCCACAAATTTTCCTGTTCCTCATTCCAGCTGTCACGATGCGCACCTTTGCCGAAGAAATGCAGACAGGCACCATCGAGTTGCTCGTGACGCGCCCGATCTCCGATTGGCAGATCGTGGGCGGCAAGTTTTTTGCCTGCCTGACCCTGGTCATGTTTGCGCTGCTACCTACGCTGCTGTACTACGTCACGGTCTATAACCTCGGCGCGCCAACCGGCAACCTCGACTCGGGGGGCATCCTCGGCTCGTACATCGGCTTGTTGTTTTTGGCGGCCTCCTTCGTGGCTATCGGTGTTTTTGCTTCCTCCCTGACCAACAACCAGATCGTGGCGTTTCTCTCCGCCGCGTTCCTGTGTTTTTTCGTGTTCCAGGTATTTGACCTGCTCAGCCGCCTGCCCATATTTTTTGGCAAAACCGACGACATCGTCCAGTCCATCGGCATTCAGTACCACTACGATTCCATGAGCCGGGGCGTGCTGGACTCACGCGACGTGATCTATTTCCTGTCGCTGACGGCGGTGTTTCTCGCAGCAACCGTGCTTTCGCTGGGACGGCGGCGCTGGTGATTGGTTTGCTGGTTGGAAGGTTCGAATGTTGCTGGTTAACTGGTGATTGGTTTGCGCCGTGCGCGGGTCTTTTGACCTATAGTATGCACACATCTTTTGATTGGCTGTCAACAAGTTGATTAGTAGAGTTGTTGGTCAGACGACCTGTACCGCCGAGCCTCGGCTACGCATATTTCAAAGTCCCAGCCCTGAAGGGGCTATATGTTTATATCATCGGTATTGACACGTTTTAGAACCCTGAAGGGGTTCTATGTAAGACCCAACGAACGAACATACAACCCCTTCAGGGTTGAAACGTACGACGCGCATTTTGTGCTATAGACATACAACCCCTTCAGGGTTTTTAGCCGCACAATATGCGTAGCCGAGGCTCGCCGGTAGCGGTCGTACAGACCAATTTATTCTACCTTGCGGTCTGTACGACCGCAGGTCGTCTGACCGCTTTTCCTTTCCCTATGCATACCACAGGGATAGCACTGAAATTCAAGCAAAGATGTGTGCATACCATAGGGTCTTTCGACCCCGCACCTTAGCGCCAAATAATCAAACGGTTGGTTCGGGGTCGAAAGACCTGCACGGCGTTTCAAAATGTTGAATTGTACAAGATTTACAAGATAGAGGAGGCGGCTTTATCCCCGAGTGTTGGCTGTGCATAATTCCACCTTACACTTCGCCCCTACCCACCACATACTACCATCCTGAAAAAAAACATAAGCCCGTCAGCCAAGCCCTCTGAGATTGGAGTGCCTAAGTTTTTACCGCTATGCTAAAACCCGACCCTGCATTAAACCCGCGCCTCGAGTATTCGTCCAAGCACGCATTGTACACTCAACCACCTGTTTATTTATGAAAAAACTGCTCTTTCTGTTCCTGATCCCCGTCTTCATGCTGGCGTTTGCCGCACAAGTTGAAGCCCAACAAACACCCGCCGCCGACCGCCGCGAAGATGTCCGCGACAAAAAAGAAGATGTCCGCGACCGCCGCGAGAACAAACGCGACCGCCGCGAAGACCGCCGCGATGCCCGCGAAGATGTCCGCGACGCCAAACACGACGGCGGCATCCGCGATAAAAGGGAAGATGTCCGCGATGCCCGTGAAGACAAGCGCGATGTCCGCGAAGACAAACGCGACCGCCGTGAAAACAAACGCGACCGCCGCGAAGACCGCCGCGATCGCAAAAACTGATCGGTGAATTTGCTATGAAAAAGGCCCGAACGAGTTGGACTCGTCCGGGCCTTTTTTAATACTCATCGTTCATCACGCATCGCTCATCACTGTTTTACAAACATACTTTCCAGGCGCGCCTCCGCAGTTTGCACGGACAAGCGGTAGATACCCGCCGGCAAACCGGCAATATCCAGTTGGAAACTACTGCCATTGGCGACAACAACCGTACGCATCAAGCGCCCGTCGGCGGTGCGTACCTCGGCGGTGGCCTGGCCAATAGCCATTCCGGACGGCGATTTGGCCGTCACCGACAGCCAGTCCGTAGCCGGGTTGGGGGATACAGCAACTTTTGGTGTCGTATTGCCGGGCGAGAACTGATCGGTGCAATCCACTTTGCCGATCTCCTCCACACCGTGGCAGTCGGGATGCAGATGATCGCGCACGACAAATTCGTATTCCGTTGTATTGTCGCCGTCCAGCGGGCCAAGGATAATCGGCTGCTGCTGGTTGTACGGGAAGGTGCCGTAATTGACGCCGTTGCCAACGATGTCGAAACCGCCGCTGCCGCCATTTTGGTGCTCGAACGTGACGACGGCGAAGAATTGTCCGCAAAGGCAAGGCGTAGTCACCACTTGCACATCGGAAATTTCACACGGCTTGTTCAGACAATCTGGTACCGAGAACTCCTTCGTTGCGCAGCAAAGCGTTTGTGAAGAACCGGGGACGAGCAGGCATACTTTGACCACGTCGTTCGGGCCACCGTCCGTCGGGAAGTTTGGAATAGCGTACGGCAGCGCAGTCAGCGGGAAAGTGCCTAGGAACTGGCCGTTGGCCCAGATACCAAATACCGCCACGGGGTTAGCATTTTGCACTTTGAAGTTGACCCAGGCCTTGTAGGTGCCGTTGTCGTTGCACGGGCCGGTTTCCACTTTTAGATCATAAATTTCACACGGGCCGGTTTGGCAGTTCGGCACCGGAAATTCCAGCGTCCGGCAGCACGTAGTGGTAGACGGGGCGTTCGGTGTTGCGCTCACCAGGCACACTTTGATCACGTCGTTCGGGCCGCCATTGGTCGGGAAGTTCGGAATCGTCAGCGGCAAGGCACTCAGCGGGTACGTGCCCAGTTGGGTACCGTTGGCCCACAGCGTGAAATGCCCACTGGCGCCCGGGTTTTGTACGTTAAAGTTGACCACGACTTTGAACGTACCGTCGTTGTTGCACGGGCCGGTTTCCACTTTCAGGTCGTAAATTTCACACGGACCGGTCTGGCAGTTCGGCACCGGAAATTCCAGCGTCCGGCAGCAGGTGGTGGTAGACGGGGCGTTCGGTGTTGCACTAATCAGACACACTTTAATCACGTCGTTCGGGCCGCCATTGGTCGGGAAATTCGGAATCGTCAGCGGCAAGGCGCTCAGCGGGTACGTACCCAATTGGGTACCGTTGGCCCACAGCGTGAATTGCGTGCTGGCGCCCGGGTTTTGTACTTTAAAGTTGACTAAGACCTTGAAGGTACCGTCGCTGTTGCACGGGCCGACATCCACTTTCAGGTCGTAAATTTCACACGGACCGGTCTGGCAGTTCGGCACCGGAAATTCCAGCGTCCGGCAGCAGGTGGTGGTAATATCCCCTGAAGCAGTGACCAGGCACACTTTGATCACATCGTTCGGGCCGCCATTGGTCGGGAAGTTCGGAATCGTCAGCGGCAAGGCACTCAGCGGGTACGTGCCCAGTTGGACGCCGTTGGCCCAAAGCGCAAAATGCCCACTGGCGCCCGGGTTTTGTACTTTAAAATTGACTACGGCCTTGTACGTGCCGTCGTTGTTGCACGGGCCGGTTTCTACTTTCAGGTCATATATTTCACACGGACCGGTTTGGCAATTCGGCACCGGAAATTCCAGCGTTTTGCAGCAGTTCGACGCGAGGTTCGACGCAGGACTGATCAGGCAGACTTTGATATAATCGTTCGGGCCGCCGTTGGTCGGGAACTGCGCGATCGTGAACGGCAGGCTGCTCAACGGAAATGCGCCTTGCAGGACGCCGTTGGCCCACAGCATGAAATGCGTACTCGGGCCCGGGTTGTGCACCTTAAAGTTGACAACAGCCTTGTACGTGCCGTTGTCATTGCACGGGCCGGTTTCTACTTTCAGGTCGTAAATTTCGCAGTCCTTTGGCGCGCAGTCCGGCGCTTTAAATTCTTTGGTCAGGCAGCAGGTTGGCGAGGCCGTTCCTGAAGTAAATACACAGACTTTCACCACATCAATAGCGCCGCCGCTGCCGGGGAAATGAAGGATTTTCAAAGGCAAGGCACTAAACGGATGGATACCGAGAAACTGGCCATTGCCGGCCCATACGCCAAACTGGCCCTGGGCTGTGAGTGTGCCGAAATTTACAGTGATGGCGTACGAGCCATCGTCGTTGCACGGGCCAACATCTACTTTCAGGTCAAAGATGCCGCAAGGGGCGTTCGAGCAGTCGGGGGCATCAAACTCGGCGGTGAGGCAGCACACCGGGGCGCTGCTGTTGGTACCGATCAGGCACACTTTCACTACGTCCACTGGATTGCCGCTCGCCGGGAATTTGGCAATTTTCAGCGGCAGGGCACTCAGCGGGAAGATTCCGAGGAATTTTCCGTTTCCTGCCCACACCGCGAAGGCGCCCGGAGTAGTGGACGAATTGTTGAATTTGATCGAGATGGAGTACGTGCCATCGCTATTGCAGGGGCCAACTTCCACTTGCAGATCGGAAATCGGGCAGGGATTGAGGTTGCAAACAGGTGCTATGAACTCGATGATCTTGCAACAGATTTCATCGCCATCGGCATTCAGCAGGCACACTTTGAGTACATCAAAAACATCGCCGCTGCGCGGAAAATCAAGGGTTAGCGGCAGGTCGTTCAGCCCGTAGGTGCCCAGAGAATCGCCGTTTCCGGCCCTCACGACAAACTTGATGTCGGCGGCGCCCGGAGTCGGGAGCGCAACATTAAAATTGAGTTTGATCCGGTAGGTTTTTTGTGTGATGCAGTCGCCCACATCCACTTTCAAGTCATTAATACCACACGGCTGGGCGATGCAGGCAGGCGCGTTGAATTCCTTGGTGCGGCAGCAGGTGTTGCTGATGCAAATTTTCACGGCGTCCACATTGTCGCCGTTCCAGGGGAAATTGGCGATCGAAACGGGCAGGGCGGCATACGCAAAACGGCCAAGAAACTGGCCGTTGGCGGCGTAAACATTGAACGAGTCGGTGAGGGAAACACTCGGCGCCTTGAAATTAAGCACTATGTTATAGGTACTATCGGACGTGCAATCACCGGTTTCGACGCGCAGGTCATTGATCGTACAGGGTTTTGGCGGGCAGGCAGGCGCTTGAAACTCGTACACCTTGCAGCAGTTCGGGTTGTCGTTGATACAAATTTTGATCTTGTCCACGGTACCGCCACCGGCAGGGAAATTGAGCGCAAGAGGTAATTGGCTCAATGGGAAATACCCGAGGTATTGGCCGTTTCCGGCCCAAACTTCGAACAGGGAGTTGGTGGCGCCCGCGACCTGGAAGTTCAGTTTTATTTTATACTGGCCGTTGGCCAAACAATCGCCGGTCTCCACTTTGACATCGTAAATTTCACACGGAGGAGCATTTTGGCTACAGTCCGGCGCGATGAATTGTTTGATCGCGCAGCAGGTCGAAGCCGGGTTGGCATTACCTGCCATACAGACTTTCACATAGCCACCCAGCAGGCCATTGCCGGGAAAATTATTAATGGTCAGCGGCAGGTCGGTCAGTTTATACCCCCCGAGCAGTGCGCCATTTCCCCAGAGTTGAAATTCGTTGCTGGGCGGGTTTTGTACCTTAAAATTTACCTGCAACGAATACGTGGAATCGGATGTACAAGGGCCGGTTTCGACAACCAGATCGTAAATTTCACAGGGAGCATTTTGCGCGGCTAACGGAAACGAGAACGCCAGCAGCAAGAGAGCAAGAAGGTTCGGGATGCGCATGGTGGGATAAGGTGTTGGTGAACAGAAAGTGTTGGTATCGGCGGATTATGATGGAATGATTCGAAAAGTACCAGATAGCTGGCGAAAACGAATATCTCCATGATACAATGCCGCGAAATTACGCTTCCTGATGTAAAAAATAAGGGTGCATTTCCGGGCACCCAGGGTTTCAAAAATACAGCGGGTGAAACCGTACACTTCCCCGGTCGGTGATCTCCAGGGCAGGCGCCGGGATTTTGATGATGTTGATTGCGCCGGCGACCGTGCGCAAAAACCGGTTTCGGATTCCGAGGCGGGTAAGGTCCACGTCCAGCGACAGAAAAAACTGCCGGGTGCGCGGGTATTCCGCCGGGTCGAGGCGGTACACATCGCAGTCCGGTCCTTCGCAATTCCGGTTGCCTTTCCACTCGTAGCCGCGCCCGGCGAACAGGTTTTCGGCGCCCATACCCACGGCGACATTGAGCCAGCGGGGCAGCCAGGTGGCGCGCCCGGGCAGAAACGATCGCGGATTCACGGATGCCCACACCGTGAGCGTGTTGTAGTTTTTCAAAAAAAGGCTGATCGGTCCGGTCCCGTACAGGGCGTCGGAGCGCTGCTGCAGGGTCGTCCAGCCGTCGCTGCCGGCCGGACGAACGGGGAGGATGCGCTCCGTGGGGTAGTTGACTGGCCAGGCGCTCATTTTCAGGGTAATGCGCTGCTCGCCCCAGCCGAGTTGTTGCGTCAGAAACAGACTGGAACCAAGCAGGTTGGCGCCTATGTCGCTCCACGAAAAGCCCCACTGGGACGAAAATCCATCGTACATCTCCAGCGAGGTCATGATCAATTGGCTGCCGGCGAAACCAATCCAGGCAGCTGAGCGCGGCCGGATGCCTGCCCATTGGGCGCCGGCGTACAACCAGCGGCTTTCATTGTACGACATGAGCCCGTGGCCCATCTTGTCCATCTGGTTCCACTCGCCGAGGTCGTTGAACGTGTGAAAATTTTTGGACGGGTAGTTGGCGTACCACGAGCGGTGCAGGGCCACCATAGACGCGCCATACACTACCGTACCGGCGCCAACTGCCGCCCACAAACGCGGTTTGTGCAGCGTATCGGCAGGTTGGAGGGAGAAAAACGGGGGCTGCTGGGCATGTGTGCGCGCAGCCGCGCCGAGGAAGAAAAGCAATACCGCAAGGCGGCAGGCGACAGGAAAAGACATGGTAGTACCGAAGGATTGTTTGGGCAAAAGTACCGGATTCGTGTTCGTTCACCACAGAGACTTTTTACCGCAGGACTTTTTACCGCAGAGACGCAGAGGCGCGGAGGTTTTACATGGGAGACGCGGAGTTTTTTTTACCGCAGAGACGCAGAGGCGCGGAGGTTTTACATGGGAGACGCGGAGTTTTTTCACTGCAGAGACGCAGAGGCGCGGAGGTTTAACTTCCTTCGCAGTAAAAAACGGCACTCAACCTGCGATTAGCAGCGCATAAATTTTCGGCAAAAACACCAGTGCACCTACTGCTGCAGCCCCAATGGCCGCCACGAGTACGGCTCCGGCGGCCACGTCCTTGGCTTTGCCGGCCAACGGGTGGTAATCCGGCGAAACGAGATCTGTCAGGTATTCGATGGCGGTATTGGCCGCCTCCAGAGCGATTACCAGCGCCATGCACAGCACCACGGCCACCCATTCGAGCCGGGAAATATCCAGCCAAAACCCGGCGGCAAACACTGCCACAGATGCTGCAAGGTGAAAACGGGCGTTCGGCTGCGTGCGAAACAAATCGGCGAGGCCGCGAAAGGCGTATCGAAAACTATTGGTGTTCATCACAGTAGTGGCGGACTTTAGAGCATGTTGGGGATTTTCTTGCTGGGCCCAAAACGGTTCTTTTTTTGCCTCCAGCAGAAAATCCCCAACATGCTCTTAGTCCGCCAAAGTAACGGAACACGTCCGTCCGCTGCTACTACTTTGGCGGACTAAAGTCTGCCACTACCTGGCTTTGAAAATTCTGTTCAAAATCCGGTTTGCATATTGCAAAAACTAAAATTACCTTTGCCGCCACTTTTGAACGAGCGTTTTGTTTCCGGTTCGAAAGTGTTGTTTTTTGAGTGCTGTTCGCAGCAGATCCGGAGAGATGTCCGAGTGGTTTAAGGAGCGCGCCTGGAAAGTGCGTATACGTCAAAAGCGTATCCAGGGTTCGAATCCCTGTCTCTCCGCCACAATTTTTTTAGGAGAGGTGGCAGAGTGGTCGATTGTGCTTGACTCGAAATCAAGTGTACCTCCGGGTACCGTGGGTTCGAATCCCACCCTCTCCGCGCTAATTATCAAAGACTTGCAACGCAAATCAGCCCGCGTTGCAAGTCTTTTTTTTGCTCCTAACATACATTTGACGGAGATATGAGCCAGACCACCTGTTCGGGTGGAGATGTCATAATCAACCGCTGAAATGCCTGGTTGCCAAAAAGCTGAGCGCGCCCCCCAAGGCAAACGCATCAAAATCGAAGCATTCACTGGAAAATTTTGAATACATGATTGCAGATTTTTGAAGTATTCGTGACGTACACTTGTCATTGCCTAAAATAGCTTGACCTCAAAAGTCAATCTGTAATGTCAAAAAAAGGCGACAAAAAGTTTCAAATTCAATCGAAGTACAACCGAAATTTTAGTGAACAATTTAAACGGGGTAAAGTCAAAGACCTTAAAA